>NZ_CP023344.1:623125-1246250 GCF_002310495.1 Nibricoccus aquaticus | reverse complement strand
CTCCGCCCTCGGGCCAGGCGGTCTTAACCGCGATCGCGCTGGCTTCGAAGTCCGCGACGTTCATCCGTCGCACTATGGACGTATTTGCCCGATTGAGACGCCCGAAGGTCCAAACATCGGTCTGATCAACTCGCTCTCGACCTACGCCCGCGTCAACGAATTCGGCTTCATCGAAACGCCGTATCGTCTTTGCAAAGACGGCAAGGCTACCGACAAGATCGAGTACCTCACCGCCGACCAGGAAGAAGGCAAAGTCATCGCTCAGGCTAACTCTGAGCTCGACGACAAGAACCACTTCGTCGGCAAGGTCACCGTTCGTCAGCAAGGCAACTTCTTGGAAGTCGCCGCGAGCGAGGTCGACCTCATGGACGTTTCTCCGAAGCAGGTCATCTCGATCGCTGCCGGAATGATTCCGTTCCTTGAGCACGACGACGCCAACCGCGCTCTGATGGGCGCCAACATGCAACGCCAAGGCGTTCCGCTCCTCAAAGCCGAGTCTCCATTCGTGGGCACCGGTATCGAAGAGCGTGTCGCTCGTGACTCGAAGATCGTGGTTGTCGCTGACGAGAAAGGCATCGTCGCCGCCGTTGACGCCAAGCGCATCGTTGTCACCGAGGATGGCGAACTGCCGAAGAACTTTGATCGCGCTCCGAAAACCGACGCCAAGAACGGCGTTCACGTTTACGAGCTGCGCAAGTTCATGCGCTCAAACGCGGGCACCTGCTTCAATCAAAAGCCCATTGTTGAAAAAGGTCAGAAGATCAAAGCCGGCCAGATCATTGCTGACGGTCCTTCGACCGAAGACGGCGAAATGGCGCTCGGCCGCAACGTGCTCGTCGCGTTCATGCCTTGGAACGGCTACAACTTCGAAGACGCCATCCTCATCTCCGAGAAGGTTCTTAAGGAAGACATCTTCACCTCGATCCACATCCAGGAATTCGAAGTCACTGCTCGTGACACGAAGCTTGGGCCAGAAGAAATCACGCGCGATATTCCGAACGTCGGTGAAGAGGCGCTCAAAAACCTCGATCACAACGGCGTTATCCGCATCGGTGCCGAAGTGAAGCCCGGCGACATCCTCGTCGGCAAAATCACTCCGAAATCCGAGACCGAGCTCGCTCCTGAAGAGAAGCTCCTCCGCGCGATCTTCGGTGAAAAAGCTGCCGACGTTAAGGACACCTCCCTCGTGGTGCCTTCCGGTGTTGGCGGCATCATCATGGACGTAAAGGTTTCCAGCCGCATCGATTTCGAGAAAGAGAAACTTTCTCCTTCCGATCGCCGCCGCCAGACCAAGCAGATCCAGGAAGATTATAAGACCCAGATGGACAAGTTGCGCGAAGGCCTCACCGAGGCCCTCTCCAACATCCTCCTCGGCGAAAAGATCCCGCTCGACGTGATCAACGGCCAGACCAACGAGGTCATCATCCCGGCCAACCGCAAGATCACCAAGACGCTCCTCCGCAAGCTCGCCGCCGTCTCCAAACACGTCGAGATCGACCCGTCTCCGGTTCGTATCAAGATCATGGAGATCATCGGCTCTTATCAGTCGAAGTTCGACGAGCTCGAAGGCGACCGCGAACGCAAGATCACCGGCATCGAAGCCGGTGACGATGCGGGCAACGGCGCGATCAAGCAGGTCAAAGTGTATATCGCCACGAAGCAAAAGCTCGAGGTCGGTGACAAGATGGCCGGTCGTCACGGTAACAAGGGTGTCGTCGCGAAGATCGTTCCCGAAGAAGACATGCCGTTCCTCCCGGACGGTACGCCGGTCGAGATCTGTCTTAACCCGCTCGGCGTTCCTTCACGTATGAACGTCGGCCAGGTGTTGGAGACACACCTCGGTTGGGCGTGTAAGAAACTCGGCATCAAGGTCGCGACGCCTGTGTTCGACGGTATCCCGGAAAAGAAAGTCCGTGAATACCTCAAGGACGCTGGTCTGCCGACCTCCGGCAAATCTGCACTCTTCGACGGTCGTACCGGCGAGAAGATCGATCAGCAGGTCGTGGTCGGCTACATCTACATGATGAAGCTGAACCATCTTGTGTCTCACAAGATTCACGCCCGCGCCGTCGGTCCATACTCCCTCGTCACGCAGCAACCATTGGGCGGCAAAGCCCAGTACGGTGGCCAGCGTTTCGGCGAAATGGAAGTGTGGGCGCTCGAAGCCTATGGCGCTGCGCACACCCTCCAGGAGCTCCTCACCGTCAAATCCGACGACGTGCAAGGCCGCACCAAGATCTATGAGTCGCTCGTCAAGGGCGACAACACGCTCACGGCCGGTACGCCGGAATCGTTCAACGTGTTGATCAAGGAAATCCAGTCGCTGTGCTTGGACATCAAGCTCAGCAAACGCGACGTCCTAGGCTTCGGCTCCACGACCTCCCGCACCGGCACCTAAGCCTGCCTGCACCTCCGCATCTTTTAACGACATAGTATACAGGGAAAATTAAATGAGCATCCAACCCTCAGAAACCGCCGCGTCACCCGCACGCGATGAAGTCCGCTCGGCTCTCGGCCTCGACGAGAATCCGTTCGACTGCGTTTCCATCACCGTCTCCTCGCCCGAAACGATCCGTAACTGGTCGAAGGGTGAGGTTAAAAATCCAGAGACGATCAACTATCGTACCTTCAAGCCCGAGCCAGGCGGTCTCTTCTGCCAAAAGATCTTCGGGCCCGTCCGCGACTACGAGTGCGCGTGCGGAAAGTACAAGCGCATCAAATACAAGGACGTCGTCTGCGATCGCTGCGGCGTCGAAGTCACGATCGCCCGCGTCCGTCGCGAGCGCATGGGCCACATCGAACTCGCCGTTCCTGTCGCTCACATCTGGTTCTTGAAGAGCATGCCGAGCCGTCTCGGTCTTCTCCTCGACATGACCGCCCGCTCGCTTGAGCGCGTGATCTACTACGAAAACTTCATGGTCGTCGATCCGGGCAAGACCCCGCTCGAGATGAAGCAGCTCCTCACCGACACCGAGTACCGCCAGGCGCTCGATGAGTACGGTGATGATTCCTTCGTCGCCAAGATGGGTGCCGAAGCCGTTCGCGAAGCGCTCGGCAAGATGGATATGGAAGCGACTGTCGCCGAGCTCCAGGAGCAGATGCGCGCGACCAAATCGAAGCAGATCAAAAAGAAGCTCTCAAAGCGTCTGAAGGTCATCCAAGGCTTCATCCACTCGAAGTCCCGTCCTGAATGGATGGTCATTGAAGTCCTCCCCGTGATCCCACCGGACCTGCGTCCGTTGGTTCCTCTCGAGGGTGGTCGTTTTGCGACCTCCGATCTCAACGATCTCTATCGCCGCGTCATCAACCGCAACAACCGGTTGAAAAATTTGATGCAGCTGAAGACGCCCGATGTGATCATTCACAACGAAAAGCGCATGCTGCAGGAAGCTGTCGACGCGCTCTTCGACAACGGTCGCCACGGCCGTCCAGTGACTGGCGCAGGCAACCGTCCTTTGAAGTCCCTCTCGGACATGCTCAAGGGCAAGCAGGGTCGCTTCCGCCAAAATCTTCTCGGCAAGCGTGTCGATTATTCCGGCCGTTCCGTGATCGTCATCGGTCCTGAGCTGAAGCTCAACCAGTGTGGCCTCCCCAAGAAGATGGCGCTGGTTCTCTTTGAGCCATTCATCATCCGCCGTCTTAAGGAGCTCGGCTTCGTGCACACCGTCCGCGGTGCCCGCAAGATGATCGAGAAGAAGTCTCCAGAAGTCTGGGACATTCTTGAAGAAGTCACGAAGGGCCACCCAGTCCTACTCAATCGCGCGCCCACGCTTCACCGTCTATCGATCCAGGCTTTCGAGCCTGTCCTCATCGAGGGGGAAGCGATCCGCGTTCACCCACTCGTCTGTACGGCTTACAACGCCGACTTCGACGGTGACCAGATGGCTGTTCACGTCCCGCTTTCATTGGAAGCCGTGATGGAGTGCAAACTCCTCATGATGGCGACGAGCAACATCTTCTCGCCGTCCTCCGGCAAGCCGATCCTCACTCCTTCGCAGGACATCGTTCTTGGTGCTTACTACCTCACGGTTGAGCCCCGTAAGAAAGTCGCCAAAGGCGAGCGCATCCCGCTCCTCAGTGGTCTTCAGGAAGTGCTCTTCGCGAAAACCGATGGCGCGCTTAAGGTTCACGATTGGGTCGAGATCCCGAATCCCGATCACGGTCGAGATACCGTGTACGGTAACAAGGAGCGCAAGACCCTCCGCACGACGGTTGGTCGCGTAATTTTCAACCAGATCTGGCCCGCGGGTCTCGGCTACGTGAACTTCCCAGTTCCGAAGGCCAAGCTCGGTGACCTCATTCTGAATACCTACAAGGTTGCCGGCGACGTCATCACGATCGAGACCCTCGACAAGTTGAAGGAGCTCGGTTTCCAGACCGCCATGCAGGCCGGTATTTCCATCGGTATCGATGACATGATCATCCCCGAGGACAAAAAGGACATCGTTGCCGACTCGCGCAAAAAGATCACCGAGGTCGAAGCCCAGTTCAACAAGGGCATCATCACCGACGGCGAGCGCTACAATAAGGTAGTCGATATCTGGACCGGTGCCACCGACAAGATCGCGAAGGCAGTATTCGCGAAACTCGAAGGCAACGACGGCCGTCCTGAGATCAATCCGGTCTACATCATGATGGACTCCGGTGCCCGTGGTAACAAACAGCAGGTTCGTCAGCTGTGCGGTACCCGCGGCCTCATGGCCAAGCCATCCGGCGAAATCATCGAACGCCCGATTCTGTCGTCCTTCCGCGAAGGTCTGACCGTTCTCGAATACTTCATCTCGACGCACGGCGCCCGTAAGGGTCTCGCCGATACCGCGCTCAAGACCGCTGACGCCGGTTACCTCACACGTAAACTGTGTGACGTGGCCATGGACGTTGTCATCGCCGAAGAAGATTGCGGCACCCGCGACGGTGTCTGGAAGAAAGCGATCTTTGAAGGTGACGACGAAATCGTCGGTCTCCGCGAGCGTATCATCGGCCGTTGCGTGAGCGACGACGTCTTCAATCCGCTCAATCCGACCGAGCTCCTCGTTGGTTCCGGCGAACTCATCACTGAGGAAATCGCCACCAAGATCGAAGAATCCGGCCTCGAGCGCGTGAAGATCATGTCGCCCCTCACATCGACCAGCCGCCACGGCATCGATGCGAAGAGCTACGGCATCAATCCCGCCACCAACCGTGTCGCCAAGACCGGTGACTCGATCGGCATCATCGCCGCTCAGTCGATCGGTGAACCCGGCACGCAGCTCACGATGCGTACGTTCCACATTGGTGGCGTCGCTACCGGTGGATTCAAGACTCCTGAAATTCGCGTCCGCTCCGGCGGCAAAGTGAAGTACAAGGGTCTCCGCCTCGTGCAGACCGCTGACGGTGCAGCCATCGTTCTTAACAAGACTGGCTCGATCCAGATCATCGACTCCGAAGATCGCGAACTCGAGAGCTACAACATCGTTGTCGGTTCCTTCCTCACCATCGGTGACGGCGAGAAGATCGAAAAGGGTGCCGTGCTCGCGCAGTGGGATCCGTACAACGTTCCCGTCCTCTCTGAAAAGGGTGGTACGCTCGTCTTCAAGGACATGATCCCTGGTGTCACCGTGAAGCGCGAACTCGACGAATCGTCGGGCCGCATCGCCACGGTCGTCATCGAGCATAAAGAAGATCTCAATCCTCAGGTCGAAATCCGCGACGCGTCCAACAAGCCGCTCGCTGCTTACTCGATTCCCGTCGGCGCGCAGATTTCGGTCAACGAGGGCGACATCATCGCTCCCGGCGCGCTCCTCGCGAAAACGCCACGTCAGGCGTCCAAGACCAAGGACATCACGGGCGGTCTCCCCCGCATCGCCGAGCTCTTCGAAGCCCGCCGTCCAAAAGACGCGGCCGAGATGGCTCGTATCGATGGCGTCGTTTCCTTCGAAGGAACGATCCGCGGCAAGCGCAAGCTCGTCGTGAAAAACGAGGAGACTTCGCAGGAGGAGGAACACCTCATCCCGGCCGGCAAGCACATCATCGTGCAGCCAGGCGACGTCGTCCACAAGGGCCAGCACCTCACCGAAGGCTCCGCCGATCCACACGAGATCCTCGAGATCCTCGGGCCATCGGCGCTGTACGATTTCCTCATCTCGCAGGTGCAGGAAGTTTACCGCCTCCAAGGTGTGACCATTAACGACAAGCACATCGAAATCATCATCCGCCAGATGCTCCGCAAGGTCCGTATCACGGATCCAGGTGACTCCGAGTACTTCTGGGGCGAGCAGATCGACCGCGCTGCCTTCATTGCGAATAACCGTCGCATTGAAGAAGCCGGTGGTAAGCCCGCTGAAGCCGAGCCGATCCTCTTGGGTATCACCAAGGCCTCGCTCGAAACCGAGAGCTTCATCTCGGCCGCTTCCTTCCAAGAGACGACGCGCGTCCTCACCGACGCCTCGACGCTCGGCAAGATCGATATGCTCAAGGGCTTCAAGGAAAACGTGATCATGGGTCACCTGATCCCTGCTGGCACGGGTCTCCCGATGTACAAAAAGCTCAAGGTCACGCTGCCATTCGGCGACGAGATCCCCGAGGCGGCTCCAGTCGCCGAGGTCTCCGCTTCCTGAGCGAGAGCGACGCACTGAGCGTTTCAGTTTTCAAAGCCGCCAACGGAAACGTCGGCGGCTTTTTCATGCGTGGATTCAACGCCCGGGATTCTCGGACATTTGCCTTTTCCGCTCACCGCCGCACCGTCCACACCATGGTCAAAAAGCTTCTCCACACGCGTATGCGCGTGAACGATCTCGAGCGCACCGTGGCATTCTACGAACACGCACTGGGGCTCAAAGTTTCCCGCCGGCACACGTCACCGCGCGGCGCGCAGCTTGCATTCATCGCCACGCCGAACAGCGATGAGGAAATTGAGATCTGTCAGATGCCGCCCGGTGCCGAACCCGTGAAAGTGCAGCCGGATCTCATGCACCTCGCGTTCGAAGTCGAAGACCTCACGGCATTCGCCGCCGGTTTGAAAGAGCGCGGCTACGAGTTGAGTGATGGTCCGACGCCGAGCGGTAGCGGCATGATCGCCTTCATCGACGCGCCGGAAGGCTACGAGGTGGAACTCATCCAGCGTTCGAAATAATCCGCCGACTCGAATTTTCTTTGTCTGATTTCGCTTAGTCGCGAGCGATAGTCAGATGAATGAGCGATCACGAACTGCTTCAGGCTTACACGCGGGAAGGCTCTTCGTGTGCGTTTGCCGAGCTCGTTCGTCGTTATCTTGATCTGGTTTATTCCGCAGCCCGGCGGCAGGTGCGTGCCCCGCATCTAGCGGAGGAAGTCACTCAGAACGTCTTTATCGATCTGGCGCGCTCGGCAAAGAGACTGAAGCCCACACAGCCGCTCGCGGCGTGGCTGTTTCTCGTCACGCGCCGCAGAGCGATAGATGTCCTTCGCAGCGAAGCGCGCGTTCACTCGCGGCCGGAACCGCTCACGGATGATCCGGCTGAAAACGCAGTGGGCACGTCCGAGCAAATGGAGCCGTTGCTTGACGAAGCGGTCGCTTCGCTGAGCGAAGATGACCGGCGCGCCGTGATTCTTCGGTTCTTCGAAAATCGCAGCCTGCGAGAAGTGGGCGATGTCTTGGGCGCGTCCGAAGCCGCTGCGCAAAAGCGCGTGAGTCGGGCGCTCGAGCAGCTTCGCACTTATTTTGGCAAACGCGGCGTCGTCCTTGGTGCGGCCGCGGTTGCTACGCAACTCTCCGCGCAAGCAGTCGTGCCCGCGCCTGCGATGCTCGCGGCGAATCTAACCGGAGTAACCGCGCTCGCAGCGGCATCCACGCAAGGTTCTCAGATCATTCTTATGACAACCCTGAAGAAAATCGCCTTCTCCGCCGCGCTGACCCTGAGCGTCGGCGTCGCTTTTTATGAGGCTCACCAACTTTCCCTTGAGAAAGCCCGCACGCGTTCGCTCGAAGAACGGATGGAGGCATTGCTGAAAGATTCCCGGGAGCTGCGCGCGAAACAGGAAGCAGCGTTGAAGAGGCTGGCCACAGCGGAGAGTGAACTCGCTTCAGTCCGCGCGGCGGCGTCTGGCGGAGATCCTGAAATCGAGTCCGCGCTCGAAGCCTGGCTGGATCGCGTGAAGGCATTGCACACTTGGTTGGATAAAATGCCGGATAAACGAATTCCTGAGATGGCGTACCTCACGGAGGATGACTGGCTGGAGGCGGCTAAAAGTGCGAAAGTGGAAACCACGCTCGGGGCACGCGATGCTCTTTCGACCCTCAGGAACCTTGCGCTTAAGCGTTTTGGTAAGCCTCTGAGTGCCGCGTTGGATCGGTATAAAAAGGAAACGAAGCGTCCGTTGCCGGGCGCGCCTGAAGAACTGGCTGCCTATTTCGATCCTCAGATCGATCCGGCGATTCTGAAGAATTACGAACTCGGCAAATTGGATAAAACAAGAGTCATCGACTCGGACGGCGGTGAAGCTCGCATGGTCCTGCGAAACAAGATCGTCGATGATATCTATGATGCCCGTTATAGCTATACCGGTGGAGGGAGTACGATGATGCAGTCGGTGCATCTTTCATTCGATGCGATCAATGAGGCAGTGACTGAATTCAAACGCGTTAACAGCGCTCAACTCCCGACCGAGCCATCGCAGCTGATGCCGTATCTTAAACGCCCGGTCGATGCCGACTATCTGAGGCTTTCGTTTCGAAATCTTAAAACAGTCTATCGACCAGATTAAAACGGATGCATGAGAACGAGTGGAAACGGATTAGCTTGGGATATTCGCCTTCTTCGCCGTTCTTTCGTAAGCGAAGAGAAACTGCTGGGCCAAGCCCGCGGCAGTGCCGAAATGCGAGCGGCCGAATTGGGCGACTTGTGCGGGCTTCCAACCGTTGAGACCGTAGCGGGTTTCGAGCGTCTTCAAGATCCAGACGTCGACGGGGAAGGCTTCCATTTTTCCCGCGCCGAAGAGCAGGACGCAGTCGGCGACTTTTTCGCCGACACCGGGGAGCGAGCAGAGGCGTTCTTTGGCTTCGGCGTAGGGGAGCTGTTCGGTTTCTTCCAGCCAGCCAGGATGTGCGGCGAGGAATTGCGCGGTGTCGTGGATGTAGCGGGCGCGAAAGCCGAGGAGGCATTCGCGTAGTTGGGTTTCGGGCACGGCGGCGAGTTCCGACCAGGCAGGCAGGCGGTGGATGATTTTCGCGGCCGTTGTACCATCAGCCGGGATAGTGCCGAGCGAAGCGCCGTGGCGGGTGGCGAGGAGCTCCATCATCTGTTTGATCTGCACGATCTGCTTGGTGGCGCTGCACAGGAACCCGAGAAGCGTCTCGCCGAAGGGCTGGCGGAGGATGCGGAGGCCGGGGAAGGTTTTCAGGCAGAGCGCGAGGTGGGCGTCGCTTCGCCACGGGAGTGCATCGAGGAGCGCATCGAAGGCGGCGTGTTGCCCGAAGTAGATCGGGAGAGAGGCGGCGACACGTTTGGTGAGCGGAGCGGGGGAGCGCCAGTGAGTGAGGCCGGTTTCGTCGCGGCGGATTTGGGCGATGCAGTCGGACCAGACGCCGAGGTAGCTGCCGTCGGTCTGGCGGTTCCAGCGAAAGGCCTGACCGCCGTCGAGGAGCTCGGCGAGGGTGCGGTCGGTGAGTGGCGGGAGAAAATTGAGCGGGCTCCAGTCAGACCAAGTGGCGGGCGCGGGCATGAGCGGGATGTTTCGTGGTTGGCGTGTGGAGTCGAGCGGTGGGTTGGTGATGAGATGTGCGCGGAAGTGGCGGAAGGCTCACGCAAAGACGCGAAGGCGCAAAGAAGGCGGATTAGGAGCGGGGAGCGCGATGTGCGCGGGTGAGGGCATCGCGGCGTAAAGCCGCTCCTACAGGGATACGGGAGACGGAGCGCGTGCGAGCACGCTGGCCTACGGGGCGAAAGTCTGGGCTTTATTCTTTTGGTATCCTCGCATCGGGTGAGGGCGTCTCATGCGCACGGAATCCAATGCTCTGGCTCCCAGAAAAACCATCGCGGGGGTGGGTGTGTCACTGGGGTATGCGGTGATGGTGGCGATCGGGTTCATGGCGTTCACGGCGTGGAATCATTCGCACTGGTGGCTGCTGAAGGACGATTATGTCTTCGGATGGCTGGTGCCTTTTTTTGCGGGCTATGTGATTTATGAACGCTGGCCGCAGGTGGTGGCCGCCGCAACGAAGTCGCGGGTGCCTGAGGATTCGGGGCGGGGGATGTTGATGCGAATTGGGGCGTGGCTGTCAGTGTTGGGCGGTACGGCGTTTTTTTTATTTGGCTCGCTGACGCTCGCGGCGGCGGGGGCGTCTTATCCGGCGTCGCTGGCGTTGTCGCTCGGGACGGCGGGGATGGCGCTGGGGTTGATCACGTTGACGGCGTATTCGGAAGGCGCGGACGGCTGGGCGGTCGCGCGGCTGTTCGTGTTTCCGGCGCTGGTGTGGCTGGTGTCGGCGCCGATGATTTCGCTGATCGAGAATGCGCTCAGTCTTTTCCTGCTCGGGAAGATCACGAGTGTGGTGTTCTTCGTTTTCGAATCGCTGGGGATGGCGATCGAGCAGCAGGGACATGTGCTGGTGCTGCCGACGGGCGAGGTGGGTGTGGCGGAGGCGTGTTCGGGGATTCGCTCGCTGATGGGGTGCTTGTTCGCGGGGTCTTTTTTAGGCGCGATGTGTTTCGAGCAGTTGTGGAAAAAGATAACGCTACTGGTCGCGGCGACCGCGTTTGCTCTGGTGATGAATCTAGTGCGCAGCCTGTTTCTCACGGGCTGGGCTTATCAGTACGGGCCGCAGGCGATCGAGGGGCGGTTTCACGACTGGACGGGGTTTGGTGTGATCGGCGTGACGACGATCGGGCTGCTGGGGCTGACGCAGGTGCTGAACTGGAAGGTGAGCTTTCGCTCGGCGAAGTGAGCGGGGCGCAGGGCGGGTGATAGGAGCGCAAGCGAGCTCGCTGGCCTACGGGGTCAGAGCGTCGGCGGCATCGCGCGAGCGCGAGCCCTACGGTGGATCACTTGCCGTCCCATTTGCGGAGGCGGCCGGGCTCGGCGATGAAGAGGGAGCCTTTCTTGCGGCTGATGTATTTGCCGAGCAGTGACTGGACTTCGGCGCGGGTGATGGCGGAGGTGTCGGTGTGGCGGTTGAGCGCGGCTTCGAGGCGGTAGGGGCGTTCTTGGGCGTCGAGCAGGACGGTGTGGCCCCAGTAGCCGTTGCTGCGGAGGTGGTCGGTGCGCTCGCGGAGGAAGGGCGTTTTCACGCGGAGGAATTCGTCGTCGGTGATGCCTTTGTCGCGGAGGGCATCGAATTCTTTGCGGAGGGCGGCGGCGGCTTCGGGGGCGCGGTCGGTGTCCACTTCGGCGTACACGACGAAGTAGCTGCATTTGGGGAGAGCATCGTAGGAGATGAAGGCGGCGTTGGGCGCGTAGGCGGAGCCAAGTTCTTCGCGGAGGCGGTGGCGGACGCGTTCTTCGAGGATGGAGGCGAGGAGGAAGCAGCGGCGTTCGGTGCGGTAGTCGCTGGCGTCGGGGGCGGGGAAATACCAGGCGATGGCGGATTGTTTGAGGCGGGCGGGGGCGATGTAGAGTACGGGCTGGCGGGCGGGGTCGGCGAAGCGAGGAGTTTTTAGGCGCGGAGGTTTTGCGGTTTCGGCGCGGGCGGGCAAGGCACCGAGAGTTTGGGAAACAGCGGCAGAGGCGGCGTCCCAGGTGGTGTCACCGACGATGCTCATCTCGAGGGGCGCTTCGGCGAGTGCGGGGCGGAGCCAGGCTTCGAGTTCAGGGAGCGTGCGGTTGTAGAAGTGTTGTTCGCCGGGGATGCCGAAGCGGGCGTCGTCGTGGAAGAGCTGTCGTTCGGCGTAGCGGCGGATGGGGCCGCCGGCGGAGGCTTCGAGCGAGGAGAGGAGCGAGCCGTAGGAGGCGTGCGCATCGCGGAGGGCTTCGGGGCGGTAGCCGGCGTCGGTGATGTAGGCGGCGATGAGCTGGAGGCAGAGCGGAAGATCGCGGCGGGAGCTGCGGCCGGTGAAGACGAAGGCGTCGGGTTCGAGGTGGAAGCTGAGACCGACGTTGTGACCGGTGAGTAGGTCGCCGATCTCGGCGGCGCTGTGTTTGCCGAGGCCGCCATCGGTGAAGGCGTATCCAGCGAGCAAATCCAGACCGGGCAGGGCGGAGGGCGTGGTGAGGCGGCCGCCGCGGATGCGGACGAAGATGTTGACGGTGTCGGCCTCGAAGTCGGTCTGTTTGAAATTGAGGCAGACGCCATTGGCGAAGCGGGAGAGGCGCACGTCGAGACCGGCGGCGGTTTCCTCGTGTACGAGTTTCCCCGGCGGGCCGAAATCGGTGTAGGCGAATGGTGCCGCAGCGGCGGTGGTGCGGGCGGTGACGGGAGTCTGGCGGCTTTCGTTGAGGACCTGGGCGATGGAGCGGACGTCTTCTTTGAAGGCGGGGTTGGCGCTGATGAAGACGTGGAGGGCGGAGCGTTCCCAGGTGCTGCGGAAGGCGCGGTTGCACGCTTGCAGAGTCGCGGCGGCGAGGGGAGCGGCGAGGTCGTCGCGGATGGCTTCGGGGGTGGTGATCGCGTCGCCATTGAGCAGGAGATCTACGATCTCGGCGGCGTGGTGTTCGGAGCGGCGCGTAGGGAAACTGCGGATGTTGGTTTCGAGGAGTTCGGTGAAGCTGCGGCGGGCGAGGTCGAGCTCGGCGGGGGTGAAGCCGTGGAGGATGGCGCGGCGGTGTTCTTGTTCGAGGGCGGCGGCGAGTTCGCGCCAGTGATCGATGCGGCCGGCGGCACTGAAGGAGGCGACTTCCCAGCCGGGGATGAAATCATCGACGGAGGCGGAGGGGGCGACGAGGGCGTCGCCAAGCTCGGCAGCGATGCGGTTGAGGCGTTGCTGCTGCATGGCGAAGGCGAGCGAGCGGTGGAGGCGGGCTGTGCGGTGTTCGCGTGTATCGGGTTCGTCGGGACTGGAGCGCGGGTGCTGGAAGGCGAGGCCGATGCCGACGTAGGCGGAATCGAGGTTGATCTTGATGTCGGGCGAGGTGGCGGTGGCGGGGATGATGTTGACGGGGTCGTCGCGGGCGGGGGCGCGGGCGGTAAAGTTGGCGAAGGTTTCCTCGATGAGTTTGCGCGCGGTGTCGGGGTCGATGTCGCCGACGATGACGACGGCGGTGCGGTCGGGGCGGTACCAGGCGTCGTAGAAAGCGACGAAGTGTTCGCGGGTGACGGAGCGGAGGGTTTCCTCGACGCCGATGACGGGGCGGCGGGCTTGAAGCGAGTCGGGCCAGAGGAAGGCGAGGCCGGCGACGTTGCGGCGATAGCCGGGGGTGTCGCGGGTGGCTTTTTCACTGAAGATGATGCCGCGTTCGCGTTCGATGAGGGCGGGGTCGAAGGTGGCCTCGGCGGCGTATTCGTAGAACGTGGACAGGCCTTGCTTGAGGGTGGCGGCGGTGGTGTCGGGCAGTTCCAGGTGGTAGATGGTGTGGTCGTAGTGAGTGAAGGCGGTGTTGTCGGGGCCGAAGCCGACGCCGAGGCGCTGGAGGGCGTTGACGAGGGAATCTCCGGGATGCGAGCGGGTGCCTCGGAAGATCATGTGCTCGACGAAGTGAGCGAGGCCGCGTTCGTCGTCGCGTTCGTGAAGAGCGCCGGCGGCGACAACGAGGCGGAGGGTGACGCGGTCGCGGGGTTCGGCGTTGCGGCGGATGACGTAGCGCAGGCCGTTGGGTAGCGTGCCTTGGATGAGGGCGGGGTCGGCGGGGAGATCGGTGCGGAGCTCGGCCCACGGAGCGGCGTTGCTGACGGGCGCGAGTGCGCAGAGAGAGAAAAGTGTGAGGAGGAGAACGCCGCTGAGCCGGATCATCGAGTGGGGCGGAGTGGAGCCGCGCGGGTCGCGCGCGGCAATGACCAATGACTAATGGCCAATGGCGGAGAAGTCCGAAGGTCTAAGGCCGAATGCCGAAGGCGGAGGAAGATAGTGAATGATGACGGCGGGAACTCCCTGACTATCGTGTAAGGTGACGCAGGGTGACGGGGCCGAGGAGGCCGGAGGGGAGGAGCGGGTCGGCGTTTTTGTAGGGGTTCCAGGTGACCCAGGTTTTGCGTTCGGATTCCGGGAGGGCGCTGTCGGCGATGAGGCGGTTGACCCAGAGGTTGGCGACGCGGACTTCGAGAGTGTTGCGGCCGGGGCGGAGGGCGGCGGTGGCGTCGAGCGCGTAGGGCGATTTCCACGCGATGCCGAGGTCGTGGTTGTTGAGTTTGATGCTGGCGATGACGGCGACGTTGCCGAGGTCGAGAAGGACGCGGCCGGTGGGCGGGAGCGCGGGGAGATCGAAGGTGCAGGTGTAGGTCGCGGAGCCGGAGTAGTGGCGGACGCCGGGGTCGGTGTGGTCGGTCCAGGAGGAGAGTTGAGGGAGCTCGATTTTTTCCGGGGCACCCCAGCCGGGGGTGAAGTGGACAGACCATGGGCCGGCGATGGAGGCGTGGAGGGGCGTGTCTTGGACGAGAGCGGGAGGGACGGGTGGTTTTTGGGCGGCGCTCGGTGCGGTGGGTGCGCGGAAGATGATGAAGGTGGAGGCGTGGGGTTCGAGGATGAGGGGGACGGTGGTGGTGCCGTCGGTTTCGCTCCAGCCGTCGATCGTGGCGATGTCGCCGGTTTCTGGATTCCAGCGTTCGGGGATGCGGCCGGTGACGCGGAAGCGGGCGTGGCCGTTGACGCCGGTGGTGCCGTGGTTGGCGACGAAGTAGATGTCGCGGTCGGGCGTGCGGCGGTGGGTGAAGAGGAGTTTCGCTGAAGAGAGATTTTCGGTCGGGGAGAAATCGGGGGCGAGGTTGCAGGCGGAGAGCGCTTCGGCGGGGGTGTGACCCCAGAGGATGCGACCGAGGCCGGTGGTTTTTTCGCCGCGGGCGGTGAGCGGGCCGGGGCCCCAGAGTTGGTCGGCGATGCGGCGGACTTCGGCGTCGCCTGCGGGGCCGTCGGAGAAGCTGGCAGAGCCTTCGGGTTTTAGCGGGCCGAGGACGGTGGCGCCGTCGGTGACGAGTTTTTGCAGGTGGCGGGCGGCGGCGAGCGAGAGGTGACGGCCGCCGGCGAGGACGAGTATCCGGTAACTCATGCCGTCGGGGAGGACGATGCGGCCGTTTTCGACGCGGGTGCGCGTGAGGAGCACTTCGTCGCCGCAGACATCGTAATCGTACCCGGCGGGAGGCGCGGGGCGCATGCGGTGGGTGGCGATCTTGAGCGGCGTGTCGTTGCCCAGATGATAGAGGAGGTCGGCGACTGGGAGGCCCTGACGGAGCATGTGCGAAGAGCGGGAGAGCGTGTCCCAGAAGGGTGTGCTGTCTTCCCACCACGTGTTGTGGCGCTGGTAGGGGAGGTAGAAGCGGTCTTCGGTTACGCCGGGTTTGCGGTCGTCCCAGGGTTGATGGACGGAGGCGAGGACGACGAATTTGTTGATGCCGAGCGCGAGGGCGGCGTCGGCGAAGGGTTTCATCATGGCGGGATGCGCGTCGGCTTTGCTGCCGGTGAAGGCTTCGGCGGCGGCGATGGGGAGGCCGTAGACGTGCGCGGCGGAGGCGGCTTCTTTGCAGTCGATGGTGCCCTCGGTTTGGGTCATCCAAAATTCGCCCATAGGAATATCGGTGCGGCCTTTGGCCTGGATGTTGTCGCTCGGCAGACACGTCGCGATGCCGGGCGCTTGAGCGGTGGAGGTCATGCCTTCGGCATGGCAGAGTTTTTGGAAGGTACCGAAGTACTCGTCGCTCATGAGGTCGGCGATGGTGCGGCGGACGTCGTGGAGGATTTCGTCGGATTGCTCGCGGCTGCCGACGACTCGGCCCATCATCACGGGGAGAAAGGCGCGGAGGTCGTAGCCGCGGCGGCGGATGAATCGGGCGAGGAAGTCGGGCGTCCAGTTTTGCGAGCCGTGTTCGTTGCTATCGATGCCGATGCCGGAGAGTTTGGCGCCGGGGACTTTTTTCACTTCGCGGAGGAGGACGCCGACATAGTTTTCCCACTGCACGCGGACGGCGGCGGCGCTGAGTTTGTCGCATTCGAGGCCCATGTTTTCGGGGCGGCCGTGTTTGGTTTTGGCGCCGGTGGGCGTGTGGCCGAGGCGGAGGATGGTCCAGCGGCCGGGAGGGGCGTCCCACGTGAGGAGGCCGTCGGCGGTGAGGTGCGAGGTGATGTCGAGGATGCGGGCGGGGTCGATGATCTCGTCGCCGGTGTAGGCGGGTGTGCGGTCGGGGTTGGAGAAGTCGACGACGTTGCCGGTTTTGCGTTCCCATTGATCGATGCGGGCTTCGCCGCGGAGCTCGATGGCGCCGATGACGAGGTCGGTGTCGTTGGAGCGTAAGTTGCGGCCCCAGTTTTCGAAGTTGAGGCGGAAGTGGCGGCCGGTGGCGGCGGGGAAGGTGACGGTTTGCGAGGTCCAGGTGTCGTGCTGGTAGCCGAGGGCGGGGAGCTGGACGACGCGCTGCCAGGATTGGCCGTCGTCGCTGACTTCGAGCCAGCCGAGGGGCGGGTTGAGGCGCATGTTTTCGCCGTAGAAATCGGCGGCCCAGGAGGAGGGCATTTGCGTGGCGATGATGAGGGCCTTGGCGTTGGTGCGTTGCGCGTAGGTGAGGCTGCGGGTGGTGACGGGGCGGCCGTAGTCGAGAGTGATGAGGACGCGCTGGTCGCCGGCTGAAACGGGAATGCGGATACGTTGGGCGTCGGGGCTGAAGAGGGCGGGCAGGTCGATGTCGGCGGGCGTGCTGGTGCGGACGGGCTCGGGCAGAGCGTCGGCGCCGGAGGGTGCGGGGTAGGCGAGGACGGCGACATCGCGGTAGTAATCGAGGCGGGTGGGCGGCTGGGGAAGCGGGAGAGAGACGGGGCGGCCGCCGTCGATGACGAGTTCGCTGGCGACCATGCGTTGCATGGCGAGGGCGGGGGTGATCCATGGCCCGCCGGCGACGAAGCCGCTGCTGATGTTGGTTTCGAGGGTGAGGCCGAGACGGGCGCATTCGGCGGCGGCGAAGCGGAAGCGGGCGAGCCATTCGGGGGAGAGGCTTTTGAGGGCGTCGGGGCGGTCGGTGAAAACTTGTTCGTAGATAACGACGCCTCCGAAGCCAGCGCGCTTCATGGCTTCGAGGTCCTGGGTGATGCCGTGGTCGGTGGTGACGGTTTCGCCCCAGAACCACCAGAGTGTTGGCTTCGCGGATACGGGGGGAGTCGCGAACGCGGCGGCGAGGGGATCGCTGGCGGCGGGCGAGGTGTCGGCGCGGGCGACGGTGACGAGAAGGGCGGCGAGGAGCGCGAGGGAGAAGCGCAGGGGGAGCATCGTGAAGAAGATGAACGATGGGACCGTGTTTACCGCGGCGGTCCTAGAGCGCAGGTTGTCGGCTCGTCAGATGATGGGATGAATAAAAAACCGCGCCGGGGTGGGCGCGGTTTTGGGAGGGAGGATCGGCTCCTCAGCTGGCTTATTTCGCCGGGACGGGCGCAGGTGCGGCGCTCGCGACGGCGGCTTCGGGGGCGACGACCGGAACGACGGGCACGGCTTTTTTCTCGAAGGGCCAAAGGCGTTTTTCGAGTCCGTAATGGGGGGCGGCCCAGAGGTTGTAGCCGAGCCAGACGGTGACGAGCAGGAGGAGCGTGAGGATGGTGAGGCGCTTGCGGCGTTTGGCGGCTTTGTCTTCGAAGGGATCTTCGAGCGAGCGGGTCGAGCCTTCGGGAATGACGGCGCGGGCGGTGAGTTCTGTGCCGAGGGGGACGTTGACTTTGACGCGGCCGTTCACGGCCCAGCCGTTGGCGTCGAGGATCGGGCCGAGGGTGCGCTGGCGGAGTTTGAGCCAGGCGATGATCATCGAGGGGCCGGAGATGACCAGAATCAGGCCGATGAACACGAGTGGGAGCTGCCAGATGGCGAGACCGGCGAGACCGGTCGCGATCGCGCCGATGGCGCCCATGATCGCACCGAAGGCGACGCCGAGAGCGGCGACGGTGCCGACATCGATCTTCTTGGCGGGGACGGGTGCGGCGGCGGGAGCAGCCGGGGCGTTTTTGTCGGCGTTGGCGGTCGCGGCGGCTGCTGCTGCGAGCTTGGCGTCGGCTGCGGAATCGGCGGCGGCGGCGCGTTTGGCCACCTGCTCCTCGATCATGCGGATGAACTTTTTGTACGGAGAGAGGAATGCCTGACGGATGCTGATCGGGTTATCGATGATCTTGGTGATGTGCGCGTCCCAGTCGCGGCCCTTGCGGTCGTAGAAGAGACCGTTGCGGCCGACCATCAGGTAGTCGGAGTCGCCCTGGGTGACGCAGGCGGCGATCTTCATCGTCTCGCCGCCGGGGCGTTTGAGATCGCAGTAGGCGATGTAGACTTTGCTGAGCGAGGCGAGGCCGGCATGGGCCGCGGGATCGTCGACGCGGATACAGAGATCGCAGCTGCGGCTGTCCACGTAGAGCGTGCCGATCTGGAAGGTGGCGGGATAGCGCGGGTCGTAGAAGTCGGAGAAGTTGACGAAGTTGTGCAGGAGTGTGCGAAGGTCGCGGTAGTAGCGGGCGAGGCGATCGACGGCGGTGATGGCTAGGGCCTGGGGTTCGAGGGCCTTGTCTTCGGCGATGAGCGCATCGAGCAGCGGTTTTTCTTTGGCTGCATGGATTGCCTGGATACGCGGGAGGCCGAGTTTCTCGACGGGCGTGGCGGGCTTGGAGGCGAGCCAGGTTTCGTAGGGGGCGAGTTTGCCGGTGAGGATGGTCCACTCGTCGGCGGTGAGGCTGGTTTTGTTGGCGCCGAAGAGCGGGGCGACGACGGCTTTTTGGAGAACGGCGAGCGCGCCGGCCCAGGCGGGGTTCACGCCCTCGGTGAGGGGGAGGGCTTTGTTGGGTTCGACGCGGGAGAGGGGGAAGCCGGAGACTTCTTCGTTGGTGATTTTCAGATCCTTGGCGGCGATGGCGAGGTACTCGCTTTCCTGGCGGTTGAGGGCGGCGAGGGCGCGGGAATCGAACGCGGCGAGGCGGCAGCGGGCGAAGAAATCGTCGATCTTGGCGCGGACGGTTTTGATGGTGTCGTACGCGGTGGTGGCGACTTCGCCGGCACTGAGGATTTCTTTGGCGGAGCCTTTGCCGGCCCAGTCGGCGTACGCGGCGATTTCGGTGTAGAACTGATCGAGCTTGGCCTGGGTGATGCCGGGTTTACCGCTGCGGTCGGTGTCGGCGCCATAGGAGGCGATGATGTCGCCGATGAGCTGTTTGAGCTCGGGCGTGCTGGCGGCTTCGGCGGGGATGATGCCGTCGCCGTTGAAAGTGGTTTCGGAGAAGATTTTCTTCGTGTCAGTCGTGTCGGCGACGGAGATCGAGGTGGCGCCGGCTTTGCCGAGGTTGGCGAGAACTTGTTTGGCGGAGGCGAGGACGGATTTCCCCTCGGGCGTCTGGTCGTTGATCAGATCGAGCGGGAGGGCGGACTGGGGGGCGAGGACGTCGTCGAGGTTCTTGAGGTGGAGGGCGGTCCACTTGATGGCGGAGATGACCTCGGGAACGCGGATGCGGCCGTCGCCATCGAGGTCGATGAGAGAGAGGGTTTTTTCGTCGAGTTCGAGGCCTTTGACGGGGCAGCTGAGGGCGACCCAGAGCTTTTGGTCGAGGTGTTCGAGGTTGAGAAGGTCGGCTCCGGATTGGAGGAGAACCTGGTCGAGTCCGCCGCTGCGGAAAAATTTCCAACGATGGGTCGTGGTCATAGAGGAGAGGCGCGGACGGGTGATGCTCCGTGGTGCGCGCGGGGATTTCTGAGACGGAGGGAAGAGCGAGGCAATGCTGGAGGTGGGGCGGTAAGAATGGTGAAGAGCGAAGGGTGAAGGGATGGAGTCGATTCGGACGATGCGGAGCATCATCCCTACCTCGGAAGGCGAACTGTAGAGGAGGCCGAGGACCAAAACGGAAAAACCGCGTTCCGGGGAACGCGGCTTTTCGGAGGCGCTGCGCAAGCGCAGACCCTACGACGGAAGCGGAGCGAATTACTTTTTCGGCGTGAGGCGGAAGAAGAGGACGTCGTGGGAATCGACTTCGGCGGTGAAGTTCGTGGAGGTTTCGCCGGCGGATTTTTTGCTCCAGATTTCGCGGACGGTGAAGGGCTTGTTCTGGAGGTGCCAGAGGCGGTGCCACTCGACGGTGATGGCGCGGCGGGTGTCGGAGGTGTTTAGCGCGCAGACGGCCCACTCGCCGTTGGAGAGTTCCTTGGTCCAGATTTCGATGTGCTTCGAGGGTTCGGCGAGGGCGCGGGAGCCCTGTTTGCCGAGGGCGTCCTGGTTGATGGCGAGGGCTTCCTTGTCGGTCATGACGGCGGTGATTTCGGGCGTCATGTGGCGGACGTCGTTACCGGCCATGAGCGGGGCGGCGAGGACGCACCAGAAGGAGAAGTGGGCGCGGGACTCGGCGAAGGTGAGGCCTTCGTTGCCGACTTCCATCATGTCGGGGTCGTTCCAGTGGCCGGGGCCGGCGTATTTTTGGAGGCCGGTTTGTTCGTCACCGCGGGTGTGCTGGAGATCGAGGATGCGTTTCCAGCCGATCTCCCAGCCTTTGACGCCGTCGTAGGAATCGAAGATGTCGCCGGTGGTGCGCCAGAGGTGGCCGACGTCTTTGGCCCATTCCCAAGGTTTGGCCGTGCCCCATTCGCACATGCTGAAGACGACGGGGCGGCCGGCGGCGTGGAGGGCGTCGCGCATGGTGGTGTAGGCTTCGCGGGCGTCGCGGGTGCCGGTGGAGCACCAGTCGTATTTGAGGTAGTCGACGCCCCAGGAGGCGTAGCTGCGGGCGTCTTGATATTCGTGGCCCATGGAGCCGGGGTGGCCGCCGCAGGTTTTGGAGCCGGCGCAGTTATAGATGCCAAATTTGAAGCCGCGCTCGTGGAGGAAATCGCCGAGGGCTTTGAGGCCGCTGGGGAATTTCGCGGGGTCGGGGACGAGGTTGCCGTTGGCGTCGCGCTCTTTGAGGTGCCAGCAATCGTCGAGGACGATGTAGATGTAGCCGGCGTCTCTCATGCCGGATTTGATCATGGTCTCGGCGGTTTCCTTGATGAGGGTTTCGTTGATGTTGCCGGCGAAAGTATTCCAGGTGTTCCAGCCCATGGGCGGAGTCTGGGCGAGGCCGGGGAATTTTTGGGCGAGCATGGTGAGGGGTGAAGCCAGGGCGGTGACGGCGGCGAGGAGGGGGAGGAGTTTTTTCATTCGGTGCAAAGGGGAGAGTGCGGGGAAAAGCACCGCGTCTGAAGTGACGCGGCTACGGGGAGGCGGCGCGGGCGCGTCGCGATGAGGGGACAAGATAGCGCAGGAGTGGACGCGGAGGAATGAGCGGGGGCGTCGCGGTTATGAGATTATTTTCTCGGGAGCGAGGGAGGGAGGCCGCGCCGCGTAAAAGCTTTGCTCAAGCGGTTGGGGAGGCGGAGGGGGAGGGTTTCTCTTGGGGCGGCTCGTCCGGGGCGTCAGGGTCTTCGAACATGCCGAGGGCCTGGCAGGATTCGGCGGCGAGGAGGAGGGCGGCGAGTTCCGTGCCGAGCGAGGCACGGAGGTGGGCGAGCGCGTGGTGGCGCGTGAGATCGGACACGGGAGCGGGCTCAATCGTGGCGACGGATGAGGTCAGTTCACGGCGGCAGGCGCGGAGAGTGTCGGGAGTTTCGGTGACGCCTTCGACCGCGCCGGCGAGGATGGTGAGCGTGGTCGTGAGTCGGGCAGAGAAGCGCTCGTGGGCGGGGGAGGCGAAGGGCTGGCCGGGGTGTAGTTGGAGTGCGGTGACGCTGAAAGCGCGGGTGAGGCGGAGGTTGCCGTTGGCGAGGGCGGCGGTGTGTTCGAGGCCGGTCTGGCGGTTTTGGGGGTCGGCCATGAGGCGCTGGAGCGAGGCGAAGACGGCGGCGTTGGCGCCTTCGACGCGTTGTTTGGCCTTGATGATGTCGTCATCGAAGGCGCGGCCTGCGCGGAGGCGGGTGTCGATCTGCTCCCAGTAGTGGAGATTGGCGCGGAGGGAGGCGGCGAGGATGGCGGGGAAGCGGGCGCGTTCCCAGACGGGCCAGAAGACGAGGGCGCCGACGAGCGCGAGGACGCCGCCGAGGGCGTTGGAGGCGAGGCGTTCCCAGGCGAGGGAGGCTGTCACCGGTTGGTGGAGACCGGTGAGGAGGACGACGAAGATCGTCACGAAGAGCACGCCGATGGAGTAGTTGCGCTTCATGAAAAATCCGAAGGCGAACATGCACGCGGTCATGAGGGCGAAGAGGACGGGTGCGGGGAGCGCGAGGGCGAGGAGGCCGATGGCGAGGAGGCTACCGAGGAGGGTGCCGGCAACGCGTTGGGCGGCGCGGGCGCGGGTGGCGCCGTAGTCGGGCTGGAGGACGACGAGCAGGGTGAACGGGAGCCAGTAGCCGTGCGGGAGCGCGAGTGTGTGGGCGAGGGCGGTGGCGAGTACGGTCAGGAAAACCAGGCGGGTGGTGAAACGGGCGAGGACGGGGTCGATGCGGTGGGAGAAATTGAGCGCGGCGCCGAGGGGGCGGAGGCTCCAGGTGTCGGTATCGGTTAATTCGAGGGAGAAGGCGGCGCGTTCGGCGGAGCGGTTGAGGGTGGTACGGAGAGAAGTCTCGGTTTCGCGGAGGGCTTCGCTGACGAGCGCGCTGAGGGAGGCGAGGTGGGCGTCGGAAGGGATGTTGGAATCGAGACCTGTTTCGAAGGCTTCGAGGAGATTCAGCAGGCGGCGCAGGCGGACATCGACGAGTGCGAGGTGGGCGGGCTGGCGGGAGACGACGGCGAGGGCGATGGTGCGGGCGTGATTCGCGAGTGAGACAAGGATGGGTTGAAAGGCAGATTGAAGAGGAACGCCATTTGCGCGCGGCGGCGTTGTTTCGAGCGCGGTCTGCAGAGCCCCGACACGCATGGAGAGACGGGCGGCGTCGTGGGCGTTGCGCTCAAGTTTTTCGATGAAGCCGTGAGCGCGTCGTGTGCGGGCGGAAGCGAGTGTGGCGTAGCCTTTGTCGAGCGCGGTGCGCAGGGCCGCTTCTTTTTCCGATACGTGCGAGTGCCGGACATTCGATGTGTTTTCGGCGATTGCTTCGAAAAATTCGGCGGCGGCGATCCAGCAATCGGCGAGGGCGGCGCGGAGCGGTTGTTGGGGGCGGAAAAACCACGGGACGATTTGCACGACGATGCCCCAGAGTCCGCCGCCGAGGGTCCAGAGCGCGGTGTGCGTGGTGTGGGTGAGGGAGAAGGCGGGCGTCGTTTCCTGGGCGATGAGGAAGACGAGCATCGAGGAGATCGCGAGGGGCGGGCCGTAGTCGGGGTTGAGGTGGCGCCAGAGTCCGGTGGTGGCCGCGATGAGCGCGGTGGCGGCGAGTGCTAGGGCGAGCGGGGCGGAGGAGGCGGCGCCGAGCGTGGCGGCGGCGGTGAGGATGATGAGGGCGCAGCCGAGAACGGCGAGGCGGAGGCGGTAGTCGCCGCGCACTTCGAAGAACGCGATGTTTTGCGCGGCGATGGCGGCGAAGGCGAATTCGTGCGGGACGGATGAGCCGATGAACTGTGCGGCGAGGAGCGGGCCGAGGAAGGCGATGACGCCGCGGGTGGCGCGGGCGAGGTCGGAGCGGAGGGCGAGCGGGGAAGTCGATCCGGGAGCGGCGGAGGATTTCAGCGCGGCGGGCAGCACGTTTCGGAGTGTGGGCGGGGTGAGTGGGCGGACAAGGCTGGAGCTCGGGACATCGGAGCTGCGCGCGATGGCGCGCGGCGGCACGGACGCGAGGTCAGGCCCTACGAATACACGCCGCCACCGAGGAGGCGTTCGCCGTCGTAGAAGGCGATGATCTGGCCGGAGGCGAGGCCGCGTTGCGGCTCGGTGAAGCGGACGAGGGCGGTGGTGGGATAGGCCGCGTTGGTTGCAGCGATACTGACGACGGAGTGAGCGGAGGTGTCGGAGAGTGGTGCGGGGTCGGGGATGAATTCGGCGGGGACGCGGGGGTCGCGGTAGCGGACGCGGGCTTCGAGTTTGCGCGGTTGCGTGAGCGGGGGGCAGTTCCAGGCGATGGAGTGTATCCGGACTTCGTTGACGAAGAGGCCGGGAGCGTCGGCACCGTCGAAGGCGACGAGGAGGGCGTGGTCCTCGGAGCGTTTGCCGACGACGACGTAGGCTTTGTTGTCGGTGTTGGAGGGAATGCCGATGCCTTTGCGCTGGCCGAGCGTGAAGTAGTGGAGGCCGCGGTGTTCGCCGAGGAGGCGGCCATCGTCGGCGCGGATGATGGGGCCGGGCTGGTCGGGGACGTACTGGCGGAGGAAGTCCTGCATCTTCACCTCGCCGATGAAGCAGATGCCCTGGCTGTCTTTTTTGTCGGCGGTGGCGAGACCGGCTTCACGCGCGAGGGCGCGGAGTTCGGGTTTGGGAATGTGGCCGATGGGGAAGCGCGCGTCGGCGAGCTGTTCCTGAGAGAGCAGCGTGAGGAAGTAGGATTGGTCTTTGTTTTTATCGGCGCCTTCGAGGAGCGACCACGTGGCGTCGGAGTTTTGTTCACGGCGCGCGTAGTGACCGGTGGCGACGGCGGAGAAGCCGTTGTCGCGGGCCCAGGCGCGGAAGACGCCGAACTTGATCTCGCGATTGCACATGATGTCGGGATTGGGCGTGAGGCCGCGGCGGTAACCATCGAGGAGGTAATCGACGATGCGTTCGCGGTAATCCTTCATGAGATTCACGACGCGGAACTCGATGCCGAGGTTGTCGGCGACGGCGCGGGCGTCGTCGATGTCCTGCATCCAGGGGCAGTGGCCGACGATGTTGTCCTCGTTGATCCAGTTTTTCATGTACGCGCCCACGATGTCGTAGCCCTGCCGCTTCAGCAGCAGAGCGGCGACGGAGCTGTCGACGCCGCCGGACATGGCGACGAGGATTTTTTCGCGAGTGGACATCGGGCTCACGAGATTGCGGGCGGGTCGGATCGTCAACTGATCGTAACGCGGCGCGGACTTTACTCGGGCGAGCGGCGTTGCATGGTCGCGCGCATGAAGACGATGACGAAGCGCGTAGCTGTGATGTTTCTGGGTGTGACGTTGCTGACGGGGGCGTTTGCGCAGATCGGCGTGGCGGTGGGGAAACCGCAGAGGCCGCTGCCGGTGGTGGAGCACGTGATGATCATCAGCATCGACGGGCTGCGGCCGGACCGGGCGTTGCTGGCGAACATGCCGACGCTGCGGATGATGGTGCGTGAAGGGTCGTACACGTTTTGGGCGCGGACGACGGCGGTCTCGATCACGCTGCCGTCGCACACGAGCATGTTGACGGGTGTCACCCCGAGAAAGCACGGCATTGAGTGGAATAGCGATCTGCCTCTGAAGGAGCCGGTTTATCCGAAGCGTCCGACGGTTTTCGAATTTGCGACGCGCTCAGGTTACACGGCAGCGCTGATCTCTGGGAAGTCGAAGTTTGCCACGCTGGCGAAGCCGGGGACGGTTTCGTGGACGGCGATTCCGCAAGAGGCGAACTCGAAGGACACGAACGCGGAGGTGACGGCGGCTGCGACGAAGATTATCGAGGCGCACAAACCCACGGTGATTTTTGTGCATTATGCCGAAGTGGATTCGACGGGACATGCCAAAGGCTGGGGCTCGAAAGAGCAGTTCGATAAAATCGAGGAGACCGACGGCGAGCTGGCGCAGTTGTTTGCCTCGCTGGAGCGCGCGGGCATCCGGCAATCGACGGTGGTGATCTTATCGGCGGATCACGGCGGGGCAGGCTTGTCACATGGGCCGGACGATGCGCGGAGCCGGCATATTCCGTGGATCGCGACGGGGCCGGGCGTGGTGAAAAATTCTGATCTCACGCAGAACGCCGCGCTCGAGGTGAACACCGAAGATACCTGCGCGACGGCGCTTTGGTTATTGGGGATTCCGGTGCCGCCGTACTTTGACGGTAAGCCGGTGCTGGCGGCGTTTGAGACGCCGTAAAGAGCGCTATTAGTCGGCGGCCGATCATCTAGGTCGACAGAGTTTCAACCTTGTCCGCGGTTTGGCACGCGGGATGATAGCGACAACGTATCCACAATGGCTGCTCGCGAACGCAAAATTGCCCAGGCCTGGCTCGACTCGCCCACCAGCGGGAAGATCGAGCTCACTCATGACTGGCGGGCGCGTCACACGCCGCCGTTGGTGCTCGCGGGGATCGATGCGCCGCGTTTCGAGACGCTGACGAAGGTGCCGGATTATGTGTACGGCTGCGATAGCGCGTACTTCGCGAACAAGAAGGGGGAGATTTTCTTTTTCTTGCGGGTGGATCGTTACCCACAGCTGGCGGCGCCGGGTGTGAGCGTTTTTCTCGCGGGCGATTTTAACGGCTGGCAATCCGCGGTGGGCAACGATGAGTGGCGGTTGAAACCGGCGACACTCGCGGGCGATGCGGTGCTGTTGCTCTCGGCGAAGGCGGAGAAGTTTTTCGGAAGTCCGCCGATGCGGTTCAAGTTCGTGACGGGCGATCATCAGTGGCAGGACGTGCCTGCGCATGCGCCGAATGCGGTGCGCGACGACACGGGCAATGTGAACTACATTGTCGATCCTGGCCGCACGGGGCAGCACCTGTATCAATTCACGTTGATTGAGCCGGTGGATTTGTCGGCGGGTTGGACGGTGACCTGGCAGGGCGGGGAAGGTGTGCCGCTGCGGCCGGGTGACTATTTTTATCAGCTGGAGAGCAAGATCGCACTCGGTGCGCTCGCGCGGGGCGGTGAATCGGTCTTCCGGCTTTTTGCGCCGCGTGCGCGGCGCGTGGAATTGTGCGTGTGCGAGCGGCTTTCGCACCAGGCGACGCCGCATCGTTACCAACTCGTGAAGCGCGAGGATCATGTCTGGGAGGTGACGCTCACGCAGAATCTGCACGGCTGGTATTATTGGTATCAAGTGGACGGGCCTAAGGATTCGCTGGGCCTGTTCGATCCGGAAAAACGCATTCTCGATCCGTACGCGCTAGCGACGGTGGATCGTTCAGGGCCGGGCATCGTGCTGGATCGTGCGCAGATTGCGGTAGCCGATCGCAGTTTCAAAACACCGGCTTGGCAGGATCTCGTCGTGGCGGAAGCGCATGTACGCGATCTCGTGGCGCTCGCGCCGATCAAGTTGCGCGCGGAAGAACGACTTGGTTTTTCAGGACTCAAACAGTGGGTCGAGAGCCCGGAGTTTTATCTGCACAATCTCGGCGTGAATTGCGTGGAGCTGCAGCCGATCCAGGAAGCGGACAACCGCTCGCGGGAGGAGTACCAGTGGGGCTACATGACGGCGAACTACTTTGCTCCGGCGAGTGCGTTCGCGCTGGAGCCGGAGAAAGCGTCGGGCATTCGCGAATTCCAAGAGTTGGTGGCGGCGTTTCATCGTCGCGGCATCGCGGTGATTCTCGACGTGGTGTACAACCACGTGGGCGAGCCGCCGCATCTGTTGTTCGTGGACAAGCTGTACTATTTTGATGTCGGCGCGGACGGTGCGCTTTCGAACTGGAGCGGTTGCGGAAACGACATTCGCGCGCAGTCGGCGATGGCGCTGCGGCTGATCATCGACAGCTGCGCGCATCTAATCGAGACGTTTGGCATCGACGGGTTTCGTTTCGACCTCGCCGATCTTGTCGGCCTCGAAGCACTGAAGGAAATCGAAGTGGCGATGAAGCGCATCAAACCCGACGTGATCCTGATCGCTGAGCCGTGGAGTTTCAAAGGCCACATCGGCGGCGCGCTGCGCGACACCGGCTGGGCGTCGTGGAATGATGGCTACCGGAACTTCGTGCGCGATTTCGTCCGCGGCGGTGCGTCGCGTGAGGGCTATGAGTATTTCCTGAAGGGCTCACCGTGGCATTATGCGAAGTGGCCGGCGCAAACGATCAACTACGTGGAGTCACACGACGACCGGACGTGGATAGACGTGATCACGGAGAACGCCGACAACAACGGTCACTCGCCCACGGCCAACGACCGGCGTCGCACGCATCTGATGGCGGCGATTTTGTTTTCGTCGATCGGCATTCCGATGGTTTCGGCGGGGCAGGATTTTCTCCGCTCGAAGCACGGCGTGAACAACACGTACCTGCGCGGCGATCTGAACGCACTGGATTACCGGCGCATCTATCGCTTCCCAGCGTCGCATGCGTATTTCGCCGACTGGATCGCGTTCCGGCTTTCGGAGACGGGGAAGCTGCTGCGTCTCTTTTCGCGGCCGGCGGACAGTTATTTCCGGTTCATCTTCGCGCCGGACTCGACGGCGACGGCCACGATTTTCAACGCCGACCGCAGCCTTGGCCCGCAGCGGCTGCTCTTCGCGGTGAATCCGACGTTGGGCGATGCCTTTATCCCGGTTGGCACCGAGCTGGCCGGTTTGCGGTGGAAGCAGCTGGCGGATCACGAACGCTTTTTCCCGGCTGGCCCCGTCCGCCATGCCGAACCGGTCGAAACAGATCTTTTCATACCTGCGTTGGGCTGCGGGCTTTGGGTGGAAGAAGGCGCTATCAGTTGAGTGCGTTTCGCCCGCTCGTGGCGGTGAACTGTGCGTGACGCAAAAATTGGCATCTGCTGCGCATGTTTGACGCCAAACAGCCAAAACCCTTGCAACGCCGTGCTTCGCTTATTTCACTAGCCGTTCCGCGTCGCAGGATGCGGCTCACACTCAATCAGCAATCAACAACCCATACCTGTAGAAATCGGAGTCTCCCATGGCAGTCAAAGTAGCTATCAATGGTTTCGGCCGCATCGGCCGCCTCGTCTTCCGCGCTCTTGTTGAGCAAGGTCTCCTCGGCACGACTCTCGACGTCGTCGCTGTCGGCGACATCGTCCCGGCGGACAATCTCGCTTACTTGGTCAAGTACGACTCCACCCAGGGTAAATTCCAGGGCACCGTCGCTTCCAAGAAGTCGTCGCCCGACAAGGCTGAAGACGACGTCCTCGTGATCAACGGCAAGGACATCCTCGTCGTTTCCGCGAAGACCCCGGCTGAACTTCCTTGGGCGAAGCTCGGCGTCGATCTCGTCATCGAGTCGACCGGTCTCTTCACCGAGGCTGAAAAAGCCAAGGGCCACATCGCCGCTGGCGCCAAGAAGGTCATCATCTCCGCTCCTGCGAAGGGCGAAGACATCACCGTCGTCATGGGCGTTAACGACGACAAACTCGATCTTTCGAAGCACACGATCATCTCGAACGCTTCCTGCACCACGAACTGCTTGGCTCCTCTCGTTCACGTCCTCCTCAAAGAAGGCTTCGGCCTTGAGGAAGGTCTGATGACCACGATCCACTCCTACACCGCGACCCAGAAGACCGTCGACGGTCCATCGAAGAAGGACTGGAAGGGTGGCCGTTCCGCCGCGATCAACATCATCCCGTCCTCGACCGGCGCCGCCAAGGCCACCGCGCTCGTGCTCCCGGAGACCAAGGGCAAGCTCACCGGCATGTCCTTCCGCGTCCCGACGCCAACCGTGTCGGTTGTCGACCTCACCTTCCGTTCGACGAAGGAAACCTCCCTCAAGGAAATCAACGCCGCCATCGAAAAGGCGTCGCAGACCTACTTGAAGGGCATCCTCGGCTACACGAACGACGAAGTCGTTTCGTCTGACTTCATCCACGACAAGCAGTCGTCGATCTACGATGCCGGCAGCTCGATCGAACTGAACAGCAAGTTCTTCAAGCTCGTCAGCTGGTACGACAACGAATGGGGCTACAGCAACCGCGTCGTCGAGCTCACCAAGAAGATCGCAGCGAAGCTCTGAGCTGAGCGCGCAGCCGCGCAGAATCTAGAAGCTAAGAGTTAGAATCTAGATTTTTGTTTCCCGGCGGAAGTGGCGCTGCTCATGCAGTCAGCCGCTTCCGCTTTTTTTATTCTAGCTCCTGAATTCTAATTTCTCGCTCCTTTCTACAAATGGCTAAATTCAAAACCATCCGCGACCTCGACCTCTCCGGTAAACGCGTGTTCATGCGCGTCGATTTCAACGTCCCTCAGGACAAGAAGACCGGCGCGATCACCAATACGCAGCGCATCACCGCCGCGCTCCCGACGATCAAGTTCGCCCTCGAAAAAGGCGCGTCGCTCGTCCTCGCCAGCCACCTCGGCCGTCCGGACGGCAAGGTGATCGAGAAATTCTCGCTCAAGCCCGTCGCCGCCGAACTCGCCAAGCTCCTCAACAAGCCAGTCGCGTTCGTTGATGACTGCGTCGGCCCCGCTGCTGAAAAAGCCGCCGCCGCGCTGAAGTCCGGCGAAGTTCTCCTGCTCGAAAATCTCCGCTTCCACATCGAGGAAGAGGGCAAAATCAAAGAGAAGCAGGCCGATGGTACCGAGACCACCATCAAGGCTGATCCCGAGAAGGTGAAAGCCTTCCGCGCCAGCCTCTCGAAGCTCGCCGATGTTTACGTGAACGACGCCTTCGGCACCGCGCACCGCGCGCACAGCTCGATCGTGGGCGTCTCGTTGTCGCAGAAGGCCGCCGGTTTCCTGATGGAAGCGGAGCTGAAAGCCTTCGCGAAGGTGTTGGAAAATCCCGATCGCCCGCTGCTCGCCATTCTCGGCGGCGCGAAGATCGCGGACAAAATCCCGCTCATCAAAAATCTCATCGAGAAGGCCGACAAAATCATCATCGGCGGCGGCATGGCCTACACGTTCCACAAGGAACTTCGCGGCATGAAAATCGGCTCCAGCCTCTTCGATCCTGAAGGCGCGAAGATCGTCGGCGAACTCGAAGCCAAGGCGAAGGCCCGCGGCGTCGAGTTGATCTTCCCGGTTGATTTCATCGCGGCCGACAAGTTCGCGCCCGACGCGAACACGCAGCCCGCGACGATGGAAGGCGGCATTCCCGATGGTTGGGAAGGCCTCGACGCCGGTCCGAAGTCGATCGAACTCTACAAGAAGGCGATCCTCTCCTCGAAGACCATCGTCTGGAACGGACCCGCTGGCGTGTTCGAATTCGACAAGTTCGCCGGTGCGACCAAGGCCATGGCCGACGCCATCGCTGAAGCCACGGCCAAAGGTGCCACGACGATCGTCGGCGGCGGCGACACGGCTACGGCGGCGAAGAAATTCAAAGTCGATACCCAGGTCTCGCACTGCTCCACCGGCGGCGGCGCCAGCCTCGAATTCCTCGAAGGCAAAGCGCTCCCCGGTGTTGTCTTCCTCGAGTCTTAATTTGAATCGCAAAGACGCAAAGTCGCGAAGAGTCGCAGGTGATTCTTGAGACTCTTCGCTCCGGGCTTTGCGTCTTTGCCTCTTCGCGATTCACCCTCACTTTTCTAAAACTATGATCCGCAAAAAACTCATCGCCGGTAACTGGAAGATGAACAAGACCTCGGCCGACGCTGTTCAGCTCGCCCAGGATCTCGTCACCGAAATCGGCAAGGTCGTCGATATCGACATCGTCATCTGCCCGCCCTTCACCTCGCTCGAATCCGTCGGTAAAGCCATCGACGGCTCCACGGTGAAGCTCGGCGCGCAGAACATGCACCACGAAGCCAGCGGCGCTTTCACGGGTGAAATTTCCGCCCCGATGCTCCGCGCGTTCTTCGCTACGCACGTCATCCTCGGCCACAGCGAACGCCGCCAGTATTTCGCCGAGACCGATGCCGCCGTGAACAAGAAGGTCATCGCCGCGCTGAAGAACCAGCTGCGCCCGATTCTCTGCGTCGGCGAAACGCTCGCCGAGCGTGAAGCCGGTTCGACGCTCAAGGTTGTGCAGACCCAGCTCGAAGCCGGACTCGAAGGCGTGAGCAAGGACCTCGCGACGAGCGTAGTCATCGCCTACGAACCCGTCTGGGCCATCGGCACCGGCAAAGTCGCGACGACCGAGCAGGCGCAGGAAGTCCATGCGTTCATCCGCACGCTGCTCACGAAGCTCTTCGGCGAACAAGTCGCGCAGAAAGTCCGCATCCTCTACGGCGGCTCGATGAAACCGGCCAACGCTCCGGAACTGCTCGCGCAAAAAGACATCGACGGCGGCCTCATCGGCGGCGCGTCGCTGGAAACGCGCAGCTTCGTCGACCTCGTGAAAGCAGCGGTCGCGGCGAAGTAAGGCGGGATCTCTGACTGCGAGGCGGCTAAAGATGAAGACAATCAATCTTTCGTCGCCTCAGTCAGTGAGCCGGGCGTTGGTGCATCGCTTTTCTGCACTCACGGAAGTTACAGGATTCAGCAGGCTGCTTGCGGGCGATAATGAAGACGTTGAAACCGGTAGCTGGAGAATCGAAGCCGCATCTGGGCTCCGCGCCGTGTCGTTCTATTTCCGTGGCGCGGGGCTCATCGAAATTGTCTGCATGTATCGTGACCGGCGCGAAGAATTTGAATTCTTCGCCTCTGAAGTAAAAGAAGAGGACGTTTCTTCGACACTGATTCTTTTCGTGGAGAGGATTCTGTCGCTGCCGAAAGATGCGTTGGCCAGAGAGACCACGATTCGCGATGTTCTCGATTACCGAGACTGCAAGGGGATCTATTGAGGAAGATCCGATCAGCGGCTATAGCACATCACCCCGAATGAGCACTGCAGAGCAGATTAAGACTCGGCGCGAGAGTCTCGGACTCGATCCCAAAAAGATGGCTGTGTCGCTAGCGATGAATGAGCCGTCGTATTGGGACCTCGAAGGTCATGACGATGAGCTTTCCGATGTAGCGGAGTTTAGTCAGGCGATTCATCTATCGCAGCTGCTTGGAGTCCGACTGCTCGCATTGCTGGAGGAAAACTTCGACTACGTGAAAAGCCGTCGGCTCAGCTTCCAAGATCTGCACGAGATGATTTTGAGAAAGATCTCCGATGGAGAATTGAAGAAGGACGAACTTTCTTGGGATATCGACGAATTCCTGGAAGCGCCGACCATCGGCTTTGAATATCCTATTTTGTTTTTGAAACTGATCTCACCAGAGGTCGGCTTCGACTGGCGGGAAGTCGTCGCAAAATATGAAGACAGCGAGCTGGGATGGCCCAAGCTCGAGTGACCCTTGAAAACAAAGAAGCCCGGAACGAATTCGTTCCGGGCTTCTTTGTTGGGTGAGCGTGGCGCTCGCGGGAATTACTTCCGGTTCGCGAGGACGGTCTTCTCGTAGCTCTTAACGGTCTCGAGCCACTTGTGGCCGGTGGGGACGTTGTTGCGTTTGCAGAACTCGTCCCAGACGGCGCCGAAGGGAAGCGCCTTGGCTTCTTCGAGGATGGCGAGGCGGCTGGAGAAATCGCCTTCGGCTTCGAGCGCGCGGAGTTTTGCGGTGGGCTCGAGGAGCGCGAGGAGGAGCGCCTTCTGCGTGTTGCGCGCGCCGATGACCCAGGCGGCGAGGCGGTTGATGCTGGCGTCGAAGAAATCCATGCCGATGTGGACGCGCTTCAGGAAATCGCCGCGCACGATTTCTTCCATGAGCGCCTTGGTCTGGTCGTCGAGCGTGACGACGTGATCGCTGTCCCAGCGGACTCCGCGGCTGACGTGGAGGAGAACTTCGGGAACGAATTGGAGCGTAGAGGAAATCTTGTCGGCGAGCGTCTCGGTCGGGTGGAAGTGGCCGGCGTCGAGGCAGACGATCTTCTGCTTCTTCACGGCGTAACCGAGGTAGAACTCGTGCGAACCGATGACGCAGGATTCGGAGCCGATGCCGAAGAGTTTGCTCTCAACGGCGTCGCGATTGAGCGCGGGATCGATCGCGGGGGCGAAGACGGCGTCGAGCGATTGCTCAAGGCGCTCGCGGTATTCACGGCGGTTGACGGGTGTGTCTTTGAAACCGTCGGGAATCCAGACGTTGGAGATGACGGTCTTGCCAAGGCGCTTGCCAATTTCGGCGGCGATGTGGCGGCAGGCGATGCCGTGCTCGATCCAGAATTTGCGGATGCCGGCGTCGCGGTGCGAAAGCGTGAAGCCGTCGGCCGAGAGCGCGTGCGAGAAATAGGTCGGGTTGAAATCGAGACCGAGGCCCTTGGGTTTGGCCCAATCGACCCAGCTCGCGAATTGCTCGATGGTGTAGGCGTTGCGCTCGACCTTCTTGCCGCCGAGATCGGCGTAGCAGGCGTGCAGGTTGACGCGGTGATGGCCGGGGATCAGCGCGATGGCCTGATCGAGATCGGCGCGGAGCTCGGTGAGGTTGCGGGCTTTGCCGGGATAGTTGCCGGTGGCCTGGATGCCGCCGGTGAGCGCGGCGTTGGGATTCTCGGAGCCGGCGACGTCGTCGCCCTGCCAGCATTGGAGCGAGATGGGCGTGCTCGCGAGGGCTTGCAGCGATTTTTCGACGTCCACGCCGAGCTCGGCGTAGCGTTCTTTGGCCAGGTTAAAAGCGTCCATGAGAGAGTAAGATGAAAGTGGAAACGGTGCAGAGCGTCCGGCGGAAGAGAAACCTTTTCGGGCTGACGACAGTCAGAAGGGGAAGGCAAAAGAATAGATGCCAGAGGGCAGAAGCCGGAGGGCGTATACTCTCAGAGGCCAGAGGCCGGAAGCCAGATGTCGGAAGGCGGAGCGGAATGGACGACACGGAGGTCGTCCCTCCAGAGAGGCGGATGGATCGGTCTGGGAGGCGGACCGGTTATTCGACTTCGAGGGTTTCGAGGGTGAGGGCGGCGGTGGTGTTTAGCGGAGTGAGGCGGATCTGGTAGGTGCCGGCGTTGATGCTGGAGCCGGTGCGGGTGCGGAGGATGGACGAGGTTTCGCCGGGCTTGAGTGGCGGGAATTTTAGCGTGTCGGTGCGGAGGACGCGGCCTTCGTTGGTGATGATTTGTTGTTCGACCTCGATGGGTTCGGAAGAAGCGGTCGCGTAGCGGAAGTTGAGGCCGTAGCGGGAGCCGACGCCGACTTCGATGGTGTAGGTGTGCGTGGTTTTTCCGTCAGAGGAGGTTGCCACCGGTTGATAGGTGAAGGCGGCGCGGACGGGGCGGATGAGGACGGAGACGGGGGAGTGGCCGGCGAGGTCGACGGTTTGGCCGGGGGCGAAGCGGCGACGGTGGAGGGCGAGCGGCTGGGTGGAGCTGGCGCTGGTGAGGAGCGCGAGTTCGGGGGAGGCGATCCAGTTGGCGGGCGTCGGTTCGGTGGCGGGAAGAGCGACGTAGACTTCGACGTGGTCGGTGACGGTGAAACGCGGGCGGGCGGAGCCGGGCGTGAGCTTCGACGGGGTTTGCAGCCAGTCGGCGTCGGTGAGGTTGGGCGCGATTTGCGTGAAGGTGAGGCCGGCGTCGGTGTGGACGGGCAGGCCCATTTTCACGTGACCCGCTGCGACCCAGCCGGGAGGCAATGTGAGGTCGGCGAGGCTTTGGGGCGGCGGTAGTGGGCGCGTGGGGACGGCGATGACGGCGTAGAGTGCGGTGTCGGGTTTGACGGCGATGTGCGACCCGGCGGCGTGGCGACGGGTGTGCAGGGAGTAGCGGCTGTTACGCGTGACGAGTGGGGAGGAAATTGGGAGCCAGCCGTCGGGGGATTTGGCGTCGTCGGGAAGGACGAGGAAGGCGTCGGAGTCGGCGGTGAGCGTGAGGCTGAAGGCGCGGGAGCGGATCGCGGGGAAGCGGACCCAGGCGGCGTTGCGGAGGGATTCGGGGAGCGAGACAATGGTGTCGTCGGTGTCGGGCGAGAAGCGGTCGCCGGTGTCGAGGTGGGTGAGGGCTTCGACGGAAGCGGTGGCGGCGGAAGGCGCGGAGGGGGAGATTGTGAAGAGGCCGGAGGGAAGAGAGGCGGACGTGGAGAGGGAGGTGTCGGCGCTGGAGATCGCGATGGCGGAGAGGACGGCTTGGTAGGAGGAGACGCGTGGGAAGGAGATTTCGAGGCGACCGTTTTGGGGGCGGGCGGTGATGACTTTTTTCAGGGCGTGGGCGCGGCCGCCGGATTCTTTCCAGATGTCGAGGTCACGGAGTTTCGTCTCGCCGTTCACGGCGACGTCGAAGATGCGCCAGCCCTCGGCGTCGCCTTCGCCGGTGCCGTACCATGGCTCGGTGAGAAAGAGTTCGATGCGGTATTCGGCGTTTGAATCCGGGACGTTGAAGAGGAAGCGGAGTTCGTGGCGGCCGTAGCGGAAGGTTTGGAAGAGGGCGTCGTCGCGTGCGCCGAGAATGGGATCGAAGATTTTGCGCTGACTGCCGAAAGCGGCGGGGAGATTGGGGAATTGCTGAGCCCAAGAAGCGGTGCCGTAGGCGTCGCCTTCGCGGTAGTCGCGGTCGGCGAGCCAGAGATTACCTTGTTCGTCGGTGTAGTCGGGGCCGCCGAGGTTGACGCGGTAGAGGTACTTTTGGCCGGGCGCGGGTTTCGTGAGCGAGGTCTGGGCGGCTTCGCGTTTGGCGAGGGCGGGGCCGACGGGGAGATGATGGAGCGTGATGAGGTCGCGGGCGACGACGTTGCCGTTTACGCGGCCTTCGGCGTAGAGCGTGTTGGTCTGGATATCTACGTCGTCCCACGTGAAGTGCGTGCCGTGGCCGGCGCGGGTGCGTTTGCCGAGGGAGCGCTGGCCGAGGTCGTTGAAAAGTTCCACCTCATCGCAGTTGGAGTAAACGATGATGCCGGATTTTTTGCCGGGTTTAGCCCAACGGTCGGGCCAGGTGTGCGACGCGATGACGACCATCGGGTCGGTTTGTTTCGGCGCGAAGTTCGAGCGGTACATGTAGAACGCGTCGAGCGGTTCGCCCCAGATGGTGAGCAGGCCCTTGTTGTTGGCGGGTCCGATCTGATCGAGCTCGCGCCAGCCGTCGCGGGTTTGTTCGCCGAGTTCGCCGATGTTGCGGCCGGGATTGGTGTGGGTCGCGAAAGGCCACTGGAAGTGTCCGCTGGCGTAGCCGCGGGCTTTTTCGAGGAGACGGACCTTGGTCTCCATGATCGCGGTGAAACGCTCCTCGGTGTACGCGCCTTTGAGGTCGAGCGGACCCTCGGCGTGATAGTCGAGCGAGCGCCAGGCGCCGTATTCGCCGACGAGGCGCTGGGTGCGGAGATCCTCGGCGTAGGTTTCGGGATCGCCGCCGTAGGTGCCGGACCAGTTTTGCGGGACGTTCCAGTCGGAGCCTTCGCCGCCGTTGCAGGTGGTGATCTTGCGTTCGACGGTGGCGGTGGGGTCCATCTCGCGGATGAAGGCGACGCATTCGGCGGCGAACGTGGCGGGGAGGCGGCTCTCGTTTTGGAGGCCCCAGAGGACAACGGCGGGATTGTTGCGGCGCTCTTTCACCCACTGGCGGAGTTTTTCTTTGAAGGCGGTTTTGAAGGCGTCGTTGTCGAACCAGATGTGGGTGCCGAACTGCGGCCACCAGAGGATGCCGTCGCGCTGCCAGTAATCGGCGTAGCGGAGATTGTGCGGGTGGTGGGCGTCGCGGAAGGCGTTGAAGCCGGCGGACTCGATCTGGCGGACGCGGGCGCGGATCTGTGTATCGGAGAACGCGTGGCTCTGGCCGAGGAGGTGCTCGTACTCGGCGGTGCCGTTGATCAGGAAGGGCTCGTTGTTGATGAAGAAACGGCCGTCGGTGGATTTAGGATCGGCCCCGCGCCAATCGATGGTGCGGAAGCCGGTGATGGTTTCGACGCGGTCGAGGACGATGCTGTTGGTGGAGGAAGAGAGGAGCTCGGTCGTGAGTGTGTAGAGATGCGGGTGGGCGGGAGACCAGAGCTGCGGGTTGCGTAGAGTGGGGAGCGTTTGCGCGGCGGTTTTGGTTTCGCCGGGAGCGAGGGTGATGTCGGAAGAAATTTCGGTGACGACTTGCTTGGAAGTTTCGCGGAGTTTGGAGACGAGGCGGATGGACTGCGGTGTGGCGCCGTGGTTTTTAAGTTCGGTGCGGACGTGGACGGTGGCGTTGGACGCAGAAAGTGTTTCACGGTCGGCGAAGATCTGAGTGCCGAAGGGCTCGACGCGCACTGAGGAAGTGGAGACGAGGCGGACGGGGCGGTGGATGCCGAAGGGTTGGGAGCCTTCGGCGAAACCGTAGGCGCGTTCGCTGCCGCCGTTGACCCAGGGGAGATCACGGATGCCCGGTGTATGGTCGGCACGGACGGCGATGATGTTGGGTTTGCCGTCGGTGTTGAGCGCGTCGGTGACATCGAGCGTGAAGGTGGTGAGGCCGCCGCCGTGTTTGCCGATGAGTTTGCCGTTCACCCAGACTGTAGCGTAGGCGCCGACGCCTTCGAAGAAGAGGAAGTGACGGCGATCAGCGGAGAGCGCGGAGGCGGGGAGTGTGGCGGTGGTGCGGTACCACGCGTGGCCGTAGAGGTGGCCGGCTTTGACCTGGCGGAAACCTTGGTAGTCGTCCCAGTTGTGAGGGATGCTGACGGTTTTCCAGGCGGTGTCGTCGAAGTTTGGAGACGTGGAGGCGGCGAATTTTTCGGGGTCGGATTCGTCGTAGGCGGTGCGCCAGTTGTCGGTGAGAGCGATCTCGGTGCGCGGGGCGAGGGATGGCTCGGGCGCTTGAGAGAATGCAGAGGCGGTGAGGGCCGTGAAGAAGAGAACGAGGCGGGCGAAGACGGAGTTCACGGCGCAGAGTTTTTGGACAGGATTAAGAGGATTAACAGGATTCCGGATAGGAATGGAGGACGGGCGCGCGCGAGGAGGGCGTCGCGCCTCCATCGGAATTAGCGGACTGGCGTGATGGCAACGTCGTCGATGAGGAAGGAGGCGGCGGGGACTTTTTCGTCGGCGTCGGGGATGTCTTTGCCGCGACCTTCGGGGCGGTCGGCGAGGGGGCCGGTGCGGAAGGAGAGGCGTTCGATCGTCGCGGTGAGTTCGATGGGGCCTCCGGCGGGAGGCGTGGTGGGTTTGCCGTTGATGAGCCAGGTGCCGCGGTCTGATTTTGGATTGGGCGGGAGCGCGTAGCTGAAGGTGAACCACTGGCCGGCGCTGTAGGGGCCGTTGTCGGTCCAGATGCCTTCGTGGTTGAGCCAGAGGTGGCCGTCGGTGCCGAAGGCGAAGGAGGACTGGCGTTCGCCGCGGGGGCCGAGGATGTCGATTTCGAGGCGGGCGGTGGACTGGCGGGGGAGGACTTTGAACTCGATCTTCACACCGTGGGTGGCCGGAAAGACGCGGACGGCGCGGGCGTACTCGTAAGGGTCTTCGTCGCGGAGTTCGAGGGAGCGGCGTTGGGTGGCGTCGCCGGAGTCGGTGACGCGGACGGGGGCCCAGGCGGGGCTGTAGATGTTCCAGTTGGCTGGGAGCGTGTTGAGGGCGGTGGCGTCGAAGTTGTCCTGTATCGGTTTATCGGGCACGGTGCCGGTGACAGGAACGGGAACGCGGGAGACCCAGATGTCTTCTTTATGCGTGGAGTAGGTCAGCCAGAGGCCGCCGTCGGGCGGGGTGCCGTTGCCTTCGGAGATGCCACGGACGTACTGGGCGCCGAGGTTTTTGAATTTGCCGGGGAAGCGCTGCGGCGGGAGATCGCCGTGGATGGTGAGGAGGTCGCCGAAGTTTTTGGCGTCGGTCGAGGTGGCGATGGCGAGGGGGAAGCGGAGGCGGCTGGTGGGATTAAAGACAAGGGCGAAGCGGCCGTCGGTGGTTTTATCGAGCCAGTATTTGGAGGAGTTGACGGGGAGGTTTTCGGCGAAGCCGAGGCGTTTCCAGGTTTTGCCTTCGTCGGTGCTGGAGGCGTGCTGGGCGTCTTTGGCAATGGCGAGCAGCGAGCCGTCTGGGCGGCGGACGGTGCTCACGGCTTTGAGCGTGAGGTTGAAGTAACCGTCGTCGGACTTTTCCTCTTCCCACCATTGCGAGGTGTAGCGGCGGTCGGCGAGAAGGGCGTCGCAGGCGGCGACGAAGGATTTGTCGGGGGCGGCGGTGTAGAGCGGGTAGGGCAGGCTCTTCTCGGTGTGGCCCGCGTGGCGGTTGAGGCGGATGACGTAGATGGGGCCTAGGGAGCCGTCGGCTTTGATTTCGCGGATGACGCGGCCGATGCCGGTGCCGTCGTTGGGAGACGGATACTGGCCGTGGAAGCCGGTGGCGAGGAGCCGGTCGCCGGGGGCGACGTAGAAGCTCGCGCGCTGATGCATGAGGCTGAGCGTGCCGTCGGCGAGCTTGATGGCGGGGAAGAGAGTTTTTGGTGTGGACCAAGTGAGGCCGTCGGGGGAGGTCGCGTAGTTGGTGACGGTGTTGTGGTCGTGTTCGTTGACGGGGCCGCTGAGGTAATCGACGTAGAACTGGCCGCGCCAGTAGGCGAGCATCGGCGCGTGGAGGTACGTGTGGTTGATGGACGGATCGGTGTGCTGCGCGGTGGTGCGGTTGGCGCGGACGACCTGGATGTTGTGGACGCCGACAGCGGGGCGGAGGGCGCCGTCGGCGGTGCTCTCGACGCGCTGGGTGTCTGTGAGGACTAACTCGGGCGCGGCGGGATCGGCGGCCAGAAGTGCGGTGGTGGCGAGGGCGAAGGCCGAGAGCGGGAGAGCGCGGAGAGTGGATTTCATGGCGGTGAGTATGCGGCGATGAGGATGGGGCCTATGGGTCTTATGGGACGAATAGGACCTATGTCGGAGAGCTGAAAAGTGTAGCTGGTGAGGCTACGGGCGCGAACCTTACGGAACGGTGATGGGCGCGCGGTTTTTCGCCATCGTCGCGGCGAGTTTTATCGCTTCGACGAGGCTGCGCGGGTCGCCGCGGCCGGTGCCGACATTGGCGAAATCGGTGCCGTGTTCGACGGAGGTGCGGATGATTGGGAGGCCGAGGGTGACGTTCACGCCGCGCCAGATGCCGAGCATCTTGGCAGCGACGTGGCCTTGGTCGTGGTACATGGCGATGCCAGCGTCGAATTCGCCTTGGAGCACGCGGAAGAAAACGGTGTCGCCTGCGTAAGGGCCGGAGACGTCGAAGCCGCGGGCGCGGCCCTCGGCGATGGCGGGCTCGATGAATTTTTGTTCGTCGTCGCCGAAGAGGCCGTTTTCGCCGGCGTGTGGATTGAGGCCGGCGACGGCGATTTTTGGTTTTTCGATGCCGAGTTTTTTAACGGCGTCGTGCGTGAGCTGGAGAACTTTGAGGATGCGCTCGGGACGGACGCGGTCGATGGCGACGCGGAGCGGGACGTGGGTGGAGACGTGGCTGACGCGGAGTTTTTCGGCGACGAGCATCATCGTGGCGCCAGGAGATTTGCAGACCTCGGCGAGCAGGCCGGTGTGTCCATCGTAGTGATGGCCGGCGAGATTCATGGCGGCTTTGTTGAGCGCGGAGGTGACAATGGCGGCGACTTCACCGGCGAGGGCGAGTTCGGCGGCGTGTTTCACGTACTCGTAGGCGGCCTGGCCGGCCATGGCGTCGACTTTGCCGAGCTGGAGTTTGGCGAGCTCGACGTTTTTGAGATCGAGAACGGCGATGGTGTCGGGCGAGTAGGTGGCTTCGGCGACGGAAGCGAAGGCGCGGACCTTGAGAGAGGAGTTAACGAAGCGTAGTGCCTGCGTGAGGACGGCGGCGTCGCCGACGATTAGCGGACGGCAGATCGTGTGGATCTCGGGGAGTGCGAGGGCTTTTGCGATGATCTCGGGGCCGGTGCCGGCGGGATCGCCGAGTGTGATGGCGAGGATCGGAAGAGTGGCGGACGACATGTCGGAAATCAGGAAACGGAGGACGGCGTGGAGCGCGCGAGGAGTTTTTCCCAGAGAGGGGCGGGCCAGGAATAGCTGCCGGGTTTGAGCGTGAGGAGGACGTCGGGCGCGGCGAGCGGTTGAAGGGAGACGACGCCGGGCGCCCAGATGGCGGCGGTGGAGAGTTGGTGCCAGGCGAGCGAGCGGGTGACGGCGGCGGCGGTGGCGCCACCATCGACGAGGAGGTGATGGAAGGCGCGGTGCTGGTCGAGGAGCGTGGCCATGCGGGCGAAGGCGCGGCGGATGGCGGAGGAAATTTGCGGAGAGTCGCTGAGCGGTTGATCGACGACGGCGATGGCGATGCCCTGGGTGATGAGGGCGCGGCGGATGTTATCGGACCAGCTTTTGACGATGGTCTCGAAGGATTCGCCGGCGTTCAGGAGTGACGGAGGAATCGGGAAAACGGGGAGGCCGGAATCGCGGGCGGTCTGGCGGAGGGTCTGGCCGGCGGTGCTGGTGGTGCCGGAGATGATGAGGCTGGGGCCGGCGGGGAGCGCGATGGATTGTTCTGAGGCGCTGGCGGGAGTCAGGCCGAGGCTGGCGAGGTAGGCTTGGAAAAAGTCGGCGCCGCCGGCGGGGAGAGTGCCGGGCTGAAGGCGCGAGGCCCAGTGGGCGACGTCGTCGGGCGAGGCGGCTTCGGCGACGATGAGGCCGGTGGATGGGAGCGTCATCGCGGGGCGGGCGAGGACGAGCGGAAGTATTGTCGTCGGGCCGAGAAGGGCGGCGACGTGGGCGGAGTGCGCGGGGTGGTGCGGGTCGTGGGCGAAGGCGGTTTTATCGAGGGCGGTGCCGTTGACCGTGTAGAGCGAGTCCTGAATTTTGCGGCCGAGGGATGGGTTGGCGGGCGCGAGGAGAACGCGATCAGTGTGGAGCGCCGCGGCGGCGGCTTCGAGTTCGGCGACGACGGGGCCGCGGAGGACGGAGTCGGTTTTTTTGAATACGCGCGTGTTCCAGCCGGACGGCAGGTGGTCGATGATGTGGCGGACTTTGTGCGCGGCCTCGGTGGGCGTGTTGAGGCGGGAGTCGGTGTCGAAGACGAGAAGGCTGACGTCGCGCGGGAGCGATTCGGTGGAGAGGGCGACGACGGCGTTGAGGCCATGGGCGCGGCCGATGGCGCAGATCTCGGCGGCGCCGGTGAGATCGTCGGCGAGAACGACGATGGGCGAGGCGGTCATCGCGCGGAGACGGGAGCGAGATCGAGGGCGGCGAGCTCGCGTTGGACGGTGGCGCGGCCGGCTTCGTCGAGTGGAAGAAGCGGAGGTAGGACGGCGGGGCCGCAGAGGCCGAGTGTTTCGAGACAGACCTTCAGCGCGGCGAGCGACTGGCCGAGGGAGCGGTCGCGTTGGAAAACGCGGGCGACCGCATCGGCGCGGCGCTGGAGTTCTTCGGCTTGTTCCCAGCGGGATTCAAGGGAGGCGTTGAAGAGATCGCGCCAGAGAGCGGGGGCGATGTTGCCAGAGCTGGGAACGAGGCCGTCGAAGCCAGCGCGGAGGGCTTGGGCGGAGAGGACGGCGGCGCCCATGAAGATGGAGAAATTTGGATTCTTTGAGAAAAGCTCGGCGGTTTTTTCGAGGCGGCCGGGGACGTTTTCAGAGTCTTTGAAGCCAACGATGTTGGGGATCTCGCTGAGGCGCTGGACCACGTCGAGGGGGATCGACATGCGGGTGGTCGAGGGGATGTTGTAGAGGATGAAGGCGCCTTTAATTTCGCGGGCGAGGAGCTCGTAGCAGGCCTGCATCTCGGCAGGGTTGAGCAGGTAGTAAGACGGGAGCGTGGCGACGACGGCGTCGACTCCGAGGCGGAGCCAGTTGCGACCGGCTTCGATGGAGCTGGCGACGCAGTTATCGGAGAGACCGGCGTAAACGGGGACGCGGCCGGCGGCGGTTTTGACAGCGATCTCGATGAGGCGGGCGCGGCAGGCGGGAGCAATGGACGCGGCTTCACCGGTGGTGCCGAGGACGAAGACGCCGATGTCGTTGGTCGCGAGATGGGCGACGAGGCGCTCGGCGGCTGGTTGATCGAGAACGCCGGATGAAGTGAAGGGCGTGGCCATCGGAACGATGACGCCGCGGTGTTTGGTGGATTTGACCATGGTCAAAAAGCTGCTCGGTAGATGGTTTCGGCGTCGGCGAGAGTGACCTCGCGCGGGTTGTTTTTCAGGAGTCTGGTGATCTTCAGGGCGTCCACGGCCATGCGTGGAATCGCGTCGGATGGGACGCCGACGGCGGAGAGCCTGGAGGGCAGACCGCAGGCGGCGTTGAGTGAGAAAAGTTTTTCGACGCCGAGGGCGGCGACTGTTTCGTCGGCTGTGCCGGCGGGCGCGGAGACGCCGAGGGCGCGGGCGATGGCGGCGTAGCGGGCGGGGGCGGCGGGAAGATTGAAGCGCACGACGTGCGGGAGGAGCAGGGCGTTGGCCAGGCCGTGGGCGAGGCGGAATTCGGAGCCGAGCGGGTAGGAGAGGGCGTGGACGGCGGCGGTATTCACGGGGCCGAGGCAGAGACCGCCGTAGAGACTGCCGAGGGCGCAGGCGGCGCGGGCGTCGAGGTCGGCGCCGTGGCGGACGGCTTTTTTGAGCGAAGTGGACAGGAGGCGGATGCCTTCGAGGGCGTAGAGATCGACGGTGGGGTGGGCGGCGCGGTTGGCGTAGGCTTCGAGGCAGTGGGAGAGCGCGTCGATGCCGGTGGCGGCGGTGGTGGCGGGCGGGAGCGTTACGGTGAGTTGCGGATCGACGAAGGCGGCGTCGGGGACGAGCCATTGGCTGATGACGGCTTTTTTGAGTTTCGCGTCCTCGTCGTAGAGGATGGCGTTGGGAGAAACTTCGCTGCCGGCGCCGGAGGTCGAGGGAAGACAGATCAGCGGGACGCGGCGCGGAGGGAGCAGGTGCATCCCGAAGTACGTGCGGACGGAGCCGGGCTGGCCGTGGAGGGCGGCGAGGAGTTTGGCGACGTCGAGGACGGAGCCGCCGCCGATGCCGAGGACGGCGTCGAAGGTTTCGGAGGAGGCGGCGAGGGAGGACTGGAGTTTTTCGAGGTCGCCGACGGTGGGCTCGGGGGGGACGCCTTCGCGGAGGATGAGTTCGAAGGATTGGGCGTGAAGGGCGTCGAGGACCGGGGCGGCGGCTTTGCGGGCGGAGGCGGAGAGGACGATGAGGATGCGACGGGCGCCGCGGGCGGTGAGCTCGGCGGTGCATTCGAGCGCGCAGCCGGGACCGAAACCGATGCGCGGTGGCTGGCGCAGGGTGATGGTGGCAGGTGGGCTGTGCAGCGCGGGTGTCACGAGTGCGCGGACGTGTTGGTTGTAGCGGATGCGGAGGCGGCGACGGTGCCGTATTTGCGGCGGAAGGTGAGTTGCTCGACGTTTTCGGGGCGGTAGCCGCCGAAGAGGAGACTCGCGATATAACCGACGCCGAAGAGGACAACGTGACCAAAAACGCCGATGAGGATTGGGTTCATCTCGAAGTTGAAGCCGAGATCGAGGAGGCGTTTGCCAGAGGAGCTGGTGGATGTGAGCAGTCCCCACGCGGTAAATACAGCGCAGGCGGCGATGCCTATGTAGCAGCCCTGGCGGGTGGCGCGGCGAGTGAGGAAGCCGAGGAAGAAGAGGCCGAGCGTGCCGCCCGAGAGCACGGCGGCGACGGTGACGCCGCGTTCCATGATGGAGGCGGCGCCTTCGGTGGGACGCATATAGAGGGCGACGGCGGTTGCGAGGATGCCGGAGGCGAAAACGAGGAGGCGGCCGAGCAGGAGTTGCACGCGGTCGCGGAGGTTGGGGAAGTAGTGGCCGACGAAGTCGGTCGTGAGGACCGTCGAGATGCTGTTCAGGTCGGCGCTGATGGAGGACATCGTGGCGGCGATAATCGCGGCGAGTACGAGGCCGACGATGCCTGCGGGGAGGTGGTTAACGATAAAGTGCGGGACGACGTTGTCGCTGAGGGCGGGGCCGGGCTGCGCGCTGAGTTGGTAGTAACCGTAGAGGCAGGCGCCGATGAGCATGAAGATCGCCCAGATGGGGACGCAGAGAAAGCCGTTCCAAAATGCGCCGCTTGCCGCGTCCTTATCCGTGCGGGCGATCAAGTAGCGTTGAACCATGTGCTGGTCGGCGATGTAGCGGCGGCACCAGTTGGCCAGATAGGCTAGCAGGAAAAGCCACTGGCTGGTGACGGTGGTATCGAAGAGGGATGCCCAAGAGAACTCGAAGCTGCCGAGATCGAATTTGCCGGCGCGCCAGGCTTCGCCGAGGACCGCGCCGGGAGGGCCGACTTCGGGAGCGAAGACGAGGCGGGCGATGATCATCAAGGCGGCGCCGATAAGGACCGAGCCTTGGATCACGCTGGACCAGACCACGGCTTTCATGCCGCCGATCATCGTGTAGATGATGGTGAAGCCGGAGGTCCAAAGCAGGACTTCGGTGAGGCTCCAGCCGGTCATGATGTTGAGCGCGATCGCGGTGGTGAGGAGCGTCAGGCCGAGGTCGAAAACGCAGGAAGCGACGAAACCGGCGGAGGCGTACATGCGGCCAGCGACACCGAAGCGGGCGCCGATGTACTCGTAGGCGCTCATGCCGATGACGTGGCGATAAAAGGGGACGATGTACTTCGCGACGAAGATGAGGACGAAGAGCAGCGAGGCGTTACCCAGCAGAAGGATCATGCCCTTCTGATAGACGGTGGCGGGGTGGCCGATGACAGTGTTGCTGCTGATCAGGGCGGCCATGAGAGCCATGGCGACGGCCCAGGCGGGCATGGAGCGGCCTGCGACGAAGTAGTCGGCGGCGGTCTTTTGTTTTTTCGAGACGACGAAGCTGAGCACGGCTATTCCGAGCGCATATAGGCCGAGGACCAGATAATCTAAGAAATGCAGGCTCACTGAGATGGCGGGACTGGGGTTGAAGCGGGTGCAGGCGGTTCAATTGGCGGACGAAATGAACCAGAGAGTGGGTTATGTTTCATGAAATAGTGGTGTCAAATGAGTAATTTCATGGATCCGTGTGCGGAGTGATTTGGGGTGCGTGCTTACAGGATGGTGGAGCGCTGGATCTAGCGCTGGTGAGCAGACGCGATGAGTCACTCGCGGAGGTTGCAACAATGCGGATGCTTCGGGAGATGGCGCGCCAGTGGTGGACGGGCGTGATCGCTCGCGGGAAATCCCCCTGGCTGCCCTTATAGCTAAAGCTGGGCGACTGAGCCGCGCTGGACGAGAGTGGGTTCTATGAGGATCTGCATGCTCACCTCTTCGCCGGGATGCTGCATGCGCCAGAGCAGTTGATCGACGGCGCGGCGGCCGATGAGGTCGGCGTGAACATCGATCGTGGTCAGCATGGGGCTGAGGTTCATCACGAGGGATTTCTCGTTGTTGCAGGAGACGACGCTGACGTCGGTGCCGACGCGCATTTTCAGGCGCTCAAGCGATGCGTAGAGCTGGAGCGCGGTGCGATCCGATGGGATGAAAATGGCGGTGGGGCGGGATTTGGCCGACATCTGGGCCCAGCGCTGAGTGAGGATGTCGACGTTGTCTTGAAGCGTGGTGGCGGGGAGGGGCCAGGTGAGTTTTCCGGGTGGGGGGACTTCGAAGAGTGTGCCGTCGAGGCCTAGCCGGGAGGCGTGAGAGAGGAAGGCGCTTTTGACTTTTTCAAACTGCACCTGGCCGGGTTTGGGATTCATGAAGGCCACGCGTTTGTGTCCCTTGGCGTGGAGGTGTTCGGCAACGAGGCGGCCAGCGCTGTCGGTGTCGAAATTGCAGTGATCGCCTTTGGCGTTGGGGAGGCGGCCCATGACCCAGACGTGGGGGATGCGGTAGATGTGGCGGAGGAGTTCGCTGTCGGTTTCGGAGGGGAGTTCGCCTTGGTTGGGGCCTTTCAGGATGAGGCCTTCGACGCGGCCCTCGCTGATGAAAGGGGGGGTGCGGTCGCCGTTGGGGATGTTGGCGATGAGCAGGCTGCGACCGTGGGCGGAGAGGGAGCTTTCAATGCCCTGTAGGGAGGTGCTGACTACAGGCAGCTGCACGAGAGTGTCCTGCATACCGAAGAAGACGATGCCGATGTCGCCGGCCGAGCCGTTGCGGCGGACGGGTGTTTCGCGGGTGCCGCGCCGCTGCCGGATGCGCCGGTAGCCGAGCTGGTGGGCGGTGTCGCGGACCTTGCTGGCGATGTCGGGGTTGACGTCGGAGTGGTTGTTGAAAACGCGGGACACGGTGCCGACGGCGACGCCTGCTGATTTAGCGACGTCGGTGATCGTGACTTTAGTTTTTTTGCTCATGGGTGTGTGGCCGAAGGCGGGCAGGCGCGGGGAAAAGGGTGGGGCGGGAACAAAAACGTTGACAGGTTAGTTCATGAAATACATTCGTCAATGTGTTATTTCATATGAAATAATTGTCGGCCGTTTCACCAGATAGGGCTGGCAGCTTTGAATCCTGCCTCAACCTCAAACCTCCAATCTCTTCAACATGTGTGATCATCTGCGCCTTGCAGGTCTTTCGTATGCTGATGCGGTGGCGATGTGGAAATTTCCGCAAGCCGACCGGTTTTCGAGCGGACAATGTGGTGGGCGGGTTTCCCAACAATTTTGCATCTCAAACACGGACGGCCTGCGCTGGGGTAGTGCGGACGTTCGCGAATGATGCAATCGAACGGGGCGGCGCAAGCCGGTCCGTTTTGGGTGTGAGGGCCGGTGTGTGCAGCACCGGCCCTTTTCTCCGATTATTTTTCTTTGGCGCGCAGCCATCGCAGTCAGCGTGCGTCTCGCTTCGTGGCTCCGCGTTTTCTTCAGCGCGTTTGCCTCGTGCCAACTGGCTTCTACATGGTTCTTCGGAAGCAGGCTCGAAAATCGAAATATAACCACTCATCCCTCGACCTGATGTTCTGTCGTTTCCGAATACTTGGATTTTTTGCCGGACTGATCGCGGTATCGGCACATTCGTCTCTTGTTGTGGCCGGCCCGGCTGTGCTCAAGCCCGCCGCTTTCGCGCACCACATTGAGTACTTCAACTCGATGGAGAACGAGAATGTCATCAATCTCGTGCCCAACTCTGCTTCATGGGACTGGTTGCAGGCTCAGGTGCCGTATTTCGAGTGCTCGCAGTCCGAGGTGGAGCAGATTTATTGGTATCGCTGGTGGGCGCTTCGGAAGCATCTGCGCAAAAGCGAAACGGGTCATTTTGTTTTCACGGAGTTTCTCACGCGCGCAAATCCGGTGAGCAGCGGGCTCGGCCATCATCTCATGGAATTGCGCTGGCTGCACGACCAGGTGCCGGTCGATAGCTATGTCCAGTATTGGCTCCGCAAGGATGAGCAGGGCAAGCCGCAGACCCGGTTGCGATTCTACTCCAGCTGGCTTCAAGACGCGCTCTATCAGCGCTGGATGGTGACGCGCGATACGGGCGTGCTCACGGGATTGCTGGACGATCTGGTTTCGGATTACGACATCTGGGAGAAGAGCAAGCAGCGTCCGGACGGGCTGTATTGGCAATTTGACGTCAGGGATGCGATGGAGGAGTCCATCAGCGGCTCGCGGACGAAGAAAAATATCCGTCCCACGATCAATAGCTACATGTTCGGCAACGCCCGTGCGCTCGCCGCCATCGCGCGTCTCGCCGGAAAAGAAGAGATCGCTGCGACGTTCGACGCAAAGGCCGTGACGTTGCGCAAACTGACGCTCGAATCCATGTGGGACGCGGATGCGAAATTTTTCAAAGTCCGTCTCGAAGACGGTCCGCTCGCGGATGTGCGAGAGGCGATCGGTTTTATTCCTTGGTATTTCGGCCTGCCGGAGAAAAACGCCGGCTATGAAGCCGCGTGGGCCCAGTTTTCGGATACGGAGGGTTTTAACGCGCCGTTTGGCATCACGACTGCGGAGCGCCGCCATCCACGTTTTCGTTCCCACGGTGTGGGCACGTGCGAGTGGGATGGCGCGATCTGGCCGTACGCCACGTCGCAGACACTCGTGGCACTCGCGAACGTGCTGCGCGATTATCCGCAGCCCGAGCCGGCAGTGGTCACGAAGCGGAATTACTTCGACGCGTTCGTCGATTACACGCGCGCGCATCGCTACGATGGACTGCCGTACCTCGGTGAATATCAGGATGAGCTTACCGGTGAGTGGCTCAAGGGGCGCGACGAACGCAGCCGCTACTACAACCACTCCACTTACGCTGATCTGCTCATCACAGGCATGGTCGGACTGCGACCGCGTGCGGATGATCTCGTCGAGGTGCATTCACTGCTTCCGGATAATTCATGGAGCTGGTTCTGTCTCGATAATGTCCGTTATCACGACCGCGATCTCACGATTATCTGGGACAAAGATGGGAAAAAATATAACCGAGGCAAAGGCCTGATCATCCTGATCGATGGCCAGGAAATTGGCCGTGGTGAAACACTGGCTCCGCTCACGGCGAAACTCCCCGCACTGGCGAAATAACCCTCACCGCCTCACAAACGTGATCACTCTGTCTTCGAAGAAAGCGGCGCGCCTTGTTGCCGGTCTGTGTCTGAGCGCTTTGTGCGCGAGCATGGCTTGGGCGGTGCAAGTGGCGCCGCCGGTCAAATCGGCTAAAGACGGCACGCTCGTTTACGAAGTGGATCAGCGGGGCGACCGGGTACCGGATTTTTCCCATGCGGGTTATGGCGGGGGCGGCGTGGCGCTGCCGCTCGCGCCTGCCCGGGTTGTCGTCGCGCCGGTGGATGGCGATGATGGTGAGCGCATTCAAATCGCGCTCGATGCGGTTTCTGCCCTTGAGCCGGATACGAATGGTTTTCGCGGCGCAGTCCAGTTGTCTGCTGGCCGTTACGAGATTGCAGGGCAGATCCGCATCATCGCGAGTGGCGTGGTACTTCGCGGGGTAGGGACAGGGAAAGGCGGCACGGTGCTGGTCGCGACGGGCACCGATCGTCGCGCGTTGATCAGTATTTCAGGCAATGGCCAGCGGGTGACGGAGGGGAGCGTTTCGCTCGTGAGCGATGAGTATGTGCCGGTTGGTGCGAATCGTCTTCACCTCAACGACGTGGGCGCGCTCAAAGTCGGCTCACGCATTCTTCTAGAACGTCCGAGTCCGAAGGAATGGATCGATCTAGTGGACATGCAGGCATCTCCGGCGCGCACGCCGTTTCAGTGGCGGGCGGGAAAACAAAGTGTCGCATGGGAGCGAACGATCACCGCTATCGACGGAACCGAGGTTACGCTCGACGCGCCGCTGACGACCTCACTGGAAAAACGTTTTGGCGGGGCGACGGTCGCCGCGCTCGTATGGCCGGGCCGCATCGAAAACGCCGGTGTCGAAAACCTCCGCTGCGAATCCGCGTTCGATGCGGCCAATCCGCTCGACGAGCAGCACGCGTGGGAAGGCGTGCGGTTCGAAGCCGTTCGCGATGCGTGGGTGCGCGACGTGGTTTTCGCACATTTTGCCGGGTCGGTGGTGAACGTCACGGAAACCGCCAGCCGCGTGACGGTGCAGGACTGCGCATCGTTCGCGCCGGTGTCTGAGAACGCCGGATACCGGAAACACACATTTCACACCAGCGGCCAGCAGACGCTGTTTCTCCGCTGCCGAGCGGAAGACGGGCGCAACGATTTTACCGTCGGTTATTTCGCGGGCGGTCCGAACGTGTTTGTGGAATGTCACGCCGAACGCTCGACGGGCTTCAGCGGCGGCATCGGCTCATGGGCGTCGGGTATTTTGTTCGATAATGTCCACATCGATGGCGGCGAGCTGCGGCTCGATAATCTGGAATCGTTCAATCAAGGCGTCGGCTGGGCGGCTGTGAATTCCGTGATCTGGGAGGCGAGTGCCGGCCGTTTCGTGGTGCGCATACCTCCCGGTGCGAACAACTGGGCTGTGGGTGTGTGGGGGCTTTATGAGGGCAATGGCAGCTGGAGTAAAACCAGCGAATTCGCCGAGCCTGAGAGTTTGTATCGCGCGCAGCTTTCCGCGCGAAAAGGGAAGGGCGCTTTGGCTGCGCTCGAGCGCACGGACTTCGCCGCATTCGCATCGTTGTCAGCGCCTTCTTTAGAGAAATTTATTCCAGATTTCCCAACTCGGCTCGCGGCGCGTGCTGAACGCCAAAGAGCATCCATATCCAGTCCGGCGCTCACTCTTTCGGCCAACGGCTGGCTAATCGCCGACAACGAGCTGCTCGTCGGTCGGCAGACCGATGTCGCGTGGTGGCGTGGACGGCTCGAACCAACGCGCGCGGCAGAGATCGGTGCAAGCCTCACGCGTTTCTCGCCAGGTCGCTCGGGTACTGGACTCACCGATGATCTCGAAGAGCTCACCGACAAGATGCGCGCGACCGGACAGGTCGCGATGCGCCATCATTATGGACTCTGGTACGACCGCCGCCGCGACGATCACCAGATGAACAAGCGCCCCGACGCCGATACGTGGCCGCCGTTTTTCGAGCAGCCGTTTCTCCGCAGCGGAAAAGGTGAGGCGTGGGATCGTCTCAGCCGCTACGATCTTACTCGCTATAATCCGTGGTATTTCGACCGCCTGAAAACCTTCGCCGCACTCGGTCGCGCCAAGGGTCTCGTGCTGATCAACGAGATGTATTTTCAGCACAACATCATCGAGTCGGGCGCGCACTGGGTTGATTGCCCCTGGCGTCCGGTGAACAACATCAACAACACCGGCTTCACCGAGCCTCCTCCGTTCAACGGCGATACAGTCAAGATGGCGGACGAGTTCTACGACTTGAAGCACCCGGTCCGCGGTCCGTTGCATCGTGCTTACATTCGTCAGTGTCTCGCCAACCTCGCCGATGAGCCGAATGTGATCCACACGCTCAGCGAGGAATACACCGGCCCGCTGCACTTCATGCAGTTCTGGCTCGATGTCGCCGGAGAGTGGATGCGCGAAACCGGCAAGCACCCGTTGCTCGCGCTTAGCGCCACCAAAGACGTGCAAGATGCGATCCTGGCTGATCCTGAGAGGGCAAAGCTGATTTCCGTCATCGACTTCAAATACTGGTGGCGCACCGAGAGCGGCGACGATTACGCCCCCAAAGGCGGCGAAAGTCTCGCGCCGCGCCAGCACTTGCGGAAATCGAAAGCCGGCCGTCCCACAGCCGCTTCCATCGCGTCCATGGTGCGTGAATACCGCACGAAATTTCCCGCCAAAGCCGTCATCGCCGAACTTGACCAGGCCGATGGCTGGGCGTTCGTGTTCGCCGGCGGTTCGTTCGCGAAACTTCCGCCGAAGACCGATCCGGCGTTTCTCGCGGCGATTGCCCGCTGCCAGCCATCTACGTCGTCCGATGCTAGTCTAGACCTGCCCTCCGATGCTGTCGTGCTCGCCGGCGAAAGAGGCGAACGCATCATCTATCTCCCGAAAGGCGGCGATCTCCGTCTTGCCAAAAAATCTCCCGCTTCCGCCACGCTTACGCCCGTCGCCGTCGATCTTACCACCGGCGCGGTTCATGCGCTGCCGGCCGCCAACTCCTTTTCAATGCCCGCCGGTAAGGCTTCCGTAATCTGGCTGAAGCTACCCTGACCCGTTGCGCGCATCACTCCCGAATCCCCGCATCCGAACTCCACACCTCTTTCCATGAAAACCTCACGCCTCCTCCGTCTCCGCCTCGGCTTGTTCGCCGCGGTATTCGCCTGGATTGCCACCCCGCTTGCCGCTCTGCGCGCCGCGCAGACCACCGTTGAGCAATGGGGCGTCTTTGAAGTCGCCCTCAAAGGTCCGAGTGAGGGCAACCCGTTTACGGATGTGCGCCTCACCGCGAATTTCACCGACGGTGTGCGCATGATCGAGGCAACCGGCTTCTACGATGGAAACGGTGTTTATCGCGTCCGCTTCATGCCCGACAAACCGGGCGCGTGGAGCTACGAAACGAAGAGCAACCGCTGGCCCCTCGCCGATAAGAGCGGCATCTTCACCGTCACGCCTGCCACCGGCAAAAACCATGGCCCGGTCCGCGTGCGCAACACCTACCACTTCGCCTACGCTGACGGCACGCCGTTCAAGCCGCTCGGCACCACGATGTACTCGTGGACACATCGCCCAAAGGAGATGGAAGAACTCACGCTCAAGACTCTCGCGAGCGCACCCTTCAACAAGGTCCGCATGGCGGTTTTCCCGCAGGCGCACGGCGTGAAGTTCATGCCGGTCGAACGCTTCCCGTTTCAGGGCAAAGCTCCGCGCGATTGGGATTTCACCCGCTTCAATCCCGAGTTTTTCCAGCATCTCGAAAAACGCGTCGCCGATCTCGCGGCGCTCGGCATCGAGTGCGACCTCATCCTCTTCCATCCGTACGATGACGACGAGGAGTGGGGTTTCGAGACGATGGATGCCAAGACCGACGATTTCTATCTCCGCTACGTCGTCGCCCGCCTAGCCGCCTACCGCAACATCTGGTGGTCCGTCGGCAACGAGTACGACTTCCTCCGCACCAAGACCGAGTCCGACTGGGACCGTTATTTCCAAGTCATCCAAAAGGCCGATCCGCACAATCACCTCCGCTCGATCCACAACGGTAAACTCATCTACAACCACAACCAGCCCTGGGTCACCCATGTGAGCATGCAAAACGGCATGGCCACCGAGGAAGCCGGTCGCGCCGAGCTTTACCGCGACGTCTACCGCAAGCCGATCGTGTACGATGAACTCAAATACGAAGGCACGCACGGACTCCGCTGGGCCCAGCTCTCCGGCCAGGAAATGGTTCACCGTTTCTGGAACTGCACCGTCGCCGGCACCTACGGCGGCCACAGTGAGTTTTTCGAAGACGAGCGCCAGGTCGTCTGGCTCGCTCAAGGCGGCGAACTGAAGGGCAATAGCGCGCCTGGTCTGGCCTTCCTCAAGAAGATCCTCGACGAAGCTCCGGCTGAGGGACTTGAGCCGCATGACCAGTGGCAGGATCCGCGCATCGCTGGAAAATCCGGTCACTATTATCTCATGTACTTCGGCGTTGAGAAGCCGACCTCATGGGCAATTGAACTCTACCGCAACGGCCTTCAAGACGGCATGCAGTTCAAGATCGAGGTCATCGACACCGCCGAGCACACCATCACGCCGGTCGAAGGCGTTTTCACGCTGAAGAAAAAAGACCGCTACAGCTTCACCGACCGCGACGGTCGTGAGGTCAAACTTCCCGGCAAGCCGTACATGGCGCTTCGCATCACCTACGCTGGCGGCACACCGCCGCTCTCCACGGCCAAGCCACCGATGGAGCCCTGAGAAAATTCTGAGGGGAACGCGTCGTCTGCGCGTTCCCCTTTCTCATTCCTGACTAAAACCTGGTTCACTTTTCCGCGCGTGCGAAACGCGCGCTTCATCACCGCTCCATGAAACACCTTCGCCTCAGTCTTCTCTCGCTTCTCGCCTGCGCCGCTGCGTTCACCGCGCGCGCTGCAACTCCTGCTGCTCCGCAAAAAGATGCCTATCTTTTCGCATACTTCTATGTAAACGGCGAAGACGGTCTCCATCTCGCGTCGAGCGATGATGGCTACCAGTTCGAGATGCTCGGCGGCGATCGCAGCTATCTGCGTCCGACGGTCGGCGAGCAAAAAATCATGCGCGATCCGTGTCTCTTCCGCGGACCTGACGGCACGTTTCACCTCGTATGGACGACTTCGTGGGGCGGCAAGACGCTCGGCTACGCTTCATCGAAAGACTTGATCACGTGGTCTGCGCAAAAAGAAGTCCCGGTCATGGCGCACGAAGCGCAGGCGCAAAATGTGTGGGCACCCGAGATCACCTTCGATCCGGTGAAGCAAGAGTACGTCATCTTCTGGTCCACGACGATACTCGGCAAATTCCGTGAGACGGAAAACACCAACCGCCGTCCCGAGCGCAATCACCGCATCTACGCCGTCACCACAAAGGATTTTGAAACCTTCTCGCCGGCGAAGCTCTACTACGACGGCGGCTTCAACGTCATCGACGCCACGCTCGCGCCCAACGGCTCCGAGTGGCTCATGTTCGTGAAGAACGAGCAGCTCACGCCGAAGACGGAGAAAAACATCCGCCTGATCCGCGCTAAGAGCATCAACGGTCCGTTCTCCGAACCCTCGGCTCCCATCAGCGGCTCCGCGTACTGGGCTGAAGGTCCAAGCGCCGTCAAAGTCGGCGACGAGTGGCGCGTCTATTTCGACAAGCATCAGGAAGGCAAATACGGCGCGGCCGTCTCCCGAGACCTCCAGACTTGGACTGACGTTTCCGAGAAAGTCTCGCTGCCCGTCGACGCTCGCCACGGCACCGTCATCGCCGTTTCCCGCGATGTGGTTGAAAATCTTCGTCGCAACGCACCTTCCGCCAATGTCGCGAAGGCCGGCACCTACAACGTCCTCGATTACGGCGCCGCCGGTGACGGCATCGCCAAAGAAACCGGTGCGATCAACCGCGCCATCAAAGCCGTCGAGCGCGCTGGCGGCGGCACGGTTTATTTCCCGGCCGGAAAATATCTCACCGGTTCCATCCACATGGTGGACAACCTGACCATCCACCTCGAAGCCGGTGCGGAGCTTCTCTACAGCGGCGATCCCGCTGACTCCGCGCTTGTCGAATCTCGCTGGGAAGGCACCAGCACTTTCACGCACGGCCCGCTCATCTACGCGAACGGCAAACAGAACATCGCGATCACCGGCCGCGGCATCATCAATGGCGTCGGCAAAAATTGGTGGTGGCGCACGACCGAGGGCTCGCCCGGCCCGAAGCGCGATCAGGCGATGATCGCTAAGACCGAGTGGCGCGAAAAAATCTACCCGCGCGTTCACAAGGAAGGAAAACTCGCGAAGGAAGAGTATAAGCTTTCCGCCGAGTTCACCCGCCCTTCACTCGTCGTTTTCTTCGAGTGCAAAAACGTCCGTGTCGAAGGCGTCACACTCACCATGTCGCCGATGTGGCTCATGCACGCGATCTACTCGGAAGACATCAATGTCACCGGTGTCCGTTTCGTTTCCGAACACGGCGGTCCAAACGGCGACGGCTTCGACGTCGATTCCTGCCGTAACGTCCGCATCTCCGACTGCTTCTTCCACACCGGCGACGACTGCATCGTCATCAAGTCCGGCAAAGACGACGACGGCCGCCGCGTCGCCCGACCGACCGAGTTTGTCACGATCACCAACTGCGTCTTCTATGCGGGTCACGGCGCCGTCGTTATCGGCAGCGAAACCTCCGGCGGCATCAACAACATCGTCGCGAGCAACAACGTCACCAAAGGCACCGATCGCGGCATCCGCATCAAGACGATGCGCGGCCGCGGCGCCATCATTCAGAACGTGCGCTTCGACAACTGGGTGATCGAGGACGCACCGCGCGAGGCGATCCACATCACCGCCAATTACGCGAAAGTCCCCGAAGAAGAAAAATCCGAGCGCACGCCGCTCCTGCGCAATATCTCCATCAGCAACATCACCGTCGTGAACGCGAAGCAGGTCGTCGGCATCGCCGGTCTGCCCGAGCAGGACATCGAGAACGTGCGTATGACCGACATCACTGGCACCGGCGAAATCGGCTTCGTCGCCGATCGCGTGAACGGCCTCGAACTCCGCGACATCCGCGTCGATGCGAAGACCGGCCCGGCCTTCACGTTCACCAATGCGAAGCGCCTATTCCTCGACACGCTCAGCTCGCTCGAATCGCCCGACCGCAGCCCGACCGTGAAGATCGAAAACGTCCCGGCTGACTCGATCATCAGCCGTGGCTTCACGGCCAAGTGAAATTAGTCTTAGGGCAGGAACTTGGTTCGCGCATCTTAGATAAGTGACGAACAACGGCGCCAACCAAGTTCACCTCCGCGCTCTGCCGTCATTTTCCCTCCTCCGATGAAAACCAAGTTCCCGCAAGAAGGCGTCTTTGCCGCTCTCGCCATTCCGACCGACGCCAAGCGTCGCGTCCTCAAGCGCGCCCTCGCGACGCATCTCGCCTGGCTGCGCTCGAAAGGCGTAGCTGGCGTTCTCGCGCTGGGCAGCACGGGCGACTTCGTCCGTTTCAACGTCGAGGAGCGCAAAGAGATTCTCGAAATCATCGCCGAACTCGCCGGACCGGAAATGACCGTCCTCGCGAACATCAGCGACGTGGACATCCGCAAAACGACCGAACTCGGCCGCTTCGCGCGCAAGCTGAAGCTCGCCGGTGTCGGCGTGATGCCGCCGAGTTTCTTCCCGGTGCTCCCGGCCGACCAACTCGCGTTTTTCGAAACCGCCGCCGAGGCCGCGCAACTCCCGGTCATGCTCTACAATTTCCCCGAGCTCACCGGCAACCGCATCGCCATCGAGACGATTGCCAAATTCGCCGACCGTCAGCGCATGGGCGGCATCAAGCAGAGCGGTCGCGAATTCGAGTACCACAAAGAACTCATCGCGCTCGGTAAGGAGAAAAAATTCGCCGTCTTCTCCGGCGCCGACACGCGCCTCTCCGAAGTCTTCTCGATGGGAGCGGCCGGCTGCATCGGCGGCCTCGTCAACATGGTGCCCGAGTACATGGTCGAGATCTTCAACATCGTGAAGAAAGGCCAGACTGGCGGCGACCTTGAGACCGCTGTTAAACGCATGAAGGAAGTGGGCCCGATCATCGACCAGCTCACATTTCCCATCAATGTCCCCGCCGGTGTCGAGGCGCGCGGCTTCGAACCGGGCGTGCTCAAGACCGTGATCTCCCGCGAATCCGAAAAAGCCTACGCGAAGATCGTGAAAGAACTCCGCGCCAAATTCCGCGAGTGGAAACTCCCGCTCGGGGAATTCAAGCGCTGAGGCGCAACGCGCACTCCGAGCGCGTTCAAGACCGTCGTCCGCAAAAAAATCATCCGCCATCCCGCATCGAACAGCGCGCTCGGAGTGCGCGCTCCACCTTAACCCGCTAGAACTTCACCTCTGCCCCGCCCGCCATGTCGCCTCATTTCACCACCTTGGATATGGTCATCCTCGTCGGCTACTTCGTGGCGACGATGGCGGTCGGTTTCTTTTTCTGGAAGCGCAGCCGCTCCGTCGAGAACTACACCGCCGCCGAGCGCAGCCTGCCGGGCTGGCTCACCGGTCTCTCGATCCTCGGCACGTACGTCAGCAGCATCAGTTTCCTCGCGCTGCCCGGAAAGGCGTTCGCCGCCAACTGGAATCCCTTCGTATTCAGTCTCTCGATCCCGCTCGCGACCTGGATCGCCGTGAAGTGGTTTCTGCCGTTCTACCGGAACGCCGGTCACGTCTCGGCGTTTCAGCATCTGGAGGCGCGCTTCGGCACGTGGGCGCGCACGTACACCGGCGTCTGCTACCTGCTCACCCAGCTAGCCCGCATGGGCGCGGTGATGTACCTCATGGCGCTGCCGATGAACGTGCTGCTCGGGTGGGACATCAAAACGATCATCCTCATCACCGGCATCTCGGTGACGATCTACTCGCTCGTCGGCGGCATCGTCGCCGTCATCTGGACCGACGCCGTGCAGACCGTGGTCTTGATCGCCGGTGCGCTCGCGTGCGCGACGTTGATGATTTTCAAACTTCCCGAGGGCCCCGGCCAGCTCTTCGCCATCGCCTCGGAGCACAATAAATTTTCTCTCGGCAGTTTCGGCGCGAGCCTGACCGAGTCCACGTTCTGGGTGGTGCTGGTTTACGGTCTGGTGATCAACCTGCAGAACTTCGGCATCGATCAGAATTACGTGCAGCGTTACCTCGCCTCGAAGTCCGATGCCGAGGCGCGCAAGAGCGTCTGGCTCGGTGGCCTGCTCTACGTGCCGCTTTCCGCCGTCTTCTTCTTCATCGGCACCGCGATGTTCGCCTACTACACGGCCAATCCCGCCGATCTGCCCGAGGTCTATCGCGCCGCGAATAAATCCGACTACGTTTTCCCTCACTTCATCGTTAGCGTGCTGCCGCCCGGCCTGACCGGACTGTTGATCGCCGCGATCTTCGCCGCCGCCATGAGCACCATCTCCAGCTGTCTCAACTCCTCGGCGACGATCCTGCTCAACGATTACTACCTGCGCTTCATCAACCGCAAAGCCGACAACCAGAAATCCATGCGCGTGCTTTATTCCGCCACGTTTATCTGGGGCGCGCTTGGCACCGGTGTCGCCATCATCATGACGGGCGCCCCCAGCGCGCTCGACGCGTGGTGGATGCTCGCGGGCATCTTTGGCGGCGGCACGCTCGGGCTTTTCCTGCTCGGCTTCCTTTCGCGTCGCGCGACCAACCGCGCCGCCCTCACCGGTGTCGCGGCGGGCGTCGTATTGATTCTCTGGATGACGCTCTCCTCCAAGGGCTGGCTCTTCCCCGAGGGGATGCGCAGCCACTTCCACACGTTCCTCACCATCGTCTTCGGCACCGTAGCGATCCTGCTCACCGGTTTGCTCGTCACGACCTTTCTTCCCGGCCGCCCGACGGCGGCAGAAGCGTCAAAAACTTCCCACTGATTTTATGAACGCAGCTAAAACCCTCCTCTGTGCGCTGGCCCTCGCGGGTCTTGTGGCACCCTCCATCGTTCATGCCGCCGACGCGAAAGCAGAGTCCGCAAAACCCGCCGCGCCCGCCGAAGTGCCCGCGCCGATCTCGCTCGATGGCGACTGGCAGTTCCTGCTGAAGCCCGATGAGGATGCAGCCGACGCACTCGGCAAATTCTACGCTGACGGTTTTGACGCCTCCGCGTTCAAGTCGATCCCCGTTCCGGCCAATTGGACGACGCATGGCTTCGAGGAGCCGCATTATGTGAACGGCACGAAGTCCGAAGGATTTTATCTCCACAGCTTCGACGTGCCTGCGGGCGCGAAGGATCGCCGTGCGATGCTCTACTTCGACGGTGTCTGGCAATCTGCGGAAGTCTGGGTCAACGGCCAGCGCCTCGGTCGTCACGACAGCGGCTTCACCGGTTTTGCGTTCGACGTGAGCAAGGCGCTCAAGCCCGGCGAGAAAAACAAGATCGCCGTCCGCGTGCGCCAGCAGACGCAGTCATTCAAACTCGATTCCAACGACGACTGGGGCCTGCCCGGCATCTATCGGAGTGTGCGCCTGGAGTTCACGCCGAAGGAGTGGTTCATCGAACGCGTCAGCGTCGTCACCGACTTCGACGAGCAGTTTCGTGACGCCGAACTCCGCGTGCGTGCGCACATCATGCGCAACGAGAAGATGGATTTTTTCTCCACGTCCGCGCCCTTCGATGTCCGTGCGATCCTGACCACGCTCGATGGCAAGGAAGTGCAGCAAGCGACTTATACGGCCACGATTACTGCGGCTCACAACGGCCGCGACATCCCGATCAACTTAATCGTGCGCCAGCCCGCGCCGTGGACCGCCGAAACACCCAATCTCTACAATTTGCGCGTTGAGCTGCATCACGAGGGCAAACTCGTGCACAGCTGGTCCGACAAGATCGGTTTCCGCGAAGTCTCCACGGCTGGCGGAGTTTTCCGCATCAACGGTCGCGCCGTGAAACTCCGCGGCGTTGCGCGTCACGATCAGCATCCCGATGTCGGCCGCGCTACGCGCCGCGAGCACTGGCTCGAAGACATCCAGCTCATGAAGGCGGCGAACATTAACGCCGTCCGCACTGCGCATTACCCGCCCGCTGAAGGCTTCATCAAACTTTGCGATGAGCTGGGCATGTATGTCGTCGAAGAAGTCCCGTTCGGTTTCGGCGGCGATCGCATGGGCGATCCGTCGTTTGCCGAAGGCGTTTTCCTCCGCGTGTACGAGACGATCAACCGCGACCGTAACCGTCCGTCGATCGTCGTCTGGAGTGTGGGTAACGAAGATCCGATGAGCGCGCTGCACGTCGATGCGCTTCGCGCCGTCAAAGGCCTCGATTCCACGCGTCCGACCTTGCTGCCGTTCCGCTCCGAAGTCGGCTTGCCGCCGGAAGTCGATTTGATCGCGCCGCACTATTGGAAAGCGGAAGAATACGATCGTCTCGGTGCGTGGGCCGATCGCCCGTTCATCACCACGGAATACTCGCACGCGCTCGGCGGTGATGATTTCGGTGAACAGCAGGAACGCTGGGACGCGATTGCCCGCCATCCGGCTGGCGCGGGCGGCATGATCTGGATGTGGGCCGATCAAGGCCTGCGGCGTAAGATCAATGGACGCGAAGTGTTCGATCCGATGCTCGACAAGAAGAAGTACACGCGCGAAGGCGCCGAGCTCGTGAAGGAAAAGTCCGCGAGCAAGGACGAGATCTACGACTCGCATGGCAATCACGGCACGGACGGAATCGTCGACGCTGACCGCAAACCGCAGATCGATTATTGGGAGACGAAAGCCTCCTACGCACCGGTCCGCGTGATGGTTGACCGATTGCCGTTTGTCGCGGGCCAGTCCGAGGTGATCGTTCCCCTGCGCAACGCGTACGATTTCACCGACCTCTCCACGGTCTCGGTGAAGTGGAATCTCTACCGCGACGCGAACGTCGTGGCCTCCGGCGAAATCAAACTGCCTGCCACAATTCCGCATGCGGAAACGCGGATCGGAATTCCGACAACGGCGATCCCGCGCGATGTCGCTCCGGGCGTTTCTTATCTCCATCTGTTCTTCACCGATGCGCAGGGCCTGCAGATCGCACAGCGCAGCGTGCGTCTCGATGAAGTCGCTGCCACGGCAGTTGCTCCAGCTACGAAGGTCGAGGTGAAGGCCGAGAAGAAAGACGACGCGCTCGTTGTCACCGCCGGACAATCCGTCTACAGCTTCAACTCGAAGAGCGGCCAGCTCACTTCGCTCGAACTCGCAGGCGAAAAGATGATCGATGGCGCGACGCTCGTCGTCTGGCGCAATCCGACTTACAGCGAGGCCAACGTCATCGATCGCCGCAAAGTGACCTATGAGTGGAAAACCTTCCTGCAAAACATGCCGGCAGTCGCGTCGGCGTTTGAGTTTAAAACCGACGACAAGGGCGTGCTCATCACGACCACCGTCGATTACAAGGCCGACAACAAGAACAGCGTCGCGGTTAATTACACCTACCGTATCGGCACCGATGGCTCGCTCTGGGTCGACTACGTCGTGAAGCCCAAAGTTGATCTCCCTTGGCTCTTGGAAATTGGCCTCGCGCTGAAGACTCCTGATGAGCCGCAGACGATCACCTGGCTCGGTTACGGTCCCGGCGCGACGATGCCGAACCGCCATGCGAGCGCGCTTTTCGGCCAGTGGATGTCGCCGCTTTTCAGCGGTGAATCCCGTGGCACGAAGTCAGGCGTCGAGTGGTTGCGCCTTGCGGGTTCCGAAGGCCGCGCGCTTCAGGTCAAAGGCATTCAGGGGTTCCGTCTCGATGCTGCAAAAGAAGGCGACGTCACGCTGCGCGTTCTCACGCACATCGCCGGTGCCTGGGTGAAAGGTGGCCCGGCGGAGCGTCCTGAGTGGCGGCTCGATCTCAAGGAAGACGGCACGGGCGAATTCAAGGGCGGCCTCCAGATCGCTCCCGTGATCGATGTCAATGCGGGCAAAATTCTCGAACGTGCAGGCGATCTTCCCAAAACGCCCGCCGTGATTGGCGGCGGCATCATCAACGACAATCCTTCTTACCCGTCCTGCCATGCATCGACCATCGCGGAGATTTCTCCCGGCGTGCTTGGCGCGGCTTGGTTTGGCGGCACGCGCGAGCGTCATCCGGATGTGGAGATCTGGTTTGCCCGCCAGGAAAACGGCAAGTGGCTGCCTGCGCAGGCAGTCGCTAACGGCGTTCAAGCTGACGGCAAACGCGAGCCCACGTGGAATCCGGTTTTGTTCCAACCGAAGAAAGGCCCGCTCGTCCTCTTCTACAAAGTCGGTCCGTCACCCGCCAAATGGTGGGGCGAAGTGATCACGTCTAAAGATGGCGGCAAAACCTGGAGCAAGCCGGTGCGCCTGCCCGACGGCATTCTCGGGCCGATCAAAAACAAGCCGGTTGAGCTCGCCGACGGTTCGTGGCTCTCGCCAACGAGCACTGAGGGTAACAAAGACGGCTGGCGCGTGCATTTCGAGCACTCGACCGATCAGGGCAAGACTTGGAAAATTCTCAGTCAGGTGCCGAAGGGCGAAAAGAACTTCGACGCGATTCAACCGAGCATCCTCTTCCACAAAGATGGACGCTTGCAGACGATCTGCCGTTCCAAGAGCGGCGTGCTCGCGAGCAGCTGGTCGAGCGATCAGGGCAAAACCTGGACGCCATTTGAAGCGAGCGAACTGCCCAATCCGAACTCCGGCACCGACGCGGTCACGCTCGCGGATGGCCGCCAGTTCGTGATCTACAATCATACCTCGCCGCCACCCGAGCGTCCTACCAAGGGCGTGCGTTATCCGCTCGATGTCGCGGTCTCGGACGACGGCGTGAAGTGGCGCCGGGCCGCTACGCTCGAAACCGAGCCGGTCAGCGCGGGCTACGCATATCCTGCGGTCATCCAAGGCGCTGACGGTCGCATCCACGTGACGTACACGTGGGACCGCAAGCGCATCAAACACGTCGTCCTCGATCCGAAGAAACTCTGACCATGCGAACGCTTTTCCGCCTCCTGCTTGTCACGCTGACGTTCATGTCTGCCGCTCAGGCGGCGGATTACCGGGTTGCCGATCTGAAAACCGAGTACAGCGTCGATCCGCTCGGCATCGATTTGGCGCAGCCACGGTTGCAGTGGCGGGTGGAAAGCGGCGAACGTGGGCAACGTCAGACCGCTTATCAAATTCTCGTCGCGTCTTCAGCCGGCGAGCTTGCGGGGGATCGCGGCGATCTTTGGGACAGCGGACGCGTTGAAAGCAGCGAGACGACGTTTATTCGTTATGCCGGGGCCAAGCTGGTGTCGGCGCAGAAAGTGTTTTGGAAAACGCGCTCGTGGGATCGCGCGGGAAAGCCGTCCGCGTGGAGCACTTCCGCGACATGGACGATGGCGCTCCTGGAGCAGACGGACTGGAAAGGCATCTGGATCACGCCGCAGACGAGCAGCGAAGCGGTGATCATGCGCCGCGAATTTGCCGTGAAGTCCGGCCTGAAACGCGCGCTCGCGTTTGTCTCGGGCGTTGGAATCTACGAACTCGGTTTCAACGGGAAGAAGGCGGGCGATGATCTGCTCGCGCCTGGCTGGACCAATTTTGATGAGACCATTCTTTATCGTACGGAAGACGTGACGGCTTTGCTCACAGAGGGTACGAACGCGGCCACGATGGAGCTCGGCAACGGCATGTATCATGTCGTGCGTCGCAATCGTTTCGCCAAGTTCACCGGTTCGTTTGGGCCGTTGCGCGCGATGCTGCATCTCCAGCTGGAATATGCGGATGGCTCGGTCGAAGTCGTTGGCACCGATGAGAAGTGGCGCACGGATCCCGGCCCGGTGACGTTCAACGGCATTTTTTCCGGAGAAGATCATGATGCGCGCAAAGAGCCGAGTGGCTGGCGCAACGCAGGTTTCAATGATTCGGCGTGGCCGAATGCGGTCCCTGTGAATCGTCCGGCGTTTGTGCTCAAGGCGCATAGTCGGGACTCCGAGCCATTGCGTGTGATCGAGACGCGCAAGCCGGTGTCGGTGCGTGAGCTGAAGCCCGGGCTGACACTCTACGATTTTGGACAGAACACGTCGTTCATGCCGCGCATCCTCGTGAGCGGGCCTGCGGGCTCGACGGTGAAGATGACCCCTGGCGAAGTCATCAACGAGGATGGCACGATCGATCGAGGAACCATGGGCGGCGCACATCGCGGTTCGGCTTGGTGGCAGTACACGAAGGCGACGGACGGCGAGGAGACGTGGTTCCCGAAGTTTTACTACGTGGGCTCACGCTATCTCTCCACGGAGTTTATTCCTGCGACGGAAGGCGGTGCATTGCCGAAGTTGGAAAGCGTGGAGATGGCGATCGTTCACGCCGTGGCGGAGCCTACCGGGCATTTCGAGACGTCGAACGGGCTGTTCAACCGTATCCGGGATCTGGTGCGCTGGGCGCAGCGTTCGAACATGGTGTCGGTGCTGACGGACTGCCCGCATCGCGAGAAGCTGGGCTGGATCGAGCAGTTTCATCTCAACGGGCCGTCGATCCGCTACGAATTCGACACGGCGCGTATCTTCACGAAGGCGATGTGGGACATGGCTGAGGCGCAGACGGAGGAGGGGCTGATTCCGAATATCGCGCCCGAGTACACCAAGTTCAAAGGCGCGTTTCGCGGAGCGGCGGAGTGGGGCGCGGCATTTATTCTCGTGCCCTGGCAGCAATACCAGTTCACCGGCGATGTGGAGCTGCTGCGCTCGCACTACGGACGGATGAAGACGTACTTCGCTTATCTGGAGAGTCGGACGCAGGACGGGATTTTGTCGGACGGGCTCGGCGACTGGTACGATCTCGATATCAATAAAAAGGGCCGGGCAGGCCTCACGCCCGCGCCCATCACGGCGACGGCGTTTCTATTCCATGATGCCGAGATGCTCTCGCAGATCGCCCGGTTGCTCGGGAAGAAGGACGATGCGGCGATGTATGCGGAGAAGGCGAAGGCGATCCATGCGCGTTATCAGAAAGAGTTTTTCAAGCCGGAGACCGGCACGTACGCCACGAACTCGCAGGCTTCGAACGCGCTGGCACTCGGGCTGAACATCGCGGAATCAACGGCCCGGGAGAGTGTGCTGGCGTCTCTGGTGAAGGACGTCGAGGAGCGCGGTTATGCGACGGCGGGCGACATCGGATTTCGTTATCTGCTGCGCTCTCTCGCGGACGCGGGGCGCTCGGATGTCGTGGCGAAGCTGATCAATCAGGATGAAAAGCCCGGGTATGGTTATCAGATCAAGCAAGGCGCGACGGCGCTGCCGGAGTCGTGGAATGCAAGCCGCGGGGCGTCGCATAATCACTTCATGCTCGGGCAGGTCATCGAATGGTTTTATCACGACCTCGCTGGCATCCGGCCTGATCCGAGTGCGCCGGGATTCAAGCGGTTCATCATCGCGCCGCAGCTGGTCGCGGAGACGACGTGGGTGGATGCGAGCTACGAATCGATCCACGGAAAAATCGCGGTGCGGTGGGAGCGCGCGTCGGTGGGAGCACCGCTGACGCTCAAGGTAACGGTGCCGACAAATACGACGGCGATCGTTTATCTGCCGCAGACGGGTGCCGGGGATGTTCGAGAAAGCGGGCGTCCGCTGACCCTTGGAGACCCCAATGTGAGGCTCGCGCAGAAAGGCAGAGCGCTCACGGCCCTCGAAGTAGCCTCGGGCAGCTATGTGTTCGAAGTTCGCTGAGCGTTTGAGCTCGGCGTGAAATGAAAAGGCGCGGTCTGTGAAGACCGCGCCTTTTGCGTTTTGAGAGAGTGAACTGCGATGCGGAGGCTTACTTTTTGCCGGAGGCGGCTTCGGCGTCGCGGCGGGCTTTCCAGTCGATGCTGCTTTGCTTTAAGTCGTAGCCTTCGTTGGAGAGGTAGTTGTTGATGCGGCCTTTGTACTTGCCGAAAATTTCGTCTTTTTCGTGGGAGCTGACGCCGTCGATGCCTTCTTCGCGGGCTTCGAGGAGCCAGTCGTAGATTTTTTTCTTCTGCTCTTCTTTGAGTGAGGGGAGTTGCTGGAGGTAGCCGTTGTAGGTGACCTGTAGTTTGTTATAGGTGAGCTTGTCTTTGACGGTGTCCACTTGAGCCGGGGTGAGGTCTTTCGCGAGGTCGGCGAGGAAGGTGTCGCGGGCGGTTTTGCGGGCGGCGTAGATGGCGGCGATTTCGGATTTCGCGGGCTCGGCGTCTTTCGTTTTGCGGAGCTCCTTGAGTTTTTCTTCGTGGGTTTCCTGCCAGGCGTTGAGGGAGCGATATTGGGCGATGATGCGGGCCTGGACGCGGGCGGCTTTGGTGGAGTCGCCGAGTTCGAGGGCGGCGACGATCTTGGAGGAGCGTTCGTCGAGGACTTTGGTGTAGGCGGCTTCTTTATCGGCTGGGGCGGCGGGAGCAGGATCGGCGGCGCGAGCGGAGCCGAGCAAGAGAGCGGAGCCGAGGATGCTCAGGGAGAGGAGGCGGAGGGAGTTCATGGCGGTGGTTAAATATTAGCGGAGGCGTTTGAGCTGGCCGTCGAGGATGTAGGTCTGGCCGGCAAGGGTCGCGATGTCTTCGGTGAAGCGGCCGAAGCGGAGGCGGCAGGGCTGGCCGAGCGTGGAGCGGACGATGACGCGGGTGAGGGCGCCGTCCTGCCATTCGAGATCGATTTCGAAACCGCCGCGGGCGCGGAGGCCGGTGATGCTGCCGGTGGGCCAGGCTTTCGGAAGAGCCGGGAGGAGATCGAGAATGCGGAGAGCTTTATCGCTGGGCGAGAAGGCGTGGCTTTGTAGCAGCATCTCGGCTACGCCGGCGGTGGCGCCGAAGTTGCCATCGATTTGGAACGGGCCGCAGAGATCGAAGAGATTGGGGAGCGTGCGCTTCTGGAGGAGGCCGGCGAGCTGGCTGAAGGCATAGTCGCCGTCGCCGACGCGGGCCCAGAGCGGAATGCGCCAGGCGAAACTCCAGCCGGTAGAGCCTTGGCCGCGCCAGGCGAGGAGTTTTTTCGCGGCGTCGTAAACGGCGGGCGTGGCGGGCGTGATGTCGGTGCCGGGGTAGAGCGCCCAGAGCGGGGACATGTGGCGGTGGTTGTTGTCGGGGACGTCCACGTCGTCGAGCCACTCCTGGAGCTGGCCGTGTTTGCCGATCTGATTGGGAGCGAGCTGGGCGTAGAGGTCGGCGATTTTGCCGGCGAATTCGGTATCCGTTTTAAGGATGGCGGCGGACTCGATGACGGAGCGGAAGAGAGCGCGGATGAGTTGTTGATCCATCGTGGGGCCGATGGTGAGCGGGCCTTGTTCGGGGGAATGCGAAGGGCTGGTGACCAGCCAGCCGGTCTTGGGATCTTTGACGAGGAACTCGGCGAAGAATTGCGCAGACTCGCGCATGACCGGGTAAGCGCGTTTCGCGAGGAACTCGCGGTCGCCGGTGAAGAGGTAGTGTTCCCAGAGGTGGTGGCAAAGCCAGGCGCCGCCAGTGGACCACATACCGTCGATGTTGTTTACCGGGGCGGTGGCCCGCCAGAGGTCGGTGTTGTGATGGAGCACCCAGCCGCCGACGCCGTAGTTGGTGCGGGCGGTGCGGCGGCCACTGACGACGACATCGTCGATGAGATCGAACATGGGCTGGTGGCACTCGCTGAGATTAGTGATCTCGGCGGGCCAGTAATTCATCTCGAAGTTGATGTTGGTGGTGAATTTTCCTTCCCACGGCGGGTTCATCTCCTCGTTCCAGACGCCTTGTAGATTGGCTGGCTGGGAGCCGGGGCGGCTGCTGGCGATGAGGAGGTAGCGGCCGTATTGGAAGTGCAGTGACGCAAGGGCGGGGTCGCTGATGAGGCCGTTTTCCTTGAGGCGTTTCTGGCGCTGGTCGGTGGGGAGCGCGGCGGCATCGGTCGAGCCGAGGTTGAGGGAAACGCGGTTGAAGAGGTTGCGGTGATCGGCCTGATGGGCGCCGAGGAGCGAGGCGAAGGACTCGTTTTCCAGGCGGGCGAGATAAGCGGCGCAGCGTTCGGCGGGGTTGGCGGAGATGTCTTCGTAGTTTTTGAAGCTGGTGGCGGCGACGAGGACAAGGAGGACGCTGTCGGCGTTTTTGACGACGATCTTGTTCTCCGAAGGCTCCGTGGTGCCGCCGGTGGCTATGAGGCGGACGCGGGATTCGAAGCGGAGGCCGTCGGCGGCGATCTGGCCGGAGAGGGCGAGGGTGTCGGTGCCGACGAGACGGTTGGCGGCGCTTTTGTGCGGGCTCTCGCTGCGGAGGATGACGTTGAGGGCGCCGGGTTTGTCGGCGGTGAGGCGGATGACGATGGCCTGGGCTGGGTAGCTGGCGAAGACCTCGCGCGTGTAGGTGGTCTCCTCGAAGCGGTAGGTGGTGCGGGCGACGGCGGCGTCGAGGTCGAGTTCGCGGCGGTAGCTGGTCGCCAGCTGGTGGCCTGGGAAGCTGAGGCGCAAATCGCCGAAAGGTTGATACGCTTTCTGGCGGACGGGGTCGCCGATGAAGTGGGCGCGGACGAGGTCGTTGGCGCGTTTGCTGTCGCCGTCGGCGATGGCTTTGCGGATGGCGGGGAGATGCTGGACGGCGCCGGGGCGGGCGTAGTCGTGGGGTTTGCCGGTCCAGAGGGTGTCTTCGTTGTACTGGATGCGTTCCTCGGCGGGGCTGCCGAAGATCATCGCGCCCATGCGGCCATTGCCGACGGGGAGGGCTTCGGTCCATTTGGCGGCGGGTTGCTCGTACCAGAGGACGGGCGGCGGGGTGGAGCTGGTGGCGAGCGATGACGCTGCGGCGAGAGCGAAGACGAAGACTCCGGCGAGTGAGCGAAATGAGAAAGGCATGGGTGGTTAACGCCGGAGCGGGAGATTTATTGCACGAGAAGATTCACGGTGCGCGTGAGCGAGTCGCCCTCGGCATCGGTGACAGTGAAAGTGAAGGAGGCGAGTCCGGTGAAGCCGGGGGCGGGCGTGAAGCGGGCGGCTTTGCCGTCGGGGAGAATGACGAGTTCGCCATTTTTGGCAGAGGCGACGGTGAAGACGGGCTTGTCGGTGAAGCCGGCGGTGAGGTTGGAGAGGATGGAGAACGGGAGCTCGGTCGGCTGGCCGGCGGGGATCGAGGTGCGGGGCGTGGCCATCCAGGCGAGGTAGTCTTCGAGATCGGTGAAGCCGTTGGCGTCGCGGTCGGCGTTTGAGTCGCTGTAGTCATTGGCCGGAGACGCGGGGTTGGAGCCGTGGAGTTTTTCCCACCAGTCGGGGAGGCCGTCGTGGTCGGTGTCCCACGAAGCGTCGCGGCGGATCTCGGGAAGAGCTTCCCAGCCGCCGGAGTCGACCTGGGTGTCGGGCATACCGGGGAGGCCGGTCTTCGAGCCTTTGAAGGAGTAGGTGCCGGCGAGCGTCTCGGAGATCATGCGGGTGTCGTGATTATCGAGGGCGGGGGCGTTGGCGCCGACATCGGAGAGGACGACTTTATAGGCGTGGCGGGCGGACTGGGTGGTGACGTGCGACGGGAAGAAAGGCTGGTCCACGTAAACCTCGTAGGTGGGCATTTTGGCGCCGAGCTCGGTGCTGACCATGCGGCCCTTCTTCTGTGATTTCTCGTCGAATTTGCCGGGCATGACGTTTCCGGCGAAGTAGTAGCGCTGGGTGCCGGGGAAGCCGCCGTACTGGGCGTTGAGGGCGTAGAACATCGTGGTGGCCGCGCCGGGCTTGTAGTAATTGTTGACGAAGTTGACCTCGTGAGCGCCGCCGTCCGTGGCGCGGCGTCCCCAGTTGTACACTACGTTGTTGGTGATATCGAGGCGGCCAGTGAAGGCGCCGCCTGCACCGAGACCGCCAGCGAGGGACCAATTGCGGCCGTAGTTATGGGCGAGAAGATTGTGGTGGAAGGAACCGATGTCACCGCCGATGGAGGCCGCGAAGCCATGGGGTTTGCCCGCTTCGTAATTTTTGTGGCCGGCGGCGTTGAGGGCTTCGGAGATGAGGGTGCGCTGGAGTGTGATATTTTTCGCGCCGCGGGAGCTGAAGGATTCGTCGATGGTCCAGCTGATGGAGCAGTGATCGAAGATGGCGTGGTCGGTGCCGGCCATGCCCATGCCGTCGAGGGTGACGCCGGCGATGTTGCCGGGGCGGACGCGGAGGTGGCGGATGATGGAGTCGTGGGCGCCGAGGAGGCCGAGGTTATATTTGCGGATGGTGATGCCTTTGCCGGGGGCGGTCTGACCGGCGATGGTGATGAACGGATTCCGGACGGGGAGTTTGCTCTCGAGGGTGATGAGGCCGGAGACGGTGAAGACGACGGTGCGGGGGCCGTCGGCCTCGACGGCGGCGCGGAGGGAGCCGGGGCCGGAGTCGTTGAGGTTGGTGACCTCGATGACGCGACCGCCACGTCCGCCGAGGGCGAAGCGACCGTAGCCCTCGGCTCCGGGGAAGGCGACGCGGCGGGGTTGGAAGGACCAGACCTCACCGCGAGTGACAAGACCAGCGGCATCGACTTCGTCGATACGCCAGAAGTGGCGGACGAGCGGACTGAGTGCGCCAGGGGAGAAGGCAGGCTTGGAAACGGGGCCGCGGTATTCGGGGGATTGCGGGGTGGCGTTGGCGACGGCTTCGAGGCTGGTGCCGAGGTAAACGTGATGAGTGACCGCAGAAGCGGCGGGAACCCAGGTGAGTGAAAGCGGGGCGGTGTCGGCGTCGGTGTGGTAGTCGCCGTGAGCGGGGGAAGGCTGGCGGGCGCGGAGGGCGGGGCTGGAGGCGTCGAGCTCGAAGCCGTTGAGGATGATGTTGCGGCGTTTTGCGGAAGGGTCGGCGGAGGCGGGCGAAGGCGTGAAGGCGATGACGACCTCCTGGCCGGCGGTGGCGTTGAAGGTGAGGTAGGCGAAGGCGGCGGTTTCGTCGGTGGCGCGGCGGGACGGGGTGAGGCCGGAGATTTGCGCGGTGCCGTTGATGGCGATGTCGATTTTGCCGTAGGGATTTTTGGAGTCGTCTTCGGAGATGTTGTGATAGGTGACGAGGGTGTGAGGGCCGGGAGTGAGGCCGCGCATGCGGAGTTCGAGGACGGAGGTAGTGTCGCCGTTGTCGAGAGTGACGCCGTCCACGGCCATGCGGGAGCCTTCGAGGGCGCCGAATTTCCACCACGTGGTGGCGATGCCTTTGCCGGGGCCGCGGTGGGTGAGCTTGAAGGAGAGGCCGGCGATTTCTTTCTCGTCGGAGGCGCCGTTTTTAACGGGCCATTGGTTGAAGTGAGGGGCGATGGCGTCGCTGCGACCGGGGATGCTGAAGTCGACTTTGAGCGGAGTGGCGGATTGCGCGGAGGCGGAGGAAAGCAGCGCGGAGAGAGTAAGGCCGAAGGCGAGTGAGCGGGGGAGATGCATGGAGGAGGCGGAGTAATCCGGAGGCGCGCAAAGCGGGTGGATGGGCGGAGGGTAGCGCGGGGGAGCTTATCGGAACATTATGGTGCGGGGAGGCGGCGTAGGTTTTCTGAAGCGCCGGTGTGTTTAGGATCGAGGCGGAGGCATTCGGAGAAGTGGGCGCGGGCTTGGGCGAAGTCGTTTTTTTGGGCGTAGGCGATGGCGAGCTGGTTGTGGATTTCGGCGAGGGGCGGGGATTTTTCCTGAATGAGGCGCTGGTAGTGAGGGATGGCGTCGTCGAGATCGCCGAGCTGGAGGAGAGTGTTGGCGAGGAGGTAGCGGGATTTGCGGTCGGCGGGGGCGAGCTGGAGGGCGGCTTCGAAGTGGGGGACGGCCTCGTCGGGCTCGCCGGATTTGAGGAGGACTTCGGCGAGCGTGGATTGAGCGGCGGCGTCGCGGGGGTTTTGGGTGACGGCGAGGGCGAGCTCGCGGCGGGCATCGGGGAGGCGGCGTGTGGCGAAAAAAAGGATACCGAGCTGGGTGCGTGCGGAGGGGAAGGCGGGGGCCTGGGCGAGGATGGCTTGGTATTCGGCGAGGGCGGCGTCGAGTCTGCCGGAGGCGGCGAGGGCTTGGGCGTGGGAGAGGCGGAGGAGGAGGGAGTCCGGGTGGGCGGCGGTTTGTTTTTCGGCGAGGGCGAGGGCGTCGCTGGTTTTGCCGAGGCTGAGGAGTGCGCGGACGAGGAGGTCGCTGGCGGCGTCGCCTTGTTTAGGATCAGAGAGGGCGAGGCGGAGCGGGGCGGTGGCTTCTTCGTAGCGGCCGAGGGAGAAATAGAGGGAGCCGAGGTTGTAGGGTGCGCCGGTTTTGCGGGGGGCGAGCGCGATGGCGTTGTTGAGCCAGCGGAGGGCTTCGTCGTATTCGCCTTTCTGACCGAGGAGCAGGCCGAGGTTGGACATGCTTTCGTAAACGTCGGTGTAGGTGCTGGGGACGGCAGCGAGGGCGGTGCGGTAGAGGTAGATGGCCTCGTCGGCTTCGCCTGTGTCACCGGATTTGGTGAGGGCGTGAGCGTAGCCCATGATGTTGACCGGATCGCTGTGGAGCTGCATGGCCTGGCGGAAGGAATTCTTGGCCTCGTCGGGGAGATTTTTTTCGAGGTAAACGTAGCCCATGGAGTGCCAGGCGCGGTCGTTGGTGGGGCGTTTGGCGAGGGTGTCGGACCAGATGGATTCGACGGAGTGGTAGTCGCGGTTGCGGTCGAGGGTGATGAATACGAGGGTGAGGGAGAGAGCGGCGGTGAGGAAGCAGGCGGCTTTTTCACCGAGGAGGCGGGCGAACAGGAGTACGGTGCCCGCGAAGAGCGGGGCGAGGGCCAGGTAAGTGCGGTGTTCGGCGATGGTCTGGGTGGCGACGGGGACGAGGGTGGTGGGGGCGAGGACGGCGAGGAAAAGAACGCCGAGGAAACCGGAGGGACGGTTGTGCCACCAGCGTTTGAAGATCCACGCGATGGCCACGATCAGCAGAGCGGCGGGCCAGGCGATGGAGTTGAAGGAAGTGATGAGTTCGCGGCCGTAATCGAACACGATGGGGGAGGGCCAGAAGGCGAGGCGCAGGTAGTGGGTGATCGCGAAGGCCTGAGTGTAGATATAGTCGATCCAGCTGGTGCCGGCGTGGAAGCCGGCGGTGTTTCCGCGGGAGCCGCTCTGGATGATGCAGAGGATGAGGACGGCCCAGGTGGAAAACAGGGCGAGGTAGAAGTGTTTTTTGGTTTTCCACGCGGACGGCAGGTCGCGGCTGAGGAAGGCGCGGTCGTAGAGGAGGACCAGGAGCGGAGCGGAGACCATGACCTCCTTGGCGGCCATGCCGAGGGCGCAGGCGGTGACGGTGGCGATGAGTAGGAATCGCGAGCGATGGGGCGGGGTGGTTTGCGAGCGCAGGAACAGGTAAAGGGTGAGGAGGTAGAAAAAGGCGGCGAGGGATTCGGCGCGTTGGACGAGGTAGGTGACGGACTCGGTTTGCAGCGGGTGGAGCGACCAGAGAAGGGCGATCGCTAGCGAGTGGGCATGGGGGAATCTGGGGGCGTATCGGGAGACTGAGGACAGCTGGAGGGTGCCAAGAACCAGTGCGTACAGGAGGCAGGCGTTGGCGGCGTGGATGGCGATGTTGACGAGGTGATGGCCCGCGAGGGTGCCTGCGCCGAGGCGATCGCTGAGTGCGAAGGAGAGGTTGAGCAGAGGCCTGCCGCTAACGGTGACGCCGCTGTCGGCGGGTGGGCGGAGGGATTGCCAGAGGCTGTCGAGGGTGAGGTTTTGCTGGATTGAGGCGGTGTCGTCGAAGAGGAACGGGACGGAGAGCGTGTCGTGGTAGGCGAAGGTGATCGCTGCGATCAGGACCAGGGGCGCAAGCCAAGCGAACAGGCGTGGGGAGGTGGCGGTGTGGGTGGCCTTCGTCATTCGTGGGGGAGCGTGGCGGGCGGTGGCAGACGCGAGCCGCGGGATGATTCAATGACAAGGCCCGACTGGTGAGGTCGGGCCTTGGGAGGGAGCGGGACTTTGCCGTGGGATCAGAATTTGGCGTTGATGCCGGTGGTGATCGTGACGCCGAACGTGGTGAGGTTGCGGGTCGAGGCGTAGTCGGGGGTGATGTAAGCGGCGTCGCGGTACTGAACCTTGCGGTCGCTGTTGAGCACGTTGTTAGCCGAGAGGAAGAAGCTGTAACGCTTGCTGATGGTGTAGTCGGCCTGGACGTTTACGCGGAACTCTTCGGGGGTATAATCGTAGGCGGCCACAGGGACTCCGTTAAACACGATGCTGCTGGTGGTGCGCTGGAGATTTTCGGCGATGTAGTTACCGCGGAGAGCGAGTTGAAACCGGCTCGTCGCGAAGGTGATGCCGCCGTTGTAGGTGTCGTCAGCGGAGTCCGCCAAGATCTGGACGACGCTGTTCGAGGGGGCGCTGCGCTTGGTGTCCTTGTGGCTGTAGTTGGCGAATATGTTGAAGTAGCGTCCGTAGCGGCCGAGGAATTCGAGGTTCTGGCGGATGTCGATTTCGTAGCCGGTGTTGGTGGAGTTCCTGGAGCCGTTGATCGTGGAGGAGACGACGTAGTTCGGGTAGAGCGCGGGGTCCAGGCCGATGGAGTTCAGCAGGAGAGCATAGGAGGCGTCGGAGGGAGGCACGACGATGGCTTCCCAGACGTTCTCGATCTCTTTGTAGTAATAGCTGACGGAGATCTTACCGCCCTTGCTGAAGTAGTAACCGAGCTCGAAGTTCCAAGACTGGGTGGTCTGAGGATCGAGGCCGGCGTTGGACATCGTGATACGGCCGTCAGCGCCTGAGTTTTGAGCGATTTCAACCGGGTCAACGAATTCGTTAATGCTGAAGGTATTGGTCAGGATGCCGCCGACGCTGGATTCGAGGCGGGGGAGAGCGACTTCCCGGCTCCAAGCCATCTTCGCAGTTAGAGAGTCAGTGACGCGATAGGAGAGCTGAACCTGGGGGACGACGGGGTCTTTGGCTTCGGCGATGATGGGTTTGGTACCGTAGGCGAGGCGAACAGCTTCGAGGTTGTTGCTGGTGTTGGCCTGGGTGGGATTGCCGGTGGTGTTGTTGGGACCGTAGAGGACGTGACCTGGATGGATGGCTCCAACGGCGGCGAATTTAGCCAAAAGGCCATAGGCGGGGTCGGTGTAGTTGAAATCGTTGATCGTGGTGTAAGTGGTAGAGTTGGGAAGGTTCGGGTCGTACTCACGGGCGTTGGAGTAGTCGATTTTGACGCCTTCGCGGAAGGTGGCGTCGGTGTACACGCTGCCGTCTGGATTTTTGACGTAGTTCCACTTGGTATCGACGACGGACTGATTGGCGACGCGCTTGCGGTTCGTCTGACGGCCGCCGACGGTGATATTGAGGCGGTTGTCGAAGAGCTTGGATTCCGCCATCGCGTAGTAGGCGTCGTTGGTCTCCTTGATGTGTTTCGTATTGGTGAGTTGGGCGCGCAGGTTGGAGGCTTGGAGGCCGATGGTGGCGGTATCGCTGAACCACGAAGGGTTATCGGCGTAGAGTTTATGGAGGGTATAAACGCTGGACCATTCCTGAGCGGGGAGGCCGTAGCCGGGGGAGCGGCGACCGTTGGGATCGAGGAGCTGCTCAGCGGTCAAGGCGGGCGTACCGTTGCCGTTGGTGTCGAGTCCGTTGGGGCCGACGTAGCGGTACTTGGCGCCGCCACGACCCCATTGATCGTCCTTACGTTCATCACGGCTGAAGCCGGTTTTGACGGCGAGATCGAATGGGAGGAAATCGAGCTGGTAGCGGAGGTTAATGTTGTAGAGATCGCGGGTGCCTTGGGAGTGATTATCCAGGATACCGGCGTCCACGGTGGCATTGGTCCAAGACGAGATGCTGGTGTGATCGACGGTGGAGCCATCGAATTTGGTGATGGTGGTCAGAGCGGGCACGCCGTTGTTGATGCCGTCGAAGCGGACCTGACCGACATCACGGAGGTTCATCTCGATTTGCGAGAAGTGGCCGTTGTCGATGTCCACGTAGTCGAGATTGGAGATCGAGGTGCTGGCCTGGCCGTCGAGGGAGAAGGGGCCTTTGTTGTAGCGGAACTTCAGGTACGCCGCGATGGTGTCGCCAATTTTGTCGAAGCCTTCGACGGTCATGCGGGCGGTGTTGCCGGGGCCCCGGTAGGTGGTGGTGGTGCCGTTCGTGACCGAGGCGAGGCGGCCGACGGTGTAGTCAGGGCCCCAGTCCATCGGGCTGCTGGCGCTGACCTCGAGGGCGCGGCGGGTGCTGTAGCCCTCGTAGCTCGAGTAGTTGATGTTGGTATTGATGATCAGGCCGGTGAAGGGCTTCCAATCGAGCTTGATGTTGCCGGATAGGCGATAGTCGGCCCAGGCGTACTCGGAGGTGGTAGTTTTACCGAGGTAGGGATTGGCGAGGCTAGCTGACTCACCTTTGGCGTTGGTGACCGGGGTGCCGGTCTGACCGCCGAGAGCGGTATTGTCGAAAAAGGTCGGAATGCGGGTCCAATCGGCCGCTACGGTGTTGGTGGGGGCGTATTGGTTGTCTGAGGACAGGGAGACGGTGAGGCCGAGTTTTTCACTCAAGGGGATCGCAACCGAGACGCGGGCACTGGGGAGGATGTGGTAGCTCTTCTCGTCGGTCGGGCCTTGTTGTTTGCTGAACTTGAGGTCCTCGCTGTTGGCGGTCAGGTAGAGCGAGACCGTGGTGGTAGGCTTGGCGTACTCGAAGGCGGATTTGGTGATGAGGTTGATCGTGCCGCCGGCCGCTTCCGCAGGCATATCGGGGGTGGCCACCTTGATGACTTCGATGCGGGAGGCGTTGTTGATTGAGAGGGTGTCGAGACCGGTCTCACGCGTTAGACCGCCGGCGTTAGCAGAGGATACAGGCAAGCCATCGATGAGGATGGTGGTCTGATCGGAGCCGAAGCCGCGGACTTCGATGCTGGAGGCGGTGGAAGGGTTGACGGTGGTGCTGCCGCCGTAGCCGACCTGTACGCCGGGGAGGTATTTGACGAATTCACCGACATTACCGCCTGGGACGAAGCCGAGGGAATCGGTGGAGACTACGTTTTTGATGTTGGTGGAGTACCGCTCTTCGTTGGTGGCGAGTTCTTGCGCGTTTTTGAAACGGTCGGAGGCGACGACGAACTCGTTCAGGACGATGGTGCCGTCTTCGCCGGTCGTAGATTGTTCGGCGTTAAAAGAGATGTTCTGGGTGGCGGTCTTTCCTGCTTCGACGGTGACTTTTGTGACCTGTGGCTCCTGACCGGTGTAGGAGGTGCGAATGGTGACCTGGCCTGCGGGAATGTCATTCAGGCTGAAGTCGCCGAATTCATTGGTGAAGGTTTCGATCGATGTGCCTTCAACGGTAACGCGCGCGTTATTCAGGTACATGCCGTTGGCCGCATTCATGACACGGCCTTGGATGGAGCCGGTGGCGGCGGCTTGGGCGACGACTGGAGTGGGGGCCAGCTGCGACGATGCAGCCATGGCCGCCAGCAGCATCGCCAGTTTGCGGGCGGTGACTGAGCGGGGCCGGTTAGTGGCGGTGGCTCGAACTGGACTGTGGTAGTTCATGCTATGCTATGGGTTGGGGGAGTCGGTACGGCTAAAGTCGTCCGCAAATGCGGGAGGCAGGGTATTTATTTTATTTCATATGAAATAAAAGAGCCTTAATTCTGTGTTTCATGAAAAGTGAGTGTCAATAGTTTTTGCGGTTGAGCTGCGCCTGAAGCGTGTGGGCGATTGGTGGTCTCCCTGCGGAGTATGCTTTGATGAGTCTGGGTCTGGTTTGTGAGTTGTAAGAGGTGTGGGGTGGGCAGGGGGTTGTTTAGTGTTGTGAGGTGATCCAATAATTTAATGTTTCATGAAAAAGAGGGCTTGCTCTTATTTCACATGAAATAAGCTTGGTGAGCATTGGATGTAATTCCGGGTGTTTGGCCGGTCATTGCATCGAGGCGATGGCCATGTCTCTACGCGTGGTCGTTCCCGTCTTCCTTAAACCCTATGAAAAAACTTGGACTCGGTGTTCTTGGACTCGGCGAAGGCCGCAGCATTATCTCGGCGGGCGTGAATAGCCCGCTTTGGTCTGTTGCCAGACTGTGCGATCTTAGTGAGGAACTGGGGAAGGCACGCTGCGCGGAGTTTGGACTCGATCCGAAGGTTTACGCGTCGTCGTTGGAAACGATGCTGGCGGACCCGGCGGTGGATGTGGTGGGGATTTATACGCCGGATCATCTCCATGCGGATCATGTGATCCAAACACTCAAGGCCGGGAAACACGTGATCTGCACGAAGCCGTTTCTGCACGATCTGAGTCGGGCGCGCGAGGTGCTCGATGCGCAGAAAGCGAGCGGGAAGCAGGTTTTCGTGGGGCAGAGCTCGCGGTTTTTCGCGCCGTTCACGCGGCAGCGGGAGCATTTTGAGAGCGGGGCGTTTGGCGACATCATCACGGTCGAGGCGTACTATCATGCAGATCATCGCTGGTTCTTGAAAAAGGAATGGGCGAAGAACGATGCGTTCAAATGGCTCTATGGTTGCATCAGCCATCCGGGTGATCTGGTGCGTTGGTATCTGCCGGACATCGAAGAAGTGATGGGATACTCGTCGCTCAGCGAGAATGGGCGGTCGCTCGGTCTCGCGCATCCGGATACGTTCCACTTTGTGATGAAGGCGACCAATGGCGTCACGGCGCGCGTGAGCGGGTCGTACTCGGGGCCGGTGGTGCCGCTGCAGCGTGATTCCAACATGAGCTGCATCCTGCGTTGCGCGAACGGCGCGAGTCAGGGCGACTATTACGATCTGCGCTATGCGTGGAAGATCGGCAGCCAGTCGGTCGTGGAGACGTTTGAGGATCAGGATGCGCACTATTTCCGCTTCGGCGGGCATTCGCATCACGCGGGCGAGTATCAGAATTACATCGAGTACTTCGCGCGTTCGATCACGGAGGGCAAAACGCCGAAGCCGGATGCGCGTGAGGGTATCGTGACGGTGGCGCTCATGCAGGCGATGGAGGAGTCTACGCAGATCGGGCGGCCAGTGAAAATCAAGGAGGTGCTCGGGCGGTTCGGACTGACGGATCTCATGAGTTAAATCTGCGCGCGTTTTTCCTCTCTTAAATACCCTGTCGCTTTTGTGAGTACCCCAACCGGCAAGACCTCTCTTACCACGCGTTTTAGTTATGCTCTGCCGGATATCGGCGGGCAGTTGTTGTTCGGCTGGATCATGGGATACCTGCCATACTTCTACACGGACGTGTATGGAATTTCCGCGGCGGCGGTGGCGTGGATTGCATTGATCGCCCGCTGGGTGGATGCGCTGGATGCGCCGATCTGGGGAATCATCTTCGACAAGACGCGGAGTCGTTTTGGGAAGAGCCGTCCGTGGTTTCTGTGGCTGTGCGGGCCGTTCGCGATCTTTGGGACTCTGACATTTCTGACGCCGGATCTGGGAGCGACGGCCAAGCTCTTCTACGCGGCGATCACGTACATCATTTTCAACGTGATCTATACCGGTATTAACACGCCGGTGACGTCGATCCTATCGGCGCTCACGACGGATTCGAAGGAGCGCGTGACGCTGACGACCTTCCGGATGTTCGGCTCCAAGCTGGGGGTGCTCATCGTGAATCTCACGGGCATCGAGTTCGCGGTGTGGCTAGGTGGGGGCGATGATCGCAAAGGATTTTTGCTGGCGATGCCGATGTTTGCGGTAGCCTCGATAATCCTGTTTCTCATCGCGTTTCGGAATCTGAAGGAGACGGTCGCGGTGGAGACGAAACCGCAGCCGATTCTGGGCACGTTTGGCGCGCTGCGGGGAAACTGGCCGTGGGTGATTATTTTTATCAGCAGCTTTCTGTTCTGGATCGGCTTCATCTCGCGTGTCTCGGTGGCGCCTCATTTTTTCGAGTACGTGCTGCATCGGAAGGATCTGATCAAGCTAGCGAACAGTCTCGATTTTGCGTCGCTGGCGACGGCGGTTTTGCTCCCGTGGTTTTGTCGCAAGGCATCGAAGGGAACTGTGTGGGCGCTCGGTTTGCTGGGGATGACGATCGGGCAGCTGATTGTTTATCTCGGCGTGAAGAATGGGCTGTCGGTGGAAATTATCCTGACTGGCTGGACGATCGGGTTTCTCGCGAGCGGCGTGGCGATGGCGATGCCGTTCGTGGTGCTTTCGGACAGCGTCGATTTCGGCGAATGGAAGACTGGGATTCGCGCGGCGGGTCTGCTTACGGCGATCGGTGCGGCGTTTTGTTTGAAGGCCGGAGCGGGGTTGGGCACGGCGCTGCCAATGTGGATTCTCGATGCGGCGGGTTATGTCGCGAAGACGGAGCCGACGGCAGCGGTCGTGTCGGCGATCAATGCCGGCATTGTGTGGATTCCGGCGGCGTGCTTCGGACTGGCGATCGTACCGGTGCTTTTCTACGGACGTTTCGAGAAGCTTGAGCCGCAGATCCGCGCGGATCTTGAGCGTCGTCGGGCCGCGCAGAGGACGTAACTTCCCGGCGCGTTTTGCGTCTGGCGGCGTGTCGGCTGGCGGGGCGATTTTCCTTCATTCACTTTTCAACTCCTCCGCCATGATCCGTTTTTCCCGTCTGCTGCCTGTTTTCGTTTTGATCCTGGTCGCTGGTGTTTCGGCGATGCGGGCGGAGGGAACACCGTATGCGCTCGTGCGCGATTTTCAGAATCCGCCGGAGTCGGCGAAGCCGTGGGTGATTTGGTATTGGATGCAGGCGTCGGTTTCGCGCGAAGGGATCACGGCGGATCTTGAAGCGATGAAGCAGGCGGGAATCGGCGGGGCGTATTTCATGGCGATCCAGGATATGCCGACTCCCGCGTGGCCGATTACGCCGGTGCGACAGCTCACAGAGGAATGGTGGGGCATGGTGATGCATGCGTTTAAGGAGGCGGACCGGCTGGGGCTGAAGATCGCGATGCATGCGTGCGATGGATTCGCGACGTCGGGCGGGCCGTGGATCACGCCGGAGCTTTCGATGCAGCGCGTGGTGTGGAGCGAGACGCGGGTGAGCGGCGGGAAAACGGGGAAAGTTTTTTCGGGCGTGCTGCCGCAGCCGCCGACGAAGGAAAATTATTATCGCGACATCGCGGTGCTGGCGTTTCCGACGCAGGCGGGCGCGGGCGTGTCGACGCGGACGGTGGTGCCGGTAGTGACGACGAGTGAGGGAGCTGATGCGTCGATGCTGCCGATGGGAAAAGAGAAGGCGCGTTATCGGGCGGAGGATGCGGGGTGGATTCAGTATGCGTTTGCGGAGTCGTTCACGGCGCGGTCGCTCGTGGTGCAGCCGGATGGGACGAACATGCAGGGGCTGCGGTTGCGCGTGGAGGCTAGCGAGGACGGGAAGGATTTTCTTTTTGTAGCGCAGCTCGAGCCGGCGCGTCAGGGGTGGCAGCACAATGCGTGGGAGGCGACCTTCGCGCTGCCGGAGACGACGGCGCGGTATTTTCGGTTTGTGTGGGATCCGGCAGGTTCGGAGCCGGGCTCGGAGGATATGGATGCGGCGAAGTGGCGACCGATTTTGAAAGTGACGCGGTTGGAGCTTTCGAGCGAGGCGCGCATCGAGCAGTTTGAGGGAAAGTCCGGAGCGCTCTGGCGTATCGGGAAGCGTACGACGTCGGATATTTTGCCGGAGAAGCTGGCGGTGGCCAAGGGGACGATGGTCGATCTCACGTCGAAGCTGGGCGCGGATGGGAAATTGAACTGGGATATGCCGGCGGGAGCGTGGACGATCCTGCGAGTCGGCCATACATCGACGGGGCAGCACAACGAGACGGCGGGCGCAGGCAAAGGGCTGGAGGCGGATAAGTTTAATCCGGCGGCGGCGCGGTTGAATTTCGATCAGTGGTTTGGCGAGGCGATGCGACGGGCGGGGCCGGAGCTGAGCAAGCGCGTGCTGGCGGGTTTTCACTTGGATAGCTGGGAGTGCGGGTCGCAGAACTGGTCGCCGGTTTTTCAGAAGGAGTTTGAGCGGCGGCGTGGGTACGATCCGCGGCCGTGGCTACCGGCGATGGCGGGGATTCCGGTGGAGAGCGCGGAGGCATCGGAGACGTTTTTGCACGATGTGCGGACGACGATCGGGGAGTTGATCGTGGATAATTTTGTCGGCGTTTATGCGGAGCTGGCGCGCGTGAATGGGAAGCGGTTCACGGCGGAGAGTGTGTCGCCGGTGGTCACGAGCGATAACATGCGGCACTTCGAGCAGGTGGATTTGCCGATGGGCGAGTTCTGGCTGCGGAGTCCGACGCACGACAAGCCGAACGACATGCGGGATACGATTTCGGCGGCGCGTGTTTATGGGAAGAAGATCATCGGGGCGGAGGCGTTCACCGAGCTGAAGCTGACGTGGGACGAGCATCCGGGGATGTTGAAGGCACTTGGGGACCGGAACTATGCGCTCGGGGTGAATCACTTCGCGTATCATGTTTTCATGCACAATCCGTGGCCTGATCGGAAGCCAGGGATGACGCTGGGTGGTGTGGGTACTTTCTTTCAGCGCGATCAGACGTGGTGGCGTCCCGGCGCGGCGTGGTTCGCTTATGCGCATCGCGTGCAGGCGGTGCTTCAGCAAGGAGTGCCGGTGGTGGATGTCGCGGTGTTTACGGGCGAGGAAATGCCGCGGCGGGCGGTGTTGCCGGAGCGGTTGACGACAGTTCTGCCAGGGTTGATGGGCGAGGATGCGGTGAAGCGTGAGGCGGTGCGGCTGGCAAATGTCGGTCAGCCGATGAAGACGGTGGCGGAGGGGGTTTCGAGTTCGGCGAACACGACAAATCCGGCGGACTGGACCGATCCGTTGCGCGGTTATGCTTACGACTCGATCAATCGTGATGCGCTGTTGCGGCTGGCGACGGTGCGGGATGGACGGATCGTGCTGCCTGGCGGAGCGAGTTATGGCGTGCTGGTTTTACCGGGCGCGAATCCGATGAATCCGAGCGGGGTGCCGTTGTCGGCGGAAGTGGCCAAGCGGGTGGGCGAGTTGAAGAAGCTCGGTGCGAAGATCATCGATGCGCCGTGGACGGAGGAGACCCTCGACTCGCTGAAGATCGCGCGGGATTTTGTGGCGATGGAGAAAGGCGAGGAGGCGGACAAGGTGGCTTGGACGCATCGGCGCGTGGAGGACGTGGAGGTTTATTTCGTTTCGAATCAATTGGAGCGGACGCGGTCGCTGGAGTTTTCGCTTCGCGTGGATGGGAGCGTGCCGGAGATTTGGAATACGGTGACGGGAGAGATCATTGAGGCGCGCAGCTGGTGGCGGGAGAAAGGACGCACGGTGCTGCCACTGGAGTTGGCGGCGGCGGAGTCGGTGTTTGTGGTGTTTCGTGAGAAGACGACTGCGATGCTCAAGAGCGAGAGAGCGAATCAGCCGTTTTTGCGCGCGATGCAGGAGCTGACTGGCAGCTGGACCGTGGCGTTTGAGAAACGTCCGGCGGCGCCGGGTGCGCCGGTTTATGCGGAGGCGCTTTTCGACTGGAGCAAGCACAGCGATGCGGCGGTGCGGCATTTTTCGGGGACGGCGCAGTACAAGCGCGTGTTTTCGTTTAACGCGGCGTCGAGTCGCGGGCGGCGCGTGTGGCTCGATCTTGGCGAGGTGGCGAATCTCGCGGAGGTTTATGTGAATGGCGTGAATTGCGGCGTGGCTTGGACGCCGCCTTATCACGTGGAGGTCACGCGGGCGCTCAAGGACGGTGACAACGAGCTGCGTGTCGGAGTCACGAATACGTGGGCGAACCGGTTGATCGGCGACGCGGAGTTGCCGGAGGCGGAGCGCGTCACGTGGACGACGGCAAAAATCGGCATGAAGGGGCGGCCGCTGCTGAAGGCGGGCTTGCTCGGGCCGGTGCGGCTGATGAGGGAGGAATGATTTTTATGATAACGACGATGAAACGTGTGTGGTGTGCAGGTCTGTTTGGTTTTGCGGGAATCGCCGCGGGCTTCGCCCAGGGCGCGGATAAGCCGGCGCCGGTGCAGATGGCGGAGGAGATGATGAAGGCGGCGGGGAAATCCGTGGTGTTTGAGATCGATCCGTCGGTGAAGTCGCCTGAGGCGTTTCGGATAGATGGAGATAAACGGGTGATCGCAGGTGGACCGGGTGGTGTGCTCTATGGAGTGCAGACGGTGTTGGGGAAGGATGTCGTCGATGCGCAGGGGGCGCCGGATTTCGAGCTGCGCGGGGCGGTGCTCGTGATGTTGAGTCCGAATTGGGGATACCAGTCGGAGCTGAGTCCGGAGCGGTTTCCGTGGTTTTTCGACCGTCCGCTGATGACGCGTTATCTGGACTATCTGCTGTCGGCGCGGCTCAACACGTTGATCGTGTGGTCGGGGCATTTGTTTCCGCACATCCTGGAGCTGCCGGAGTATCCGGATGCGACGCAGTTCAGTCGTGAAGAGGTGCGGAGAAATCAGGAACAGTTTCGCTGGCTGGCGGAGGAGTGTGAGAAGCGGAACATCACCGTGCTCACGCATTTTTATAACATTCATATCAGTGAGCATCAGGCCGAGGTTTTGAAGAGGCCGAAGAATGAGGCGGAGAAGGATGCGACGCGTTACTCGGTGCCGGATGATTTTGTGCGCGGGTATTATCGGGCGGTGCTGACGAAGTATTTCGCGGAGTTTCCGAACGTAGGGCTCTACATTTGTCCGGGAGAATCCCTCGCCCTCGATCAGCAGGAGCCTTGGTTTCGCGATGTGATTTTCAAGGCGGCGAAGGACTCGGGGAAAAATCCTAAGCTGATCATCCGCGACTGGACGCTCGACATGGGGTTCAAGGCGAAGCTGCCGACGATGTACGACAACCTGTACTCGGAGCTGAAGCATAACGACGAGACGATCACGAGCCCGTGGCCGGATGAGCGGCACAACGATTGGAAGGGCGTGCTCAAGGGACACATCGTGAATCTGCACGATCCGGCGGATGCGACGCCTTATCGGGTGGGGAGTCCGCGGCTGATCGGTGAGATGGTGAAGCACTGGAAAGAGTCGGGGCTTTTCAAGGGCGCGTGGTTTTATCCACCGCAGGCGTGGAGCTGGCCGGGTACGCTGGATGTCGTGAAAGATGCGAACGGGAAAGAGGTGACGGCGGGGCTCAACGCGTTTGAGCGAGATCCGCTGTGGCATTTGCTCGAAGGGCGGTATCTGTGGAAGGCGGAGCGCGACGAGAAGACGGAGCAGCGGTGGGCGTCGGAGTTTCTTGGGAAGAAGTTCGGGAGCAAGAAGGCGGGCGCGGCGCTGGTGGTGTGGTACGATTTGACGGGGCCGATTTTGCCGGGGTTGCAGAACGTGACGGCGGTGCGGTTCGGGAATTTTTTCCCGGTGTCGATCGCGTGGGTGCAGGCGACGGTGGACGATATTTTGAGTTATCGGACGAAGATCGAGGATGTGCGTTTCCAGGGTCCGACGGGGCTGACGCGGCAGCGTTATTACAGCCGGCCGGTGGATGCGTACACGATCGCGCTGTATCAGCAATCTTATGGCGTGGAGGCGGTGCGCGATCTGCGGTCGATGCCGGTGGCTGAGCTGGCTGTGGAGCTGGCGGCGGGGCGGGAGCCGAAGGATGTGATGCGGGCGGATTGGCTCGTGGATCTTTATGTGGAGATGGCGCAGCGCTCGCTCGAGATAGCCAAGGCGGCGGTCGCGGCGGGTGGAAATGATCCGGCGGAGTTGCAGCGGTTCGTGAATGACAGCGAGTGTCTGGTGCTGACGGCGGAGTATTACCGGCTGAAGGTGCGGGCGGCGCTGGCGAAGCGATTATTGGAGCTGACGGGCGAGGCGAAGTACGCGGCGCAGTTGACGGAGATGATGACAGAGTCGGTTGCGAAGTATGAGGCGATGTTCACGCACGCGCGGCGGTTCTATACGGCGGGGTCGTCGATGTTTGACGCGAAGCCGTGGGAGCGGGCGTTCAACGAGAAGGTGAAGATGGACGCGGAGCTGCAGGAGAAGTGGCTGGCGGAGTTTTTGGCGCGGAAGCGGTGAGGGGCTGAGGCGCTGAAACGGGCGGGAGGGCGTGCGGTGGGGGCCGGGGAGACGGAGGGGGATTCACCGCGGAGGCGCGGAGGGCGCGGAGTTTTTTAACCACGGATTGCACAGATGGGTACCGGATGGGGAGGGGGCAGCGGCGGAATTTTTGGACAGGATTAAGAGGATGAACAGGATTGGGCGAGGTGGAGGGGGACGAACGTTTAATGCTCAACGTTCAACGCTGAACGCTCAAGTGGCGGCGGCGGAGCACCGAAGCCTTCAACGGGAAGGGGCCGATGGGGCAGGGGTTCGCGGGCGGGGCGTTATCGCGGGTTGGATAACCCGCGGTCCGGTCGGAGGCGGAGCGCGGGCTCTACTTGGTGCAGAGGGGGACTTGGGCGACGATGTCGAGGCCGAAGCCGTCGAGGCCGATGACCTTGCGGTGGGTCGAAGAGAGAAGGCGGATTTTTTTCAGGCCGAGCGAGGAGAGGATTTGCGCGCCGATGCCGGCTTCGCGGAAGTCGGCGGGGAGGGGCTGGGCTTTTTTTTCTTCGAGCGAGCCGGGCGTCTTGAAAGCGGGAAGGGGGCGGGTGGGGTTGTGCTGGAGGTAGACGAGGGCGCCGCGGCCTTCGGCGCGGATTTGCTCAAGGGAGTTTTCGATGACGGCGGCTCCGTCGGAGCCGCGCTGGCGGAAGACGTCGGAGAGCAGGTTCATGCGGTGGACGCGGACGAGGGTTGGAGTGTCGTCGAGCGTGCCGAGGGTGAGGGCGTAGTGGGTGCGGCCGGAGAGGCGTTCGCGGAAGGTGTGGAGATCGAAATCGCCCCAGGCGGTGGCGACAAACTCGGTGGAGATTTTTTCGACGAGGAGTTCGGTGCGGTGGCGGTACTCGATGAGTTGCTCGATGGAGACGAGGGGGATGTTGAAGCGTTTTTTGAACTCGATGAGGTCGGGGACGCGGGCCATGGAGCCATCGTCTTTAAGGATTTCGCAAATGACGGCGCAGGGTTTTAGGCCGGCGAGGACGGCGAGATCGACGGCGGCTTCGGTGTGGCCGGCGCGTTCGAGGACGCCGCCGGGGCGCGCGGCGAGGGGGAAGATGTGGCCGGGCTGGACGAGGTCGTCGGCGGTGGTGGCGGGATTGGCGAGGAGTTTGACGGTGGCAGTGCGGTCGGCGGCGCTGATGCCGGTGGAGATGCCGTGTGCCGCATCGACGGATACGGCGAAGGCGGTTTTGAAGGATTCGCGGTTTTTGGGGACCATTTCGCCGATGCCGAGGCGGGCGAGGTGTTCGCCGGTCATGGGGACGCAGATGAGTCCGCGGGCGTGGAGGATCATCATGTTGATGGACTCCACGGTGGCTTTTTCGGCGGCGATGATGAGGTCGCCTTCGTTTTCGCGGTCTTCGTCGTCGGTGACGATCACCGGGCGGCCGGCGGCGATGGCGGCGATGGCGGCCTCGATGGTATCGAAGCCGTTATCGATGGCGCGGGCGGAGCACGGGGCGGTGGTGGAGCTGGACTCGGAGGGATGCGACGGCATGGCGGGCGTGAGGCCCGCGAGCGAAGTCCGCGCGCGCGGGGAGGGCAATGGCGCAATTGGGGGCGCGGGGATCAGTGCGCGCGGTGATAGCGCGCGCGCTGCGCGGCTTATTTCTTGGGCGGCGCGGGAGGCGGAGTCGTCGCCTGGCCGTTTTCGATGACCTGGGTTTCGCCCATCTTCACGTTATAGGCGTAGATGTTTTCGTTCAGGAAGTCTTCGATGTTGCGCATGACTTCGGAGCGGGCGCCGGCGAGGCCTTGCATGTAGTCGGTGGAGAGGTCGAAGAATTTGCCGGGGACGTCGGCGCGATCGACGGCGGAGGCGAAGGTGCGGGCGTTGAGGTAATATTGCGTGGTGGGGCCGCCATCGAGGCCGCGGTAGGCTAGGACGAAGACGGGGCGGGTGATGGTTTTGGCGCCGTCCATGAGGGGATTTTGTTTGAGGAGTTTTTCGCCGAAGAAGGAGCGGGTGAGAGCGGGGCCGGAGGCGCCGGAGGTCCAGCGGGATTCGGCGAGCCAGCCGGCGAGGTTGACGGTGGGTTCGATGCCGATGGCGCAGCGGAAGCGGTCGGGGCGGAGTTGGGCGGCGCGCATGGCGAGGTAGCCGCCGCGGTCGTGGCCGAAGATGGCGACGCGTTTGGGATTCAGGGGCATGCCTTTGGCGAGTTCGTCGATGACGGTGATGATGTCGGCGATCTGGATTTCATCAAAGGCGGACTGGGCGGCGAGGCGGTGTTTGGCACCGAAGCCCCAGGTGCCGCGCGGGTTCACCTGGAGGACGGCGAAGCCCATGTTGGCGATGGCGTTCATCTCGTTGTGGAAGAGGCCGGTGGTGCGCTGCCAGGGTTCGTTGGGGCAGAGTACGACGATGGGGATAGGTTTCTGGCGGACCTGGCGGGGGATGGCCAGGGTGGCGGAGAGGGTGCCGCCGTGAGGGGAAGGGATGTTGACGAAGAGGGAGAGGGGGCGTTCGTCGTCCTCGGTCCAAGGGGCGCAGCGGACGAACTCCATGGCTTTGTTGGTGGCGCGTTCGAAGATGTAGTAGCCGCCGGAGTTGGTGGGGCCCTGGACGAGGGCGAGGAGGCGGTTGGTGGTGCGGTCCCAGTCGAGGATGTCGATGCTCTGGCCGGGGAAGACTTTTTCGAGTTCCATCTGCACCTGCTGGATTTCGGGGCGGAGCCAGATGGCGCTGCGGGTGGTGCCCTGAAAGCGGATACCGGCGAGCTGGCGGGTGTGGCGGTCGAAGACGAGGGGGTTTTCGGCGAGGAAGCCGTCGGGGGCGGGGTTGGCGAGGTCGAGCTTCGGACTCTCGATGGGTTTGCCGGTGCGTTCGCCGGTTTTGAGGTTCATCGCGTAGATGCCGTAAGTGTCGCGCCCGACATTGGAGGCGTAGTAGAGGATGTCGGGATTCTCATCGATGCCGATGGGGAAGGAGCGTTCGCCGAGGTAATTCTGGGGGGAGACGGAGAAATCGACGCCGGGGATCTTGGCGATTTTGTTGAGTTCGTTCCAGCGGCCGAGGGTGATGGCGCCGGATTTCTGGACGAGGTAGCGGTGGGGGAAACTGGTGCGGAGGGTGTTGGGGACGGCGATCTGCTGGAGGCCCTGGCGGTTGATGAGGGGGGAGAGTTCGGCGTCGATGCGTTCGAGGGGGCCGAATTTCAGATTGGCGTCGTTGATGTTGACGGTGAAGAGGGCGTAGTTGCGCGGATCGGTGGTGCGGATGGTGAGCCAGTCGGGTTTGCCGGGGAGGTAATCGAAGACGGTGGGCGTGCGGGGGGTGCGGACGTCGGTGGGGAGGTTGTTAACGCGGTTGAGGAGGAGGTCTTCGTTGGCGCCGGCTTCTTCAAAGCCAGTGATGGAGACGCCGTCGGCGGGTTTGCTGGGGTCGGCGCCGGGGCTGTCGATTTTGAGGTCCATCGGGCCTGTGCCGACGTTGCCGACGTTGTCCGAGGGCATGTAGGGTTTGAGCTCGGTCTTGAGGACGTCTTTGGGGGTGACGAGGGTTTTGCCGTTGGTGCCGTCGGCGTTGACGGCGAAGATGGCGCCGGAGGTGTTGGTCCATTCGCCGTCGGAGAGGGTGGCGAGGTTGGTGTTGGTTTCGACGATGAGGCGGGTGTCGGTTGCCCAGCCGATCCAGCGGACGCGGGGAGGGGTGATTTCGCGGACGTCGCTTTGGAGTTTGGGGGTGGAGGTGGCGGCGTCGCCGACTTTGACCTTCGCGCGGACTTTGGCGGGGTTATCGATTTCGATGATGAGGATGAAGAGGTCGTCGTTTTCGCGGATGGAGTAGGCGAGGAGTTTGCCATCGGGGGAGATGGCGGCGCTGTCGGTGCGGTAGGGGAGGAAGAGTTTGAAGAAGCGTTCGGGGGCGGCGGTGCCGACGGCGATGGGGGCGGCCGGGGGAGCGGCGGGGGCGGGCGTCTGGGCGAGGACGGAGCTGGTGGCGAGGCAGAGGAGCAGGGCGAGGAGGGACAGACGCGACATGAGGGGAGGTTGAAAGGAAGACGGTGGAAGCAGACGGAAAGTGACAGCGAGAGTCGTGGTTGAGGCGGGAATGTGGAAAGGTTGGTCCGCCGCTCTCCCGCGGGGAGTGACGATGAAAGATGGGCGGCGGTGTAGGTCGAGCTTCGTCGTCGGTGTCACGCGATTTTTCCCCGGGCGTGACAAGGTGGCGCGCGGTCTGGCGCGGAGAATCGTGACGATGGCTATCGGTTTCACCAAGTGCCGGTGATCTTGGCGTCGCCCATCTGCACGTCGTGGGTGTAGATGTTGAGGTTCAGGAAATCCTCGATGTGGCGCATGGTGTCGGAGCGGGCTTCGGGCATGTGGCGCGAGTAGTCGAAGGTGAGGTTTTTAAATTGAACAGGGGTGCCGTCGTTTTCGATGGCGCGGGCGAGGGAGCGGGCGTCGAGGTACATCTGGGTGGGGGAGCCGCCTTCGTTGCCGCGGTAGGCGAGGATGAAGGCCGGGCACTTGTGGGGGCGGTCGTCTTTGAAGAGAGGATTGGCGTCGATGAGTCGGGGGCTGAAGAAGGCGCGGGCGAGGGCGGGGGCGGAGTCACTGGTGGTCCAGCGGGTGTAGTTGATCCAGCTGGAAAGGTTGACGGTGGGGTCGAGGCCGATGACGCAGCGGAAGCGGTCGGGGCGGAGCTGGGCGGCGCGGAGGGCGAGGAAGCCACCGCGCCCGCGGCCCATGAGGGCGACGCGGGCGCGGTGGAGGGGGAGGGTTTTGGCGAGGGCGTCGATGGTGGCGACGATGTCGGCGGTCTGGATCTCGTCGAAAGGGGCGCCGGAGGGGGAGCGGTGGCGGGTGCCGAAGCCCCAGGTGCCGCGGGGGTTGATCTGCACGACGGCGAAGCCCATTTGAGCGAGGGCGTTGATCTCGCCGTCGAATTCGGCGGGGGCTTGCTGCCAGGGCTCATCGGCGCAGATGACGACGGTGGGGATGGGTTTCTGGCGGACGGCGTTGGGGATGACGACGAAGCCGGTGAGCTGGCCGCCGGCGGGATTCTCGATGGAGAAGTGGCGGGAGAAGCGGGGTTCGCTTGCGGCGGGGAGTTCGGAGCGACGGACGAATTCGAGGGCGCGGCGCGCGGTGCGGTCGACGATGTAGAAGCTGCCGGGCTCGGTGGGGCCGCGGACGAGGGCGAGGTAGCGGGTGGCGGATTTATCCCATTCGAGGATGTCGATGCTGCGGCCGGGGAGGATTTTTTCGAGGGAGGCCTGGATGTCCTGGAGGTCGGGGCGGAGCCAGATGGCGGAGCGGATGGAGGCCTGGTAGCGGATGCCGGCGAGTGAGCGTGTGTGGCGATCGAATACAAGGGGGTTGACGGCGGGGAGGCCGTCGGGGCCGGGGGTGGCGAGGTCGATGGCGGTGCTCTCGATGGTGCGGCCGGCGGGGAGGCCGGTTTTGAGGTCGAGGCCGCGGATGGCGTAGGTGTCGCGGCCGACGTTGGTGGCGTAGTAGAGGAGGTGCGGGTTTTCGTCGAAGCCGATGGGGAAGGAGCGCTGGCCGAAGAAATTATCGGGGGAGAGGGTGAAGTCGGTGGCGGTGTCGGAGGTGAGGGCGGAGAGTTTGAGCCAGCGGCCGAGGCTGAGAGGGGAGGCTTTGGCCACTTGGAAGGTGTGGGGGAAGGCGGAGCGGGAGGAGTTGGGGACGACGCCGCCAACGACGCCCTGGCGGTTGATGAGGGTGGCGTAATCGCCGGAGACATTTTCGGTGGGGCCGTAGCGGAACTGGCCGGTTGCGATATTGACGCGATAGAGGCCGTAGTGGCGAGGGTCGCTGGTGCGGATGATGATCCAGTCGGGTTCGCCGGGTGCGTAGTCGAAGAAGGTGGGGGTGCGGGGGGAGCGGAGGTCGGTGGGGAGGTCGTTGTCGAGGCCGTAGGTGGTGGCGGCGAATGCGTTAGCCTCGGCTTTGCGCGCTTCCACGGGGTCGATGTCGGGTGTGTAGATGCGGGAGTCGGAGAAGGAGGAGGGGATGGGGGCGGTGTCGCGGGAGAGGCTCGCGGCGAGGGAAACGTCGCGTGGGGTGACGAGGGTGCGGGGGTTGGAGCCGTCGGCGTTGACGGCGAAGATGCCGCCGGACGTGTTGGTGAGATCGGTGACGAGGTTGGCGTTGGTCTCGATGAGGAGGCGGTCGGCGGTGGCCCAGCCCATCCAGCGGATGCGGGCGGGGGTTTTTTCGCTGGCGTGGACTTCCATGAAGGGCGTGGAAGTGCGGGTGGTGCCGGCGAGGATTCTGGCGAGGGGGCGGGAAGGGTCGTCGATTTTGACGGTGATGACGTAGAGGTTGTCGCCCTCGCGAAGGGAGTAGGCGAGGCGCTGGCCGTCGGGGGAGAGGGCGGCGGCTTCGGTGCGAAAAGGGCGGAAGAGGTTGTTGAAGCGGGTGGTGGAGGCGGTGCCGATGGCGGGAATTTCAGCGATGGCGAGGTCGCTGGCGGAGAGGGTGAGGGCGGGTGCGTCGGGCGCGGGGGTGGCGATCGGCGTGGTGCCTGTCGATGGGGTGGCCGATGCGGCGCTGGCGGGGACGGCGGTGAGGAGGCCGAGGAGCGCGAGGGCGGAAAAGTGGCGGGGAGAGCGACGCATGGGGATGGTTTTTTGCGGAGCGTGGAAGTGGCGCACGGCGCGAGGAGCGCGGGCATGGAGAGTCGCGTGCCTAACGCGAGAGTTGTGCCAGCGAGGAGGCGGCGAGCGTTAACCGGTTGTGGCCAGAGCGATGAAAAAATCCCTGGTCGTGGCGGTGCGGCGGAGAGGCGTTGCGGGCTGGTTGTGGGCAACCAGCCGGGTGCGGGGTGGACGCGGAGGGTGGGGCTAGACGCCCGGGGATTTTGCGTCGGGCGACACGGGGCGGCGGCGCCAGAAGTTGGCGAGGAGGGAGCCGGAGATGTTCATCCAGGGGCTGAAGACGGCGGCGGCGAGGCCGACGGTGGCGAGCTTGCCCATCGAGGCGGCGAGTCCTGAAGCCATGCCGCCGTTTTGCAGGCCGACCTCGATGGCGACGGTGCGGCGGGAGGCTCGGTCGAGGCGGGCGAGCCAAGCGAGGGAGTAGCCGAGGACGTAGCCGAAGGTGTTGTGAAGGACGGCGACGACAAAGAGCAGGCCACCGACGAGGAGAAGGTTGTCGCGGCCGGCGGCGGTGGTGATCGTCGTGAAATAGACGATACCGGCCATGGAGAAGAGGGGCATGCGGCCGGGGAGCGAGGGAAAGGCGCGGACGAGGGCGGCGTAGAGGACGCCGACGACGATGGCTGCGGCGATGAAGGCGAGGGACTCGAGGGAGAGGTGGACAGTTTTGGCGAGATCGGGCCGGGCGAGGGATGAGGCGGAGGAGAAGAGCCAGACGCAGAGGACGGCGGAGAGGATGGCAGAGATGAGCCAGGCGCGGCGGGTGGCGGGCGGTGCGTTGCGGAGGTGATCGCCGAGGAGGGCGGCGCCGATGGGGACGATGACGATCTTGACGATCTCCATCATCATCTTGGTGAAATCGACTTCGACGAGGCGGCCGGCGAGGAGGTTCATCCACATGGGGGTCATGAACGGGGCGATGAGCGTGGTGACGGCGGTGGCGGTGATGGAGAGGGCGAGGTTGGCCTTGGCGATGTAGCACATGACATTCGAGGCGAGCCCGCTGGAGCAGGCGCCGATGAGGATGACGCCGGCGGCGACTTCGTCGGGGAGGGTGAAAATTTTTGTCAGTGCGAAGCCGACGAGGGGCATGACGATGAACTGGCTGGCGACGGCGATGAGGACGCCGTAGGGCATTTTGGCGACGCCGGCGAAATCCTTGAGGCTCATCTGGGTGCCCATGCCGAACATGACCATCTGCACGGCGATCAGCGTGAGCCATTTGTTGCGGAGGTCGAAGTCGCCCCAGTGGAGTAGCTGCGCGGGGTAGATCATGGCGGCGACGACAGCGGCGATGATCCAGGCGGTGTACTGGTAGGATTTGAGGGAGGGCGAAGAGCCGAGGCCGAGGGCGAGGAGGACGGCGGCAGCGACGGCGGCGGGCTGCCAGAGTGCTGGGTTACCGGATACGAGGCCGATGAGCAGGGCGAGGAGGGCGGGGGCGACGGCGAAGAGGGCGAGTTTGCGGAGGGGCATGGAACGGGGCGGAAGTATTGAGGGAGGAGGCAGATGTTTTAACAGATGATGCCGCTGTAGTTGTCAGCGGTGTGTCAGAAAGTGGTCAGGGATTTGTCATGGTCTGCGGCCTGTATGCCCTATGGCTTTGTGGTTTTGGGGGCGGGATTGAGGGCTCGGAGCCAGTCGCCTTTGAGGTCGGTGTAGGCTTCGTAGCCGCGGGCACCGCCGAGGGTGGTGGTGAGTTTGGTCTGAGCTTCTTGGGCGAGGGAGGAGAGCTGGGCGTCGCGTTGGGCGGTGGAGAGTTGTTGGTCGGAGCGGATTTTTTTGGCGCGTTGATTGATGTCGTCGCGGACGGTGTTGATTTTGCCGATCGTCGATAGCGGGAGATCGAGGCGGACCATGAGGCGGGCGGTTCTGTCGCCGCCGGATTCCATGACCTGCTTGTAGTCGGCGTAGCGTTCGGGGCCGAGAGCGGCCTGGATTTGGGGCTCTAGTTTTTTCTGCGCTTCGGATCGGGCTTTGCCGGAGGCTTCGTCGTAGGATTGCTCGTTGAATTGTTCGTCGAGAGGGCGCTGGAGTGCGAAGAGGGCTTTGTACTCGGCTTCGGTGGGACGGAATAGGTCGAGTTGCTGGCGGAGGTTATTGGCGGTGGGGCTACTGCGGTAGAGGTACTCGGAATACTGTTCGGGCGTGAGCGTTTGCTGAAAGTCGCGCTGGAGTTCGGATTCGAGGAGTTTGAGTTGTTTCTTTTCGTCGGCGGTGAGTTCGGAGCGCGGGCGTTTCTGCGCGTTCATGTAGAGCTCGGATTGGAGTTCCTGGTAGTCGGTTTGGATTTTCGAGAGCTCCTGGAGTTTTTCGACGGGGAGGTCGCCGAACTGACGGCGGGCGTATTGCTGCATCTGGTCGTCGCCGGCGATGGCTTCGGGGCTGGAGAAATATTTTTGATAAACCTTCGATTCCTTTTGCATCACTTCCATGAGTTTCGCGCGTTGGGCGGCGTCCTCAGGCATGGAATAATAGCCGGAGGAAGCTCTCCAGTAGGGGCGGTCTTCCTGTTTGCCGACGATGTCGGCGCGGATGGTTTCGAATTTTTTCTGCGCGAGGGGCAGGATGATCGCGCGGATTTCGCGGAAGGAGAAACCGGCGGATTTCAGGCGGGAGACAAATTGGTCGAAGTCTTCGGAGTAGAGCTGGCTCCAGAGGTTTTGGAGCGAGGCGGCGGACTGAGAGTCAGTGGTCGTGACGGTGTCGGATGCGGAGGAGTTGGCTTGTTTCTGCGGGCCGCTGCTTGTGGACGAGTTTGCGTTGGCGGTAGAGGAGAGGTTGCCGGTGGTAGTCGGAGAGGCGTTGGGTTTCAGGAAGACGGCGGCGGCAAGGGCCAGGTTTGCGAGCAGCGTGAGAGAGAGGAGGACGGTGGAAATTTTCATCGGGGGCGCGTTCAGCGGGTGGCGGGGTTCTTGGGCTTAGGCGCCAGCCGGGTGAGCCAGTTGCCGGTGTATTTTTTATACTCGTCTAGATTTTGAGCGCCGATGGTGGCGGTGACTTTTTCCGTGGCGTCTTTTTCCAGTGCGGCGAGTTGCGAGGCCTGTTGTTCGGAGTTGAGGGATTTGTCGGCGCGGATGGCTTCGGCGCGTTTGTTGGCGGCGCGCTGGGTGGCGACGAGTTCGCGGGCGGAGTCGGCGGGGAGGCCGAGTTGAGTCAGGGTAGAGCGAGTGGAAGAGTAGTTGCCGTCGGTCAGGAGTTCGTACTCGGCGTAGCGCTCAGGGCCGAGGGCGGCTTTGAATTGTTCGGTGAGCTGGGGGAGAGCGGCTTTGCGGAGGTCGCTTTGTTCGCCGGAGAGATTGTCGCGGCCGTAGCGGGCGTCGAAATCGTGCTGGGCTTGGTAGAGCGCGAGAAACTCGGTTTCAGTGGCGTCGAAGAAACGGAGTTTGCCGCGAATCTCGGAGGCAGAGGGGCTGTTGCGGCGGTCGTAGTCTTCGAGTTCGTCGGGGGTGAGCAGGGCGGAGAGGTCGGTACGCTTTTCTTTTTCGAGGAAGGCGAGTTTTTCGCGGTCTTCGGCGAGGACGACACCTTTGGCGTTGTCGCGGATCTGGGAGGAGAGTTCGCCGTAGTCGCGGGAGATGGCTTGGAGCTCGGTGATCTTAACGGAGGGGAGGTTGCCAAAACTGCGGGCGCGGGAATCGCGTTCATAGAACGAGAGGGAGTCGGTGTCGTCGCCGAGGAGTTTGCGGACGGAGTCTGAGATTTCGCGTTCGAGGGCGCGGCGTTCGGAGCGGGTGGCGACGTCGCCGTCGAAGTTATACCAGGCGTTGGTGCGCCAGTAGGGAGTCTCGGCTTGTTTGGCGGCGAGTGCGCGGAAGCGGTCCTGGTAGCGACTACGGATGCGCTCGGTCATGAGGCTGCGCACGACCTCGGGAGGAAATCCGGACGAGCGAAGAAGCGAGAGAGCGGCGGTGTCGTCGGGGTTTTGGAGGAGTTGCTGCCACTGTGCGGAGAATGCGTCGGGGGTTTGCGCAGCGGCAGTGGCGGCGGGTGAGGGAGAAGCGGCGGTGGAGTGTGGGCTGTGTGCCGCGGGTGAGGTAGAGCGCTGCCAGAGGACGACGGCGAGGGCGGCGTTGGCGACGAGGGAGAATGCGATGAGCAGAGGTGTGCGGCGCGGCATGGGGTGGTTGAAAGCGGACAGTTGTCGAAGGCTTCGACTACGAAGCCACGCGGACAGGGGAGAACGAGCAACGAGCATGTCCCGCATTGACGGGACGCGTCGGACGGCGCGCCGAGATTTATGAAAGCAGCGAGGCGAGGTGTTGGATCGCGATGGGGGGGCTGGCGAGGATGGGGATGCGTTTGTCTGCGGATGGGAGCGTGTCGACGACGCGAGCCATGGAGGCTTGGGCGAGGAGGATGACGTCGACCTTGGAGGAGAGTTCGCGGAGGGCGGCGGCGACTTTGGTGTCGTGCGTGGCGGAGTCGCCGGCCATGAGGGCTTCGAAGGCGCCTTCGACGAGCACGGAGCTGAGCTCGATTTGCTTGCCGGCGGCGGCGGCGCGTCGTTGGACGAGGTCGGAGGTCGGCTCGAGGGTGGTGGAGAGTGTTGCGATGACGCCGATACGTTTGCCGGTTTTGACCGCTTGATCAGCCATGGGCTGATCGACGCGGAGGACGGGGACGGCGGAGAATTTGGCGGAGGCTTCGACGGCGGGTCCGATGGAGGAGCAGGTGACGAGGATGTGATCAGCGCCGCCGGCTTCGGCGGAGGAGACGTAGGCCTGGACGCGGCGGGCGATGTCGGCCGTGAGCGAGCCTTTGGCGCGGATGCCGGAGACGAGGGAGTCGTCGACGATGTTGAAGGTTTTTACGGAGGGCAGGTGCGTTTTGCAGAGCTGCTGAAAGACGGGGACGAGGGTGGCGGAGGTGTGGATGAGGGCGAGGGTGGGCATGGGAGAAGAGTGAAGGGTGAAGAGTGAATGGGGAAACTCGGAGGCGGAGTGGGTCACGGAGGACACGAAGTTCGGACACAGAGGGCGCGGAGGTCGGAGGGGCGGAGGTTTGGGGAGAAGATTTTATGAACCGCTAATGGACGCGAAAGGACGCTAATTTTCGGAGGGTTTATCGGCGGAGTTTTTAACCACAGATACGGGCAGGATACGGCAGGGATTTCGGAAGGGGATTTTGGACAGGATTACGGGATGGATAGGATTGGGTGAAGATGGGTGAGAGTAGACACGGCGTGAATGGAGGTGGGGGTTTGGAGCGGGGTAACTCTCTGTTAAATCTGTGTCCGGGCTCTGTGTGCTCTGTGGCAGAGATCGAAGATTGGGTCAGAGGTGGCCGGAGGCGACGGCGGCGAAGTAGTCGTCGGCGCCGACTTGGCCGCCTTTGAAATTTACTTCGAGGTTGTCGGCGGGGCTGTTCGGGGCGTAAGCGCGGCAGAGGGGGGCGCCGGGAGCCAGAGGGGCGATCATTTCGACGGCTTCGATGCCGACGGCGCGGGCGGCGTAGCTCGAACTGTCTCCGCCGGCGAAGAGGACGCGTTTGAGGCGGAGGCGTTCGAGGGTGCCGCGGACGACGTTGCCGAGGGCGGTGCCGAGGATTTCAGCGGAGCGGGCGCCGAGGGCAGCGATGTGCGGATCGACTTGGGCGGTGCCGCCGGTGTGGACGACGGTGTGGTGGCCGCGAGCGAGGGATTGGACGGCGGCTTCGATGGTGGCGGCGAGGGCGGAGCTGTGGTGGAGCGAGGTGGCGGCGTGGGTATCGAGGCGGATCTCGGTGAACTTGTTTTCGCGGGCCCAAGCGAGCTGGCGGGCGGTCACGGGAGAACAACTACCGCAGACGACGAGGAGCGGTTCGACGGCGCCGGGGTGTGGCCAGGAGGCGATGTGGCTGAGGCGTTTTTTAGCGTCCCAGTGTGCGCCGAGGGCCATCTCGACGCCGGAGGAGCCGACGGTGAAGAGCGGGTCGAGGCGGCTGGCGTGTTCGTCGAGGAGGGAGCCGATGCGGGGAAGTTGGGAAGCGTAGAGGAGGTCGAAGAGGACGATGTCGTTTTTGTCGGCGATGAGTTTGGCGAGGGCGGCGTGGGCTTCGTGGTCGGGGAGCTCGAGCTGGAGGATGTTGAAGAGGCCGGTTTTCTTTTTGGTTTGTTGCGCGAGGTGGAGGCGGAGGTCGGCCTCGTGCATGGGGGTAATCGGGTGTTTGCTGGCGGAGGGGTGGCGGTCGAGGCGGTGGATTTCGCCGGTGGAGCCGATGCCCATGCGAGCGAATAGCGTGCCGAAGACGCAGTGGCGGCCGAGGGCGGGTGCGCCGATGAGAAGGGGGACGAAGGGGCGTTGGAAAATTTCGGAGCCGACGTCGATCGCGCGGCCGATGCTGCCGGTGGTCGGGGAGGAGTCGAAGGTGGAGCAGACCTTGTAGTGGACGTGTGGAGACCCGAGGGCGCGGAGGGCGGTGAAGGCGGGGCGGAGGGTGCGCTCCATGTCGGCGGGGGCGAGGGAGCGGGTGAGGCCGGCGACGCCGATGGCTTGAAGGCTGGGGTGGCGGGCGAGTTGCGCGGGTGTCGGTGGGTCGAGGAAGAGGCGGGTGCGCGCGCCGGCGCGGGAGAGGAATTCAAGGGCGTCGGTCGAGCCGGTGAAGTCGTCGCCGTAGTAGGCGAGGAGAAGTTCGGACGACGTCGAAGGCGGACGGGGGTTATTTTTATCGGAGGGGGACACAGAGGGCACGGAGTGCGGACACGGAGGACGGAAGGGACGGAATTTTTGAACCGCTAATGAACGCTAAGGGACGCTAATTTCGGAATGGCGGATTTTTTAACCACAGATGGGGGCAGGATACGGAAGGGATTCCGGAAGGAAATTTTGGACAGGATTACAGGATTTCGGAGCGGCGGGCTGCGGTAGTTTGTAGTTGGTAATTGGTAGTTGGGGGACGGAAGAGGTTGTCTCGCGAAGCGGGCGAAGGAAGCGAAGGCGGGAGAACGAAAATGAGTAAGAGAAAGATTGTGGAGTACGGAGGCGCTGACCAGAGGTCCGGCCCTACGATTACTTAGCGAATTTTTGGGCGGAGAGGGCGAGGTTGGGGCGTTGGGCGAGGCACTGGTCGTAGGTTAATCCGGATACGGCGGCTTCCCACCATTCGCGGAGGGCGTGGACGCCGGCGGCTGGTCCGTTCGGGTGTGCCATGATGCCGCCGCCGGCCATGTAGAGGAGGTCGGTAGTTTGGGTGCGGCGCCAGGTCTCAGGCGCCTGACCGCCCCATTGGCCGGAGGAGACGACGGGGAGGAGGGGTTTGTTGAGGGGTTCGGCGGCGAGGCAGGATTGGATGGAGCGGACGACGGAGTCGTCGGATTCCCAGAATTTGTTCGCGATGCCGTTGACGTGGAGCTGGTCGACGCCGGCGAGGCGCCAGAGTTTTTGGTAGGCGGGGTACTCGATGCCGAGGAGCGGGTGGCGGTTGAGCATGCCCCAGCCGTTGCGGTGGCCGTGGATGGCGAGCTGGCCGAGGTCGCAGATTTTTTTGGAGGCGGAGAGGCCGACGCTGTTGAGGCTGATCATGGCGCAGGTGCCGCCGCTGCGGACGATCTTCTCGTAGTGGCGCTGCATGGCGTCGATTTCGTCGGAGACGTTGAAGGCGTACATGACCTTCTTGCCGGTGCGGTCGGCGTGGGCGTTGATGACGCGCATGATGGCGTCGACGCGGGCGTCGAAGGGCGAGTGCGGCGGGTTGGCCATGAGCTCGTCGTCTTTGATGAAGTCGATGCCGGCTTCGACGAGCGTGCGGACGAGTTCGGCGGTCGTGTCGGGAGACATACCGATGCTCGGTTTGATGATGGTGCCGATGAGCGGGCGTCCGGCGGGGACGTTGGTGAGCCGGCGGCAGCCGGGGATGCCGAATTGCGGACCGCGGAAGCGGGCGGAGAATTCAGCGGGGAAATCGAGGTCGATCAGTTTAAGGCCGGAGAATTGGGCGAGTTCGTAGAGGTTGCCTTGAACTGTGGATACGAGGGTCGGGAGGTTGTGGCCGAAATTTTCGAGGGACCAGGAGACGGCGACTTCGGCGCGGCGGTAAACGGCGTTCGGCGGAGTTGGGCGGCCGGTGGGAATGGCGGGGGTGGGCGACGTGTCGAGGGGCTTGATGGATTCTACGCGGGCGGCGAAGCGTTGTTTGAGTTCGGCGGTTTCACCGGGGACTTCGACGAAGGTGCCGGAGGATTGTTCGCCGGCGAGCGTGGCGGCGGCCTTGGCGAGGTCGTTGGGCGTTTCGATGAAGTAGCGGGCGGTGAGGCGAGGGGAACTGGAGCTCATGCGGAAAACCGGAGATAGGCGGGATTATTTTTTAACCACGGAGACACAGAGGGCACGGAGGTAGGAGCTAAGATTTCTGAGGATGAGGTTTTTAACCACAGATGGCACGGAGGAAGACAGGATGACGGAGGGAGACGGGAGTGGAGGAGGGAACGATCTTCGGGGCGTAGGTGCGGACCAGAGGTCCGCACCTACGGGCGGAGTGAGTTATTTTTCGAGGGCTACTGGGTTGGTGAGAGTGCCGATTTTTTCGATTTCGATGGAGACGGTGTCGCCGGGGCGGAGCCAGCGGGGGTCGGGTTTGGCGGCCATGCCGACGCCTTGAGGGGTGCCGGTCAGGATGACGGTGCCGGGGACGAGGGTGGTGCTGCCGCTGAGATATTCGATGAGGGCGGGGATATCGAAAATCATGTCACCGGTGTTGGAATCCTGAACACGCTCGCCGTTTAGGAGCGTGGAGATGCGGAGCGAATTGGGGTTGGGGATTTCGTCGCGGGTGACGAGCTTGGGGCCTAGGGGAGCGAAGGTGTCGAAGAATTTGCCGCGGCACCATTGTCCACCGCCGAGTTTGATCTGGTGGTCGCGGGCGGAGACGTCGTTGCAGCAGGTGTAGCCGAGGACGTAGTCGAGGGCGTTGGTGCGGCTCACGTTTTTCGCGGCTTTGCCGATGACGACGGCGAGTTCGCACTCGTAGTCGACTTCGTTGGAGGCGAGGTGCGTGGGGATCTGGATCGGGTCGTTTGGGTTTTGGGCGGTGTTGATGCCTTTGACGAAAAGGATGGGGCGCTGGGGGATCTTGGCGTTGGTCTCGGCGGCGTGCTGGCGGTAGTTGAGGCCGATGCAGAGGATCTGGGTGGGCGCGATCGGAGAAAGGAGTTTGGTGACCTGCGCGCGGTCAGAGGTGACTTTGTGGGCGCCGTAGATGTCGCCTTCGATGCGGAGGGCGGTGCCGTCGGGTTGTTCGGCGGCGTGGTGGGCGACGTTGGCGGAGTCGAGATAGCGGATGAGTTTCATTGGGAAATTGGGATTCGGGATCGGAAGTTTTTAACCACAGATGGGGAAGGATACGGAGGGATGTCGGAAGGGGGGGAGCGTTTTTCTGTGGCAGAAAGCTCGGAGCTTTATTTTCCGGCGCTCCAGCCGCCGTCGATGAGGTGGCAGGAGCCGGTGACCATGGCGGCTTCGTCGCTCGCGAGGTACAACGCGGCTGCGGCGATTTCTTCGGGTTTGGCCATGCGGCCGGTGAGTTGGGTCGCTGACATGTCGCGGTAGGCTTTTTCGGGGTCGGGGTATTCGGCGATGCGGGCTTTGACGAAGGGTGTCTCCACGCGGCCAGGACAGATGGCGTTGAAGCGGACGCCGGTGTGGGAGTGGTCGAGGGCGAGAGCCTTCGTGAGGCCGACGACGGCGTGTTTGGTGATCGTGTAGGTGAGGCGGTCGCGGACGGCGACGATGCCGCCGATGGAGGCCATGTTGATCACGGAGCCGCTGCCGCGCGTGAGCATGGCGGGGACGAAGGCTTTGCAGAGATTGAAGGGGCCACGGACGTTGACGGCGTGGAGGCGGTCGAGGTCGGCGGCGGCGGTGCCGAGGAGGTTGCCGACGTGGCCGATGCCGGCGTTGTTCACGAGGATGTCGATCGCGGGGAGGCGGGCGGCTAGGGCGTGGGCGTCGGATTCGGAGGAGACGTCGAGGGCGGCGAAGTCGGCGCGGTGGCTGGCGGCGCGGATGGTGGCGACGGTGGCTTCACCGGCGGGGGCGTCGCGGTCGATGACCCAGACGTGGGCGCCGGCGGCGGCGAGGGTTTGCGCGATGGCCTGGCCGATGCCGGAGCCGGCGCCGGTGACGAGGGCGGTTTTGTTGGTGAGGGAGAACACGGTTGTGAAAGTAGCGAGTAGGTCGGAGTCAGAAGGCGGAGTCGGATTGGGTCACAGAGGGCACGGAGTGCGGACACTGAGAGCACAGAGGTCGGGGACGGAAATGGAGAGAAGGTCGGAGGGCGGGATTTTTTTAACCACTGATGAGCACTGAGGGACACTAATGGCGGAGGACGGATTTTTAACCACAGATGGCACGATGGGCAGGGATGGCGGAGGGGAGAAAAGAGAGAGAGTTATGGGTCAGGCCGTGAGGGCGTTGGCTTCTTGTTGGGCGCGGGCGAGGAGGGAGGGAATTGACTCGTCGGTATCGACGGCGGAGGTGACGAGGCGGTCGATGACGGCGGAGAGTTCGGACCAGTGGGCGAGGCGGGGGAGTTCGCGGGCGTGGGCGTGGATTTTTTCCAGCTCGCGGTAGAAAGGGATGACGCGGTTTACGTCGGCATCGTGCCAGGTGGATTTGCGGCAGCCGATGGCGCCTTCGAGGGTGAGGAGTTTGTCGTTTTCGGCGGAGGCGCAGTGGCGGAGGAAATCGTAGGCGATTTTTGCGTGGGGCGAGCCGGAGCCGATGCCGAGGGTCCAGTAGACGTTGAGCGAGGCGCTGGTGCTGCCGGGGGCGGCGGGGAGGGGGGCGACGGCGACGCGGCCTTTGACGGCGCTGTCGGCCAGGGTTTCGCCCATGGCGGCGAAGCCGAACCAGTTGACCATCATGGCGACTTCACCGCGGGCGAAGGCGAAGCCGCTTTGGACGGAGTCGAGTTCGCGGGACTTCGGGTGAGTGGCGGATGAGTCGGTGAGCATCTCGCGGTAGAAGGCGAGGGCGGCTTCGGCGGCGGGGGTGTTGAGGTAGAGGCGGCCTGCGGTGTCGAAGAGTTCGCCGCCACGGGTCCAGAGCTGGAGGCAGAAGTCGTAGACGGTGTTATGGCCGTCCGGATACGCGGCGAAGACGGTGCCCCATTGGTTGGCGGAGGCTTTGGTGAGGAGGCGGGCGGTGGCGTGGAACTCGTGCCACGTGCGCGGTGGCTGGAGGCCGGCGGCGTCGAAGAGGTCTTTGCGGTAGATGAGGCACTCGGGGCCGTCGTGGTAGGGCAGACCGAGGATCGCTTTGTCGAAGCGCTGGTAGCGGAGGAGGGAGTCGGTCCAGCCGTGGGGGAAGTCGGCGGGTGGTTGCGCGGCGATGTGGGGGGCGAGGTCGAGGAGGGCGTGGGTGGCGTGGGCTTCGGCGATCCAGTCGGTGACGATGAAGGCGGCGTCCCAGTTGCCTTTTTTGAGGCCCTGGCGGGCGAAGAGGGTGTCGTGGAGCGGGTGGAGGTCGAGGGGTTCGGCTTCGAGGCGGAGGGTGCAGCCGGTGGTGGCGCAGAAGGACGCCCACTGTTTCTCGATCGCGGATTCGAAGGGGCCGAATTTTCGGACGGCGATGCGGAAGGTTTCGCGACGGGAGGGCATGGGGCGGGGAAAATTAAAAATTCAGAATGATGAATTAAGAATGACCGGAGTGCGTCAGTGGCCGCTGGAGGTGGCGGGTGGTGTGGGCGCGGTGTCGGTGGCGATTTTGTTGCCGTGGGTGATGAAGCCGACGGCGATGACGAGGAGGGCGACGGCGAAGGTGATAAGGCGTTTCGTGGAGACGCGGCATTTTTTCCATTCACCGATGGCGACGCCGAAGCCGCAGCTGAGGAGGATCAGGATGATCATGTGGATCGCCCAGCTGGAGAAGCCGAGCGTGCCCATGCGGTCGTGACCGAGGCCGTAGAAGAAGAATTGCAGGTACCAGAGCAGGCCGGTGAGCGCGGCGAGGAGGTAGTTTTTGATGAGGCCGGTGCCGTCGGCGGTGCCGAAGAATTCGCCGGATGTTTTGTTTTTCAACGAGAGCCAGCCGGCGTAGAAGAGCGTGGTCGTGAAGGCGCCGGGATTGGAGAAGAGGTAATTGGCGGTGAAGGCGAAGTCGCCGGCGCCGTGAGTGAGGGCGAGTTGAGTGATCGGGTCGCCTGCACCGATGGCGAGGCTGTAGACGGCGGAGAGGACGCCGGCGAGGAGGCAGATCGGGATGCCGACGCGGGGATTGAAGTCGGAGACTTGGTAGTCACCGGCACCGAGTTCTTTTTCTTTTTGGAAGCCGGCGAGGCCGGTGAAGAGCATGGCGACGGCGCCGATGAGCACGCCGACGAGTACGTAGGTGAATCCGTTTTGGGAAACGATGCCGGAGAGATTTCCGGCGAGGAAGGGGCCGATGAAGGTGCCGCCGACGCAGGAGACGCCGATGGCGATGGCGTAGGTGAGCGAGAAGCCGATGTAACGAATGGATACACCGAAGGCGATGCCGCCGATGCCGTAGAGCGCTCCGAAGAGATAGGATTTGATCATCGCGTCGCGCGGGGCGGCGGCGAGGACTTCACCGAGATTTGGAATGCAGAAGTAGGCGAAGACCCAGGGGAGAATGAGCCAGCAGAAGGCGGCCTGGACGAGCCAGTAGGTTTGCCAGGCCCATTTGTGGACGAAGCGTTGCGGGGAATAGCAGAGGGCAGCGGAGGCGGCGCCGATGGTGTGGAGGGCGGTGCCGAGGAGTGGATTGGGGGTCATGGGGGGGAATTAAGAATTCAGAATGGAGAATTATGAATGAAGAGTTTCGGAAGTAGGAGTGCGCCACAGAAAGCATGGAGCGCGGACACGGAGGGCACAGAGGTCGGAGATTCGGAGCGCAGAATTTTTAACAGCGAATGGACGCTAAGGGATGCGGATGGCGGAGGTCGGAATTTTTAACCACAGATTGCACAGATGGGAACGAATGGGATCACGGAGGCGGTGCGGTGTTGGTCGATGTTAGAGGGAGAATTCTGTTTGGATTTGGGTCGTGTGTTGGCCGACTCGGGGGGCGCCTTTGGGGGATTTGAAGTGCTGGCCGTCGATGGTGATGGGGCAGCGGGTGGTGCGGAGCGTCGGACCATCGTCGCGGGTGACGTCTTGGACCCAGTCGAGGACTTTGAAGGCGTCGGTCTGCCAGAGTTTTTCCCACGAGAGGACTTCGGCGCACCAGTAGTCGGAGGCTTCGAGGCGCGAAATCCAGTGGGCGGTGGGCTGGAGTTTCAGGTGGAGCGCGATGAGTTGTTTGATTTCGTCGCGGTGGGTGAACCAAGTCTTGGCGTCGGCGTAACCGGCGAGCGCTGGGAGTTCGAGGAGCTGGCCGAGGGTGGTGATCGAGCCCATGGCGAGGGCGAGGTAGCCGTCGGCCGTGGCGTAGATGCCGTAGGGGGCGCCCAGATACGCGTTGCCGTTATTGACGGCGGAGCGTTGCGGGGCTTTGCCGCCATCGTTGAGGAAGGTGGTCGTGAGCTCGAACTGGAGGTCGAGGATGGACTCGAGGAGGGAGACTTCGACGAGGCCGCCTTTGCCGGTGACGCCGCGGCGGATGAGGGCGGCGAGGATACCTTGGACAAGGTGCGCGCTGGCGGTGAGGTCGGCGACGGAGAGGCCGAAGGGGAGCGGGGGCTGGTCGGCGTTGCCGTTGAGGTGGACGAGGCCGGAGCGGCTTTGCGCGAGGAGGTCCTGGCCGGGGAGATCGACCCACGGGCCTTTGCTTCCGTAACCGGTGACGACGCCGTAGACGAGGCGTGGGTTGAGGGCGGCGCATGCGTCGGCGCCGAGGCCGATGCGGTCCATGACGCCGGGGCGAAAATTTTGGATGAGGACGTCGGCCTTCGCGATGAGTTGTTTAACCTTGGCGAGGTCGGCCGGGTTTTTGAGGTCGGCGGCGTAGCTCTGTTTATTGCGGTTGATCGAGTGGAAGAGCGTGCTGTCGCCGTCGAGCGAGAGGTTGGAGATGTAGAGGTGGCGGCAGATGTCGCCGGAGCCGGGGCGCTCGATCTTGATGACGCGGGCGCCGAGGTCGGCGAGGCGCGTGGCGGCGAAGGGGCCGGCGAGGAATTGGGCGAAGTCGAGAACGAGGAGGCCTTCGAGGGGGCGCATGGGAAAGGCGAATGAAGAATTAGGAATGCAGAATTATGAATGAAGACCGGTGGAGTCTCGTGGAGGAAAAATGTGCGGGAGGGTGGGCGAGGGTTAGGTGAAGCGCGAAGACGCGAAGGCGCTAAGGTCGGAGCGAAGAACGGAATCGGAGGGCGGAATTTTTAACCACAGATGGGAAGGGATACGGAATGATTAGGAGGGGGGATTGGGCTCTGTGGTTTCCCCTCATTTGAGCTTTAGGAGAGGGTGGCGGCGTGGGTGAGGGTTTGGCGGTAGAGGGTGTCGAGTTGGGCGAGGGCGTCGGTGTCGGAAATTTGGGTGCGGAGGGCGGCGTGGAGGAGGGGGCCGCCTTTTTCCTGGAATTCCATGTAGCCGCAGTAGCGGGGGCGGACGTAGGCGCGATCAAGCGTCGGGAGAGTGTTGGTGAAATAGTTGCCGGCAGAGCGGTTGTTGTCGGCATCGAGCCAGGCGGTGCGGTGGCCGGGTTGGCCGCCGGCTTGGGTGAAGAGGGTGCGCTGTGTGTTTCCGGAGGCGGCGAACTGGGCGTAGGCGAGGGCGGCTTCGCGGTTGGGGCGGAGGGCGGAGAGGGCGAGGCCGGTGCCGCCGAGAGTGGTGTGGAGCGGCTTGCAGTTGAGGTGCGGGACGTCGCCGAAGGTGAGGACGTGGTCGGCGTAGCCGGGGCGGGCGTAGTTGGAGTAGCCGTACGCGAAGGCGCAGTAGGCGATGCGGGTGTTGGCTGTTGAAGAGACGAGGTTGTGCGAGGCGATGGGGTTGCGGGTCCAGCAGCCGGGTTCGCAGAGGGAGATGAGTTCGCGGAGTCGGTCGAGGGCGAAGCGGCCGGTGTCGGTGGAGACGACGCGCTCACGAGTGGCGAAGGGCGTTTCGCCGTTCGCGAGGCAGAGCGTGTAGAAATCCATCAGGCAGTTGATGGGGGCGGCGGGGACTTCGACGTGGCCGACGCGGGCGAGCGTGAGGAGGTCATCCCAGGTTTTGGGGACGGAGAGGCCGAGGGAGGAAATGAGGTCTTCGCGCCAGAAGGCGATCGGTGTGGCGGCGTCGATTGCGAGGGCCCACTGGTGTCCGGCGAAGTTATAGCTCGCGTGGGACTGGCCGACGGAGTTGGCGGCTTGATCGGCGAGGAAGGCGGCGGGGAGGTGTTGATCGATTGGGAGAAGCGGGCCGTGTTTGGCGGCGTATCCGGAAAACGGATGGTCGATGACCATCAGGTCGTAGTCGGCGGCGAGTTTTTCGACGGGAAATTCCTCGAAGGCTTTGAGCGAGCGTTTTTCCCAGACGATTTCGATGTCGGGGTGGAGTTCGGTGAAACGTTGCGCGGTGGCTACCATGGGGAGGTAGCCACGCGTGTGGTTCCAGGTCATGCCGCGGAGGGTGGGCATTGGAGGAAGTAGCGAGTAGTGAGTAGCGGGTAGCGAGTAGGTCGGAGGCGGCGGCGAAGCGGCGCGCTCCAATCAATCGCGGACTATCAAAGCGTTTTGGCGGCGGTGGTGAGGGCTTTGAGTTTGGCGCGGGTGATGTCCAAGGGGACGTGGCCGAAGCCGCATTCGCTCGTGAGGACGAGACGTTCGCGAGGGAAATGGGCGAGCGCGGGTTCGACGCGTTTGCGAATGACTTCGGTATCTTCGAGGGCGTCGCTGCGCTGGTCGATCACGCCAAGGGCGAGGTCGCCTTTGAATTTCCACTGATCCCAGAGCGTCATGAGGTCGTAGCTGAGCGTGCAGTGCTCGAGGGAGACTTCGTCGATTTTCACTTTGGAAAATGCGGGGACGAGGTCGGTGTATTTCGTGAAGTAAACGCGTTTGCGGCGCGGGTTGCCGCCGCAGACGTGGAGGCCGATGCGGGCGCGGCCTTTGAGGGAATCGATAAGTTCGTTGAGGATATCGGCAGCCCAAGAGGATTGCTCGGGGGCTTCGGTCCACATGGGTTCGTCGAACTGGATGAAGTCGCAGCCGGCGTCGATGACGGCGGTGAGTTCTTCGGAGAGGATTTTCGCGTAAGCGCGGCAGAGGGCTTGTTCGTCGGGGTAGAGGTCGGGGCGCTCGTTGACGGAGAAGCGGGCGAGGACGTGCGGGCCGGTGACGGTTTGTTTGACGCGGACGTTGGCGGGCGCGGATTCGCGGGCGAGTTTCCACCAGCGGGCGAGCTGGCAGCGTGGGTTTTTAATCGTATCGACGACGCGGGCACACTCGATGCCGAAGCCGGCGGTGCCGAAGGTTTTCTTCGGCATGTTTTCGAAGGAGATGCCGTCGAGGCGGCGCTGGTAGAAATAGTACATGTTCTCGCGGTAGCCTTCGCCGTCGGTGATGACGTCGAGGCCGAGCGAGGCCTGGTCTTTCGCGGCCCAGGTGACGAGGGCGACGATGTCGGCATCGGTGAGGGACGGTTTCTTGAGCGTGTCGCCCGTGAAATCAGGGCGGGGATAGGAGCCGACGACGGTGGTGCGGTAGGACATGGTGGAAAGAGTAGTGAGTAGCGAGTAGCGGGTAGTGAGTAGGCGGAGAGTTGTTAGACGGCGGGGAGGCCGACGGTGGCGCGGGCTTCGTTGATGTGGGCGCGGATGGCGTCGACGAGTGGGCGTTGCGTGAAATTGATTTCGTGGCGGAGGCGGGAGCCGTCCATGCGGTCGATCAAGGGTGTGCCGGGTTTGGTTTCGTCGAAGCTGATCTGGGCGTCGGGCAGCCAGCGTTTAACCATCGCGGCGAGTTCGGAGGCGGTGACGGATTCGCCGCCGTTGTTGTAGGCGAAGTGGGAAAGTTTCGGCGCGAGCGACAGGCGCACGAGTTGTTCGGCGGTGTCGTCGACGTAGATCCAGACGTCGCGGGTCTTGGAGTTGAATGGCAGCGTGACGGGGAGGCCAAGTGCGGGCTTGGTGGCGAAGTCTTCGGCCCAGAGGACGGAGCCGCGTTTGCGGCCGTGGCCGAAGACGACGGGCGGGCGGACGCAGGCGAGGCTGATGCCGTGACGGGCGACGTATTTTTGCGCCATGAATTCGTTGAGAACTTTCATCGCGCCGTAGGTGAAGTGATGCTGCGACGGCGGGGCGAAGTCATCCTCGGTGACGTCGCGGTCGCCGAAGAATTCCTGTTTCGCGCCGTAGTAGGTTTCGCTGCTGGTGAAGATGAGGCGCTGGAGTTTTTTCTGCAGCACGGCTTCGAACATGTTGACCATGCCGAGCATGTTGACGCGGACGGCCAGGTGTGGGTTGGCCTCGCACTCGGCGCTCATCAAGTAGGCGAGGTGGATGACGTGGGTGATGTCGGGGTGCTGGTGGAGGACCGACATGACTTCGTGGAATTCGCCAACGTTGGCGGTGACGAAAGTGAGCGGCGTAGTGCCAGCGCGGGCACGGAGCTTGGTCATGGTCTCGGCGTCGCCGGGGAAATCGAGTGCGACGACGGGGATGCCGCGGGCGAGGAGATTGGAAACGACGCGCCAGCCGATGAAGCCGGTGGCGCCGGTGACTAGGAATTTCATTTGGGGGGATTTGGGAAATTAAGAATTCAGAATGAAGAATTATGAATGACCGGAAGGTCGGAATCGGAGGGCGGATTTTTTAACCACGGATTGCACGGATGGGAACGGATGGCGGAGGGGGCAGGCGTTTGGACAGGATTAACAGGAAGGAACGGGGGAGAAAGTTAGGATGGGATGGGGGTGGCGCCGGTAGAGGAGGAGGCGTAGGTGGCTTCGACGGTGGCCATGGTTTTGAAGGCGTCTTCGACGCGCGTCGGAAGCTCGGTGGTTTCGCCGTCGGCGAAGCGCATGACGTCGGCCATGGTGCTGATGAAGGCGTGCGGGTACCAGCTGCCGGAGAAGGGGACGGGCTGCCATTCGCCGGGTTTGCCAGAGTCGTCGAGCTGGCACATTTCGAGGGCGTCGGGTTCGCCTTCGGGGTAATTCATGAGGAGGCCGAGGCGGGCTTTGAGGGCGCCTTTGGAGCCTTCCCATTTCACGTAGCTTTCCTGGTGGCGGAGGCCGAAGAGGTGGCCGTGATTCGTCGCGATGTTGGCGCGGAGGATGTCGCCGTAATCGAGGGCGATGTTGGTGCGGGTGGAGGCGAGCTTGGCGGTGAGCGGGTGTTTGACGGTTTTGGCGTAAACGCCGCGGGGCTCGCCGAGGAAGGAGCGGATCAGGTCCACGTAGTGGATGCTGTGGTACAGGATTTCGACGCGGGGGATGCCTTCGAGGAAGGTCCAGAGATGCCAGGGCATGTACACGGTGACGCGGATCTCCATGTCGTGGAGTTCGCCGATGGCACCGCTGGCAATGAGTGCGCGGGCGGCGGCGATATAGGGTGCGTAGCGGAGTTGGAAGTTGACGGCGGCTCGGAGGTTTTTGCTCCGGCAGATGGCGAGAAGGTTGCGGGCTTCGGGGAGATTTTCGCCGAAGGGTTTTTGGATGAGGACGGGGGCTCCGTTGGGGAGGGCGGAGAGGATGTCGGGGAGGGCGGAGGCGGGGACAGCGACGTCGAAGACGGCGTTGGCGGGAGCTTGGGAGATGGCGTCGGCGAGGGTGGGGAAGACGCGCGAGATGTTGAAGGTGGCGGCGAGTTTTTCGGCGTTGGCGCGGTTGAGGTCGTAGATGCCGGCGACGGGGAAGCCGGCGATCTGGTAGGCGGGGAGGTGGGCGTCTTTGACGATGCCGCCGGCGCCGATGCTGATGATGGGGCGGGGGCTGCGCGGGAGGAGCGGAGCGGGTGCGGGGAGCGCGAGGGGCTGGCTCATGTGAGTGGGGATTTTTTTAACCGCGAGCGGACGCTAAGGGACGCGAATGTTTCGGAGGGGATTTTTAACCACGGATTGCTCGGATGGGCACGGATGTCGGGGGGAGGAATTTATTAACCACTGATGAGCACTGAAGGACACTGATGGAGGAGAGGCGGATTATCGGAGTTGGAGAATGAGTAGGCGTACGAGAACGATGAGGAGCGGAGGGCGGAATTTTTAATAACGGATGGGTATTGAAGGGAGCTGTCGGAGATCACGGTTCCTACAGCGGTGGAGCGGCGGGGTTTTTATTTGCAAAAGGGTTTTTCATTAGCGAACTCCGGCAAGCTCAAAGATGTCCAAGACTCCCGAATATCCCGTGCCGGCGTTGGAGAAGGGACTCGACATCGTCGAGGCGCTGGCGGCGGAAGCGACACCGCAATCGCTGGGGGAGCTGGCGGCGGGGTTGAAGCGGAGCAGCAGCGAGCTTTTCCGGATGCTGAATTGTCTGGAGCGACGGGGGTATGTGGCGCGCGAGGCGGTATCGGGGAAGTATGGGCTGACGCTGAAGTTATTCGCGCTGTCGCATGTGCATTCGGTGACGGAGAAGTTGTTGCAGGCGGCGCGGGGTCCGATGCGGGGGCTGACGGAGGAATTTCAGGTATCGTGCCATCTGAGCGTGCTGGAGCGCGGGCGGTTGCTGGTGGTGGCGCAGGAGATGAGTCCGGAGCCGGTGAGGATTTCGATCGAGGTGGGGGCGACGTTTGAGGCGGCGAAGACGGCGTCGGGGCGGTTGCTGCTGGCGTGGTCGGGCGAACGTGCGACGCGTGGAGAAGGAAAAACGCGGAAGGTGTTGGAGAAGATTTTTGCGAAGATCCGGACGAGCGGAGTGTCGGTGGCGGAGAGCGAGACGATCGAGGGGGTGCGCGATCTGGCGGTACACGTGGGAAAACCGGAGGCGGGGGTGATGGCGGCGCTGGCGGTGACGCGGTTGCTACGGCGCGGGCAGCGGGCGGATGAGGCGGCGTTGCTGGCGGGGATGCGCGCGGCGGCTGCGGAGATCACGAGGGCGCTGGGGCTCGGGCGCGGGACGCAGGAGTCGGGCGGAGAAATCGCGGAAGCGCGGAAGAGCGGAGGCGCGGAAAAAAGAACGCGTGCGGCGGCGCGTGGGGCGCGTTAAGCGAAGGTGTTTTTATGAAATCGATCTACTTTGAAGATTATGTGACGGGCGAATCGCGGACCTCGACGGGACGTACGATCACGGAGACAGACATCGTGATGCACGCGGGGCAGACGGGGGATTTTTTTCCGCATCACATGGATGCCGAGTGGTGCAAGACCCAGGACTTCAAGCAGCGTATCGCGCATGGAACGCTGATCTTCAGCGTGGCGGTGGGGCAGACGGCGGGCGTGATCAATCCCGAGGCGTTTTCGTATGGCTACGACCGGTTGCGGTTTATCCGGCCGGTGTTCATCGGCGATACCATCACGGCGCGTTGTACCATTAAGGAAAAACGCGACGACCCGAAGCGGCCGACGATGGGCGTGGTGGTGGAGCTCGTGGAGTCGATCAATCAGCGCGGCGAGACGGTGATGGCCGCGGAGCATTTGCTGTTGGTGAAACGTAAAAGCTGAGTGACGGCGGAAGCCGGGCTAGTCGGAGTCGGAGTTGGTCACAGAGGACACGGAGTGCTGACACAGAGAGCACATAGGCTCGCAAGTAGGCGACGGCTAAGCGTCGATCGGTGTTTGGAGTGCGTGACGGTTAGCGCGACGTGGGTGTCGCGGCTCCAACGGAAGGAGACGGGCTGACGCGGAGGTAGTCGAAGTCGGCGGGTTTGGGTTTTTCGGCGCCGTCGCGAGTGGCGAAGAGGCCGAAGGTGGCGCCGGTCCAGACGTTGCCGGGGCGTTCGGGGCGGCCGGTGGTGCCGGTGAAGTAGATCTTGGACTCTTCGGCGTTGAGGTACTCGGGGAGGCCGAGGGCTTTGGTGGCGGCGGGGTCTTTGTAGACGCCGACCCAGCCGAGATCGGGGGAGCCGCGTTCGCCGTTGCGGAGGTGGTGGCCGCTGGCGCCGAAGTAAATGTTCTCGCCGAGTTTTTCCCAGCGCTGGCCGTCGCCGCTGTGGAAGAAGGTGGCGCGTTCCTCGCCGTCGACGGCGATGCGGAGGTGAACGGTTTTGCCGTGAGGATTTTTGGCGGACCAGAGATCGGTGCGTTTGCCCTGGTCGGTCTTGCCGATGACGAGGCACGGGTCGCCTTTGTCGGTACTGAGGCCGAACCAGAAATTCATGCGCGGGTTATGGAAGAAATGGAGGCCGGCGGTTTCGCGGGCGTTGCTGGCGTCGAAGGTGACGCGGGTTTCGATGGCGAAGGCTTTGCGGGTGACGCGTTGCTGGACGATGCCGGTGAGTGCGGTGAGCGAGCTGAGGTCGCCGGGCTGGGTGAAGACGCGGAGCTGGCCGGGGTTTTCGGTGAGGCTCCAGGATTTGCCGGAGAAGTCTGGGGCGGTGGTGAAGAACCATTGGAGGCCGAGGGTGGGCGCAGTGAACTCGTCGGACTCGGCGAGGGTGAAGCCGTCGGTGACGAAGGGAAGTGGCGCGGGGGCGGTGAGGGCGGGTGATTTTTTACCGGAGGCAGGGCACCACCAGCCGTCGGCGGTCCATTCGATGGGTTCCATGAACATCTGGCGGCCGAGGGTGTAGTGGGAGGTCTCGTATGCGTGGTAGGTGATGAACCAGTTGCCGGGCGTAGGCTCTAGGAGGACGCCGTGGGCGGGGGCTTCGAAGCGCGTGCCTTGATCGGTCGCGAACATGACGGGGTTGTTGGGATTTTCCTCCCATGGGCCGGTGATTTCGCGGGAGCGGAGGACGGAGATGGTGCTGGGTTCGCGAGGGAGGGTGCCGCCGTCGGAGAAGAGCATGTAGTACCAGCCGTCGCGTTTGAAGATGGCGGGGCCTTCGAAGAGTTTGTAGCGGTTGCGGTCGATGCGGCTGACTTCGCCGATGATGCTGAGGCCGTCGCGGGCGAGTTCGTAGGTGATGCCTTTGCTGAGGGTGACGTAGAGGCGGCCGTCGTCGTCGGCGAAGAAGCCGGGATCGATGCCGAGAGCTTTACCGAGGCTTTTCCTTTCGTAGGGGCCGGCGGGGTTTTTGGAGTGAAAGACGTAAACCTCGTGGTCGCGGGTAGGGGCGTAGATGAGGAATTCCTGGGTGTTGGGATTGTAGCCCATATCCAGGCCCCAGATACCGGCGCGGGTGTCGCCCGGTAAAAGTTTTTCGTGGGAGGTGAAGGCGTGGCCGATGTAACGCCAGTGGACGAGATCACGGCTGTGGGCGATGGGGATGCCGGGCTGCCAGCCGAAGGAGGAGCGGCAGGAGTAGTAATCGTCGCCGACTTTGATGACGCCGGGGTCGGACCAGTCGCCGGGGATGATCGGGTTTGGGATGAGTTGAGAGTTGAGAGATGAGAGTTGAGAGACGGAAAGGGTGGAGGAGGAGGGATCCGTGGTTGGTTTTTGCGCGAGGGCGCAGGTGGTTGTGAGCGCGCAAGCGGAGGCGAGTGCGAGGCGGTGGAGGGAAACTAAAATGGGGAGGTTCATATGCCGGGCTGGATGGAGGGCGGCGAAGAGACGGCGTTCGGTGTCGCGGGAGAGATTGCGAGGCGTGAGGTTTTGCGAAGAGGGATAGGTTTACGAAAAGAAAGCAGGAGCAGAGTGAATGCTTGTGAAAGACGCCGGAACACTCCTTTGAAGCGTCTGGTCAGTCCTCAGACTTCACATGATGAAACACTTCTTGCGCGTCGGATCTCTGCTGCTGGCCGGTTTGTGGCTGAGCGGGTGTATGTTCTCGTTTCGGAATAAGGAGCGGGGCGGCGGACTGGATGTGAAGCCGTCGGTGGTGCTGCCGATTCCGCAGTCGGGGCAGATTCCGATCAAGTGAACTTTGAGAGCGAGACGTGGAAGTAAAATGAATGGAGCGGAGTTCGGATTCGGAGGACGGAATTTTTAACCACTAATGGAAAAACGCCAATGGGGCGTTTTTTCGAAGTGCGGCTTTGGCCAATGGCCTTCGCGACCGGGCGGAGACGGCCAATGGCCGCAGTTGGGGGGCGGGCTTGCTGGAGTGCGTGAGGAGTGATGAGGCGAGGAGGCGGACCGTCGAGCCGGTCCGTCGAAGGCGGCGTCGAGCCGCCGCACTCCAAGACAGAGGCGGACCGAGTTTGCGTACGTTTGTGAAAGCGCGCTCTGAGTGCGTGCTCCGCCTCGGATTTGAGTGGCGGCTTGGGTCTTGTGAAGCGGGTGAGGGAACCCCGCCTACAACTCGGAGGCCTGACGTGAAGTCAGGCCGTACTTCAGAGTGTGCTGGTGAAGGTGTAGCGGCCGGAGGGGGCGGTGAACGTGGCGTAATCACCGACCCGATCAAAGTTTTGCAGACCGGCGACGCGATCGAGAGAGAGGTGATTTTCAAAGATCGGCATGCCGGTCTTTGAAGGAACATATACGCGGGCGGTGCAGTTGGCGGGGATGCGGATGGTCCAGGTGAAGTCGCTGCCGGAGCGCTTCCAGGCGCTTTCGATTTCGCCGTGCATGGTGCGGTAGGTGGCTCGGGCGTGAGAGAGGGTGCCTTCGGCGGGAATGAAGGGGCGCAGGATGAAATGTTGGAAACCGGGTTTGGCGGGATCGAGTTCGATGCCGGCGACGTGGCGGAAGAGCCATTCGCCGACGGAGCCGAGCGAGTAGTGGTTAAATGAATTCATGTGCGGGTTGAAGAACCCGTCTTTATGCGTCCAGCCGTTCCAGCGTTCCCAGATCGTGGTGGCGCCGTGTTTCACGGGATAGAGCCAGGAGGGATAGTCGTCGCGGAGGAGGAGTTTGTAGGCGACGTCGGCGCGGCCGTTGAGCGTGAGCTGCGGGTTGAGGTGGCTGATGCCGACGAAGCCGGTGCTGAGGTGCCAGTCGAGCGCGGCGATATTGTCGACGAGACGATCGGCAGCGTGACCGCGGTCCTCGGGCTTCAAGAGATCGAACGCGAGCGCGATCAAGTAAGCGGTCTGAGTTTCAACGATGATTTGGCCGTTTTCGCGAACCCACTCCTTCTGGAAGGCGGCGCGGACTTTCTCGAACATCGCGGTGAAGCGGGCGGCGTCGGCAGTGTGGCCGAGTTCGCGGGCAATTTCGGCGAGTTTGGTGCAGTCGTCTGCCCAGTAGGCGGTGGCGAGGAGGTTCTTCATCGGCGAGTGCGTGCCGAAAGAGGTGTCGCTCGGGATGCAGAGCCAGTCGCCGTAGTTGTTGGCGAGTTGGTTGAGGCGGAGGCCGGTAGGGTTGTGCGAGGCGATCCAGTCGACCCATTTCACCATCGCGCCGTAGTGTTTCTCGATGACGCGGCGGTCGCCGTAGACGCGCCAGAGGGTGTGCGGGATGATGATGCCGGCGTCGGCCCAAGCGGCGGCGCCACCGAGATTGCCGAGGCCGATGAAGTTTTCGCCTTCGCGGAGGCGCGGGGCGACGTCGGGGAAAATACCCTCAGGCGTCTGCGCGTCCTCGACGTCGATCATCCACTTCGTGAAGAAGGCGGCGACGTCCATGTTGTAGGACGCGGTGCGGAGGAAGACCTGGGCGTCGCCCATCCAGCCAAGGCGTTCATCGCGCTGCGGGCAGTCGGTGGGGACGGAGAGGAAGTTGTCCTTCTGGGACCAGAGTCCGTTGAGCCAGAGGCGGTTCACGTCGGCGTTGGAGCACTCGAAGTGTCCGGTGGGCGGCGTGGCGGACTGTATCATGCAACCGGTGACGGTGGTGATGTCGGGCTTCACGCCGGCGGGGAAGCCGGTTAGTTCGACGAATTGGAAACCGTGAAAGGTGAAGTGTGGCTCGTAGGTTTCGCTGGAGGAGTCGCCACGAGCGACGTAGGTATCGGTGGCTTTGGCGCGGCGGAGGTTTTCGACGTAGAGCGTGCCGTCAGGGCTGAGGCGCTCGCCTTGGCGGATGATGATCTTGGTGCCGGCGGGGAGCTTCGGGAGTTTAAGGCGGGCCCAGCCGGAAATGTTTTGGGCGAGGTCGTAGATGAAGACGCCGGGTTTGATCTCGGTAAGCGAGACGGGCTTCAGGAGCTCGGTGATGCGGACGGGTTCGGAGCGCTGGGCGACGAGGGGGACAGCCGGCGCGGCAGTTTCGCGGGCGGGTAGCCAAGGAAGACCGAGAGCGGCGGTGGAAGCGAAAGGAGGAATCGTGAGGGAGCTCGGGGAAAAATTTGGTCGATCCCAGCCGTGAGGTTCGCGGCGGGCGTCGTAGGTTTCGCCCATCATCCAGTCGGAAGTGAGGATGGGACCGGTGTTGCACGTCCACGAGGAGTCGGTGCCGAAGGTGAGGCGGCGGCCGTCGGTGAGTTCGACTTCGAGCTGAGCGAGGAGGGAATTTTCGAGGCTGCCGTAGCGGGCGCGGGTTTCCTGCCAGCCGACGTAGCCGGTCCACCAACCGTCGCCGAGCGTGGCGGCGAGGGCGTTGCGGCCTTGCGAGAGGAGCGCGGTGACGTCGTAGGTGCGGTAGTGGATGCGTTTGTCGTAGTCGGTCCACTCGGGGGCGAAGAGGTCTTGGCTGATGCGCTGGCCGTTGGCACGGAATTCGAAGATGCCGCGGGCGGTGGCGTAGAGTGTGGCGCGGGCGATGGGCGCAGGGAGATCGATCTCGCGACGGAAGAGGGCGGGTGTGCCCGGTTCGAGCAGTGTGCCTTCGGTGGCGGCGGAGTCGCGTTTGATGATTTCGACGTCGTGCGTGATCCAGCGGGCGGACCAGTCGGCGGGGTAGAGGAGGCCGAGGGAGAAGTGGGCGACTGCGGAAAGTTGAGAGTTGAGAGTTGAGGGTTGAGAGACGGAAGCGGAGTCGGATGTGGGCCAGACTTCGACGGTCCAGAAGGCGGTGGCGCGGGAGGTGAGAGGTTTGCCCGCGTAGGTGATGTGCGTGGTCTGGTCGCTTTCGATGCGGCCGGAGTCCCAGAGGTCGGTGTTGTTGGCGGCGAGTTTTTGGGCGGTGCTCGATACGCGGATACGGTAGGCGAGCTGGCGGGCGCCGCGGGCTTCCGACTCAAGCGTCCAGCTCAGGCGCGGGGAGCTTTCGTCGATGCCGAGGGGATTGACGAGGTAGTCGCAGCGGAGATTGGCGATGGCGAAGGCGGGAGTGGAGGAGACGGAGGCGGAGGGCATGCGGCGGTTGATTTGAATCGCAAAGACGCGAAGGCGCTAAGATCGGAGCGAAGATTGGGCGGCGGTATGTTTATCGCGGAAGCGCTGAAGAGCGGAAGCGCGGAGGGAATTGGGAGAAAAAATTAACCACAGAGACACAGAGGGCACGGAGTTTGAGACTCCGTGGTTCTGCGCCTCTGTGGTTTAGCTGAAGCGGGAAGTGTTGAGCAGATTAGCGGGCGGGGAACGGCGCCTTGGTGCGCTCGTTTTCGATTTGTTCGAGGGATTTGCCAGAGGTGTCGGGCATGAAGAAGAAGCCGACTGCGCCGCTGATGAAGAGGGAGCCGGCGAGAATCCCACCGAGCAGCGGCAGGCTCATTTCGGCGACCATCGGGACGAAGAAGCTCCAGATACCGACGGCGACACGAGCGGCGCCGAAGGAGAAGCCTTGGGCGGTGCCGCGAATCATGGTCGGGAAAAGTTCCTGGCTGAAAACTTTGTAGAAAGCTTCACCGGCCAGCGCGCCACCGGCGGAGAACATGAGGATGTTGATGAAGACGACGGGGATCGAGAACGGCAGCACCATGAAGAGCGCGTAGGCGATGATCTGCACGACGGCACCGATGCCCCACATGGTTTTACGGGCGGCAAAGCTGCGGTCGGAGAACTTCATGAAGACGAAGACCGTGAAGAGCATCGCAGTGATGAAGGCGACGCACGGCATGATGGTGGCCTCGGCTTGCGAGCCGCCCGCGTTCATCTTGATGAGATAGGAGTTGAAGGCGCCGGCGGTGCCAGCGGCGAGATTCCAGAAGAGATAGATCGTCGTGGTCCAGATGAGGGCCTTGAGGTTCGAACCAGAGAAGAGGAGCGCCAGGTTGTTCCGCTTGGACGGAGCGATGTCGTAGGCTTTTTTCGCTTCTTTCCAGCGAGGTGACTCGGTCAGGCCGCGGCGCATGGCCCACGTGACGAAGGCGACGAGGAAGAGATGGAAAAAGATGATACGGATGCCGAGCAGTCCATAAGGCGCGAGCGCGGCACCCATGAGGAGCACGATGACCGGGCCGAGACACCAGGCGATCTGTGTAAAGCCCAGGAGTTTGCCACGTGCTTTGTCGGGGGCGAACTCACCGACGAGGGCGAGTGAAGTGGGGACGTCCGCACCGACGGCGACACCGACGATGAAAGTGCCGATGAAGAGCATCTCGGCGTTCACCGCGAAGGTGATGAAGAGGATGCCGACCGCGTAGACCATGAGGTCATACTGGTAGATGAATTTGCGGCCGAGCTTGTCGCCCAACCAGCCGCCGAGAAATGCGCCGAGCGCGCAGCCGAGGGCGTTGGGCCCGATGGCGGCGAGCGTGCCGACGGCGCCGTTGCTCAGAGCAAATTCGCTCTGGAAGAGCGCGAGACCGACGCCGAGGGCGACGATGGAGCCGGCGTCGAGGTAGGAGGCCATGCCGGCGAGGGCAGACCATTTCCATTGCTGGCGTGTGATAGCGGAGCCGCTGTCAGCGGCGAGGGGTGGGTTGGTGGCCATACGGTGTGTGTGATGCGAGACTGGGTTGGAGCTGGAAGCGGGGGTTAGGTGAAGCGCAAAGACGCGAAGACGCTAAGTTTAAGAAGAAGGACGGAAGACGGAGTCGGAATTTTAACCACAGATGACACGGAGACGGAAGGATTCGGAGGAGCTTCGGAATAGGACAAATAGGACAAATAGGACTTATGGGACTAATAGGACCTATATCGGAGGTGCGGAGTGTTTTAGCGGACGGGGACCCAGACGCTCATGTCGCCGGTGCCGCGGTTGTCCCAGGCGAAGTAGGGGACGAATTTGACGTCGATGGCCTTGAGGGTGGCGGCGCCGACTTCGCGGTAGAGTTGGTCGGGCTTCCACTCGTCGCGCTGTAGTTGGAACGCGGGCACGGTAAATGTGGTGAGGTTGGCGTTGACGATCTTCTCGGCCTTCGGGGTGAACTGGCGGTGCTTGGGATCGAGGCTGAGGACGACGTCGGCGAGGCGGACGCCTTTGGGGAGGTCGGCGGCTTCGAGGCAGTAAACGAGCGGGCCGTACTTCACGGTGACCTGGTTCACGGTTTCTTCGACGAGCGGATTGGCTTCGAGGAGGACGGGCTTGAACGCGAGGTCGAGGGTGACGACGTCGCCGGCTTTCCACGTGCGCTTCACTTCGGCGAAGGAGCCGGGCTTGAGCGTGGCGGAGACGGGCGTGCCGTTTACCTTGAGGGTGGCGGCTTCCTTGTGGAGCCAGCCGGGGATGCGGAGCTTGAGGGCGATGTCTTTCGCGGGCGCTTCGTCGATGGTGATCTTCACTGCGCCGTCGTACGGATAATCAGTTTCTTGGCGGAGTTTGATGCGGGCGCCGTCGGTCCACTTGGTGTCGAGGGTGTTGGCGGCGTAGAGCTGAACCCAGAGGGAATTTTCGGAGAGCGTGTAGGCGTAGTTGTGGGCCTCGGCGATGGTGCGGACGATGTTGGGCGGGCAGCAGAAGGATGCTTTGTAGTTGGGCTGGCGGGTGCGGGACCAGCGGAGCGGCCATTTGTACTCAGAGTCGGTGCGGAGCGGGTTGACGTAGAAGTAGTGTTTTCCTTCGAGGCTGATGCCGGGGAGGATGCCGTTGTAGAGGGTTTGTTCGAAGAGGTCGGCGTACTGGGCGTCGCCGGTGAGGGTGAGCATGCGCCAGATCCACATGCCGTAGCCGATGGTGGCGCAGGTTTCGTTGTAGGCAGTGATGTTCGGGAGCTGGTAGTCGCGACCGTAGGCCTGGTGGATGGTTTTGATCTGCGGATGGAGTGTGTGGTGCGCGCCGTCGGGCGAGGCGGCATCGTAGATGGCGCCGGTCATGCCGGTGATGTAGAGCTTCTGGGTGGCGATGTCCTCGGAGATTTTTTCGAGGGGCTTGAAGAGGGTTTTGTCGCCGTCTTCGGCGACGACGTCGGCGACACCGGCGTAGAGATAGTTGGCGCGGACGGCGTGGCCGACGGCTTCGAAGGTTTCGCGGAAGGCGGTGCGGTCTTGGTTTTGGTCGGAGCCTTCCTTGCCGCTGAAGAGACTGCGGATCTCGATGAGTTGCTTGCCGAGCTCGAGGTAACGCGGTTCGCGCGTGACGCGGTAGAGCTCGATCACGGCCATGTAGTGCGACGGGCAGATGGCGTTTTTCGCGAGGTCCTTCGGGACGGTCTTGCAGAGGTTGTCGATGTAGTCGGCGGCTTTGCGGGCGCAGTCGAGGAAGTTGGTTTTGCCGGTGACGCGGTAGTGGATGCACGCGGTCGTGATGAGGTGACCCATGTTGTAGGTCTCGAAGTGTTCGCGATCTTCGAACTCCTTGGCGGTGGCGCCGGTGAGACCCTGGCGCTGCGGGATGATTTTTTGCGTGTGGAGGTAGCCGTCCTCACGTTGGGCCTTGGCGACGACGGTGATGATTTCGTCGAGCTGCTTGTCGATGGCGGGGTCTTTGGTGACGGCGTAAACCTGGACGAGGGCTTCGACCCACTTGAGGAAATCACCGTCGTTGAAGGGCGGGCCGTGGAATTGTTTTTTGCCGTCGCGGCCTGCGCCCATGCCGGCGGCGACGAGGAAGTTGGACCAGGCGTGGCTCTCGTAGTCGTCTTTGAAGATGGACCACATGTGCGGGATCATCGTGGTGCGGCAGGCTTCGAAGCGCTCGGCCCAGAGACCGGTGGTCCAGCGGACGTCTGCGAGGTCGGTCATGTACATCGCGGCGTGCGGCGACTTGGTGGTGTCGATGAGGGATTTTTCGGCGGCGTGGCTGATCGTGGCGGACGAAGAAAACGCCGCCAAAACCAAAGGAAGTGCAGACAGGTGAAGGCGGAAACGGGTGAGGAGTGGGCAGGCGTTTTTCATGAGGGAATCGGGTCTGAAATTAGCGGATGGGGAGTTACGGAAAGATGATGCGGGGAAGGCGAGAATATCGGAGGGAAATGAGCTGAATTTTTAGTTTACGGTGCAGTGACTTCGACGATGACGCGTTTGCTGCGCGGCGTGGAGCGGTTTTGAGAAATCGCCGGAAAAGTAAGAACATGACGGTGGACGTTGTGTCGCATGAAATTTAGCTTTTTCTGCGAACTAATCGTCCCCGCTTCATGATCCAGCTTGATACTGCGCACCCAGATTTCACGTCTTACGGCCTCTCTTGCGTGCGGTGGAATCCGTCACCGATGCGGGGGCCGGATCATCACAATGAGATTCAGTTGAACATGCTGTGTCGGGGACGTGTGACGTATTTGATCGGGGCGGAGAAAGTGAAGGTGAAGGCGGGGCATCTGACGGCGTTCTGGGCGGCGATTCCGCACCAGATCATCGATTACGAACCGGACACGGAGTACTATGTCGCGACGTTGCCGCTCGCGTGGTTTTTGCAGTGCGAACTGCCGGACACGCTGGTGCAGCCGTTGATGCGCGGGCAGGTGGTGGAAGAGCCGAGCTTGGAACGCGGGGAGTTCGACGCCGCGTTTTTCCGGGAATGGACGGCGGATTTGAAAGCGGGTGTGGGAGGCATCCGGGAGATTGTGACTCAGGAAATGGAGACGCGTTTGCGGCGGCTGGCGGTGGTGCTCGAGGCAGCCAAGACAGGATCGCGGAAACGCGGGCATGCGAAATTGCAGGTCGGCGGTTTGAACAAGGTTGAGCGGATGGTCTGCTACATCGCGCAGAATTACATGGAGCCGATCACGGCCGAGGACATTGGGCGGGTGGCGGGGCTGCATCCGAATTCGGCGATGCGTCTTTTTAAGAAAACCTTTGGCTCCACGCTGGTGGATCATCTGACGCATCACCGCGTTTTTCACGCGAAGCGGCTGCTGGCGACGACGGACCAGAAGATCGTGGATATCGCGTTCAGCTCGGGGTTCAACTCGATCAGCCGTTTCAACGAAGCGTTCCGGCACGCGTGCGGTTGCACTCCGCGGGCGTTTCGCACGGAGCATGAGCTGGGTGCGGGGCAGTGACACGCGCCCGATTTGTGAAAGAAAAAGCCCCGTCAGCATGCGATCGTGGAATGCGCGTGCTGCGGGGCTTGGGCTGATGGTTGAGCGAACAGTTTAGAAGCGGAGCGTGACGCTGGCCATCAGCTGGCGGCCATCGAGATAGATGTTCGAGGGGACCTGCTTGGAGCCGTAGACCTGATAGCGAAGCTTGTTGGTGAGATTCACGGCCTGGATGGCGATCTGGATGTTTTTGGTGATGTCGTAGTTCAACGACGCATCGAGGTCGCCGTAGCCGAGCATCGTCTGGCGCAGCAGGCCGGTGTTCACGAAGTAGGCGAAGCCGGTGACGAAATCGGAGCGGTAGTTATAGGCGACGCGGGCCGAGAAAGGGCCTTTTTCGTACATGCCGACGATATTGTAGCTCTGCCGGGAGAGGTTCGTCAGCGGCGTATCCACTGTTCCGGCACCGGTGACGGTGGTTGGAGTCGAGCTGTCCACATAGGTGAAGTTCGACTGGAGACCGAAGCCATCGAACGGCTTGGGTAGGAAGGTGAAGAACTTCTGGAAGCCGGCTTCGAAGCCCTGGATCGTCGCGGGGTTCAGGTTCTTGGATGTGCTGATCACGTAGGTGACGCCCTCGTAGGTGCGCTGTTCGGAGAAGCTGGAGATGAAGCCTTTGACCTCTTTGCGGAAGCCGGCGAGGTAGACCAAGTCGGACTTGTTGAAGTAATACTCCAGCGAGAGATCGAAGTTAGTGCCGCGAATCGGCTTGAGGTCGGGATTACCTTGCGAGCCGGAGTTGAGGGCCGGGTTCACGGGGTTCGCGTTCAGCGTCAGCGACGGAGAGAGCGAGCCGAAGTTGGGGCGCGTGATGGTCTTCGAGACGGCGGTGCGGAGGGAGAGCTGCTCGGTGAAGTGGATGCGGCCGTTGAAGCTCGGGAGGTAGTTCCAATAGGAAGTTTGCAGGTTGAGCGGAACGGCGGAGGCGGAGTTGGCGCCTTGGAAGCCATTGGTGTCTTCCTTTGTCTCCACGGCGCGGAGACCGATGTTGCCATCGATCCGGTAGCCACCGATCAAGCCGGCGAACTGCGGCATCACGTAGAATGCCGTGGTGGTTTCCTCGATGTCGAAGAGGCTGAGACGGTTGACCGTGGCGGAGGTGTCGGGCGTGTTGGTGGCGCCGTAGGTTTTGTAGAAAGCATTCGCGTCGCGCATGACGGCGGTGCTGCCGGTGAGGTAGAGCGGGATCTGCGGCTCGCTGTAGCCGGTGTAGAAATCCTTGATGGGCGACGGGCCCCACTGGCCGGGATACTGGCTCAGCAAGTTATTCGAAGGGGAAAACGAGTAGGAGCCGAGGAAGAGGCCGGTCGGGTAATTGTCGCTCGTGGTCGCCGAGTAGCGAATACCGGCGGCGACTTTGGAGAGGAAACCCTTCTGGATGTTATATTCGGCGTCAATGCGTGCGGCCTTGCCCTCGGTGTTGGAGGGGAAGAGGCGGTAGTTGACCTGGTTGAGACGATAGCCGGTCGGGTCTTGCAGATCCACGCCAGCGATCCGCACCGAAGGAATATCGCCCGCGAGATCGTAAGTAAGCGATGGGATGTTAACGGAGGCGAAGACGAGGTTGTTGTAGAAGCGATTCGAGCTGGTGTAGTGGTTGGCGTCGAACTTCACGGTGAGGTCGCCCGCTTTGTAGCGGCCGCCGGCGTTGAACATTTCGAGTTTGTTCTCGAGGTCGCGGGTGAAGCCGTAGGCGGTGCCAGTGACGTTGGCGAAGGTGGCCGAGCGGACAGCGGTGGAGCTGCCACCGAACATCGTGCCGGAACCGGGGACGACGTTTGCGGCGGAGAGGGCGGTGACGAATTGCACCGTGTCCTGGATGTTGCGCCACTTGTTCGGATTGTAGCCGACATAGAACTGCCAGCTTTGGTTGGGCTGCCACTCCAGGACGGCGTTGAAGCCCTCGGTTTTGAATTCACCGTAGGAGGAATTGACGTTGTAGCCGCTGGAAATAAGCGCGGTGGGAACGCCAGTGGTGGCGGTGGAGCTGGCGACCGGGTTGCCGATGCTGATGGCGTCTTCGCGCCAGGGCGTGGTGATGTCGCTCAATGCGACGAGAAGCCCGATTTTGCCGAAGCCCTCGGTCTTTTTGGAGGCGTTGAAGAAAACGTTGTAGTTCTGCTCGTTTTTGTCGCGAAGAGCAGAATACGAGGTGCCGGCGGTGATACCGCCGCCGTAGCCTTCGGCGAAGTCGGAGGGTTTGCGCATGCGAACGTCGACGAGGCCACCGAGGCCGCCATCGATCTGGTTTGCGGCGGCAGTTTTATAGACGTCGATACCGGCGATCAACGCGGAGGGGATTTGCGAGTAGTCGAAGGTGCGCTGGCCGACGCCGACGCCGGCGGTGCCGTTGGCGATGCCGCCGGGCGTGATCACCTGACGACCATCGAGTGTGTTGGTGATTTGATTGAGGCCGCGGATCGTGACGGCACCGTTTCCGCCAAGGCCGGAGAACGTGTGCGCGAGCTGAACGCCGGGGACGCGGGAGAGCGCGTAGGAGGCATTGATGTCGGGGAGCTTGTCGATGTCGGTCGCGACGATCGAATCCACGATCGTCGCGCTGGATTGTTTGATCTCAGCGGCGGACGACAGGCTGCTGCGGAAACCCTTCACCTCGAAAACTTCGAGATCCACGATTTTTTCATCGGCGGGGATTTCGTCCTTAGGCGGCGTCGGGGTGGTTTTGGCGGACAGAGGGAGACTGGCAGCTGACAAGAGCGCCAGTAGGCTGGCAGTTGCGGGTAGTTTTATTTTTGCGTGCATGTTGGGAGCAGGGCAGCGCCGTATAGGACCAAGCGCTGGTTCGGTGGGTTGTGGGTTGCTACCGAAATCAATGATGCGCCGTGCGGGCGCTGAGGGTGAGTGCTTCCGGTGGTCGGGATAGCATGAAGATAGCTTGCGGGTAGCGGGGTGCGGCCAGACAACGACAGATTCAAGCCGACAACGGGTGCAGGGGAGGCGGGATGTAACTAAAAATTACCTTACTCGAATCATCCCCGGGGAACTCCCCGCATCCGGCGCAAATAATGCCAGTATTCTAACAGGCGGCGTGGCGTACGCTAGGGGCGAGCGATGATCTGCTCGAAAGATTTTTATTCAAGCGACCGGCAGAATCTGGCGGACGGCGCGCTGCCAGCCGGCGTAGTATTCGGATGACTGTGACGCAGGCATTGACGGATGGTAGACGACGTCGCCGCGCGGGACGGCGGCGATTTCGTCGAGGGATTTGAAAATGCCTAGGCCGAGGAGGCCGGCGAGCGCGGCTCCGAGCGGGGAACAGTCGGACATCGTTGCCACGCGCAATTCGGCGCCGGCGAGGTCGGCGGTGAACTGCATGAGGAAGGCATTCGTTGTGGCACCGCCGTCTCCGTGGAGACCGACGAGGGGAACGCCGGCGTCGGCACGCATGGCGTCGAGGGCGTCGCGGACTTGGTAGGAAATGGATTCGAGGCCGGCGCGGATGACGTGGCGGCGGTCGCTGTGGCTGGAGAGGCCGACGATCGCGGCGCGGGCGGCGGGCTGCCAGTGCGGGAGGCCGAGGCCGGAGAAGGCGGGGACGAGGTACACGCCGCCGTTGTCGGGGAGCTCGCGGGCGAGTTTTTCGATTTCGGACATCTCGCGGATGACGCCGAGTTGATCGCGGAGCCAAGTGAGCGTGGCGGCGGAGCTGATGATGATACCTTCGAAGGCGTAGGTCGGCACACCGGCGTGGACCCAGGCGAGCGTGGTGACGACGCCGCGCGTGGAGAAGCGGGGCTTGGCGCCGATGTTGAGGAGAATGGAGGAGCCGGTACCGAAGGTGACTTTGGCGGCGCCGGGCTGGTAGCAACGCTGGGCGAAGAGGGCGGCTTGGGAATCGCCGATCACGCCGACGATGGGGAGCGGTTTCGTGAGGGCGTCATCGAGCGTGGTTTCGCCGAAGCGGGCGGAGCTGTCGCGGACTTCGGGGAGGGCTTTGAGCGGGACTTCCCAGAGGTCGCAGAGGTCGGCGTCCCACTTGAGCGTGGTGAGGTCGAAGAGGAGCGTGCGGGAGGCGTTGGTGGAGTCGGTGGCGAAGACGCGGCCCTGCGTCAGGCGGTAGACGAGGTAGGCGTCGATCGTGCCGATGAGGGCGGAGCCGTCGGCGAGTTTGGCGCGGAGGTCGGGCTTGTTTTGGGCGAGCCACTGGAGTTTCGAACCGGAGAAGTAGCCGTCGATTTTGAGGCCGGTTTTTTGGAGGACGAGGGGCTCGCGGCCGGCGGCGATGTGAGACGCGCAGAGGGCGTCGCCGCGGCGGTCCTGCCAGACGAGCGCGTGGTGTAACGGTTTTCCGGTGACGCGGTCGAAGAGGACGATGGTCTCGCGCTGATTGGTGAGGCTGAGGCAGGCGAGGTCGGCGAGGGAGAGGCCGTGGTCGCCGAGGCGCGTGATGACCGCGCGGAGAGTGGCGAGGGTGTTCTGCCAGATTTCCTCAGCGTCGTGCTCGACCCAACCGGCCTGCGGGTAGTGCTGCTTGTGCTCGCGGGATTCTTTGTCGAGGAGGCGGCCGTGGCGGGTGAAAAGCAGGGCCTTGGTGGCGGAGGTGCTTTGGTCGAGGGCAAGGACGTGGGTCGCTTGAGACGCGTTGGGCGATGACGGAGCGGCGGGCATGCTTGAGGGTAGGTTAATCGCTAAGACGCGAAGGCGCTAAGGTCGGAGCGAAGTTTCAGAGATCGGAGTCGGAGTGGGCCACAGAGTGCACGGAGCGCGGACACAGAGGGCACAGAGGTCGCAAGGGGACGGGTAGGATTTTTTAACCGCGAAGGGATGTTAAGGGACGCAAATGTTTAGGAGGTCGGAATTTTAACCACGGATTGCACAGATGGGCACGGATGACGGAGATTGGAGGGGATTTCTTGGGTCGGAACTTTGCGGCTTGGCGTCTTTGCGATTCAAGAAATCAGCCGAGAAGTTTTTGTGTGGTTTCGGTGAGGCCTTCCATGCTGATGCCGTAGTGGCGGAAGAGGTCGGCTTGGGCGCCGGTGACGGTGTCTTCGTCGGGGAAGCCGACCATCTTGAACTTCGGAGCGACGCCGGCTTGGAGCAGTGTCGAGGCGACGGCTTCGCCGACGCCGCCGTTGATCATGTGTTCTTCGACGGTGATGACGGCGCGGCATTCGCGGCCGGCGGCGAGGATCGCGGCGGTGTCGAGCGGCTTCACGGTGTGGAGACTGAGCACGCGGGCGGAGATGCCTTGGGCGGCGAGGTTTTCGGCGGCGAGGAGGGCGTGGACGACGGTTTCGCCGTTGGCGATGAAAGCGACGTCCTTGCCTTCGCGGAGGGTGAGAGCTTTGCCGGTGGTGAAGGTCGCGCCAGCGGGGGCGAGGTCGTACATCGCGGCTTTGCCGAAGCGGACGAAGACGGGGCGCGGGGCGGCGGCGGCGTATTTGATGGCTTCGCGGGTTTCGAAGTTATCCGCGGGGACGATGATGGTGAGGTTGTTGATCGCGCGGAGGACGGCGAGGTCGTGGAGCGAGTGGTGCGTGCTGCCGAGCGCACCGTAGCTGACGCCGGAGCTGATGCCGATGACTACGCCGGGGACGTTCGAGTAGCAGATGTCGTTTTTGATCTGCTCGAGGGAGCGCGCGGTGAGGAAGCAGGAGGGCGAGACGCCGAAGGCTTTTTTGCCGCAGGCGGCGAGGCCGGCGGTGATGCCGACGAGGTTTTGCTCGGCGATGCCGACTTCGACGATCTGCTTCGGGAGCGCTTTGCCGTAGGGCGCGAGTTTGCCGGAGCCGCGGGAGTCGGACGTGACGGCGACGATGTTGCGGTCGGCGGTCGCGAGCGCCTGGAGCGTGTCGGCGAATTCTTCGAGGTTGGCGCGGCCTTTTTTGAGGCCGAGCTTTTGGGCGACCGCGGTGGCCGCGGGGGTGAACATGGAGGGAGCAGGAGCGCTCATGGGAGGAAGAGTGAAAAGTGAAGGGTGAAGAGTGAAAGGCGACGGAACGGGCGGCGTGTCGGCGGAAACGGAGCGTGATTGGTGGCGCGGTGGTTTTGTTAAGCGCGACGACGCAACGACGCTAAGGTTTCGGAGGGCGGATTTTTAACCACAGATACAGAGGGATGCGGAAGGATACGGAGGAAGCTGACTCTGTGGTTTAGTTAACTCAGGCGGCGGAGAGTTTTTTCTCCAGGGCGGTGAGTTCGGTGAGGGCGGTGGCGAGTTCGGTTTCGCTAGGAACGCCGTGGTGCCATTTGCCGACGTTTTCCATGAAGCTGACGCCTTTGCCCTTGACGGTGTTGGCGATGACGATGAGCGGCTTTCCCGGATGTGGCGTTGTCAGCGCTTTGGTGAGTTCGGCGTAATCGTGGCCGTTGATGGAGCGGACTTCCCAGCCGAAGGCGCGCCACTTTTCGTCGAGGGGCTCGTTGGACATGACGTCCTTCGTGTGGCCGGTGATCTGGAGCGTGTTGTGGTCGAGGATGGCGACGAGGTTATCGAGTTTGTAGTGGGCGGCGGCCATGGCGGCTTCCCAGTTGGAACCTTCGGCGAGTTCGCCGTCGCCGAGGAGCGTGAAGACGCGGAAGGCGGCGGAGTCCTGGCGGGCGGCGAGGGCCATGCCGATGCAGATCGGGAGGCCGTGGCCGAGGGCGCCGGTGTTCATTTCCATGCCTTTGATCTTACGGGTCGGATGGCCGACGTAGTAGGATTTGTAGTGGCAGACGGTGTTGAGGTCGGAGTCGGGGAAGTAACCGCGGTCGGCCATGACGGCGTAGAGGGCTTCGACGCAGTGACCTTTGCTTTGGACGTAGCGATCGCGGGTGGGCGAGTCGACGGTCTCGGGCGTGATGTTGAGCACGCGGTTGTAGAGGACGTTGAGGATGTCGAGGCACGAGAGGCCGCCGCCGGTGTGGCCGGCTCCGGCGTCGGCGATGAGCTGGAGCATGCGGCGGCGGAGCGCGGGGGCTTTGAGGGCGAGTTGGTGGTCGGTGAGCATCCGGGGAAGTTGAGAGGTGAGGGTTGAGAGTTGAGAGACCGGAGACGGTGCGTGGTTGGTTGCGCGGTGGTTGGGTTAAGCGCGAAGACGCAAAGAAGCTAAGGTTTCGGAGAACGGATTTTTAACCACAGATGAGGAAGGATACGGAAGGATAAGGAGGCAGAGAGGTGGATTGGGCTCTGTGCCTGTGTGGTTTATTTTTGGAGTTTTAGGCTTCGGGGTTTTCGTGGTGGTAGACTTCCCAGCCGAGGTAGCGGGTGAAGGCTTCTTCGAGGATGCCGGCAGTGTGCGAGCTGTTCATGACGACGTGGTGCTCGAAGCCTTCGCGGCAGATGTGGTGCATCAGTTTCTGGAGCTTCGGGACTTGGGCGACGGCGCGGTTGCCGAAGGTCTTGAGGTCGTCGTTGGTGAGCTGGCCTTGGCCGACGTAGGCGCGGATGACGCCGCTGGTGTCGTCGGTCGTGATGCGGCCATACGTGAGCGGGGTGGCGGGCGTGCGGCCGTCGAGGGCGCCCCAGGTGTTTTCGACGCCGAGGGTCGAGCCGAGGATGGGGGCGTTGAGGATCTTGATGTCGGGGAGGAAGGACTTGGCCCAGTTGCCGCAGTGGAAGAGGACGCACTTGTCGTCGGTGTCGCCGTAGTTGTTATTCCAATCCACGAGCGCGCTCGGGGAGAGCGAGGCGAGCTGCATGGCGTACATGGTGAGCACGCCGGTGACGTCGACTTCGCAGGCGCTGGGCAGGAAGTTTTCGGACATCATGCTCATGCTGGTGCAGACGTTGCAGCCGTGGTTGGCCTGCACGGAGGTCCAGCACTGGATGGCGGTGGCGTCGAGGTGGTTGGTGGCGACGAAATCGTCGAGGACGATGCCGAGGCGGGCCATCTGGATGAGCTTCGCGGGCGGGACGGCGGTGGCGTTGGCGTAGGCTTTGATCTCGTCGATCTTTGAGAGGATGCGGGTGTCGGTCTCGCCGATCTTGGCGGCGGAGCCGAGGATCTCGGAGAGGTCGACGGTGGTGACGGAGATGCCGTTGCGTTCGAGGATTTTTTCCGAGTAGCGGACGGTATTGAAAGCGCCGGGACGGGCGCCGACGGCGCCGATGCGCACGCCGCGGATGCCACGGACGACGCGGCAGACGCCGAGGAATTTATTCAGGTCGGCGCGGAAGGTCGGATCGGTCGGGCGGACGACGTGTTTGGTCGTGAGCGAGTAGGGGATGTTGGCCTGGCGGAGGTTGTTGCAGACGGAAATTTTTCCGCAGAAGGCGTCGCGGCGGCGGATGACGTCGAGGCGGTCGAGATCGTCGGGATAACCCTGGATGAGGACGGGGACGTTGAGGCCGGCGAGTTTGAGGGTGTCGGCCACGCCTTTTTCGTCGCCGAAGTTGGGGAGGACGACGAGGACGCCGCCGATCTTGTCGCGGTTTTTGCGGAAGAGGTCGGCGCATTTGCGGGCGTCGTTGTGGGTTTCGACGCCGCCGAGTTTGGAGTCGGCCGGGTCGAGCATGATGGCGTCGATGCCGATTTCGGCGAAGAGCTTGGTGAAGTCGGCGCGGGCTTCGCTGACGAGTTTGTCAGGGAAGAAGTCGCGATTGCCGAAGAGGACGCCGAGGGAGAAGGGCTGAGGTTTCATGAAGTAGGGAATGGTGAAGGGTGAAGAGGGATGGGTGAAAGGAGGAGTGGAGGAAGAGGGAAGAGGGTAGGGGATGGAGGGGGCAGTCTGGGAAGGGAGGTGGCGGAGTTTTTTAACCACGAATGGATGCTAGGGGACGCGAATGTTTGGGAGGGCGGAGTTTTTAACCACGGATGACACAGATGGGCACAGATGACGGAGGATTATTTTGGGACAGGATTAAGAGGACTAACGGGATTTCGGAGATGGGAAATCTGGGCTCGTGCGGAGTGGAGTTGGTTTCGGGCGGGCGAGAAGGCGGGCTTAAGGAGCTATATTAAAGAAGTTTTTCGGCTGTTTCTTCCCGGAAAAATGAGGTTTCTTGCGGGATTCTAAGGTGAGCACGAAGCGACCATTTTTAATGAAGGCGGAGAAGAAGGCGCGGGCGCGTGGCATTGAGGTGCGCGGGGGCGTGGTGAGGAAGGCGGGTGTCTCGCGAAGGACGGAGGAAGGACGCGGAGGGGCGGAGCGGTTGATAAAGGACGGGGAGCGGGCGGGGGTGTCGTTTGATCCGGGGCGGAAGGATTTTGAGCCGTATGGACTGACGTGTGTGCGGTGGACGCCTTCGCCGATGCGGCGGCCGGATCATCATAATGAGATCGAGCTGAATCTGGTGGAGAGCGGCTGGGTGACTTATCTGCTCGGCGGGCAGAAGGTGCGCGTGGAGGCGGGGCGGCTGGCGGTTTTTTGGGCGGCGATCCCGCACCAGATCGTGGAGTATGGGGAGGGGACGCGGTACTTCGTGGCGACGATTCCGTTCGCGTGGTTTTTGCAGTGCCGGCTGCCGGAGGCGATGGTGCGGCGGTTGTTGCGGGGGGAGATGGTGGGCGGACGGCCGGAAGAGGCGGTGAAAAAAGAGATGGATGCGGGGAAGGAGGACTGCGGGTTGTTTGCGCGGTGGGAGAAGGATCTTCAGGCGAAGGCGGGGGACGATGTGGAGCGTATCGTGATGCTGGAGATGGAGGCGCGGTTGCGGAGGATCGCGCTGGGGCTGGGGCGTGAAACGGTGGGCGCAGTCGGACCCGAGGTGGTGCGCGACGTAGTGAGCGGACGGAAAGACAGAACGGGGAGGGTGTCTCGCGAAGGGCGGACGAAGGACGCGAAGGAGGAAAGAATCTGGGAGGGGAAGAAGCGCGGGCGGAGCGTGGGGGCGTTGCAGGGGTCGGAGTTAAACAAGGTGGAGCAGATGGCGTGTTTGATCGCTCAGCGTTACACAGAGGCGCTGACGGTGGAGGAGATCGGGCGGGCGGTGAATCTGCATCCCAACTACGCGATGGGGCTTTTCAGGAAGGCGTTTGGGACGACGTTGATCGATTATGTGACGCATCATCGGGTGTCTCATGCGCAGCGGTTACTCGCGACGACGGAGGAGAAGATCGTGGAGGTGGCGTTTGGGTCGGGGTTCAATTCGTTGAGTCGGTTTAATGAAGCGTTCCGGCGTGCGTGCGGGTGTACGCCGCGGAGTTATCGGGCCAGTCATGCGGTGGAATAATGAGTGAGGGAGAAGCGGAAAGGATTCACCGCGGAGGCGCGGAGAGCGCGGAGTACGGAGGAGGACGAGTGATAGGGTGATTTTTGGAGGGCGGAATCGGAGGGGGACATGGAGTTCACAGAGCGCGGACACTGAGGGCACGGAGGGTGGATGGGCGGAATTTTTGGACAGGAATGCAGGACTAACAGGATTGAGGGGGCGGGTGTTTTGACCGTGAAGGGATTCCGGGTGACGCGAATGTTTCGGAGAAGGTTTAACCACAGATTACTCGGATGGGCACAGATGTCGGAGGGGAGAACGAGTGAGAGAACTATGGCCGGAGGGGCGGGTGGACCGTCATGGGACGTCCGGTGACGGCGGGGTTGCGCGGGGCGTGAGAGGAAGTCAGAGGATGCGGCGTGAAAAAATTTTGCGTGATCCGGGTCGTGTTGTTGATGGCTGTTTCGGTGTGGAGCGCGGGCGCGTTTGCTGCGCCGGCGGAGATCTGGGTGTCGACTGAAGGCGATGACGCGGCTGCGGGGACGGAGGCGGAGCCGGTGAAGTCGGCGTGGATGGCGTTGCGGAAAGCGCGGGAGCTGCGGCGCACGGGAGACGTGGCGGCGACGACGGAGGGTGTGAGGATTTTGTTGAAGGGCGGCGTTCATGTGCTGGAAGAAACGTTGCGCGTGCGGCCGGAGGATGCGGGGACGGAGAAAGCGCCGACGGTGTTCGAGGCAGCGAAGGGTGAGCGGCCGGTTTTCAGCGGCGGGGCGGTGATTGGCGGGTGGACGCGGGCGGGGGACGTGGAGGGAGCATTTTCGGAAAAGGCGCGCGGGGAATTGTGGGTGGCGGATGTACCCGTTTTTCAAGGACGGGCTGTGGATGTGCGCCAGATGTGGGTGGGCGAGCGCAAGGCGGTGAAGGCGCGGGCGCAGAATGGAGAGGACATGGAGCGGCTGCTGGAGTGGGACCGGTTGAAGGAGACGGCGACGGTGCGGGCGGCGGCGCTGGGTGGAGTGGCGGAGGCGGTACGTGGGCTGGAGATGTTGATTTTGCAGCAGTGGGAGATCGCGATCTTGCGCGTGAAGAGCGTGCGCGTGGAGGGCGATAAGGCGGTGCTGACGTTTCATGCACCGGAGAGTCGGATTCAATTCGAGCATCCGTGGCCGCAGCCGATCATGAAGGAGGGGAATAATGCGCCGTTTTTTCTGAGCGGGGCCGCGGCGTTTCTCGATCAGCCGGGCGAGTGGTGGGTGGATGTGCGGGCGGGGAAGATTTATTACTGGCCGCGCGACGGCGAAGATATGGCGACGGTGCGGGTAGTGACGCCAGCGTTGGAGACCCTAGTGGAAATCGCGGGATCGCTGGAGCGGCCGGTGACGCAGGTGGTGTTTCGCGGGATCGCGTTTCAGCACGGGGCGTGGACGAGGCCGGGGCGCGAAGGGCATGTGCCGTTGCAGGCGGGGATGGCGATGAATGAGTCGTACAAACTCTCGCCGAAGGGGACGCCGGACTGGCGGAGTCTGGACAATCAGGAATGGCTGGAGCGGCTGGTGGCGTCGGTTGTGGTGCGGAATGCGGAAGGCGTGCGGTTTGTGCGCTGCCGTTTCGAGCACGGGGCGGGGAGCGGGCTGGATTTTGTGAAAGGGACGAAAGGCGGCGCGGTGGAAGGCTGCGTGTTTCGCGATCTGGGCGGGAGCGGATTGCAGCTCGGGAGTTTTCAAGACGAGGCGGAGGAATCGCATCTGCCGTACAATCCGGCGGACCAGCGGGTGGTGTGCGCGGGCACGCGGATCGCGAACAATTTGTTCACGGATTGCGCGACGGAGGATTGGGGCTGTGTGGGGATCGCTGTGGGGTACGCGCGGGAAATCACGATCGAGCACAACGAGCTGAACAATCTACCGTACACGGCGGTGAGCGTGGGGTGGGGCTGGACGCGTTCGCCAAATGCGGCGGGGAAGAACCGGGTGGTGGGGAACCGGATTTTCAACATCGCGACGCGGATGGCGGACACGGGCGGGATCTACACGCTCTCGGCGCAGCCGGGAACCCTCGTGGCGGAGAATGCGATCTGGGATGTGACGCCGGGACCGTGGGCGCATGACAAGGCGCACTGGTCGTATGTTTACCTCGATGAGGGCTCGGCGTTCATGACGGTGCGGGACAACTGGTGCCCGGAGGAAAAGTTTCAGAAAAATGCGAACGGTCCGGGAAATGTGTGGGAAAAGAACGGACCGGGCGTGCCGGAGTCGGTGAAAACGCGCTCGGGGCTGGAGGAGTCGTTCAGGGATTTGCGGGAGGATTGAGAGGAGGAATACAGCGCGGCGGCGGGGGGAGGCGGGTGGCGGAGAATTTCGCGCGGTTGACGAGGGAGTTGGTTTTCGGATACGAAAATCGGTACTGTCAGAAAGTGGGTGCGTTGAGCGGAGGCAGCTGAGGTTTTTTGAACGCCCCGCCTTAGTTGCCCCGTTTTTGTTTTACCAAAGCTGAGCCGTTGCAGTCTGCCGTGTCTGGCCTGTGTCGTTGCGCATCCCGTGCGGGAGGTGCGCGGTGATAGAGGATGGATGCGGAGGAACGGAGCGCCGGCTGGTGAAGTAAGGCGGTGCGAGGCGCATACCCAACCCGCATCATGAAGAACCTACTACGACAGACCGATACGCACCTGCGCCGCGTCAGCGCGCAAATCGCCTTTTCCATCCTCGCCGCGTCGGCGGCGTGGGGGCAGGCCGTGAACCAACCGACTCTCGCTGCCGGGGCACCCGCAGCGACTCCGCCGGGCAGCCGTCCGGAGGTGGAGAGCGATGTCATCGAGCTTTCGCCTTTCGAGGTGGAAGCGACGACAAATGGCTATCTGGCTAATTCCGCGATGTCGGGCACGCGCTTGAATTCGCGGCTAGAAGATCTTGCGGCCTCGATCAGCGTGGTCACGGGGCAGCAGCTGCGGGACACGGCGGCTTTCGATATCAACGATGTGTTCAAGTATGAGGCCAGCACCGAGGGCATTTACCAGTACACGAGCTTCAACGTGGATCGCGGTGTGGTGACCGACTCGGTGATGAGCAATCCGAGCGGGGCGACGCGCATGCGCGGGTTGAGTGCGGCCAACATCGCGGTGAACGGGATGGATTCAACGCTGCCGATCGACACGTTTAACGTGGAGTCGATCGAGATTTCGCGCGGGCCCAATTCGAGCATTTTCGGCCTCGGGAATTCTGGCGGCGGTGTGAACATCATCACCAAGAAGGCATCGACCGCGAAGGACATCAGTCAGATCACGACGAGCGTGGACAGCTACGACGGTTACCGGCTGGGCATGGATTTCAACCGCGTGCTGGTCCCGGGAAAAGTGGGCATGCGCGCACTCGGGCTGTACGATGAGAAAGGGTTCGTGCGCAAACCCTCCTCGGACACAACGCGGCGCGCGCAGTTTGCGGTGACGGTGCAGCCGTTTAAGAGCACCACGCTTCGCTCGAGCTTCGAGAGCTATCGCAATTTCAACAGCCGGCCGAATTCCGTGACGCCGCGCGATATGTACACGGACTGGGCGGCGAGCGGGAAACCGACGTGGAATCCGATCACGCAGACGGTTAATTTTCGCGATGGCCGTCCGTCGATCACGGGTGTGACCACGGCGCTGGAGAGCACGTTACTGCCGTACAGCATTGGCGTGACTGACTCGGCGCTGACGACTTTCCCCAGCCAGTACATCGATAACGGCGTCGTCGGGCTCTACATGATCAACCGCATGCCTGCGGCTGGCGTGAATGGACCGGCCAACACGGGCGGCACCGGCCGACTGCTGCAGAACACAAATTTCTACACGAAGAACTCCGGGCAGTATCCGTTGTTCCTGGCTCCCGGCATCAGCGATCAGTCGCTCTACGATTGGGAGTCCGACAGCCTCACGGCGCCGAACTATGTGACGTCGAAGGGCGAAATATTTACGGCCGAGATCGAGCAGTTTTTCCTGAAGACGCCTCGGCAGGTGCTCGCCTTTCAGGGCACGATGGTGAGCGAGAAGACCAGCTCCAAGTCGCGGAGTTTTCTCGGCAACGGGAGCAATCTCCAGGTGTTTATCGACATCAACGAGAAGCTGCTGGATGGGGCGGATAACCCGTACTTCCTGCGTCCGTATGTCGGTGGTTCGCAGCCAATCTTCACGCAGAGGCGCAACAACAGCGACAACTACCGCGGCACGCTGGCTTACCAGCTGGATCTCAGCCAGGAGGATGGCTGGTTGAAGTGGGTCGGCCGCCACAACTTCACCGGGTACGGAGAGTACAAGGAAGTGCTTGGCGGCAGTCTCGGGTACAAAGACACGATTTCCTCGACGGAGTCGTGGATGGGTATCGTGAGCAGCCGCAATTCGGCTTCATTCCGTACGTATCCGCATTTCTATGTGGGCGACGTGCAGGGCGGGAATGTCGATTACTCGCCTGAGCGGTTGAAGGTCGAGAACAGCGACCAGGTGCTTCGTTACTACAACGGCACCGCGAATCAGTGGATCAATGAGTCGGTGGAGTTCGGCGAGTACTACTATGCGAACCGGTTGAACCGCCGTCTGCTCAGCACCTCGGGTGCGAACTGGCAGGGCTTTTTCTGGAAGGATAAGGTGATTCTCAATTACGGCATTCGCCGCGACATCAACCGGACGCGCGAAGGCAACAGCGCGGGCAATCCGACGGCGGCGACCAATGGTTACTACAACATGGAGCCGTTGTACCTGTTCACCACGAACGACTGGGTGCAGCGTCGCGGGCAGACGACGAACAAGGGTGTGGTGGTCAAGCCGCTCGACTGGCTACACCTGCACTACAGCGAGTCGGACAGCTTCAGCCCGTCCTCGCTGGCTTATGACATTTATGGAAAGCCGCTGGGCGATCCGCGCGGTCTGACGAAGGACTATGGTTTTTCTCTCGTGCTTTTGCGCGATGAAGGCGGCTCGCCGCGCCTGCACATCAAAGCCGTGCAGTATGAGACGCTCGATCTGGGCCGCGGCAGCAGTGAGCTGAACACGATCGTGCAGCGTGCGATCCGCATCGATGCGGACGGTAACAGCGGCGGTGGCGATCCCGATCTGGAGAGTTTTTATTCCAACGCGATCCTGGCGGCGAATCCGACGTGGACGCCTGCCCAGATCGAAGCGGAGGCGGAGCGGCTGATGGGCGTGAGCCCGTCGTTCATCGACAGTCATCGCAATCGCACGCATGGCGACGGGGCGAACTCGGCTTCGCGCGGCAAGGAAGTGGAGATTGCGTTCAACCCGAACCGCTACTGGACGATGAAGGCGAATATCGTTCAGCAGAAGGCTTTCAACGGGAAGATCTCGCCGGATCTCCAGCAGTATGTTGCGGACCGGCTGCCGGTCTGGCAGGCAGCGGTGAATCCGTACAACCCGAGCGAGCGATTCTGGAACGGCAGCTATGTCGTCGGTGGTCGCACGCCTGAGAGCTGGTACACTGTGAATCTGTTGGCGCCGATGAAGCTCGCGGTCGCGACGCAGGGAAAGATGCGCAATCAAGTGCGCGAGTGGCGCGCGAATTTCCTGACGAATTACCGGTTCGCAGGCATCAGCGATCATCGCTGGCTCAAGAATCTCGAAGTCGGCGGCGCGGTGCGTTGGGAAGACAAGGCGATCATCGGATACCTCGGTGGCGCGCCTGAATCGGATGGTGCCATCCGCGAGCTCGATCCGAACAAACCGGTGTACGACAAGGCGCGCCTGTATGTGGATTTCATGGCGAAGTACCGCATGAAGTTGTTCAACGACAAGGTTCCGATGACGCTTCAGTTCAACGTGACGAATGCGTTTGAAGGCGGACGTTTGCAGGCGGTGGCGGTGAATCCCGACGGGACGCCGTACATCTATCGCATCATCGATCCACGGATGTTCCGGTTGTCGGCGACATTCGATCTGTGAGGTTGTCGCGATTCAAATAAACCGGTGTGCGATGCAGCCGGAAATGAGGCCGCCCCGATTGGTTCGGGGCGGCTTTTTTTAACCACGGATGGCACAGATGGGCACGGATGGATGAAGACGGACGACATGCAGGTCGTCCTGCCTGGCGAGCGTCATGGAGCGGAGGTGGCATCGAGGTAGGCGCAAAGGAGCGCGGTGTTCCGGATGAAGAGTTCGGTTTCGATCCACTCGGTTTGGGCGGGGTCGATGAGTTTGGCGGGGCGCGTGGTGAGCCAGAAGCCGGCGGGGTTGAGCGAGGCGAGGAGGCGGCGGATTTCGGGGGCGGCTTTTTTGGCGGTGGATGTGGAACGAGGTGTCGGTCGCGTGGAGGTGGATTTGGTGACGAAGGGCGATGGGTTTTTGGCGAGCCAGGCGTCGCGGCCGGTGGTGGTGACGCGGGTGTAGTAAGCGATGGCGTCGGTGACGCCGAAGCCGCCCTGCCAGCCGTAGCCGTGGCGGCGTTCCTCGCTGATTTCGGCGAGGGTGTAATGGATTTTTTTGTCGCGGTCGCCGTAGATGGGTTTGTCGGTGCCGAGTTCGTAGAGCCGGGCCCAGCGGCCGGGGGCGATTTCGTGGGAACGCAGCCACGCGATGGCGGGCGGGATGGGCTTCAGGTATTTCTCGTCGCCGAACTCCAAGTACAGATCGACGAGGAGTCGGATGACGCCGGCGCTTTCGCTGGTGGTGATGGAGGGCGGCTCGAAGGCGCGGGCCCAGGCGGGCTGGAGGTTTTCGTCGTATTGCTGGGCCCAGAGCGGCTGGGGCTGGGGGAGCTGGGCGAGGATGAGGTAATCGGCGGCGCGGCGGGCGGCGTCGCGGTACGTTTCGTTTCCCGTGCGGTGCCAGGCGTCGATGAGGGTGACGGTGAGGTCGCGGTGAGAGTTGTCGTTAAAAGTGTAGTGACCGTAGTAGGAGCCGTTGGGCTGTTCGCGCGCGTAATCGGTGGGAATGCTGGCGGGTTTGACGGGGTATTTGGCGGGATCGTGCGGATGGCCGTCCCAGCGTTGGGGCCAGGCGCCGTTGGGGTATTGGGCTTCGAGGAGTTTCTTCAGGCCGTGGTCGAGGCACTCGCGGATTTGGGCGTCGCGCGGGTCTGGGGAGGATTTGGCGGTGTCGAGATAAGCGAGGAGGAAGCGGAGGGCGGACTGGGTGTTGTTGTCGTCGTAGGTGGAGCTGTTGTTGCCGCGTTTGGAGTTCGCTTCGCGGTAACGCCACTCGGCGCGTTTGGCGGGATCGAATTCGATTTTGTAGTCCCAGCCGCCGGATTCGAGCTGGCCGCGGACGAGCGCGAGCGCGGTGTCGCGAGCAGCGGAGAGATAAAATGGGTCGCGCGTGACTGCGTAGACGCGGAGGAAGGAGTGGCCGACGGCGGGCGTGCCGGGGGGCTGGACCCAGATTTGCGTGGCGGTGGCGGGGCCTTCGCCGCCGCGGATTTTGAGGTCGGGCGAATAGCGCCAGAGGTAGCCGCCTTCGGTGGAGATCGCGTGGAGGGCGCGGGCGGATTTGTTGAGAGCGGCGAGGGCTTCGGTGCGGAGAGCGGCGTCTGAATTATCGGCGGCGCAGATGAGGGCGGGTGTTGCGGCGGCGAAGAGGATGCAAGCGACGGAGCGGGGAAACAGGTTCATGCAGGCGGGGGTGTCTGTGCATGACGTTGTGGAAGGGGAAACGTTTCCCGGCAAATGGGAGGGGATGACGGACGGACAATAAAAAAGCCCGCCGAGGCGGGCTTGGGGAGAACGATAGTGAAGCGGAGACGGCTCGCTGCGCGCTCGCCGCTACTAAGCGAGGCCGTTGATTTTGAAGGCGAGGACGTGGCGGCTGGGTTTGGTCTCGGGCAGGGTGATGCGAAGGCCGGAGTTGTCGTGGGTGAATGCGAGCGGGTCGCCGTGGCCGAGAAGGGAGACGCGTTGGACTTTTCCGGAGACGTGGTCTTTGCTGAGGGCGAGGCTGGGGATGACAGCTTCGCGGTCAGGAACGCCGGTGACGAAGGCGAAGAGGTCGTCGCCTTTTTTCGTGTAGCGGACGTCCTGCTCGTCGAAGTCCTGACGGAGGGCTTCGTTATATTTAACTTTGGGGTCGTTCTGGATTTTGCTGCGCGGGCCGTCGCCGAAGATTTTCCAGGGGCGGGTGGCGTAGATGCCTTCGTTATTGGTCTTCATCCAGGCGGTGATCTCGGCGAGGATGGCGAGTTCCTGGTCGTCGAGCGTGCCGTCGTTGCGGAGAGGGAAGTTGAGGAGCAGGCAGCCGTTGCGGCTCACGGTATCGACCAGCATGTCGATGACACGCTTCGGGGTCTTGTAGAGGTTCTTCGGGTCGCTGCCGAGTTTGCGGCGGTCGTAGTGCCAGCCGCCGACGCAGGTGCAGATCTGCCACGGGCGGGGCCAGATCTTGTCGGGGACGGCGCGTTCGAAATCGAGGACGCACTCGTTTTGCTCGGTGTCTTCGATGCGTTTGCTGGTGTAGACGGTGTCTACTTTTCCGCCGTTTTTGCGGACGCTGAGGTTGTAGAGGTGGGCGACGAGGCCGAGGCCGTACTCTTCGAAGGGGATGTGGCCGTCGCAATAAACGATGTCGGGCTCGAATTGGTCGAAGAGGTCTTTGATGCGGGCGAAGTAGTGTTTCTTCCACGCCTCGGTTAGGTTGGTTTCGTCCCAGTCGAGTTTGCGGTCGGGGTAGGGGTATTCCGGGTACAGATCGGTGAGCGCCTTATCGATGCCGTCGTAGGGAACGCCTTTGAGATCGCCTGCGGTGTCGGCGCCGCGGCAGACAGACATCCATTTGGGTGAGGGCCAGAGGTGGTCGCTGACGCCGAAGCGGAGGCCGTGTTTGCGGGTGGCGTCGTGGAGGAGGCGGACGATGTCTTTCTTCGGGCCGATCTTGGTGGAGTTCCAGTGCGGCTGGTGCTTCGAGTCCCAGAGGTCGAAGTTGTCGCAGTGGACGCCGAGGGCCATGAAGTATTTCGCGCCGGCTTCCTTGTAGAGACCGAGGAGGTGATCGGGGTCGAAGTTTTTGCCGTTCCACGTCGGAAGGATGTCTTTGTAGCCGAACTTCGACGGGTGGCCGTAGGTGGCGACGTGGTGTTTATACTGGTCGGTCTTATCGATGTAGATGTTGCGCGCGTACCAGTCGCCGTACTCGGGCGCGGACTGCGGGCCCCAGTGGGCCCAGATGCCGAACTTGGCGTCGGCGAACCACTCGGGGACTTCGTAGGCGCGAAGGGACTCACGAGTGCCTTTGAACGGGCCGGGCGCGATCGCGGGGAGGGTGGCGTGGTCGGCGGCTTGCGCGAGGCTGCGCGCGGAGGCGAGGAGCGGGGCGGAGGCGGCGAGGAGTTTGAGGGTGTCGCGACGGGATAGTTGCATGGTTTTGAAATTTTGGAGGTTGGGGCGAATGACCATTGACCAATGACCAGTGACCAATGGGTCGGAGAGGTTTGGTTACTCGATTGGTTTGCGGGCGAGGAAGGCGAGTTCGGTGTTTTCGTTGGTGGCGCAGGGACGGATCACGAGCTTGAGTTTCGCGGGGGCGAAGGGGATGGCGTAGCGGGCGAGGACGCCGGGGCCGCAGCTGCTGTTGCCGAGGCCGAGGTGGCGGGCGTCGAGCGAGACGACGACGTCGCTGCGCGGCTTGAGTTCGTAGTCGTGGCGGACGGACGAGAGGTCGTGGGCGGTGAAGTGGAGCGCGGAGGCGGCGGCGAGCGGTTCGCTGGCGGTGATCACGAGGCCGCGGCCGGTGGCGTTGGTGAGGGCGAGCCAGCGGACGTCGGTCTTGGCGCCGTTTTCCTGCGGGCGGACGTAGGACACGTATTGCTCGGCGACGGTGCTGGACCAGAGGCCGACGGCGGACGCGGCCTGACGGTCGGGGTAATTTTCAAATGGACCGCGGCCATACCAGCGGAGGATTTTGTACTCGTTGGCGAGGCGGAAAGTGAGGCCGATGCGCGGGATTGGCGGCCATTCGCCGGAGGGCGTGAAGGTGTTTTCTAGTAGGATGGTTCCGTCGCTGTGGACGGTGTAGATGGTGTTGTGGGTGAAGGCGCCTTTCGGGATCGAGCTGGTTGAAAGGATTTCTACGCGGACGGAGCCGTTGGGTGTTGGCTGGGAGACGGTGACGGAGTCGACGCGGCGGGTGATGGTGTGGAGGCCGGTGTTTTCCCAGTGCTTGGCAAACCAGCTGCCGAAGCCGCGGTCGTTGTTGGTCGGAGCGCGGTAGACTTGGAGCGTGGGGCCGGTGGGGGCGTCGGTCGCGGCGGTGGAGGGCGCGGCGAGGAGTTCACCGGCACCGTAGTCGAGCGATGAAAGCGTGCCGGTGTTGCGAGAGAATTTTGCGGTGAAAGTTTTGCCGGTAATGGTGACGAGGTCCGCGGAGTCGGTGAGTGTCAGCGGGGTGGGCTCGGCGGGTTTGGGAGCTGCGAGCGGAGCGGTGGGCACGGGTGCAGCGGAGGTGGAATCAGGTTTCGCGGCTGCGGCCATTTCGGCGGCGGGCGGGATGGTGAGCTGGAATTGCTCCCAGGCAATTTCGTGACCGGCGGGAGCCCAGGCGGATTTTTCCTTCGTGTGGAGGCTGACGCGGAGCCAGTAGTCGGCACCGGCGCGCGGGAAGAAAATGGTTTCGACCGGGATGGAGACTTCGGGGTCGGCGCCGGGGCGGATGTTGAGGTCGGGGAGTTTTCCTTCCTGCACGATCGCGCCGTCGCAGTGGACGTACCAGCGGGCTTCGAGGATGTTGAGATTGGTGTGGTGGTGGCGATTCGTGATGCGGATCGTGGTCTTACCGGGAGTCAGATCGCGTGGCTCGATCAGCGCGGGCTGGTAGACTTTTTTGACTTCCCAGTATTTGGGCTGCGGTGTCCGGTCGGCGAATACGAGGCCCTTGATACTGAAGTTGCCGTGGTTGGGCTTGTCGCCGAAGTCGCCGCCGTACGCGGTGAACTTGGTGCCGTCGGGCGCGGTTTTGGTGAGACCCTGGTCAACCCATTCCCAGATGAAGCCGCCCAACATGCGCGGGTGCCAGTAGATCTCGTCCCAGTATTCTTTGAAATTGCCGAGGGCGTTGCCCATGGCGTGGGCGAACTCGCTGGTGAGGACGGGGCGGTCGTCGGCGGGGTCGGAGGCGATTTCGAGGAGTCGTTCCCAGCGGGCGTTTTCGGGGGATTCGACGTCGGGGTTGGCTTCGAGATACGGCTCCATCACGCGCGGGTAGAAGCGGCTGATGACGTCGACGGTTTTGGGGTCGGTGGGTTTTCCCTGCGCGCCTTCGTAGTGGATCGGACGCGTGGGATCGAAGTCGCGGAGCCACGCGGAAATGGCGGCGAAGTTGGGCCCGTAGCCCGCTTCGTTGCCCATGGACCACATGACGATGGAGGGATGGTTTTTGTCGCGCTCGGCCATGCGGATGGCGCGGTCGAGGAAGGCGCCGTGCCAGCGGGGATCGGAGGCGAGTTCACCGCGGACGCCGTGGGTTTCGATGTCGGCTTCGTCGATGACGTAGAGGCCGTAGGTATCGCAGAGTTCGTACCAACGCGGATCGTTGGGGTAGTGCGAGGTGCGGACGGCGTTAATGTTCGCCTGCTTCATGAGGACGATGTCCTCGACCATCCGTTTGTAGGAGACGACGCGGCCGGTATCGGGATCGTGCTCGTGGCGGTTGACGCCGCGCATGCGGATGGGCTGGCCGTTGACGAGGAAGCGGCCGCGCTTGATTTCGATTTCACGGAAGCCGACGCGGGTGCTGGTGGCTTCGACGATGGCGCCCTGGTCGTCGTGGAGCGTGAGGACGAGCGTGTAGAGATTCGGAGTTTCGGCGGTCCACTTGAGCGGGTTGGCGACGGTGGCTTCGAGCCAGGCGAATTTGGCGGGACCGCGCTGGGGCGTGCGGTCGTTCATGATGTCGGCTTTGCGGTCGCGGTTGAGCATCGGCTCGATCTCTTGCGACAGCTCTTTTTCGAGGACGGCTTTGCCGGAGGCGTCGTGGAGCTGGGCGCGGATGGTCCAGCCTTTGAGCGAATCGGTGCGGCGCGTGGCGATCTCGGGTTTGATTTGAAGTTTCGCGTTAAGGTAATCGGCGTCGAGGTCAGTGCGGACGGCGAAGTCGGCGATGCGGACGTCGGCGGTGGAATAAAGGAAGACGTCGCGGATGATGCCGCTGAAGCGCCAGGAGTCCTGATCTTCCAAATACGAGCCGTCGGACCAGCGATAGACTTCGACGGCGAGTAGGTTTTGGGAGCCATCGGTTTTGAGGTGCGGCGTGATGTCGAACTCGGCAGGCTCCATCGAACCCTCGCTGTAGCCGACGCGCTCGCCGTTGAGCCAGACGTAGAAGGCGCTTTGGACGGCGCCGAAGTGGAGGAAGACTTTGCGGCCGTTCCAGTCGGAGGGAGTTTCAAAGGTGCGGCGGTAGGAGCCGACGGGATTGCGCTCCTTGAAGGTGGTGAAGTCGGATTTCGGTTCGCCCATCACGCGCGGCGGATCGATTTTGAAAGCGTAGCCAGCACTCACGTACATCGGTGTGCCGAAACCGTGCATCTCCCAATTGGCGGGGACGGGGAATGTTTTCCATGCGGAGTCGTCGAAGGCGGGTTTGAAGAAGTCGCGCGGACGCTGGTCGGGGTGAGCGACCCAGTTGAAGCGCCAGGCGTCTTTGCTGTTGAGCGATTTGAACCACGGGGATTTCGCGCGCTCGTTGGCGAGGGCTTGTGCGGCGGTCGGATAGGGGGTGGCGGTGGCGCGGGCGGGCTCGCGGTTGATTTGAAAAACCTGCTCGTTTTCCCAATCGGGCAGCGTGGCGGCGGGAAGCGACGCGAGCGCGAAGGCGGCGAGGCTCGCGAGATGAAACACGGTGAAACGAGAGCTGCGGGAGAAGGAAGCCATCACGAAAGGAGAGACGGTGCGCGCGTGGTTGTTCGTTGGTCAAACCTGATGGCCGGCTGACGCGAAGAAAGTGAGAGCCGTGCGAGGAGTTTCATGAAATAGAATGCGACGGAGGCGCAGAAGGTAAGAGGCGGGGGATTATGCGGAGATTACCGTGTGGCGCTGGATTTTGTCATGGAGCGGTAATGTGAGAACCGTAGGATGCGGGCTCCTCGAAATGCGCGTACTCCTCGTAGAAGACTCGGCCCGCTTGCAGCAAAACGTCGGGGCGGCGCTGCGCCGTTCGGGTTATGCGGTGGATGTTTCCGGCGACGGGAAGGACGGGCTGTGGCATGCACAGTCGAACGACTACGACGCGATCGTGCTGGATATCATGCTGCCGGAAATGGACGGGCTGGAGGTGCTGCGGCAGATGAGGAAAGCGGGGAAGAACACGCCGGTGCTTTTGCTCACGGCGAAGGACACGGTGGAGGATCGGGTGCGCGGGCTGAATCAAGGGGCGGACGATTATCTGGTGAAGCCGTTCGCGCTGGAGGAATTGCTGGCGCGGGTGCAGGCGCTTTGCCGGCGGAAGTACGCGGTGAAGACGGCGCGCATCGAGATCGACGATGTGGCGATCGACACCTCGGCGAAGCGGGTTTTTTGCGGCGATCAAGTGATCGAGCTGACGTCGCGGGAGTATTCGCTGCTCGAATATCTGGCGCTGCATCGCGGTGCGGTGGTATCGCGCAGCCAGATCGAGGAACACATCTACGACGGACAGGTGGACCCGATGAGCAATGTGGTGGATTCGGCGATCTGCATCGTGAGGAGAAAACTTTCTGAAGCGAAGGCGCGGCCGATCATCCGGACGCGCCGCGGGCACGGGTACGTATTGGAATCACAGGACGCATGCGCTCCATCCGAAGGCAGTTAACGCTGGGCGTGCTGGCGGCGCTCGCGCTCTTGCTGGGCGGGGCGGGCGGGGCGACTTACTGGGCGCTGCGCGACTCGATCTACGATCAGTTTGACGACGCGCTGCGGGTGAAGGCGTTGTTTATTGTGACGTCCACGCAGCAGCGGAACAACCAGATCAAGGTGGAGTTTTCGGACGGGTTTTTGCGCGAGTTCGACTACGATGTGGCGATGGATTTTTTCCAGGTGTTCGACGACAAGGGCGCGTCGCTCACGCGTTCGGATTCGTTGTGGGGGCATGATCTGCCGCTGGCACATGGGACGTTGGAGGCACCGGTTTATTGGGATTTGCAGTTGCCGAATGGACGGCCGGGACGGGCGATCGGGATTGAGTTTGCGGCGGATCAGCAGAACCGGCGCGGGGCGCGGAAAGAAGCGGAGATGCGCGCACGCGTGGTGGTGGCATCGGACCGGAGTTACGTAGAAGGGCTGATTGCGCGGTTGAATGTGACTCTGGTGATCGCGGGTGCGGCGATGGTCGGGGTGATTTTGCTGGTGGTGCCGCTGGTGTTGCGGCGCGGGTTGAAACCGTTGAGCGCGGTGGCGGAGCAGGCGTCGCGGATCGACGCGAACTCGCTGACGGAGCGTTTCGCGGTGGAGGAATTGCCGGCGGAGTTGAAGCCGATCGCGGGACGATTGAACGATTTGCTGGCGCGGTTGGAGGCTAATTTTGAGAGGGAGCGGAGGTTTAGCGCGAACCTCGCGCACGAGTTGAGGACGCCGCTGGCGGAACTGCGTTCGCAGGCGGAGCTGGCGTTGAAATGGCCGGAGGAGCGGACGGCGGAGAGCGACAAGACGGTGCTCGAAATCGCGATGCAGATGGAGGCGCTGGTGGGCCGGATGCTGGCGCTGGCGCGGGCGGAGCAGGGGCAGGTGACGCTGACGAAGGAGCGGGTGGGTTTGAGTGATTTGGTCGAGGGCGTGCTTGAGTCGCTGGCGACGACGGTGGGTGTGAGGAAGTTGACGGTGGAGCGGAGCGTGGCGGCGGATGCGGTGGTGGAGACAGATTTGGTTTTGGTGCGGTCGATCATCACGAATCTATTGGAGAACGCGGTGAATTACGCGCGGGGGTGCGGAGTGGTCGTCGTGGAGGCGGAGCTGGCGGAAGGGGCGTTTGCGTTTCGCGTGAGCAATCCGGCGGACAATTTGCGCGCGGAAGATCTGCCGAAGTTGTTCGAGCGATTCTGGCGGAAGGACGGCGCGCGCACGGGCGGTGGCACACACGCGGGGCTGGGGCTGGCGCTGGCGCGGTCGCTGGCGGAGCAGCTCGGGTATACGTTGAGCGCGGCGCTCGATGAGCGCGGGGTGCTGACGATGACGCTCTCCGGGAAACGTTGAGTGCGGGCGGGCGCTGGCGTGTGAGAGCAGCGTGTTGCATGTGCGGAGGCCGGGCACGGCGTGCCGGCCCTACCTCGGGAAGGAATTGTTACAATGCGGCGGACAGTGAGACGGTGTAGGTGCGGCCGAGCGGGGAGCCGCCGCGGTAGCCTGAGATCGTGTCGGCGCGGGGCGGGTCTTCGTCGAAGAGGTTGCCGATGCCGAGACCGAGGCGGTACTGGACGGAGCGTTTGGGGGAGATTTTCTGGCGGAAGCGCCAGCCGGTGTTGAGCGTGACGAGGGATTGAGCGGGGACGCCTTCGCCGCGGGCGGTGGGCGCGATTTCGCCGGTGTGATCGAGGCGGAGGGACGCCATCCAGGCTTTGAAGTTCCAGGAGGCGGTGCTAGTGAAGGTCCAGTCAGGGCGGGAGGAACGGCCGCCGCCGTCGTTAATGAAGGCGACGCCGGGGGAGATTTCGCGGGTGTCGGTGAGGTTTCGCTCGGCTGTGCCCGAGATACGAATACGGCCGATCTTTTGGGCGGGGATCGCGTACTCGAGGTTGAGGTCGAGGGAGCTGGCTTCGCTGCGGCCGGTGTTTCCGGGTGTGGTATCGACTGAGAGAATGGCGCCGGGACGGGCGTTGGCCAAGTCGTCGGCGGTGGGGGCGGCGCGGATGACACGGCCGGGGAAGGCGGATTCGTTATTGATGACGTCCTGAGTATCGAAGCGGCGCTGGATGAGGTTTTCGCGCTGCTGATTTTGGTACGCTCCGGAGAGGCGGAGGCCTTTAGCGAAGGGAGGCTCGAAGGTGGCGCCGAGTGACTGGCGGGTGCTGTTTTCACGACCGAACTGGGCGATGTCTCGGACGATGAGCTGGGCCTCGGTGGCGGCGAGATCGCGGCGGGGATCGAGGACGGTTTCGTTGACGAGGGTTTCGCGGCGGTCGGAAACGTCGGGTGAGGGAAGGGAGGATTGCTCGGCGTGGCGGGCGCGAAAAAGCAGCGGGCGAATGGGGGACCAGACGAGGCCGACATCGGCTCCGGTGCCTTCGCTGCCGTCGTCTTGCGAGGAGTAGCGGGCGGAGAGGCGGGTTTCGAGGCGGTTGAGGAAGCGGATCTGATTACGACGACCAGTGAGCGGGATGTTGAGGGAGGTGGAGGCGTTTTGCGCCTGGCTCTCGTAGTGACTTTCGGGCGATGACGTGCCGGGGGCTCCGCGCGAGGTGCGGGTGCGGTCGTCGAGTTGGTAGCCGCCCTGCATGGAGAGAGTGAGCGGACCGGCCCACGTCTCGGTAAGCGTGCCGTTGGCGGAGAGATCGAAGCGGGTGTTGTTGCGGACGGTGTCGCTTTGACGGTTGAAGGTGAGAGATGGATACAGGTGGGCGTTGACCGGACCTGCGGTGGGATCGCCGAAGGGATTGAAGCGGGTCAAGGCATCGGCTGAGGCGAGTGAGGCGGTGAATGCTGCGGGGTCGAGGTCGGTGGCGGACTGGGAGGATTCGTCGCGGCGGTAGGCGAGGCCGCCATTCCAGGACCAGGAGGCGGGGAGCTTGCCGTTGAGCTTGAGGCCGAGCTGGGCGCGGTCGGAGGAGGATTTCTGGCGGGTGGGGCCGAACTCGGTGTGGACGAGGCCGACCTCGATGTCCTGACCGAAGGGATTATAGGCGGCGGGGACGCGCGTGCGGGAGGAGGCGGAGGAAACGGGAGGCGGGCCGAGACGTTTGCTTTCGGAGTGTGTGAAGGAGCCGGATAGGGAGGCGCGCAGACGTTCACCGAAAATCGGATACGAGGTGCTGAGGGTGGCGCCGAGTTGTTGCGACGGGCTGATGAGCTGGCGGTAGGGCGAGGTGTCGAAGCGGCGCTGGCCGGACGCTTCGGGGCCGCCGGTGAGAAAGTCGCTGGAGGCGAGGCTGGTACTGGAGCCAGTTTGGTTTTCGGGGACGAGGGCGGTGTTGACGGGATTGCCGTTGGCGTCGGTGAGACCGTTGAGCGGGCCGTTGACGGCCCGGATAACGGCGGGGGAGCCCCAGGCGAGACGGAGATCGCTGCCGCCCCAAGACGTGTGGTCCTGATTGCGGGCGAAGGCGCGGTCGGTGGCGTCGAGGGCGCTGCGGTGAGAAGCGTTGATCGCGACGAGGGTGCGGAGTTTGCCGCGGGAGACGGAGGTGGAGAGGCGGAGAGTTTGTTGTTCGCCGCCGCCGCCGGCGAGAGGAGCGTCGAATTTCAGGCCGGCTTCGGCGCCCTGGTAATCTTTTTTGAGGCGTATGTTGATGACGCGGCCGGAGGACTGGGCGCCGTACTCGGGCATGGAGCCGTCGCGGGAGACCTCGATGTTTTCGACCATGCCGAGCGGAAGCGTGGCGGGATCGATGTAGGCGGGTTCGCCGTCGATGAGGACGAGGACTTCTTCGTCGCTGCCGGCACCGGGGAGCGTTTCGAGGAACTCGGTCATGGTGAATGCGCCGGTGTCGTCGATCTGGCTGTTGTCGTAGCGGTCGAGCATCTGCGGTCCTTCCTGATCGCTGGCGGAGAGGCGGTCGGAGGTGACCTTGAAGGCTTCGAGCATGACGGTGGGGGCGTCGGCTGGTGTGCTTTCGGTCTGGGACAAAAGAGAGAGCGGCCCGAGCAGGAGGATGCTGGCAATGCGGGCGAGGCAGTGAATCGAGAGAACGGAAGTGCGTGGGCGTGGCGTCATGCTGGGCAACGCCGGGTGGGCGACGTTGTGGTGAGCCGAGCTTAGGCGAGTTGAGCTTATCGGGAGATTACGTGGGCGATGCGGGATGTGAGGTGTGTGTGAATGATGACGTGAAAAGTCTGACTGGTTGAATTTTGGGCGCGTTCATGAGCGGGCGGTTTTATCGGGTAGGAGTGCAGCCGCGCGGGAGGAGGTGGCGGATCTTCGCTTGCCGCTGAAATGGTGGCGATTAGCAGTCGGGCATGAATTACCCCAGCTGGACGAGGCGTGTGCTGAGTGTTGCGTGTTTGTTGTCGAGTGCGTGGAGCGGGCGTGCGGAGGACAAGCCGGTGACGGCACCAGCAGCGGAGCCGGTCGTGGATATGCCGCAGTATGTGGTGCAGGAGACGCGGGTGCTGCCGATGGTGAAATCGTGGCGCTATGTGCGCGTGCCCGCGCTGGTGATGGAGCGAGGCAAACAGACGGTGGTGGTGCCGGGCTACGAAGTGTTGTCCAATGTGTCGGAGAAGAACACGCGTCTGTTTGTGAGTGAGATCCAACTACGGCAGTTTGCCGGTGCGTATATGTGGCCGATGCTGGTGAATTTGCAGCCGAGGCAGCCGCTGGTGGTGATTTTCGATGAGACGAAGCAGGCGTCGCTTACGCCTGATAGTTCGGAAGCGATCGCGTGGAGCGGTGATCCGATCGCGGCGTCGGATGCGGGCTCGGCGGATTTCGCGTCGGGAGCGTTTGATTCGGGCGCGTGGCTGGTGGAGGCGCAGGGAGTGAGTGAACGGGAGGCGATCAACTCGATGCCTATTCCGGGTGAGATCGTTGAGGAGGCGTCGTCCCGGGTAGATCCGCGGCCAGTGGAGAAGAGCACGTTTGATATAGGATCACGGCGTCTGCCGCTGCCTCCGGGCTATGTGGTGCTCACGGCCAGAGAAGGGTTGATTGCGGCTCAGGTGAATGCCGACCAGCCGCTCGCGAGTGCGGAGAAGCCGACGGAGGAGCAACTGGCGGCGAACCTGAGCGCGTGGATCTCCGTCGCCAGTCTACAAAATCTTCCGGGCGGTGCGCCGCGCTGGTTTGATGCCGGGCTGCACCGCTTGATCGAGCTGACGGATGTGACACCCACCCGGCTCGCGTTCGCGCAGGGGATAGTCATGCCGGCCCAGAAGCGGCTCGCGTCGCTTCAGGTGGTGCTGGCGAAAACGGGCGCATTGACGGAAGAGGAGAAGCTGGTGGCGACGGCGTTTGTTCACCACGGGCTTTACGGCGACAACGGGAAGCACGCCGAGCAGTTCATGAAATTTACCGAGCGAGTGACGAAGGGGACGTTGTCGGATGCGTTGTTCAAGGAGTGCTTTGGAAAAACGATGAAGCAGGTGGATCAGGAGCTGGCGACGTATGGCCGGAGTTTCTCGGCGTTTCGCTCGATCGAGACGCGCGGGCAGATGCCGTCGATGCCGGAGTTCACGGTGCGCGAAGCGACGCAGTCGGAGGCGGCGCGTTTGCTGGCGGATGCGTTGATCACGCAGGGAAAGCCGGACCGGGCGCTGGATGAATTACGGATCGCGTACTGGCGGGGCGAGCGCGAGCCGGAGATGCTGGCGGTGCTGGCGGCGCTGGAGGAACGGCTGGGTTCGGTCGAGCGGGCGCGCAAATTATCGGGCGCGTTGATGGCTTTGCCGAAGCCGCCGGTACGCGTATTGCCGGTGGAGGCGAAGCTGGTTTATCGCGAAGCGGTGGCTGCGAGGGCTGATGGGGCGAAGCTGACGGTGGCGGAAACGCGCAAGATTTTGAGCCTGATGGCGCGGGCGATTCGCGAAGGGCAGAACTCAGAGGAAGTGTGGGCGTTTTTCTCGGAGGTTGTCCTGCGGAGTGAGGGCAAGCCGCATGAGAGCATCGGCGCGTTTCTGGCCCAGGCGGCGAAGCGTTATCCGGGGAATACGACGATCCGGCAGGCGGTGGAGTTTGCGAGAGTGAAGTCGTAGCGCGGGGATTTTTTAGCTGACGCGGACATCGGAAGTCCTGAGAGGATTCACGTCATGGGTACCCCGAGATGGCAGAGGATGAGGATCGCCGTTGCGCGTGTGAGTCTGATCGCGGCGACGGCGGGAGCGTTGATCGCGGTGGAGTCGGGCGCATCGGACAAGGCGGCGGTGGATGTTGATATGTCCCAATATGTGGTGAGGGCTGACCGGGTGCTGCCGCAGCCTGAGTCCTGGCGCTATGTGCTGGTCCCGGCGGGCGTGTTGGAGCGTGGAAAAAAGGTGGTGGTGGCCTCGGGCTACGAAGTGCTTTCGAACCTGTCGGAGAAAAATACGCGGGTGTTTGTGGAGGAGCTGCAACGGCGTCAGCTGGCTGGGACGATTTTGTGGCCGACGATCATCGAGGCGTTACCGCGTGAGCCGATGATTGTGGTGCTGGATCGGACGCGACAGGCGTTCATGCCAGCCGACGTGGATGTGGCGCAGAGTTGGGAAAGCGACGCGATAAGTACGCCTGAGCATACGAGCGAGGGATTTGTTTCGTTTGAGGTGGCGGACGCCGGTCCTGAGATGGACAGCCGCCTGACTGCAATCGGTCGGAGCAGCAGTTATGGCACGATGGGGACACGGTACGGCGGGGATGTGCCCATGAAGTCGGGCACGTTCGACGGTGCTTTCGATTCACCGAAGCTGATGCGTCCGCTTTCAGCCGGAGTGGTGGTACTGAGGGCGCGCGATGGCGTGGTGGCTACTTTGATCAACGCGGATAGCCCGGCAGGGATGAGCAGGCTGGGTGAAGAAATGATCGCGGCGGGGCTTTCCAAAGAGGCGGCGGTATTTGGGATGCGTTCTATGTCGAACCCGCCGCCGTTGTGGTTCCGCGAAGGGATGGGCTGGCTGGTTTACACCAGTGAAGTGAGCAGGAAAAAAATCGCGTTTGCCGGGGTAGCGGTGGATTTCACCGGCCAGTTGGTGCCGTCGTTGCTCACGGTTTTCCAGAAGACCGAAAAGCTCAGCTTCAACGAAGTCATGCTCGCGGGGGCCTTCACGCACTACTGCTTGTACGGCAATAATCGGAAGCTGGCGCCGAATTTTATCCAATTCATGGAGCGGCTGGAGCGGGAGCCGGTGTCAGAGCAGCTCTTCAAAGAGTGTTTCCGGCGCACCACTAAAAAGATGGAGGTGGAGCTGGCTTCGCAGGGGCGGGGCATGGCGGCATTCGCATCGATGGAACTCAAGGGGCGGTTGCCTGAGCTGCCGGCGTTTAGCATTCGCGAGGCGACACAGTCGGAAGTCGCGCGGCTCAAGGCGGACGCATTCATTACTCAAGGACTCTGGGATCAGGCACTCGATGTGTTGCGGATCGCTTACTGGCGCGGTGAGCGCGAGCCGGAGATGCTGGCGGTACTGGCAACGCTTGAAGAGCGAGTGGGCTCGGTGGAGCGGGCGCGCAAACTCTCAAAGGCCTTGATGGCGCTGCCAAAGCCACCGGCGAGAATTCTGATTGTGGAAGCGAAACTGCGTTATCGCAAGGCGCTCGAGGGGAAGGCAGAAGGGGAAAAGCTCACCGTGGCGCAGATCCAGCCGGTGCTGACGTTGCTGGCGCAGGCGGTGAAGGCAGGGCAGAACACGGAGACGTTGTGGGCTTTTTTCTCGGAGGTCGTGCTGCGCGGGGAGGGAAAGCCACATGCGAGCACTGGAGGTTACTTGGTGAAGGCGGCGGAGCGTTATCCGCGTAATAGTATTATCCGTGAGGCGGCGCGTAAGGCGGAAGGAGCACTATAGTGGGATGGGGCACAAGTTACTGATCTACTCAGACCTTGATGCGTGAAGCGTACAGGGGGAGGGGGAACTTGGATCAGTAGAGGGCTCGGAACGGGTAAAAAAGTTGGCCGGTCGTGTACCCCTACACGACCGGCCATTTGCTTTCTTAGTTACCCCAAAATGTCAGCGCTAAGCGCTAACAACGAAAAGAAGATTCAATGCGCGGCGGGAAACGTCAATACTGCGGCCGGGCATTCATGAAATCGTTACGCTGACTAATAGGGGTCTTAAGATTCATCAGCGTTGGCACTGACCGCAGGGGTTTTATCGGACAGTTCAAGCGGGCTATGCGAGGTCGCTAACGGATGATTTTTAGCAGTTTGCGGATGCGTTGTTTAGGCTGCTGGCGCGGGAGACGGTTATGTTTTGGGCAGTGTTATTGATAAGAGGTGGGCCGTCGGGGTGCGCTGATCGAGGGGGGCCGAGAGAGTTCAATGCGAGTGATGAGTTTTTTGAAGACGTAGAGCGTGAGCTGTGGCGGTATTTTCCCGGGAGTTGCTCTTTGAGCTGTGCTGAGTTGGTGCCCCCGGCCGGACTCGAACCGGCACGCTCTTACGAGCAGGGGATTTTAAGAGGAATTATTTGATGGTGGTCTCTTGTGAGATGTCCGCTTTTGGCGAAGAAATGTCCGCTTTGCCGTATTGGTAGGCAGGCACTTACGAGGGGAAATTCTCGACCTCATGAAAAACCTCTCTGAAAGCGAAGTCTTCGGATCAGTTCCCGCCAGTGGGCAAAACGTGGGCCAAAGCCCAAAAACAACCACCCACGGTGCGATGCTCAAATTGAAGCAACGCATCCAACGAAACACCCGGAAATACTTCGGTCGCCCCAACGCGCCTTACTACCTCCTGCGCATCCAATGTCGCGGCTGCCGTGAGTGGTTCGAGCTCGGATCAGATCTGGATTCAGCGGCGAAGCTCGCGCGAGAGATCGATTGTTTTCTTCGGCTGCACACATGGGAAGAGACCCGATCGAAATACAAGCCAGCCTTTGCAGCTGAGCGCTCAGAGTTGACGGTCGGCCGTTACATCGAACTGGTCGGCCAGCATGGTCACTTGGATCCGTGCACGCTATACACGTACGCGGCCAGATTTCGACGGATCGTGAGCGGAATCCGAAAAATTAAGTTCAACGGCACCGACAAGTTTCCTGGGAAAGCTGAAATATCCAGGTGGCGAGCGGCGGTGGATGGGACGCGGTTAAACACCATCACGCCAAAACTGATCGCTATCTGGCGCGACGAGTATGTGGCACGGTTCCCAGCCAATACGCCCGAGCGCATTAGGGTTGAGCACACCGCCAACGGTGTTCTTCGCAATGCTCGTGCGCTTTTTGCCAAGCGTGTCATGAGGCGAGTTCTAACAAAATGTTCGGATCTCGTGCTGCCATCTCCACTTCCTTTCGACGCAGTGGAGTTTCTTCCGGAACGCGAATCAGATTATTTCTACACGTCGGAGGTAGACGCCAAAAAGTTGATCGAAGCAGCTTTCGCCGAACTTTCCGGAAACCAGCTGGTGATCTTTGTCCTGGCGATAGGTGCAGGCCTCCGTCGGAACGAAATCGACAAACTGCTGTGGTCGAATGTGGAACTTGCCACCGGGACTGTTACCATCGCTCCGACGAAATATGGACGCCTGAAGAGCGATTCGTCGGTCGGGAAAATCCGGCTCGAATCACAGTTCGCGGAAGTGCTCCGTAAGCATGCCGAGATTTCCAAAGGCGAATTCGTGCTCATTTCCGACGTCGCTCCGCGTCCTGACGCAGTGTACAGGCAGTATCGGTGCACGAAAGATTTCAAAGCGCTTTGCCTATGGTTAAAGGGTAAGGGAATCACTCGCTCCACTTCTCGGATACATACGTTGAGAAAAGAGTTTGGATCTCACCTCGCCGACCGTAAGGGGATCTTGGCGGCTAGTTCTGGTCTGCGGCATTCCACGATTGGAGTAACCCGAAAGTTCTATGTTTCCAGCAAGATTGAGCCGACTTCGTTTTTCTCAGGAGACTCCGAACTGAAGCCTCTGACCGCAGTTAGCAGCAATACGGCTGAATTGATGAAAATACTTAAGAATCTCCTTGAGGAAAAAGCTGTGTAGTCAAAGCGCTGAGCGAGGATTTTTTGCTAAACGGAGGTTACTAATCGGGAGGTAGTGATTGTCATCCCAATTGCGCGAGTAGAACTAAAGCGGAGTTCTGCATGCATTGGAACACCTCTCTCCCGAGGATTATGATTTAGCGGGTGCAAACTCAACGAGTTATTGCTGCATATTGCGGCAGAGCAGATTTAATGACTGTGTCTTTGAGGCTTCAGTGTGATTTAGTAATACTCGGCAAATTTTGAGAACCAGCTGACCTTTTTTCGCAACGGCATCGGATTGGTTTCGATTTCCATTTTTGACCCAAGCGGGGCGGGAGTACCTCGACCGATCGACATGCTTTGGCTGTCTGCGAGGTAGGGCTCAGCAAATAGCTGTCGCGGAACACCGCGGGTTTTTTGTCCGACGTAGGCGTGATAAATCGCCCAGTGGGATTTGCCGGTGGGGGAGAACACGTAACACGCGTTGGCTGAACCAACGACTTCTTTCGACGCTTTGAAAATTGGCTTCGACGACTTCTGCCAGTGCGCGGGATTCATCGGATCGCTGCCGGTCAGTTTCATCAGGCCGATCGCATAGTGGGGAGTCCAGTAACCGCTGCCGGCATACGCGAGATAGAGCGTACCATCTTTGGTTACGATGGGCGTGCCACCCTCAATCACTTCCGGAAGCATGCGCCTTTGATCGCCAGAACCGGTCATGCCGGCACCGTGTTTTTCCCACGGCAAGGTCGGGCTGCAGATCATCGCCGCGCGTCCCGCAACCGTCCACGGATTGATCAACTCATCGATGTAAAGGCACTGCCAGTGGTCACCGACTTTTTTCGACTCAGGACCCCCGAAGCGTCCGACCCAGATCAGATAATTTTTTCCTCTGTAACTAAGCACTTTCGGGCCGGCCACCCATTCGTCGTTGAACTGATTCTTCAACGCGCTGTTCACCCGGATGGGAGTGTCTCGCGTGCCATCGTGTGGCGATCCGTAAGGGCCGAGCGGGTCATCTGTGAGCGCGCGCAAAACAAACAAACGGTGATCCCAGGCCGAGCGACCACTGCCGTCGTTCGCTGTGAAATAGAGATAGAATCCTCCCTTGCCCGCACCGGCGAGATCCTCGCTCAAGTGATAAATCTTTGGTGACCAGAGATGCTTCGAATAGGGGTGACCGGCTTCCGGCTTATAGAGGGTCACAGGTTCGGCATGAGGCAGGTCACCCAAGTTCGCGACCTTGCGGCCGACGAGCTGCGAGTAGCCCGTGGTCGTGCTGTAATAAAATCCATCGTGCTGAAAAACCCACGGATCCGCGCCTTCGATCAGCGGATTGCTGAACGACAGTGTTCCCTCGTTTTCCTGATCCAGGAGCGCCGGTGCCGCGTTCAGGACAGATGTCGCACCGCCCGGAAAGCCGTCGGTGCCGGTAATCCCGGTAAGCGAACTGAAAACGCCACCGTTGATCGTGAGCGTGTAGTCGCCTGAAAAGCTAGCCTCCGGGTGACGCAAGGCGGCGATGGTGTTGTGGTAGATGCCGCCGTTTATCGTCACGCTGACACTTCCCCACACTGCCGCACCGGCCTTATTCGCCAGAGCGGCCACGCCGCCATAAAAGTATCCGGCATTCAACGTCAGCTGAGCGTCGCCCACATGCCGGCCTGATCCGGTCGCGCACACCATTCCGTTAAAACGACCCCCATCGACCACGATCCGGAGATTTCCGCTGGTCGGTTCGGCGTCGGACGTCGAACCGCCGAGCACGGAATCCCACTGTCCACCCTTGATGGTGATATCGGCACCGGTGGAGCCATCTTTCCGGCGTGCGCCCCCCGTGATCGAGGGAAATCGTCCTGCCTGTCCTGGCTCACACGAGATTCCATCCGAGAAAGCGACCGGAAAACCGTTGCAATGGATATGACTGGATTTGCCCGCCGCAGCGATAAGCACCTTCGCAAAGGTCGTCGGACCATTGACCGTGTAATCGCCTTCTAAAATCAGCTTCGCGCTGCGCTCAGCCTGATAGTCTTTGCCGTCGTGGCTGCTGGTGATCGTTATCGGTGCAGCATGGGCCGGGGTGACGAAGTTGGCGTCCACGCGCACGCCCCCGCTTAACACGATGACGCCTCCTGTGCTGGCGAGCTGTGTGAAAGCCGAGGACAGTTCCCTCGAACTGGAAGCGCGATCCGAACCTTTAACCACGATGACCCTTGCCGGTGGGTTTGCCGCCAGGGACAAGACAGCGGCGAAAATAAATGCGAGGATGGAGCCGAAATGTTTCATGGGGATAGGGGCATGGTCCCGAACACATTTGGAAAATCTGCGCGGTTTGTTCGACCGTGAGCAGTCGATGACAATACCGCGTTCCAGCGCATTCAGGGCTGCACGCGCCCGGTGATGAGAAGTTACGCGGGCGGCAAGTCATCCTAATTTGCTTTATCAAACTGCGGCAAAACTTGTCTTTCGTACCAGAGAGCGCGCAGCGAAAAGCAGATCAGAGCATTTCGTGGGAGGTGCCTGCGGTTGCGCGTGTCACATAAAGCGCGGGCTTCACGTGGAAGCGTTCTTCATAGCCCGCCGTGACGGCCATTACGAACGATTCGGCTTTGTTCGCTTCGACGAGCGCTACCGCGCAACCGCCGAAGCCTGCGCCTGTCATGCGTGCTCCGAAGCAACCGGGTTGGTGGCGTGCCAGAGCGGTGATCTCGTCGAGCTCATCACAGGAAACTTCGTAGTCATTCCTCAGGCTTTCGTGGCTCGCGTTCATGAGCTGGCCGAGTTCAGCAGCTGGCGGCGTTCCGAGACTGCCGGCTTTTTCGGTCCGCGCATTTTCGGAAATCACATGACAGGCGCGTTGATAGTCCAGAGGGTCCAACTTGGATTTAGCAGCTTCGAGTTCAGGGAGCGTCACGTCACGGAGGGCTTTGACTCCGAAAAATCTGGCGACCGCCTCGCACTGTGCGCGGCGGACATTGTAAGCAGAGCCGGCGAGGGTCCGGCTTTTTTTGGTGTCCATGATGACGATCGCAGCTTCTGCCGGAAGCGACGCAGGCGTCGTGGCAAGGGACCGGCAGTCGATGAGCAGCGCTTGGTTTTCACGCGCGGCAGCAATCACAAGCTGATCCATGATGCCGCAGTTCACACCGATGTGCTCGTTTTCCACACGCTGACACAGCAGCGCCATCTTGGTGGCGTCCCAAGTAAATCCGGACGTCACGTGAAGCGCGCGAGCGATGGCGAGTGAGAAAGAAGCCGACGAGGACAGACCGGCGCCAACGGGAAGATCTGCGGCCACGACGCCGTTAAAACCGTGAAGCGAAAAACCGTCGAGTTGTAGTATAGCAGCGACGCCTCGCGCGTACTCGGCCCATTCGGGAACGGGAGTTTCCAGATCGTCGAGCGCGAAGGTCGCGGTCTCATTGAAGTGAGTTGAGTAGAGCGAAACCTGCCGGTCCGATCGCGGACCGACGGCGATGTAGGTTCCGCGTTCGATCGCGAGTGGGAACACGAAGCCGTCGTTGTAATCGGTGTGCTCGCCGATCAGGTTCACCCGGCCAGGGGAGCGGACCAACGCGAGCGGTCGGTGAGAAAAATGAATGGGAAATTCTTGCAGGGCGAAGGTGCGTGCGGCGGACATTTCCGGCGTACGCTGCAAACCAGAGTTCGCGTGTCGAGACTCTGACTCCATTGACGCAGCCATTTACGCGCAGGAAATTTTTTTGAATACGCGTCGCGCGCGAACACTCACTTCTTGCTGCCGGAAACTCTCCTTCGCCGGCCGTAATGAAAGCATCATCGCACATGCTGCACACTGCTGCGCGTTTTGGAAAAGCACATGAGAAGCAACATTTCGGTTAGAATCATTAAGCAATTAGATGTGCCAAAAGCGCTGTGTGTTTATCCGCTCGTGTTCGTTAACCCCGACCTCGTGCCGCCCCCAGCTCTCCGCATCATGCGTGATTTAAGAAATTCTTTTGTTCGATCTTTCGCCGCCGTTGCGCTGGCAGGTTTTACTTTTATCGCCAGCGCGGCCGCCACGACCACCGCCTCTCGGCAACAGCCCGTTCTCCAGTCGCAGAAGAATCCGGACGACAGCACAGGCATCCGCATCGAGGGGCAGGGGATGGCGAGCGCCAGCCAGTCGTTCCCACTTCAAGTCGAAGTCTGGGACAAGAATGCTGACAGCTATACTCCGCTGCGCGCGGCCTACCGCAGCTTCGAATCGAAAAATGGAAAGTGGATCGGACGCGGCGTCATCAAAGGGCTCCACGATCTCCGCTTCACGTTTGAAGACGAATGGAGTGTGGAAGGTTCTGCACTTCGTCTGAACCGCTCCGTTAAAGTTCACGGAAATCTCGACGGCGGCTTCCGTTCCTCCGTCACACTTGAAATCACCGAGCCAAAAAAATGGCCGGAAGTGGAATGGTTTTCGCCTGGTATGATCTACGGAAATTTTGCCCATCTGAGGAACAACTCCTTCGGCGCGGGCAATTATTACCAGCCGAGAAACTACGCTGTCTGGATTCGCGAAGATCGCATGCCCGCGCCGCTCATGAGCGCACGTTTCGCCGACGGCTCCACGCTTTCCGTCCTGAATTCCGCGCCCAACGGCGCGACCACTCATTCCGAAGGCAACGATTTCTCCCACGCGTCCCGCGCCGATGCCCGCTTTCTCTTTGGCGCGATTGGTGCGCAGGAAAACGAGAAGACACTCCAGCTCGGCTTTCTCTTTCCCGGCTCCGAGGGGCAGATCAACTATGGACGCAAATCGAGCGAACATGCCACCGCGCACGCCGCGTGGCGCAGGCGTTACCATCCTATCAAGGACGGATTCGCCCATAGCTACGAAGTGTCCTTCCGCTTCAACCAGGCGGATAATTTCACAGCCTTTGTTTCCGATTCGTGGCGCTGGGCATGGACGACGCTCAAGCCGAAAGCCAATCCGCAAAACCTCGGTGCCGTCTGGCGTCACGTCGTGGACATGATCGCGGAGAACACGCTCGAATTCGACGACCGCGCTGGCACGCAAATCATCAGCCCGGCGATTCCCGGGCAGAAGGAACGCGAGATCACGAAGTCCATCATGGGCTTCATCGGCTACGCACTAGGCTCCGCTGAAATGATGCTCGCAGCCTCGACGCTCGATCACACCGAACGCGGCACCGAGCTCCGTCGCAAAGCGGAAAAGTCCATCGATTCGTTTCTACGCATCCCAATGGCACCTCCTGCCGGCGAAGGCTTTTTCCACAAGAGCGGCGAGTACGCGACCTCCCAGGGGGGCTATAAAACGGATCACGAACTTTTCCTTCGCTGCTTCACCGACGACATGAAGTCGCTGATGCGCGCCTACGAAGACGAGCAACGCGCCGGCCGTACGCATGCCGACTGGATCGCGTGGGTTCGTCAGTTCGCCGACTGGCTGCTCACGCAGGAAAAGCCCGGCGGTGGCTTCATTCGTTCCTGGATGCCGCGCACCGCGAAAGTCGTCTCCGATTCGCCGACCGGCTCCTTCATGGCCGTTCCTTTTTACGCCCAGCTTCATCGCATCACCGGCGAAAAAAATTATCTCGATGTCGCCATACGCACCGCCGACTTCGCATGGAATCAGGGTCAAAACGTCGGCCGCTTTGTCGGCGGCACCATTGATAATCCCGACGTCATCGACAAAGAGGCCGCCACCATCTCGCTCGAGGGCTATCTCGCGCTCCACGACATCACCAAGGATGACCGTTGGCTTGGGCGCGCCAAAGCCGCTGCCGCCATGGCCGAGACCTGGATGTATATCTGGAACGTCCCTATGCCAGACGACAGTCCGGCTGCGAAACTTCAATGGAAACGCGGCGTTCCCACCACCGGCATGCAACTCATCGCCACCGGCCACTCGCTCATCGATGGCTACATGGCCTTCGACGTCGCGAGTTTCGCCAAACTGTATCGCCTGACTGGCGACAGGCACTACCTCGAAGTCGCCACCATCCTTCTGCATAATACCAAGGCCATGATCGAACTCCCGGGCAAACCGCTCGGACTACGCGGCCCCGGCTGGCAGCAGGAACATTACTGTTTCAGTCTCCCTCGCGGCATCGGCCGCCACCAATTCTGGCTCCCCTGGGTCTCGGTCAGCCAGCTGCGCGGAATGAAGGATCTCATCACGCAGGATCCCGAGCTCTACCACGAACTCGCCGCGCTTAATGGCACCAAGATCCCCGTGGCTCCCGCTGCGCCATGATTCGGCGAAATTTGTTTTTGTTCCCCACCTACCCAAGTAACTCATGATCTCGATTAAACGGCTCCTCTACGCAGGCCTACTTTTTTTAAGCCCGGCACTCACCCTTATCGGCCAGGAAAAACCCGCAACAGGCGCCATCACCGGCCGGGTCTATAATCCTGCAACAGGCGAATACGCCCGCAGCGCCCAGATCCGCCTGCTGCCTTCCAACGAAACCACCACTTCTGGTGACGGCGGCTCCTACCGGTTCGGAAATGTCCCAGTCGGAAATGCTACGGTCGAAGCCGATTATATTGGCTATCCAACGCAGACGGCCACGCTTGTCGTCCAGCCCGGCCAGACCGTCACGCACGATTTCAACCTCCCGAGCGAAGACGGTACACTCGTCATGCAGGCGTTCGTCGTCTCCGGCGAACGCGAAGGAAACGCCAAGGCGATCATGGAGCAACGCAGCTCCATGAATATCACCAACCACATCGCCTCCGACGTCTTCGGTGAAAACGCGGAAGGCAACATCGGCGAGTTCCTCCGCAATGTTCCCGGCGTGCAACTCGACACCGTCAACGGTGAAGTCCGCAACGTCAGCCTCGGCGGCCTCGGCTCCGAATACACGCAGGTCACGGTTGATGGCATGTCGCTCGCCGCCGCCGATGCCAACGACACCGCCGGCACCGGTACCAACACTCGCGCTTCCAGTTTCGAGATGGTGTCCCTCAGCAGCATGGATTCCCTCGAAATTTCCCGCACGATCAGCGCCGACGTCGATGCCAACGCCCCCGCCGGTACGATCAATCTCCGCGCCAAACGTGCATTCGACCGCAAGGACCGCCGTATCAGCCTGCAATTGAACTCGGCCATGCACTCGAGCGCCATGACGCTTTCCAAAGGCATTGGCCCCGATGATCACGACGGCAGCTACAAATTTGGGCCCGGCGGTATTTTCGAATACTCCGATGTGTTTCTCAATAATCGCCTCGGCTTCGTCTTCAACGTCTCCGAATCGAACATCTACTCGGACGCCAGCCGTGTCACAATTAACTACAATCGCAGCCCCACGGCGACCGACCGTCGTGAGCAGGTGCCCACATCGATTGTTTTCCAGCAACTCCCGCGTCACAACCGGCGTTTCTCCACCACGTTCACGACCGACTTCCGCGCAACGGACCGCCTTACGCTCTCGCTCACCACAATCTACAACTACTCCGAACTTTGGAACATGCAGCGCTCTATGACCGCGACCACCGGTGGCCGCTCGGTCATCGGCGCTGATCCGGTTTTCGGTTTCACCACCAACTCAACTGCCGCGAGCATCACCGTGAACCCGGTGGCGATCTCCAAGCTGGGCGAAACCATCACTGTGACACCAAAATTCGAATACAAGAATGGCAACTTTGTGTGGGATGGCGCTGCGTCCTACTCGGATTCCACCAGCTGGTATGACAACTTCGGACGCCATGGCACGATGCAGACTCTCAACAGCCCGGTGGCGGCGAACGTCAACTACCGCGCCGTGCGGCCGAACGATGCGCTCTCGCCGGACTGGCAGTTTGTGCAGATTGCCGGCCGCGACATCGCCTCCGGCTCTGCCTTCAGCAAACCGTCCATCATCGCCAAAGACAGCCGCCGCTCTCGCGGCGAGTTCATGACTGCACAAACCAATGCGAGTCTTTCCACCAACTGGGGCATCCCGATCGTCTGGAAGACCGGCCTCAAGTTCCGGGAAGAAAACCGGACCTTCTCCGATAAGCGCTCTTTGGATCGTTACAATTATGTCGGACCCAACGGCAATTCCACCCACTACGGCGAATTTCCCTCTGAATTCGTCTGGGACCTCGGCAAAACCAACGTGAACATCACCTCCATCAGCGGCGGTCGTATCTTCATGCCCGATCTCGCGGATATCGGCGAACGCTTCCGCACCAATCCCGAGCAATTCGTCAACTCCTCCAACGCGACCGACTACTACAACACCCACGTCGTCCGTAACCGTAACTTCACCGAGAGCATCAACGCCGGTTATTTCATGGGCACTGCCCAGGTGAAAGGGTTCACCATCCGCGCTGGGGTGCGTTACGAGGACACAGAAACGAAGGTGCTCGAGCCCGATGCCCGGACCTCGGCTGAGGTCACTGCCGCCGGTTATGCGGTCAACGCCAGCGGCGTCGCCACCACCATTCCGGGCGTAGCTTATCAGTTCCTGGCCCGTCCTCGCGTGTACCGGACAGGCAACTACGAAAACTTCTTCCCCAGCGGTTCGATTCGCTACGAGATCATCAAGGACCTTGAATGGCACGCCGGCTTCAGCTCCACAATCCGCCGTCCGGCATACAACGACGTGGCGGGCGTCTGGGTCGTCAATGACAACAACCAGACAGTCACTGCGCCGAACGTTAAGCTGAGACCGGAAACCGCCACCAACTTTGCGACCCGTCTCGCTTATTACATGAAGAACGTCGGCGAATTCAGCGTGGCCCTCTACGAGAACCACGTCGAAGATCTCATCAATAGCGATGAACTCACCGCCGCGGAATTTGGTTACGCCGGCGAGGATTACACCGGCTACCGTTTCATCACCTCAGCCAACAGCCCGGGCCAGGTCAAAGTCCGCAGCATGGAACTCTCGTACAATCAGAACCTCGGCTTCCTCGGCAACGCCTTCCGCCGGTTGAATGTTCGCGCCAACTACACCCGCGCCTATGCCACCGAACTGAAGACCGGCCTCGTGCCGCATTCCGTCAACAGCGGCATTTCCTACACCTATCGCCGCTTCAATATCTACGCGAACGGCAACTGGACCGACGACACGCCGACCACCACCACAGGCGCGACTTATCGTCGTGCGCGTACGCAGATCGACGGCGGAGCCGGCTTCAAACTCACACGCATGCTGTCCCTCAACTTGAGCGCGCGCAATGTGACCGACGCTCCTTACATCCAGATGCAGAAAGTGGCTCCAAGTGCTCCGACGCTCTACGATCACCTCCGCGTCGGCACCACTTATACCCTGGCCGTGAAGGCGGTCTTCTAAGAACCGCTCGCGCTAAAGATTCAACCGCCGGGCGGGATGTCCTCTGCCCGGTGGTTTTATAATTCAGGCCCACTCTCATCCTGCTTCGACGCTCAAGATCCGACTCACATGGCATCTCTTTCTGCAAACACGGCGAAAAAGCCGCTGATTCCTTACCAATGGGAAATCATCATTTGGCTTTTCCTCGCCTACGTCATGAATCAGGCCGACCGCCAGATTTTCAATGTGGTGCTTCCGCTCATCAAAGCTGATCTCGGTCTGAATGATTTCCAAGCGGGGGTGATCGGCTCAACGATGGTCGTGACGATGGCGTTCGTGCTTCCCGCGGCCGGCTACATCGGCGACCGTTATCCGCGCAGTATTATCATCGTCTTGAGCCTCGCCGCCTGGAGCCTCTCCACGTTGCTCAGTGGCCTCTCGGTCGGACTGATTTCTTTCATAGCCATCCGCAGCGTGGCTACGGGCGTTGGTGAAGCCATGTATGTTCCCGCAGCTGTGGCTTTCATCGGAGAGCATCACACCAAATCCCGCAGTCTCGCGCTCGCGGTTCACCAATCCGCTCTTTACGTCGGAACCATTGGCGGCGGCTTCATGGCTGGGTGGCTCGGGCAGCTCTTCGGGTGGAAAAGCTCCTTCTTTGTCTTCGGTGGATTCGGCATCATTCTCGCCGTTGTTATTCACCTGCGCATGAAGCGATCGCACTCAGTCAGCCCGGTCATCAGCGGTGAGCGGCCCCGCGTTAAAGAAGTACTCCAATCGCTTATAAAGATTAAAACGGCGATCATCTTTTCGCTCGTACTCGGCCTTAGCACCTTCGTGAGCATTGGCTACCTCGCCTGGATGCCGACTTATCTCCATGAATCCTTTGGGCTCACGCTAGCGAACGCCGGGTTCTTCAGCGTATTCTACAATTTGGTGGCCGCGTTCGTCGGTGTTATGCTTGGCGGCAAGTTCTCCGACAAATTCGCTCAGAAATATCCGAGCTTCCGTCTGAATCTCGCCGGTACCGCGCTGCTTCTCGGCATCCCTTCGCTCTATTTCATGGGCGCATCCGACAATCTCACCGTTGTTTACATCGCGCTCGGTGGTTTCGGTTTTTGCCGCGGCCTGTTCGACTCGAACATCTACGCATCGCTTTTCGATGTCGTGCCCCGTCGTTTTCATGCCTCGGCCGCTGGTCTCATGGTGGCGTTTTCCTTCATGATCGGTTCTCTGGCTCCGTTGATTCTCGGCGCCATGAAGCAAGGCGGCGATCTCGGCGCCGGTCTGTCCGGTCTTGCCTGGGCTTACCTTCTCGGCGGAAGCGCGCTGCTCTTTGCCGCTTACCGTTTCTTCCCGCGCGAATTCATCCGTCAGGAAGCTCCTGCGGATAACGTTCGCGCACACTGATCCGCAGTACGTCCCTTCTCGATCCTCTCTATGAAAAACAAACTCCTCCTCATTCTTCTCACGGCGCTCCTCGCTTTTTCCGGAAAAACCTTCGCCAAAGACGAAGCTCCTTACACGGAAGGCACGGTCTGGGAGATTACCATTGTCCGCGCCAAGCACGGCATGGTCGAAGCCTACTTGAAAAGCATCACCCGCACCTTCGATGCCGTCATGCGTCAGGCGAAAAAAGAAGGCCTCATCCTCGACTACAAAATCCTGCTGGGTCATCCGGGAAACCCCAGTGACTTCAACGTCCTCCTGATGGTCGAGACCCGCAACATGGCCGATCAGGACAACGTCCGTGAACGCTGGGGCAAGATCGTCCTCGAAGCCGAAGGTGACGCCGACCAGCGCTTCAAAATCGCCACCGATCGCGTCGATATGCGTGAGGTTCACGGCATCAAACTCATGCGTGAAATCACGCTGAATCCTAAAAACTGAGTAGCCCCCTAATTCCTTCATCGCAAAAAGCCGGCCGCTCGGGCCGGCTTTTTTGCTGAGCGTCAGGCGCTCATCCAGAGAACGTATAGCGATAGGTCCGCGGCGACGTGTGTTGATGCCGACGAAACCAATTGGAAAATTGCGAGAGGTGGACGAAGCCGAGCTCGTGGGCGATTTCCTTCACGCCGCGTTCCATGCTTTGCAGTTGGCTGCACGCATACAGCAACCGGCGCTGGCTCCAGAATTGAAACGGTGTCTGTCCGCAGGTGTCCCGCCAGATGCGGTCCAGCTGACTCGCACTCACGCCCACGGCTTGTGATACCTTGCGACGATTCCAGTTGGCGGCCATCGGCCAGCTTTCGATCAACGTCATGCTCTTGGCCATCAGCGGATGCGTCAGATCAGGAGCGCGCAGCCGGATGCCTGCTGTCGCAATCTGCGGTGCGAGAATACGCCAGAAAGCCCAGATTTTTTCCCGGACCTCGATTTGCTCTTCGAAACTGGAAATCGACAGGATCGGACCTCCCGGCGGAATGCCGTCGGCGTGCTTTTTATAGGTGAATTGTTCCAGCACTTCGGCCGCGGCTTCCAACTCGGGATTTCCCTTCAAGACCGCAACCGACGGCCCCTCCCATTTGGCCGAGCCCACCTCGACCGCGAAGTGAATCGAGATGATGCGTGATTTCGGAGAAAAACTTTGCGTGCGCCGCCCCAATCCAGGCACGAGCACCATCCACGAACCCTTGCCCGCCTTCACAGGTGGCCCGGATGCGGTCACATCGACTTCGCCCTCCAGCATATGCCAGAGGATGAAATTCATGGTCTCAAACGAACCTTTGATCGTGTTCGGCTGATTGCGATAGCACCAGAGGAGCCGGCAACGCACCGCGTTCCAGTCATAGGAACGCGGCGCTTCGAAACTCTCGCCTGTCGCGTCAACAACGGGAGGCTTCGCTTTTTTCGTTCCGCGTTTCACGAAGCCCAGCTTTGCGTTGGACCAGGCGGAATCAAAGCAATCTTGGGTAGGTGGAACGGGCGACGCCGACCTTCAACGCCTCGATTTTTTCGGGCGCGGCGGAGGCCATGCCATGGGAGAACACCGGAGTTTCATGATCCCATCGTGGGTAATTGCTCGAGAACATCAGGGTTTCATCCAGGCGATTGGATCCGAGCAAACGCCAGAATTCGGAAGCCGGATTACCCGGCTCTGCACTCTGAGTACCGAAGCGGAAGAAGCGTCGTGTGTATTCACTCGGCAACTCCTTCAACCACGGACATTCTGAACGCAGACCTTTGTAATTTTTGTCGAACCGCCAGAGGTAGGTGGACAACCACGCCACGCCTACCTCGAGACCTACGACGCGCAGTTCGGGAAACCGAACAAACACACCTTCGGTGATCATGCTGGTCAGGTGACCGAGAAACGTGGTCGAGCGTGTCACTCGCAACTCAGACAAAGTGCCCGGCCAGCCGCACGGCGTGGGCGCCGGACTTGTGCCCATGCCCTCAGTGCCGGAGTGAATCGCAATTGCCAAACCGCATTCCTGCGCGGCTTCATAGATCGGATAGAAACGCCGATTTCCATAGGGAAACATGCTCCCGGTCGGCAGCATCACCTGCAGCATCCGGTTGTGACGGGCCGCGCGACGAATCTCTCTGGCGGCCTCCTCTGGATTTTGCGTCGCCACCACGATGGTCCCGTAAACAGCCGGCGACTTTTCCAGCCATTCCTCGGCCAGCCAGTCATTTACCGCGCGCGCCATCTCCATCGGATAATCGACGTCGCCAAACGTACAGAGATTCGGCGCATCGTAAACGCTCACCAGGGCGGCATCGATTCCCTGCGGAGTGAGCCAGTCTTTCGCCAGCGCTTCCGCCGACACCAAGCCTTGCCGCCCGACTGTCCGGGGAGTGCCCTGGCCAAACGGTTCGTGCGGATTGTAGAACTTCGGGTTGATCCGCAGGCCCGCCTGCGTGTGACCCGCGCCGATCAGCCAGCGCTCTTTCCAAGACTCGGGCAGGCGATCGGCGATCGCACGATCATCATCCCAACGAACGTGCACGTCGGCATCAAAAAATTTCAGAGAGGGGGTGTCCATGGGGTCAAAGTTCAATGGTGAGCTGTCCTTCGCTTTCGATGACGCGATAAGTGCGTGCCCGGAACGATGGATCGGCGAGGTGCTGGCCGGTGATGAGATCGAATTCCCACTTGTGCCAGGGGCAGCGCAGGATCCGTCCCTGGCAGCCCCATTCGTAGTTGGAGACCTTGTCCGTCGGCAGGTTTGTGCCCGTGAGCCGGCCTTTGCAAAGCTCAGCGCCCTCGTGCGGGCAGTAGTTCACGATGCCGTAGTAACCGCTCTCGATTCGAAAAACACCGATGGAATACGTATCGATCTTTACGATGCGGCGCCCACCGATCGACAGATCTGCCGGACCTGCTGGCACCAGTTTGCGAGCCTTGGTTGGGGAAGGAGAGGTGACGTTGCTCATTTCAATCCAAGTCGGCGGCCATAAAGCGCGAGAGCATTTTCCCGAAGGATGCGGCGCTTCAGCTCTGCATTGTCCCTTCCGGGCAGGATCACGACGGGGTTGTCAAAATCCCAATGCGGATAATCGCTGGAAAACATGATCTGATTGCTCCCGTTGACCGCATGATACGTCTGCACGAGATCGCGCGTCTTGTCGGGCTCCTCGATCGGCTGCGTAGTGTAGAACAACTGGCGTTTCAGGTATTCGCTTGGCAGTTCCTTCAACAAAGGCATTTCAGACCGCAGGCTTTTCCACTCCCGATCGAGCGCCCACATCAAGGGCTGCGCCCAAGAAATGCCGAATTCCAGCAGCACGAAACGGAAGTCGGGAATTTTCGCGAAAACACCTTCGCACACAAGGCTCGTCACGTTCGTCAACGCACTCGCCGCCAGCCCGGTGTGGTATTCGATGTAGCGCGAGCAGTAGCCGTTTCCGGTGGGAGTGCCGGTGATACCGCGGCCTTCCATCGTGCTGTGTGTGGCGACAGGCAGACCATTCGCCGCCGCGGCTTCGTAAATAATATGGTTCGAGCGATGGCCGAGCGGTACAATCCCGGCGCTGCCGATGAAAACCTGGCTCGCGCGCGGATGGCCTGCCCACTTTTCGATCTCCTTCACCGCAGCCTTCGGATCCTGCATGGCCACATAGATCACGCCGTAGTATCGAGTATCACGCGGGACAAAATCGTTGTTCAGCCAGTTGTTAAACGCGCTGGCCAAAGCTACCGCGTAGTCCGTGTCACCGATGGTGCTCAGGTTGTAGATCGGACCGGTGCAAATCGCCCATTCAATCCCGTAGGGATCCAGCAGCTGGCGCGCGATGAGCTCCGGATTACTGGCGGCAACACAGTTATCTGAAATATCCGCATCCTCACGATCGTTGCCGCCACGTTGATCCAGGTTGGGGGTACTATCGCCGAGAAAACCATCGAGGTAACGATCCACGTAGGAAGACGGCAGATAGGCCGCGATATTCCGGGGACTTGCAGGGCGGGCATGAATCTCAATGTCAAAAATGGAATAACCGATCTTGGGGTGCGGAGTCACCGCAGCCACGGGGTTGGGCTGATTCATGCGATCAAGTCCAAAGCCCTGTGATTAGTTGTCAGAGCTATTCAGTTCACCCTCATGCCAAAGAAGTTTCACGTCATGCGCATGAACATTCGCACCGACCCGCATGTATCGTTTTTGTCTTCTTGGCTAACTTTGTGGTGTGCGTTTGCGACCAATGGCTACTAGAATTGCGGTGTACGTAGTTTTAACGTAGTCCAATTGCAAAAATTCAGGTCAAACGACTTAAATCTCACAGGTTTCGCGATAACAGATTGTCTACCCTTTTTTCGGTAGGTCCCGGATGTTGTCGCGATGGAACGATGCGGTTTTATTTCTGCATCGAAAACTAATACATTCGTGCAGCCTACATAGGGTCCAGAGGACTGAGCCCGCCCACAAACTCCCATAATTGGTGCCCCCGGCCGGACTCGAACCGGCACGCTCTTACGAGCAGGGGATTTTAAGTCCCAAGTGTCTACCATTCCACCACGAGGGCGTGGCACGCAGCGGGCGACTTTCTTGAGCGGAGGCCGGGCGTCAATGGTGGGCTGAGGGGTGGGCGCGTGTTTGCGATATGTGCGGAGGTAGCATGGCGTCGTCGGAAAGGAAGCGGCTGAAACATTCCCTTGCCGGAGCACAGGGCGCTGCCCACGGTCCGCGCCGTGAAGATCGGTTTTCTTGGGGGTAGTTTTGACCCCGTCCACTTCGGACACCTCATCGCCGCGCAGGATGCTTACGAGCAGCACCAGCTCGATCGGCTCTTCCTCGTGCCCGCCGCTCAGGCTCCGCTGAAACCCGATGACGTGCAGTGCTCCACGGAGGACCGGCTCGCGATGTTGCACGCGGCCGTCGAATGGGACGATCGCTTCGAGGTATCCGATTACGAACTGCGCAAGGGCGGCGTGAGCTACACGATCGATTCGGTCCGGCACTTTCGGGAGCTCTTCCCGGACGATCAGCTCTACTGGATCATTGGCGGCGACCAGCTGCCGAAGCTGCATCTTTGGAAGGAAATCGAGGAGCTGGCGAAGCTGGTGGAGTTTATCTTCCTCGAACGCCCGGGCCATCCGGTGAAAGCCACGCCGGCGATTCCGGGGCTGCGGCTCCATCGCTGCGACGGGCACTTGGTGGAAATCAGTTCGACGGAGCTGCGTGAACGCATCCGCCTCGGGCTTTCGCTGGATTACTTCGTCCCGCATAAGGCGATTGTCCACATCGCCGAAAAACGTCTTTATCGCTGAAACCTGCATGAACTCCACCACGCCCACGACTGCCGCCCATCCCGCTTTGCTCGCGCTCATTTGCAAAGCCCTCGACGAAAAAAAAGCCGACGATCTGCGCGTGCTCGATGTCTCCGAGCAATCCTCGATCACGGATTATCTGATTCTCGCGACTGGTAACTCCGAGCCGCATCTGCGCGCGCTGCGCGTCGAGCTGGAGAAGGTGATCGATGCCACGGGCACCAAAATCCTCGGAATGGATAAAGGCCTGGAGAGTGGCTGGCTGGTGGTCGATGCGTTTGACCTCATGATCCACGTCTTCACGCCGGAAAACCGGAAGAAGTACGCGTTGGAAAATCTCTGGAAAGACGCCGAAGACATCCCGGTTGAAGCACTGGTGAATCCCGAGGCTTACGCGGCCAAGGTGAAAGCGGGCGGGGGCAAAGCAGCCAAAGCTCCGGCGAAAACCAGAGAAGCTCCGGTGAAAGCGAAAGCGCCCCGGAAGGAAAAGGCCACGGCCAAGGTGAAAGCGATCGCCAAGGCGAAGCGCGTCGCGAAGGCACAGGCTGCGCCGAAGAAAAAAGCCGCGGCTGCGAAGAAGCCGGCGAAGAAAGCGGCGAAGAAGAAGTGATGCTATGAGATGAGACTTAGTCGTAGCTGCGGTCTTTAGACCATGGCTGCTTGGTTAAAGAAGCTATGGAACCCATGCCGGAAGAGTTTCTCAGCCGCTTGTGTGCGCGGTTGCCGCATAGCCAACCGAAACTCGCGGTATTTCCGTCTGGAGCGTTCATGATCGATCTTACGATCAAACAGGAGATGCACGTTATTGAGTATCTTCCTTCTTTGGGATTTGGCGTTTCTCGCGCGGCGACTGCTGTCTACGGGTGGGAGGGCGTGGAGAATGCATTCACGACCACGGCGGAAGTTGAAGCATACGTTACCGAACTCGCTGAAGGTTCCTCAAAGAAGCAAGAGAGCAGCCAAACTAAGCGGTAGCACGGGGGCTATGACCTCTGGCGGCTATTGCCGCTGCAGAGCCACGCTCTAACGAGCGCGGCTACGGCTGATGCCAGACGCTGAAAACTGCTCCGCTTGCGTGTTGTCTGTCCCTGCATTTCTTCCGTGCCTTCCGCGGGCTGCGCGGGCAACTTTTTCGCTTCATGTCTGCCGATCTTGCTCAACTCGTAACTTCCATCGCTCAACGCGCGCGTGCGGCGTCGCTTGTTTTGGCGACGACTCCGCCGGAGCAGAAGAACGTCGCCCTCACGCGGCTGGCGGAATTGATCGAGTCTTCGCACGAGACGATTCTCGCCGCGAATGTGAAGGATCTGGCGGCGGCTGAATCCAACGGTCTCGCGAAGGCGCAGATCGAGCGGCTAACGTTGAATCCGGCCCGGCTCGCGCAGTTGGCGACGAGTGTCCGTGAGGTCGTGGCGCTGCCCGATCCTGTCGGCGAGCTTTTGGATGAAACGACGCGGCCCAACGGTCTGCGCATCCGTCGCATTCGCGTGCCGATCGGTGTGATCGGGATCATTTACGAGGCGCGCCCCAACGTGACGATTGATTGCGCGATCCTCTGCTTGAAGAGCGGCAACGCTGCGATCCTGCGCGGCGGCAAAGAGATTTTTCATACGAACACCGCGTTCGCCGCGCTCATCACGCAGGCGCTGGAACACGCGGGGATTCCTGGCGATGCGGTGCAGCTCATTCCGACGACGGATCGGGCGGCGCTGAACACGCTCCTCAAACTCGATCAGTACGTGCACTGCATCATCCCGCGTGGTGGCGAGAGCTTGATCCGCTTCGTGGCGGAGAATGCGACCGTGCCCGTGATCAAGCACTACAACGGCATTTGCTTCGTCTATCTCGACAAGGCGGCGGACGCGGAGCTGGCGGAGAAAATCACAGTGAACGCGAAGGCGTCGCGCGTCTCGGTGTGCAACGCGGCCGAGCAGCTGCTCGTGCATCGCGAGGCGGCGGAGAAACTGTTGCCTCGGGTCGCGCGGGCCTTGCTCGCGAAGAACGTGCAGCTGCGGTGTGACGCGGCGAGCGCGGCGATTCTGGAGCGTGAGAAGATCGCGCTGACGCCTGCGGTCGATGCGGATTATCGGACGGAGTTTCTCGATTACATCATCGCGATCCGCGTTGTGGACTCGCTGGAGACGGCCATCGCGACGATCAATCGCGACAGCTCGGCGCATAGTGAGGCGATCGTGACGGCGGATGAAAAAGCGGCGCGGCGTTTCCAGGCGGGCGTCGATAGCGCGGCGGTTTTCTGGAATGCGTCCACGCGGTTCAATGACGGCTTCGAGTTCGGGTTTGGTGCCGAGATCGGCATCAGCACGGATCGGCTGCATGCGCGCGGACCGATGGGGTTGCGCGAGCTGTGCAGCTATAAATTTCTAGTCGATGGGACTGGTCAGGTGCGCGGTTAATCGCGCGACTTGCAGCGATTGAGTGCGCGTGTGCTGCGCTTTGCCTGCGGCGTGCGCATTGGCAGGGCGGAGTGCGCGGTGGCTGGAGTGCGGCTTGAAATTTGTCCTAAACAACGGCGGGGAATTCGTGTCAGATCAGCGCATGACCGCGATCACTCCCCGCTCGTTGTTTTTGATTTTGTGCGTTTCGGCTTTGCCGGTGACAGCTCAGGAGGCACCTGTGACGGCACCTTCGGGCGCGACGGCGCCGGCTGAGCAGTCAAAGAAGAACCGGGCGATCTCGGGTGAGACGTCGTCGTTGTTGTCGGCCGGCTACAAGTATAGTCCGCCGAAGCCGGTGGAGAAGGTGATGGACGAGGATGAGCTGGTCGATCAGCGCGATGTGGACAAGCCGCGCAACGAGATCATCCGGCTGCCGAAGTACATGGTGGAGGGGGTGAAGCCGCCGGTGTTTGCGGAGCGCAATCTGTACACGCGGGATAATTTGTCGCGGCTGGCGATGCGGCGCTATCTGGGGAAGGGACCGCTCAATAAGTTTCAGCTGGGGAAGACGGGCGAGGCGTACGCGATGCAGATGTATTGGGATGATGAACGCATGAAAAACATGGTGGAGGCGGACCGGCAGGTTTCGCTTTATCGGGCGGCGGGAGATGATGAGAAGGCGGCGAAACTGGAGAAGGAGAACCGGGCGATGTTTTTGCGCACGAACGATGCGAGTTCGGCGGAGATGTCGAAGGCGATGGGGCAGCGTTATTGAGAGACCGGTTACGCGATGGCGGGGCGGGAGCTGAGGCGAGGGGCATCGCGGAGGAGGTGTGCGGCAAGAAATGCGCAGGCGGTGTATTTGCGGGCTGCTGGTAGGGGTTGAGATGAACTGACCGAGAGCTTGCGGCGCGTGGAATGGTCCTGTTTATCCGTGGTTCCGATGGAAACATTTCTGATTGAAGTGCCCGTGCCCTCAATGGGTGCGACCGTCAACGAGCTCACGGTGATCGACATCGTGATCGAGCCCGGCGCGGCCGTGACCAAGGGGCAGAAGCTGGCGGAGCTGGAGAGCGACAAGTCGGTCTTCGAGTTTGAGTCGCCGTGCGCCGGAACAATCCGGGCGGTGGTCGGCCGGGCTGGGGACATCATTTCGACGGGTGCGCCGTTTCTGCGGATCGAGACGAGCGATGTGTCGCTCAAACATTTGGAAGTGAAGGCGGGCGAGGAAGCTGCAGTGACGAAGGCTCCTGCAGTCGCCGCAAATGGCCATGCGGCTGCGGCGAAAACGGTGGTCGTGGCTGCGCCGGTGGCGCGGGTGACGACACAGCCGGTGACTTCGGTGGCTGCCGCTCCGGCGCGCACGGGTATCCAGTGGACGCCGCGCGCGAGCAAGATCGCGCAAGAGGCCGGGCTCGATCCGGCGGCGATCACGGACATCGGAGCGACCGGCCCTGGCGGGCGGGTGTCGGGCGATGATGTGGCGGCTTATCTGGAGAAGAGGAAAGCGGGCGGAGCGGTTGCGGATGCCGGCGCTGGAGCGACGGCGTCTGCTGGCGGTGCGGCGGGTTTCGATCTGCGCGCGGCCGAGACGGTGTGTATCGCGGGTGTCGGATACGCGATCCCGTCGGGCATCCGTTCAAACAGCGAAATTTTGAAGTCCTTCCCGGATATGACCGAGGAAGAGGTGATCAAGCTCACTGGCATCCGCGAGCGGCGTTACGCGGTGAATGGCGAGACGGCGACGAGCCTCGCGGTAATCGCGGTGCAGCACGCGCTCGAGCAGGCGAAGATCGATGTGAAGGAGATTGATGGCGTGATCATGGCGACGTTGATCCCGGACCAGCCGGTACCGGCGATGGCGAGCGCGCTGGCCAAGCAACTGGGCATTCCGCGCGCGCTGGCGTTCGATCTGAATGCGGCGTGTTCGGGCTGGTTGTACGCGCTCGAAGTGGGGCGCGCGTTCATCCGTTCGGGCACGGCGAAAAAGTTGATCGTGGTCACGGCGGAGTTGTTGTCGCGCATCACGAATCCGAAGGATCACGCCACGGCGTTTCTCTTTGGTGATGGCGCGGGGGCGGCGGTGCTCACGGATGCGGCTGGCGGACATCGGCTGGCGCGTATGGCGCTCTCGGGCGATGCGGATCAGTTCGAGGCGATCCAGCGTCCGGGTGGTGGAGCGATCCGGCCGTTTCCCGATCCGCAGGGCAAGGACCAGGAGGACTTTTTCCTCCAGATGAATGGCGGCGCGGTGTTCAAGCACGCGGTGATCGCCTTTGCGGATCAGATCGAGGCAACGCTGAAGCGTCACAATTTGAAACCGGACGAGGTCGCGTGGATTGTGCCGCATCAGGCGAACGAGCGCATCCTGCGCGCGGTTGGGAAACGCGTGGGGATTCCTTACGAGAAGTTCGTCGTGACGATCGGGAAGTACGGCAACACGTCGGCCGCGAGTGTCTCGATGGCGCTCGGCTGGGCTGCGGAAGAGGAGATCTTCAACGCGGGCGACAAGATCATCTTTTGCAGCGTGGGCGCTGGGCTGACATTTGCGGGTGGGTTGCTGGTGTGGTGAGCGACCATGATTGTTCGCTCAGTTTCGGCTGATTCAGTTCCTTGGCCACTTTTGTTGCAGGCAGATCCCTCTCGTGAGCGCGTGATGGCGTACGTCAGAAAGGGTGTGACGTTTGTGGGCGAAGAAAATGGCGTGGCTGTTGCAGTAGCTGTCGTTGAGCGAGAAGAAGGTGAATTTGAACTAAGGAACATCGCTGTTGCTGAAAAGGAACAGGGGCGAGGATTGGGCAGGGAAATGCTGAGATGCGCGTTGATGTATGCGGCGGGCGGCGGGGCGAAGCGCATCACGGTGGGCACTGGCAATTCGAGTCTGCGAGCGCTCGCGTTTTATCAGCGGAATGGTTTTCGCATAACCGGCGTGATCCGGGGATTCTTCGACGCGTACGAACCGCCGATTGTTGAGAACGGCATCGCCTGCCGAGACATGATCCGGCTGACATTTGAAATTGGCGCTTAATGAGAGGGCGCGTGCTTGTCGCGAAGCGGACAATGCGGAGCATTGTCCCTACCCCGGAAAATTCAGAGCAGGCCGAGTTCGCGAGCGTGGAGGGCGGCTTGGGTGCGGTCCTGGACGCCGAGTTTGGTGAGGACCTGGCTCATGTGGTTTTTCACGGTGCCTTCGGCGATGCGGAGGTGGGAGGCGATTTCTTTGTTGGAGCGGCCGGTGGCGAGTTGTTCGAGGACTTCGAGTTCGCGGGAGGAAAGCGGCTCGATGAGCGGCTGGGCGGAGCGGCGTTGTTGTTTGTTTTGGAGACGGGCGAATTCGGCGACGACTTTGCTGGCGACGGCGGGCTGGAGCGTGGATTCGCCGCGGGCGGCGCAGCGGATGGCTTCGGCAAGTTTTTCGGAGGGGACGTCTTTGAGGAGATAACCGATGGCGCCGGCGGCGAGGGCGGTGAAGACCTCGTTGTCGTGGTCGAAGGTGGTGAGGACGAGAATCTGCGGAGCGGATACGGACTGGCGGATGAGGCGGGTGGCTTCGACGCCGTCCATGCCGGGCATGCGCAGGTCCATGAGGATGACGTCGGGGCGGAGTTTTTGCGCGAGAGAGACGGCTTCGCGTCCGTCGGCGGCTTCGCCGACGAGGGTGAAATCGGGGACGAGCGAGAGGAGCGTGCGGAGGCCTTCGCGGAAGAGGGCCTGGTCGTCCACGAGGAGCAGGCGGAGTTTTTGCGGAGGCGTGATCATGCGGAGAGCTCGGCGAGGACGACGAACTGGCCGGAGTTTTCGGCGCCGGCGCGGAAGGTGCCGCCGAGTTGTTGCATGCGTTCGCGGAGACTGAGGAGGCCGAAAGCGCCGTCGCCGCTGGAGCTTTGAGCGGGCTGGTCGTTTTCGACGCGGAGGCGGATGTTTTCGGGTGCGGAGAAATCGAGCTGGAGGCGGATGGCGTGGCCGGGCGCGTGTTTGCGGGCGTTGGTGAGCGCTTCCTGGGCGACGCGGTAGAGGGCTTGTTCGTGAGTGAATGCGAAGCGGCGCGGCGGACCGGAGACGGTGAGGGTGGCGGGGAAGTTTCCTTCGAGGATGAGTTGATCGAGCCGGTCGGGAAGTGGCGTGTCGTGGGCGGGGCGGCGGCTGGCGATGGAGTCGCGGAGTTCGTTGAGGGCAGAGCGGATTTGTTGTTGGGCTTTTTGGAGCGAGTCGGTTGCGGGCGGTGATGAGGAAGGCGGGAGCAGCGCGAGGCCGGCCTCGACCAGGACGTGGGCGGAGGTGAGGTGGTGGGCGACGCCGTCGTGGATCTCACGGGCGAGGCGGTTGCGTTCCTCAGCGGCGGCCAGGGCTTCGGCCTGGGCGGAGTGGGCGCGGAGTTTTTCGTGGGCTTCGTGGAGTTCGCGGCGCGCGGTGAATTCGCGGCGGATGGCGTAGGAGCAGCCGGCGGTGAAGAGAAACGAGGAGCCGAAGCTGATGAGATAATTTTGAGCGTACTGTGGCGGGATGAGCAGCGCGGGAAAGGCGGCGAGAAAGAGATTCGTGAGGAGAGTCGCGGGGATTCTCTTCGGCGGGAGGTAAATGATTATCTGCGAGAGTACCGGGAGAAAAAGTGTCCACACGAAGTTCGCCGCCGTCTGCGCGCCATAGAGCATCACGGTGAGTACGAGGAATTGGTGGAGGAAGTAGCCTTGGTAGCGCCGGGGCCTGTAATAAGCGGCGGCGCGGTTGCTCATGAGCCCGAAGTACGTGAGTGCCGCGACGATGAAGAGGGCGAGGTGGAGCGGACGCGTTTCCCAGAGTCGGATCGTGATGTTGTAAACCGTGAAGCTCCAGAGCACGCAGAGCGCGGCCATCATCCAGCGATTGTCGGCGGGATCGGGGAGCGGTTTGGCGGTAACGTCACAGGGCATGGACGCAGGCTAGCGGTTTGGCGGCACGGGCGGCAATAGGCCGGAAGTCATGGTGGCGCGTCATGGCCGGTGGGACTTTGGAGGCGGACGAGTGACGCATCCGCTGAACGCGAAGAACACGTAGGCTGGCGGTATGAGTTTTAGAAAACAGGCGCGGTGGCTGGTTTTGTTATCTGCAGCGGTGGCGCAGGCGGCGCCGGAGAAAAAGGACGATGCGGCGGAGGTGACTTTGGAGAAATTTGTGGTGAGCGGGGCGGCGGCGGGGCAGTTCACGGCGGGGGGCGGATCGAGCAAGGCCACGCTGACGCCGGTGGAGATGTTGATGATTCCGGGATCGGCGGCGGATGTGAACCGGGCGTTGCAGACGCTGCCTGGTGTGCAGGCGGCGGATGAAGGCAATGCGCTGTTCGTGCGGGGTGGCGACAGCCGGGAAACAGGGATGTGGATTAACGGTATCCGCTATCCGGGCACGACATCGGTGAATGCGCCGATGGGGACGTTTACGGGGTCGATCAGTCCATGGCTGGGGGCGAAGACGGAATTTGCGGCGGGCGGGTTTGGCGCGGGGACGGGCGATGTGCTCTCGGGGGCGGTGAAGATCGAGACGCTGGGTGTGCCCGAGGCGCGGGAGGCGAGCGTGAACCTCGCGGCGGGGACGGTCGCGGGCGCGGTGAGCTGGCCGTGGGGCACGCGTGCCGGCATGACGGTGACGGCGACGCGGCTGGATCTGGAGCCGTACTTCGAGTTGTTCAAACCGTCGCGGAGTTTCGCGGAGGCGCCGGAGGGAAATACGTTCAGCGTGGCGGGAGGCTGGAAGTACCGGCCGGAGGGTGAGGTGCGGTGGTTTGGGTTGCACGAGACGGCGACGGTGGCGTTGCCGGTGAAGGATGTTTTCCAGTCGGGCGAGTATCGCAGCGAAGGGGAGACGCGTTTTGGTGTGGTGAGCTGGCGGGAGAAGCGCGGCGCGTGGACGCATGATGTGAGCATCGGCGGAGGGGCGGATGAGAAGCGGGAGGACTGGATGACGTCGTCGTGGACGACGGAGCAGGAGCGGAGCGAGATCGTGGCGAGGAGCGCGTGGGACGCGGGGTATGGAGTCTGGCGCGGTGGCGCAGAAGTGGCGGGCGAGCGGCTGGATTATGCGTGGGAGTTTTTGGCGCCGGGCGGAGCGGGGGCGGCGGAGCGGCTGGTTTATCGCGGGCGCTCGCGCGAGACGTTGACGGCGGGATGGGTGGAGCTGGAGACGAGCGTGGCGCGCAACGTGAACGCGACGGCTGGGGTGAGGGCGTGGGATTCACGGCGGGCGGGCGAGGCGGGGTTTGATCCGCGGCTGGCGTTGATCTGGCAGATGAGCAGGCGCGCGTCGTGGTCGGTCTCGGGCGGGCGGTATCACCAGGTGGCGGAAGGGTTTTATTATCGCGACGGAACTGAGCCGGCGCGGGCGATGCAGGCGGACCAGGTGATCGTGTCGTACGACTGGAAGCGCGGGCAGCGCTCGGTGCGGGTGGAAGCGTATGCGAAGCGTTACCGCAGGATCGTGGGGTTTGACCGGAAGTATTCGGTGGTCGGTGACGGGGTGGGCGAGGCGCGCGGGGTGGATTTTATGATCAAGCAGCCGTTGCCGTGGGAGGCGAGCGGGCGGCTGACGTGGAGCACGGTGTGGGCGGAGCGGACCGATCCGGCGACGGGCGTGGAAGCGCCGGCGCCGTGGGCGGTGAGGAATTCGGTGGTGCTGATCGTGGAGCGGGATTTCGGAAACTGGAAATGCTCTCTCGCCGGGCGCTGGGCGAACGGGCGGGCGTTCACGCCGATCACCGGTGCGGTGAGCAACGGCGGCGGCGGGAGCGAGCCGGTTTTCGGGGCGGTCAATTCGGAGAATTATCCCTCGTTCCGGAGGATCGACTGCACCCTTGCGCGGACGTGGGAAGTTTCGAAGCGCGTGACGGCGGTGACTTATCTCGCGGGCTTCAACCTGGCGGGCTGGGACAATGTGCAGGCGTACGAGTACTCCGACGATTTTCGCGAGCGGCGCGAAGTGCCGACGCTGTTCAGCCGCGGACTCTTTTTTGGCGTGAACCTGATTTTCCGTTAACCATGAAAACACATATCCTCAGAACTATCGTTATGATCGCGGGCCTGGTGCTCGCTGCGTTTAATCCGGCGGGGCGAGCGGCGGAAGCCGGCGCTGCGATGGCGGGTATCGAACAGAAAATCGAGCGGGCGCTTTATCGGGGCGACGCGGCTTTGCTGACGGAGGCGGAGGGCGAGCTGGCGGTGGCGTTGAAGGCGGAGCCGGGGCGGGCGGGGCTGCGTTATCTGGAGGGATTCGGGGCTTATGCGCGGGCGTCGTTCGAGTACGCGACGAAGGACAAGAAGGCGTTGGAGAAAGGATTGGTCCGCGCGGATGAGTTACTCGCGAAGGTGAAGGGCGAACCGTGGGCGGCGGAGGCGCTGGCGCTGCGAGGTTATGTTACGGGGCAGTTGATCGGTGCGCGCGGAAGCATGTCGGGAATGACGCTGGGGCCAAAGATGAAGCGGCAGACATCGGAGGCGGTCGATGAAGTGCCGGGAAGCGGGCGGGCACTGATGTTTCACGGGGTGACGTTGTTGAGCACGCCGGAGATGTTTGGCGGAGATCCGGCGGAGGCGTTGAGGCTCTTCACGCGCGCGGCGGCTGTTTTTGAAAAGGGCGAAGGGGCGACGGTGACGGGCTGGGGCGGGGCGCTGACGTATTACTGGCTGGCGAGGGCGCGGCTCAAAGCGGGCGATCTGGCGGGGGCGAAGGAGGCGGCTGAAAAGGCGTTGGAGCGGGAGCCGGAGTACGCGGTGGTGCGGTATGGGTTGATGAAAGAAATCGAAGGGAAGCTGGCGGGAAAGTGAGGCGTGCGGCGGCGGGAGGGGCGCGGACGGAGGTCGCTCACGCAAAGGCGCGAAGGCGCAAAGAAACCAAGCTTCAGAGTGAAAGCTCGTGGGCGGTCACGCTGAGCGCGTAGGTGGCGGCGGTTTCGCAGCGGAGCACGAGGGTGCCCAGTGTGGCTGGGGCGAAACCGGAACGGAGAGCGGTTTCGACTTCGGCGGGGGTGAAATCGCCTTCGGGGCCGATGAGCCAGAGGACGCGGCGGGGGGCGTGGCCGAGGGCGGCGGCGGTTTCGGCGAAGAGCGTTTTGAGCGGTTTCGCGCCGGGGTGGAGGCTGGCGATGAGTTTGAGATCGTAGCCGCTGTTGCTCGTGGAGCGGGCTCCGTAGTGGGAAGCAAAGAAGGCGTTGAGCGATTGCAGCGGGGCGATCTCGGGGAGCCAGGGGTTGCCGCATTGTTTGGCGGCTTCGAGGGCGGCGGTGCGCCATTTTTCGATCTTTTTGTCCTGACGGTCGCCGTCGAGGTGAACCTGGGTGCGTTCGCTCACGATAGGGACGACGCGGGCGGCACCGATCTCGGTCGCTTTGCGGATGATGTCGTCGAACCCGGGGCCTTTGGGGAGTGCTTGGGCGAGGGTGATGGCGTGGCTGAGGGGAGGGGCGCGGTGCGTGTCGCGAACCGTGAGGACGGCGGCGTTTTTAGCGTCGGTCGTGAGTTCGCAGATCCATTCGGTGCCGCGACCGTCGAAGGCGATGACGGGGGCGCCGCGGCGGGCGCGGTTGACGACGATCAGGTGGTGGGACTCGTCGGGGGTTAGTTGGAGAGTCGTCGGAGCAGTTTCCGGAGGGATCGAATGAACGCGAAAGTCGGGCATGAGAACGGATTGGCGAAGTGCTGGGGCCTGAAAACAGTAAGGGCGCTGGCCCTATGAAAGACCAGCGCCCTTGCCGACTTTTAGAAACTACAAACTATGACTACCAAAAAGAACGGTAACTAACGTGGGGTAAGACGCGGTGGGGGCGGTGGCGTTCAAAATGGCGGGAAGTTTTTTGAGGAAAGTTTTTTGGGGGGATTCTGCGGGAGGATTTCGCGAGGGGGAAGCGGAGCTGGGCGATGAGATTTTTGGGGCGAGGGAGGTTGGGGGAACGGACGACGCGGAGGTCGTCCCTCCACGAGGAGCGCAAACGGGTCGGAGGTCGTCGGGAGCGGAGGAGTTGGTCAAAATTTCCGTTTACATGGGGGCGGTCGTTTCTACGGTCGGGGCCTCGTTCGGTGCGCCCAGATGGCGAAATTGGCAGACGCGCTAGACTCAAAATCTTGTTCCGAAAGGAGTGTCGGTTCGACCCCGACTCTGGGCACCAACGAGAAGGGCGATCGAGGGGCGCATGAAAAATAATGGAGGGATGGGCGGACTCGCGCCGTAGTATCTCACGAGCCAGTTGAGTGCTGGTGCTTTTTAACCCTTAAAATCGTCAACGATCTCTATGAAATTCATCCGTATCCTCCTCACCCTCGGTTTTGCCTCCATGCTGTTCGCTGGTGCCGCTCAGGCGGGCGACGCGAAGAAGGAAGAAGGCAAGTCCTGCTCCGAGTGCTGCAAAGACAAGTGCCCGGCCGGCAAAAAAGAAGAGAAGAAGCCCTGAGTCAGAGAAGTCTCCGGCTCTTCGAGCTGAGACTCAGATTTGCGAACCGTGCTCCGTCTGGGGCGCGGTTTTTTTGTGGGCAGACTTGCAGGTGATTGAGCCGGGGAGGGCTGACTCGGAGAAATGGGAGAGGAGGGGGGGTAACCACGGATTTCACGGATGGTCACGGATGCGGCCGGCGGGAGCCCCTGTTATTGGTTGAGGTGCCAGATGGAGAAATTCAGGGCGGTGGCGAAGGTGACCCAGAGGAGGTAGGGCGTCCAGAGCATGGCGGCGGGGCGGTCGATGCGGGAGAGGCGGACTTGTATCCAGAAAAGGGCGGCGAGTAGGGCGACGATGTCGATAAAGGCGAGGTCGGGACGGCGCAGGCCGAAGAAGAGGAGGGACCAGGCGGTGTTGAGGATGAGTTGGAGGAAATGCGCGATGAGGAGAGCGCGGACGGCGGGGCGCAGGGCGGGGTTTTCGCGGTGGCGCCAGACGCGCCAGGCGGCGATGGACATGAAAATATAGAGGATGGTCCAGACGGGGGCGAAGACGGCGCTGGGGGGATTCCAAGCGGGCTTGGCTATGGTGGGGAACCAGGTCGTGACGCTGGAGGCGGTGGCGAGTCCACCGATGGCCGAGGCCGCGAAAGAGGCGGCTAGAAAGCCGGTGAGAGCGAACCAGTCGCGAGGTTTGATGGGAGCGGGCGTTGGATCGGAATTCACGGGATGAACAAGATGTGTCTGGCGTAGGAATGCAAAAAGGCGCCGCGATTAAGCGGCGCCTTTGAGAAAGCAGAAGAGGGAGGAGGCAGGATCAGAATTTGAACTGATCGATGTTCTCTTTGGTGAAGACGAAGGGTTTTCCGAGGAGGATGTTGTCGCCGTCGATGGCGATCGAGCCGAGTTTGCCGGCGGCGACGCTGGAAGCGCCGGGGGCGAGCGAGCCGTCGTGGAGCGCTTTGGCGGCGGTGACGGTGAGGTAGCCGAGGTCCATGGTGTTCCAGAGGACGATGGACTGGACCCAGCCGTCTTTGACGTATTCGCGATTCAGATTCGGCGTGGAGAGGCCGGTGAGTTTTACGTTGGTGCGGCCTTCTTGTTTGAGGGCTTCGGCGGCGCCGGGAACGGCGGGGGAGCAGATGGCGAGGATGGACTTCACGTTGGGGTAGGCGCGCGTGATGTTCTTGGCCTCGAGCATGGCCTTGTCGCGCTGGCCGTCGCACGGGTGGATGGCGGCGAGTTTCATCTTCGGGTGCGCGGCGGCCATGCGCTCTTTGATGAACTTGATCCACTCGTTCTGATTAGCGTCGGTGAGCGAGGCGGTGATGATCGCGTATTCGCCTTCGCCGCCGGCGAGGCGGGAGCCTTCGTCGGCAAGCGTGGAGCCGATGCCTTGGGCGGTGGCTTGATTCACGAAGAAACTGCGGGCGTCGGAGCGGGCGTCGGCGTCCCACGTGATGACCTTGATGCCGCGTTGCTGGGCTTTGCGGAGGACGGAGGAAATGGCTTCGGGACTGGCGCAGCTGGCGGCGATGACGTCGACGCCTTTGGTGATCCATGCCTCGACGATTTCGTTTTGCTTCGCGGGATCGGGATCGGTCGGTGCGTCCCATAGGATATCGACGCCGAGTTTGGCGGCGGCTTCGTCGGCGCCTTGTTTGCAGGAGACGAAGTAGGGGTCGGCCTTGGCTTTCGGCGTCATGGCGACGACGAGTTTTTTCGCGACCGGCTCGGGCGAGCCTGAGGCGTTGCGGGCTGCGGGGGAACCGGTGAGCGAGCGGGCGAGGAAGATGTTGCTCGCGGCGATGAGGACGGCGCCGCCGAGGATGGCGGCGATGATGAGGGCAACCTGGCTGTTTTTCATATCAAAGTCGGAAGAGGTGGCGTTGGGGTTGTTGGAAAGGGGGCGGGTGCTGGCGATTTGCGCGGCGCGTTGCTGGCGGTTCCAGAGCTGGTTCAGCGCGATGGCGACGATCAGGATGAGGCCGGCGCAGAGACCGGCGATCTCGCTGGGCTGACCGGAGAGGCGCAGGCCGTTTTGGAGGACGACGAGACAGAGCAGGCCGAGCAACGTGCCGTGAAGCGTGCCGCGTCCGCCGGCGATGGCGGTGCCGCCGAGAACGACGGCGGCGATGGCTAGGAGTTCGTAGCCGGTGCCGGCGTCGGCTTTGGCCTGACCGATGCGGGCGACGTAGACGATGCCTGCGAGCGCAGCGCAGATGCCGCAGATGATGTAGCTCCGTAGTGTGATCGACCCTACGCGCACACCGGCGAAACGGGCTCCGGCGGCGTTGAAGCCGAGGGCGGTGAGCTCGCGGCCGAAGACGGTGCGGTGAAGCAGCAGCCAGAGCGCGATGAAAACGACGAGGAAGACGATGAACTGAACGGGGAGAAAACCGCCGAGGTAGTTTTGGCCGAGGGCGAGGAAGGACGACGGGAAGCCGGTGTAGCTGACGTAGCCGCCGGTCGCGGCTTCGGCGAGGCCGCGGAAGAGGGAGAAGGTGCCGAGCGTGACGATGAGCGGAGGGACGCGAAGGCGCGTGATGAGCAGGCCGTTGAGCGCGCCGCCGGCGGCTCCGAGGACGACGGTGAGCGTGGCGGCGATCCAGATGGGAAGGCCGAGGCCGGACCAGGATGCGCCGAGGACGACGGCGCCGAGGCCCATCATCGAGCCGACGGAGAGATCGATGCCGCCGGTCTTGATGACGAGAGTGAGACCGAAGGCGAGCAGGCCGATTTCGGCGGCGAGGCGCGTGATCTCGAAACCGTTTTCGACGGAGAGGAAGTTGTCGCCTGCGATGGCGAAGACGGCGATCTCGAGCGCGAGGACGAGGAGCAGGACCCACTCGGCGTTGGGGCACCAACGCGTGAGGAACGACGGGCGCTTGGTGGGGATGAAGTAGGGCTGCGGCGCGTTCACGTGGCGGCCTCCTTCTTGCCGAGCGCGGTATCGCTGACGACGGCGGCGAGGATTATCGCGCCTTGGATGGCTTTTTCCCAAGCCGGGTTGACGTGTAGGAAAGTGAATACGGTGCCGATGGCGCCGAGGAGGATGACGCCGAGCAGCGTGCCGAAGAGTGAGCCGCGTCCGCCGGTGATGGCGGTGCCGCCGACGACGACAGCGGCGATGACTTTGAGTTCGAGGCCGAGGCCGGCGTTGGTCTCGATGGTGGGATAGCGGGTGAAGTTGAGCAGGGCGGCGGCGGCGGTGAGCGCGCCCATGAGCACGAAGGCGGCGAGGACGACGTTGGGTGGATTGAGGCCGATGCGACGGGAAGCTTCGTGATCGCAACCGACGGCGTAGAAGCTGCGGCCGGCGGACGTGTTGCGGAGCGCCCACGCGAAGAGTGCGAAGAGTATGAGGGCGGAGGCGATGTAGAGCGGTTGAGCGGTTTGCTGGCCGAGGCCGAACCACTGGAAGCTGGAGGGGAGGTCTTGAATCCAGTCGCCGCCGGTGGCGCGGATGATGGCGTTGCGGAGGATCACCATCGTGCCGAGCGTGGTGATGATGGCGGGGATGCCGAAGCGGGAGACGAGCAGGCCGTTGAGTCCGCCGAAGGCTGCGCCGGCGGCGACGGTCGTGAGGACGACGAGCGGCATGGGCAGGCCGGCCTTGGCGGCGAGACCGGCGAGCGCGCCGCAGACGGCGAAGACGGAGCCGATGGAGATGTCGATCTGCGCGGCGACGATAACGATGGTCATGCCGATGGCGGCGATGAGCACGGGCAGGTTGTCGATGACGAGATTGCGGAGATTGCCGAGTGTGTAGAATCCGGATACGCCGAAGAGCGGCAGCGCGAAGAGCACGGCGATGGCGGCGAGAAGAGCGAGTTCGCGTTTGCCGAGGCTCATGCGGCGTCCTCCATCGCGAGGTGAAGAACGGCTTCGCGGGTGGTGGCGCGGGCGTCGACAGTGCCGGCGAGGCGGCCCTTGCGCATGACAGCGATGCGGTCGGCCATGCCGAGGAGTTCGGGGAGCTCGGAGGAGATCAGGATGATGGCGAGACCTTGTTTCGCGAGCTGGCCCATGAGGCGGTGGATCTCGGCCTTGGCGCCGACGTCGATGCCTTGGGTGGGCTCATCGAGGATGAGCACGCGGGGTTCGGTCGCGAGCCAGCGGGCGAGGGCGACTTTTTGTTGATTGCCGCCGGAGAGGGCACGGGTTTGCGCGAAGATGCTGGGAGCTTTCACGCCGAGCTGGCGGAAGAATTTATCGGCGAGTGCGTTTTCCTTGGCCTCGTCGAGCCATTCGCCGTTGAGGCGGCGGAGGAGGGCGAGGGAAATGTTTTCGGCGATGGGAAGATCTTCGACGACGCCGTGGGCTTTGCGGTCTTCGGGGACGTAGGCGAGGTGATGGGCGATGGCGTCGGAGACGGAGGTTATGGCGACAGCGTTTCCGTCGATGAGGATTTCGCCTGAGTCGGCGGGGGTGAGGCCGAAGAGGGTGCGGGCGAATTCGGTGCGGCCGGCGCCGACGAGGCCGGCAATGCCGAGGATTTCGCCGCGGCGGACGGAGAGGGAGATGTCGGATACGCCGCCGCGAGCGCAGGTGAGATTACGCGTTTCGAGAACGACGTCGCCGATGGAGGCGTGAGTTTTTGGAAACATCTCGGCGAGATCGCGGCCGGCCATGAGCTGGATGAGCCGGGAGCGATCGACGTCGCGCTGGAGGTAGGTGCCGATGTAGCCGCCATCGCGGAAGACGGTGACACGGTCTGCGATGCGGAGGACTTCCTCGAGGCGGTGGGAAATGTAGAGGATGCCGACGCCGTCGGCGCGGAGTTTTTCGACGAGATCGAGAAGCCGGTCGGCGTCCTGTTGCGAGAGCGAGGCGGTGGGCTCGTCGAGAATGAGGACGCGGGCGTTGCGGCCGAGGGCGCGGGCGATTTCGAGGAGTTGTTTCTCGGCCATGCGCAGGTCTTTCACGGGCGCGTCGAGATCTAGCGATGCGCCGATGCGCGAGAGAAGTTCCTGGGCTTTGGCGCGGCGGTCGCGCCAGGAGATGATCGCGCCGTCCTCGGCAATGCGGAGATTTTCGGTGACGGAGAGTTCGTTGAAGAGCGTGGGGTTTTGATAAACGCAGGCGATGCCGAGCTGCTGCATCCGGCGAGGCGAGGTGTCGGCGATGAGTTCGCCAGCGACGTGGATGTCGGAGCCGGAGTCGGCGGCGATGAGGCCGGTGATGATCTTGATGAGCGTGCTTTTGCCCGCGCCGTTTTCGCCGAGGAGGGCGTGGACTTCACCGGGGCGGAGCTCGAACTGGACGCCACGGAGGGCGCGGACGCCCGGATAGGTCTTGGCGATGTTTTTGAGATCGAGGAGCGGGGCGGGCATCAGGCGAGGCGGGTAAACGGGGGACGGAGCCAACGGGGTAGCGCAGGCGGCGTCACGCGCGAAGATGGAAATTTCGGACGGTTCGCGGGGAGAGGGGAGCATTTTAGTCCCCGGAGCAGCGAGATGGGTGATTGATTTTCATGGGAGAGGCGGAGGCTGCCGGGATGATTTATCGGACTGGATTTCCGCCGAATTCTTACTGTAATTTTTATGGGCTGTCGCCCGTGTCATTTAGGCTGGTTTGTACACCCCACGCGTCGTGGTCTTCCCAAGATCCGGCCTACCCCTGTCCGCCGCTTCGCTCATTAGTCCCCCTGTCTGCTTGTGACGCATTTTCTGCGTTCGTTCGTAGGCTTCCCGTTTCGTCGTCGTGGCTACGCCTTTCCCTACACACCAATGAACACCACCCCTAAGGACACGCTCCTATCAGTCGCGCACCGCAGCCGGTTGCGCAGTGCCGTCCCCGTTCTGCCGCTCGCTTGTGCGTTGCTAGGCGGAATTCTGCCGACTTCGTCGGCGCTCGCTCAATCCACCGAAGCCCGCCAAGGCAGCGGTGTCATCACTGGCCGAATCTCCAACGGTGGTACGGGCCAGTATCTCCAAAATGCGGTGATCGTGGTGGATGGCACTGGTCTCCAGGCGCGCACCTCTACGGATGGCTATTTTCGCATTTCGGGTCTGACGCCCGGCACCTACAAAGTGACGGCTACGTACACCGGTTTGAATGCGGAGACGCGCACGGTGGTCATTTCTGAGGGCAAGGATGAGATGGTCGATTTCGATCTCAGCTCGGAAATCTACATGCTGGGTGAGTTTATTGTTTCTTCGGAGCGTGAAGGTTCGGCCCGCGCGATTCAGGAGAAGCGCGAATCGATGAGCATGAAAAACATCGTGGCCGCCGACTCCTTCGGGAACGTGGTCGATGGTAACATCGGCGAGCTGATGAAAAATCTGCCGGGCATCACGGTGGATTACGCCGGCGGTGAAGATGCTGCGGCCATGCGTTTCCGCGGTATGGATCCGTCTCTCGCGAGTATCACTATGGACGGCAATTCCATCGCGACGTCTCCAGGCGGTGACTCTCGCAGCTTCTCTCTTACGGATTTCGCCATCCAGAATATCGAGACGATCGAGGTAAATCTCGCGCCGACGCCCGAGCAACCGGCCAACAGCATGGGTGGCTCGATCAACTTTAAGACCAAGAGTGCATTCAATCAGAAGGGGCGCCGTATCCGCCTGGACGCCAACTTGAGCTTGAACAGTGCCGAGCTGGAATTCCAGAAGACGCCCGGTGGCGCGCGCACGCCAGATCGCAAGCTGATGCCTGGCTTTACGCTTTCCTACACGGAAGCATTTGGTCGCGAGCGCCCGATCGGCGTTTCTCTGGTCGCAAGCTTCAGTCAGCGGTTCCGCTTCAATAACTCCTATTCGTTGCCCGGCGGCTATGCTTACAACGCGTCGGATCTGGCTGCCAATGGCGGTCTCGCAACACCCGAGATGCAGGGGACGATTCCCAGCGTTCTCTGGACCGAACGTGCCCAGGCTAATGAGCGGCGCTACATAGCGCTCAATCTGGATTACAAGCTGTCTGACTCCACCTCGTTGTTCCTGTACAATTCGCTTACGCAGGATCGTGGCTTGGGCGACTATGGGCATACGGTTCGCGTGACTTCAGGCATCCAGCCTGTCGGAGCGAGCTTCGACAAAATGCTCTCCCCGACGGGAGCGTCGTTTGGGATGAGCACGAGCGTGAGCAATAACAACACCCGGGGCTTCTCGGTGAATCCTGGCGTGAAACATAGGTTCGGCGATTTGCAGATCACCTATGATGCCTATCTCTCCCGCTCAGAGTACAAGCCGGACCATGATCGCAATTACTCGGTCGGCTATGGCTTGAACGGCCTCGGTCTTACGATCGACGGCATTTCCGGCAATGCTACGGGCGTGCTGACCCAGACTTCAGGCGTCGATTATAAGAATATCGCCAACTATCGTTCCCTGTCGATGTACCAGGATTACACCTACGGTACCGATGAGCAGCGCGGAGCCAAGATCGATGGCAAAAAGCCGTTTTCATTCTGGGGCGTGCCAGTCGAACTTCAGCTGGGCGCTCGTTACAACGAGCAGACCCGCGATCTGCATCGCTTCTACCGCAAATGGGATCTTACGGGTAACAGCAGCTCCAGCGCCTTCGGCACGGCAGCTGAGCCCAATCTCCAGCAATTCGCCGATCCCTATTTCGGCGATCAGTGGAACTTCGACGTTCCGGTGCCCAACTGGATCAGCCCTTACTTGGTGCATGATTATTACACCACGCAGCCTGGGATGTTCTATAACAACTATATCGAAGGGGTGCTCTCGAATGACCGCAGTCTCTTCATCCAGGGTTCGTACTCGCGTGAACGCTATGGTGATCGCGATAGCAAAGAGCAGATCTACGCCACCTACGGCATGGCGACCGCCAAGCTGCGGCCGAACCTCGTCCTCATGGCGGGTGTTCGCTATGAGTTCACGAAGTTGACGGCGACGGGCATCAGATATGACAGCACGAGCAACATCTTCCAGACAGGCCGCCGGTTCGATACGGTCACAGTGGGTTCTCCTTACTACGGAATCACTGATCAGCAGTATCTCGCGAACCTGCTCTTTGAACCCGTCACCGGCCGTAAGTCCTACGACAAAGTGTTTCCCAACGTGCAGGTCCGCTATGAGCCGTTGAAGAACCTGGTGGCCCGCGCTGCTTACACGACCAACATGGGACGGCCGGACTTCGGCGCGGTCATGCCTGGCGATAACGTGTACGATCACATCAATCTGGTGCGTCGTAACAACACCAAGCTGATGCCGCAGGAAGGCACCAACTACGACTTCAACCTCGAATACTACCTGCCGCGCTCGGGCGTGCTTTCTGTCACGTTCTTCCGCCAGGACATCGAGAAATACATCTACAGCGTCATCTACTCCGAAACGCGTCCGAACAGCGTCAGCGGTCTCGATGAACCGTGGACGATTGAAACCCGTGAGAATGCGGGCAAGGGCAAGAACGAGGGTGTGGAGTTCGAGTACCGCCAGAAGCTAGGATTCATCACTCATTACCTGCGCGATCTTGAGTTCCGCGCGGTCTTCTCCGCGGCTGATCCTGAAGCGCAGTTCCTGCGTCGCACGGGTACGCCCATCTACCAGGATAATCCCACCCAGGCTGAAGTGGATGCGTACATGAACAGCCCGATGGAATGGACGAAGATCCCGCTGGCCAACGTGGTCGAGAAATCGGCCAACGTCCGCCTGACCTACAACGGCCGCCGGTTCTCCGGTTCCGTGGCTGCATTCTGGCGCGATGAGTTTGCCCGCACGCTCAACCTCGGGACGCTCGCACACACTTATCAGGCCGCCGATCTGCGCGTTGACCTGAATCTCACCTACAAGATGAGCAGCCACTGGAACGCTTACTTCGACTGGCGCAACGTCACCGACGAAGCCGACGAACGCAGCATCTTCAGCCGCACGGGTGGTTACTACACCTCGGGCATGGTCATGAACGTCGGTATCAAAGCCAACTTCTGACCTCCTCTTCATGCCTGACCGGCGGCAAGCCGATCGGGCGCACCTCTCACCTTATTTTCATTTTTTGATCATGATCTCTCTAACGAGTTACAAGCGCCTGACCGGCACCGCAGTGCTGGGCATGGCAGCCGCGCTCACCGCTTCCGCCCAGGTTACCGTCGTCGATTGGATCGGCGTTGATTCGAACTACTTAAACCCCGCCAACTGGAGCAATAACGCCGTGCCTAATGGCACGTCCGGCCTGCGTTTGACGGCGACGCCCACTAATCGCGTGATGAATCTGAATCATACGGCGGCCGGTGCTGTCACCTATCAGGTGAACGCCATCCGTACCGGCGTCAGCCTCGGCTACACGTTTAACCTCTCCGGCAATCAGAATGGCTGGCTGACCTACAACATCGTCGGGCGCGGCACGCATCCGTTCAACACCGAGCCTTTGACCAACAGCACGGGCAACGCGGCGAACCGCCTTTCGTTCTACATGAACGTCGGCCCGTACACGACCATCTCGCTTGCTGGTGCTTCGCTGCTGGCCAGCGGTGGTACCTCGGGACTAATCTACGCCGAAATCAATCTGATGGGGAATTCGAACATCGATGCCTCCGGAATCCTCGGCACGCGCATCGAGCTGGGCGGAATCAACATGGAGCAAGGCACCTCGCTGAACGTCGGCACGAAGGCGCTCACGATTGCCGGTGCAACCCAGGCCGGGCAGACGGCGCTCTGGGCCGGCACGATCACCCAGACTAACGCGGCGGCCGGCGACACCCAGAAGTGGGGGCCCGGCATCACTCGCGTGACCAGCACGGGTGTGGTGAATATGCCTACACTGTGGAATATGCGTGCGGGCACTTACCTGGTGGACGGTATTCATAATGGCCCCATCGCCATCAATGGAGCCACGACGGTGGGCGGCACGGGTGTCATCAACGGCAACGTGACCACCAACCTCAACGGCGCCCTCGCTCCCGGCGGCCGTCAGGCGGCGGGGACGCTCACCATCAACGGCAACGTGACGCTGAACGGCTCGCTCAGTATCGATCTGATTTCTCCCACCGAGTTCGACCGTTTGGTGCTCAACGGTATTCTTACTCTAGGGCCGACCGGTAACCTTGCAGTGGGTCTGGCCGACTCGTTCCCACTCCAGCCCGGCACCTTCCGGGTGCTCACGACGAACCAGCCTATTGTGGGCACGTTCTCCTCGGTTGCGCTCCCGTCCAGCCAGGGCCTGGCGGCTTCTTACGTGCTCGGATCGAACTATCTGGATATTAACTTCACCCAGCTGGCGTTCGGCACGAATCCTTTGCTGGTTGGGAATCATCAGTCGATCGCAGCGCGTATCGACCAAGCTGTGCTTGCGGGGACTGCTCCCAACAGCCTGCTCGACACACTGAACCGTCAGCCATCGGTGATCCTGTTCCGCCAGGTGCTCGATGAGCTCTCGCCGACCACGTATCAATCCTGGTTCCCCTCCGCAGTCGTGCGGACGAACTCGATGGTGCAGACAGTGGACGACCAGCTGTTCCAAGACGCTCGCATGGGACGTCGGGATGGTTCCATGCAGAGCTTCTTCCAAGGGTACCGTCAGGAATCCTCACGTGATCCCGATGCCAACGCGGCTTACTCGAACTATGACACGATGGCCGCGCTGGGCGGTTTCGATTATGCGTTCGGTGAGAAGCTGGTCGTAGGCGGTTTCCTCAACTACGAGACGACCGACTTCGATCTCGATGTGAGCGGTGGTCTCAGCACCGCCGAAAGCATCACGGGTGGCGCTTATGCCCGGCATACGCGCGGCAAGCTTCAGGTCACCGGCACGGCCTTCGCCGGTACCGATGAGTATGAGTCCAAGCGCAGCATTGTGCGCACGCGCCTGGGCACTTGGGCTCTGGCTGAGACCAAGGGCAGCCGCTACGGCTCCAGCGTGACGGCCGCTTACGAGATCAAGACGCCGCTGTTCGATATCACGCCGACGGTCGGTGCGCAGTACCTGAGCTGGGACGCCAAAGCATTCCGGGAAACCGGTTCGAATGGGGCGAATCTTCGCGTGAAATATCAGAGCGAGGCTTCACTGGCCTCACGTGTAGGATTCCGGATCGCGCGCAGTTTCGAAATCAAAGCCGGAACTCTCCGTCCATTCTTCAACGTCGCCTGGCAGCACGAGTTCAAGGACGGCGAACGTAACCTGACGTCGGAACTTTTTGGCGGCACTTACACGATCAAAGCCACCGGCATCGATGCCAACGGCTTCCGCGTGGATACCGGTGTGGATTGGAATATCACTCAGGCCATCAGCCTCACGGCGCGCTACATCACCGAACAAGGTGGCGCTGCGGATGAGAGCGTGGGTGTGCGCGGTGGTCTGACCATCGCCTTCTAAAAGGCCTTCAGGCTATCGGTTGTTTACATCGAGCGCCGCAGGAAACTGCGGCGCTTTTTTGCGCCCGGTTTCTGTGATCGAGCGTGATCGCGAAGCGGCGAGGAGGGGACCGGTCAGGCGAAGCAGTAGGGCCAGTAGCGGAGCGCGAGCGGTTGGAGGCGGATGGCTTCGCGGAAGTTTTGGCGAGCGGTGGCGCGGTCGGATGCGCGGAGGAGGCGGCCTTGAATCCAGAGCGCGTGCGCGAGCAGGCGGCGGCGCAGGGCGAGCGGAAGCGAGGCGTCTTCGTGGTGCTTGCGGTAGAAGGCCACGGTGTCGGATGCCACGCGCAGGGTCTTGGTCATGCTGCTGCCTTCGTGCTTGGTGTAGCGGCAGGTCACTTTCCCCGTGCAGGCGATTTTGCCGCCGCCAGCTAGTGCGCGGAACCAGTAGTCGCGGTCTTCGCCGATGCGGAGGGTTTCATCGATGAGTCCGATCCTGGAGATGGTGGCTTTGGGGAGCGCGACGCAGGATGAGGTCTGGACGAAGGAGTGTTCGAAGATCCAGCGGCGTGGCTCTTCAAGCCAGGGAGCGGGCGGGAGATACGTACCCATCGTCTGGTGACGATCGCCGTCCCAGAGCTCGATGCCGGAAAAGGCGAGTGCGGCGCCTGCTTCCAGCGCGAGACTCAGATCGGCGAGGTGGGTTGGCGTCCACTGGTCGTCGGCGTCGAGGAAGGCGACGCCGTCTCCTTGGGCGAGCGCGAGCAAGCGGTTACGCGCGGCGGCGACGCCGCGGTTGACGCCGAGATTATCATACACAATCCGGCGGCCGGGGTGGCTGGCGGCGAATTGCTGGACGAGGGCCTCGGTGGTGTCGCGCGAGCCGTCTTCGACGACGATGAGCTCCCAGTCGAGATGGGTTTGCGCGGCGATGCTGGCAAAAGCGGCTGGGAGAAACGGGTCGGCCTTATACGCGGCAATGAGGATGCTCAGGTTCATCGACGGAGGCTCAGGCGGGGCGGGCGTCGGTGACGAAATCGAGCCAGGCGAGGCTGCGTTTCATGCCTTCAGCGAAGGTGACAGGCGGCTGGTAGCCGAGGCGGGCGGTGGCATGCGCGTGCGGGAGTTTCCACGGGCATTGCTGCAGGAGACTGAGCTCTTGCGTGAGGCTCGCGGGTTTTGCGGACGAGCGCAGAACCCAGGCACCTGCGCCTGACGAGGGTGTGGGCCAGGCTTTGAGCACGCCTTTGACGATTCGCTTGAGGCGGTAAGGGACGGCTTGTCCGGCGCGCGCGTAAGCGGGGGTCAGCGTGAATGCGGTGAAGCGGCTGGCGCGTTCGGGGGCGAATGCGGGGACGGGCAGATCGGTGAAGGCGGTTTCGTCGAGGCCTAGGTGTTGCGCGATGGGCAGGAGGAATTCGCGCCAAGTGACAGTCTCGGCGTCGCCGACGATGAAGGTTTCGCCGGCGACTCCGGGCGTGATGGCGGCGAGGCGCATGGCTTCGACGAGGTTGTCCACGTAGATCGTATTGCAGATGCCTTTACCGTGGTTGAGCCAGCCGGCGCGGTCGGCGCGGAGGTCGGCGGCGGGGTCGGTGATCCAGCGGGAGCGGGGGCCGAAGACGACGCCGGGGCGGAGCATCACGAGTTCGACGCGGCGGTCGCGGGCGCATTTTTGCAGCGCGCGTTCGGCATGCACTTTCGCGTTATTGTAGATGAGCGGGTGCCGGTCGTGCAGCGGGGTAGAGTCGTCGGTGCCGGTCGGGCAGTTTTGTCCGAAGACGGAGGCGCTGCTGAGCCACACGAGGCGGCGGACGCCGGCGGCGGCGCAGGCGTCGTAGGTGACTTTCGCCATGTGGACGATCTGGGCGGCGTCCCCAATCGCGGCGTGGATACAGATGTCGCAGCCTTTGAGCGCGGCGGCGAGCGGGGCGACTTCGACGAAGGAGGCGATGCGCCAGTCGAGGGCCTGGCGGGCGAGGACGGCGAGGCTGGCGGGGGAGCGCACCAGCGGGATGAGCGTGAGGTCGGCGCGCTGGGTTAAGATTTCGGTCGTGCGCAGGCCGATGAATCCGCTGGCGCCGATGAGGGCGATTTTCGGTGAAGAGGAGGGCGTGCTCATAGGGCCTTGGGAAGCGGGGCGAGCCAGGGTTGGGTGAGCGGCTGGCGGGCCTGGTAGCATTTTTCGATGAGCGTGATCGCGCGAAGGCCGTCGGCTCCGGTGATGAAGGGCGAGCGGTTTTCCCGGATGGCGGCGCAGACATCGGCGAGTTGGGCGATGAAGGCCTGGGGATTGGTTTCCAGAGCGGCGGTGGGGCCGGTCGGAACTGGCGGGAGTGGATCGCGCAGCTCGGCGGCGAAGGTCATGGGGAAACCGTCGAGGGTGAGTTCGAGGTGGTTGCTGGCGTTGACGCGGGCGTGAATCGTGGCGCGCTCGAAACGGAAGACGTAGCAGTTGGGCGTGGGCCAGTCGCGGCTGAGGCGTAGCGAGACCTGGACGTTGTTGGGGAATTCGGCGTTGAACTGGCAGTTGGCCTCGAGGCCGCCCTCGGCGTCGTCGGCGTAGGTGAAGCGGTCGGGTTCGCCGAGCCACCAGAGCAGGAGATCGAGGACGTGGACGCCAATGTCGAGAAGGACGCCGCCGGGGGTTTGTTCTTTGCGGAAAAAGGAATCGGTGGCGGCGGGCCAGCCGAAGCGACCGCCCTCGGTGAGCGTGACTTCGCGGAGAGGGCCGAAGGGCTGGCGCTCAATGAGCAGCTTGATCGCGCGGTGCGCGGGCATGAAACGCTTGTAGTGGCCAGCGGCGAGGCGTTGTCCGCTGCGGGCGCCGGCGGCGACCATGGCGGCGCCTTCGGCGGAGTTAGACGCGAGGGGTTTTTCGCAGAGGACATCGAGGCCGGCGGCGAAGGCGGCCTCGGTTTGTTCGCGGTGAAACTTGGGCGGAGTCGCGATGATCGCGAGGCGGGCACCGGAGGCGAGGCCCTCGGCGAGAGTTGCGCAGGGCTTTGCTTGAAGTTCGGTGCCGAGGGATTCGCGAGCGTTGGCGGAGGGATCGACGACGGCGTTGGTGCGGAGGATGCCGTGGCGGGCGAGTTCGCGGAGGGCGGGGACGTAGAAGAGGCGGGAGACGGCGCCGCAGCCGACGAGAACGACAGGAATCGGAGAGCTGGCGGTGGAGGTGGTCACGGGTGCGTAGCGCAGAAAGGGCGAGGGCGGGAGGGTGAGTCAACGCAGGAGAGCGCGCTCGAACTGGTCGTGGATGACCGTGGGATTAAAGGGGCCGCGGGCGAGCGCGCTGCTGGCGGCAGCGAGTTCCTGCCAGTGGGTTTCTGTGCGGAGGGCTCGGGCCCATTGGGCGAAGCCGTCGAAGCGGCTGGGATCGAAGAAGTGAACGTAGCCGTTCTTGCGTATCCACTGACCGGTGGCGCTTTCGACCGGGGCCAGCACGGCGCAGGGAAGGCCGAGGTGGGAGTACTCGATCCATTTACTGGGGAAGCTGGTGGCGACCCAGGGCATCTCGGCGATGGTGTCGGGATAGGCGACGAGCACACCGGCGGCATCGTGGGCGAGGTGAGCGAGGGCTTCGCGATTGGTGGGAAACGGGGCGACCCAGTCGGCGGGCTCGGCGGCGAGGAAGGCGCGGAGTTCGGGAGTGTCGCGCGAGAGGATGACGAGGCGTGCGCCGGTGGCTTGGAGGGCGCGGGCGATTTTGGCGAGGATGGGGAATTGGGCGGGCCAGAGAGCGCCGGCGTAATACACGCGGGGATTTTGCGAGCGAGCTGGAGTCCAGTGTGCGGGCTGATCCCAGCCCTCGGGAAGCGGGAGAAGCGTGTGGCGCTGGGATTCGGCGACGTCGTACTCGCGGGCGAGTTCGGGGGAGACGAACCAGCAGCGATGGGTGGCGCGGAGGATGCGGGCGTGGCGGGAGCGGAGGATTTGCTTTTCCTCGGGCGAGGAGGAGAAGGCCGCGGCATCGTCGTGGATGAGGAGCGAGAGCGGGGCTCCTGACTGGCGGGCGAAGTGGGCGGCGATCTCGGTCGAGAAGTCGGCGTGAGCGGCGAGGTATCCAAAGATCGCATCCGGCGGGGCGGAGGCGGTGAGGCGGCGGCATTCGCGGGCGAGCAGCCAGGTGCGGACGCGGCGAGAAAAGGCGTTGTCGGGACGAAATGGTGGCCACCAGCGGCGGCGGAGCGGGAGATGGCGGATGGTCCAGCCGGCTTTTTCGCAGAGAGAAGTATCCTGACCGCCCTCGGGGATGACGGTGATCTGCCAGCCGTGGGCGGCAAGGCGGCGGAGGTGGCGCAGGACGATGATAGGACTGCCCGTGCCTTCGCCGGGGGCCTGGCCGATGTAGGTCAGGCGGGGCATGAGAGGCTGGCGATTTTTTGCGCGGCGCTTTGTTCGCCGCGTTGGCGGGCGGCTTCCATGCGGCGCACGGGAGCGGGCTGGCGGGAGAGACGATAGGCGGAGAGCCAGCGGTTGATGCGGCCGGGCGTGACGGCAGGGCGATAGGCTCCGCGCACGTGCAGGACGAGCGGCGCGGAGGAGGCGATGCCTTCCATGAGGCGTTCGAGGTAGGCGAGTTCGAGGCGGCCTTTGGTCATGAGGTGACGGAGGCTCAGGCGCGGGGAGAGGCCGATACCGAGCCCCTGGTCGATGGCGGTGAATGCCATGTCGGAATCGCCGCCGGAGACGAGGGAGGCGCCTTTGCGGTCGAGCTCGCGGCGCAGGGGGCTGGCCTTGGTTTCGCGCGCGTAGGTTTCGGCAATGTGGCGGCGGATGCACATGCCGGCGCCGGTGGGGACGATGTCGTAGCGGTACTCGTTGGCCCAGGTAAAACGGGTGGTTTCGCGGATGGCGAGGTAGCAGAGGTAGGGCGCGGCCCAGGAAGGAGGCGGCGTCTCAAATTCGCCGATACAGGAACCGCCCCAGCAGCCGAGCTGCGGGTTTTCGACTGCGAGGGTGGCGGCGGTGCGGAGGTAGTCGGGCTGGAGGATGTTGTCGTCGTCAACAAAGACGAGGAGCTCTCCCGACGTTTCCGCGATGCCGCGGAGGCGGGCGGGGGTGAGGCCGAGTTCGTCCTCGCGCACGACGCGGGCGCGTGGATGCCAGGAGAGATCGAGCCGGGCGGAGAGAGGATCGCGGGAGTGGTTATCGACGAGCACGAACTCCCATTGAGCGACCGGGAGATCCTGCATGCGCAACGAGTCGAGCGTGCGGGCGAGGAAATCGGCTCGGGGGTTGTGGGTGCAAAGGATGACGGAGATCATGACGAGGCGGCGGGCGGGCGTGTGCTTAGAGGCCGATTTTGCGGCGTACCTTTCCGCCGAGGATGCGGAGCTTATCCATCAACGGGCGGAGCGGGCGAGAGTGGTGGCGGGTGAAGTCGCGGATGCGGAGTTTTTGTTTACCGAACCAAGAAAGGCCGAGACCGCGGTAATGATAGTAGAGGTGGCGGTTAGGGATTTCCCAGCCCGGGATGTTGAAGCCGGCCCAGTGGATGAGGAAGAGTTGTTTGCCGTCTTGGGGATCGCCGGGGCGGTCGATGAACCAGCGGTTGTGGATTTTTTTGAAGCGTTGTTCGCACCATTGTTTATCGGCGAGATCCGGGATGAGCGTAGTCATGCGCGTCTGGGGAATGCCGAGGTGATCGACGGCGAAGTTGAGGAATCCCTGGTCGCCGCGATCCTGGAACAGGTGGGCCAGGGGCTGGGCGGCGCGGACGGCGGTCTGGAATTTTTCGAGATCAAAGACGCCGAGGCGGGAGAAGAAGTGGCCGGAGTTGAAGCCGAGCGAACCGTGGTCGCGGATCATGCGATCGCGGAGGGGGCCGGCCTGGTAGACGCGCTCGTGATCGACGTCGAACGAGGCGAAGGGAACGGGAGATTTCTCGAAGGTTTCGAAGAGAGGTTCGAGAGGGGCGAGGACGCAGATGTCGGCGTCGAGGTAGAGGAAGTTTTCAAACGGGCCCCAGAAGATGGCGAGGCGGCGGAAGAGGAATTGATGGTGGGAGTAGGGGGAGCTGGCCCAAAGATCGAGGCCGACCTGTTCGAGCGCGGGGAAGGCGGGATCGCTGTGAATCTCGATGCGGTAACGGGCGCAGAGCTCGCGGGTGCGGGTGAGCTGGGCGTTGTAGGGAATGAGGCGCGCGGGGAGATCGGGTGAGTGCTGGCGGAGGCTGATGAAGAGCGCTTCGAGGTAGTCGGCGACGCGATCGTTGCCGAGCATGTACACGCCGCGCGGTGCTGGAGAAGGTGCGGGAGTATTCATCGGGTGGCTCTGAGGATGCGCAGCAGGCAGCGGGTGTTTTCGATGCGCCAGGGCGCACTGCGCCAGGCGCGCCAGGCGTAGCGGCGGGCGGTGGCTTTTTCGCGGCCATCGACAGCCCACCAGGCCCACTCGCGGTACACGGAGGCGGCATCGGGGTGGGCGGGAGAGGGATTGAAGACGAAGGAATCGGTGAGGCCGGCGTGGGCGCGGGCGTCGCGGCAGAGTTCTTTGAGGAGGACGGTCTGTTTGTCGCGGCGCAGGTAGTTCGTGCTTTGGGCGTGGATACGGTAGCGGAGGAGCGGCTCGTCGAGATTGGCGAGTGGGCCGAGGCGGGCGGCGCGGAGGTAGAGATCGTAATCCTCGACGAATTTGTAGGCTTCGCGGTAGCCGCCGGTTTCTGTCCAGGCGCGGCGGGGGCCCATCACTGCGGGATGGATGAGGGCGCCGCTGTTGCCCGCGAGGAGGGCGGTGTGGATGGCGGAGGCGTCGTGCGGAGGCGCGTAGGTTTTGAGGCGGGCGGCGGTGGAGTCGATGAACTCGACGTTGGAGCCGACCAGCAGGACAGCGGGGTTGGCCTGGAGGAAGGCGAGCTGGCGTTCGAAGCGTTGCGGAGCGCAGAGATCGTCGCCGTCCATGCGGGCGAGGAAAGGCGCGGAGCTGGCGGCGATGGCGTCATTCATGGCGCCGACGATGCCGGTGTTGGGGCGCGAGATGATTTTTAGGCGCGGCTCGGTGGCGGCGATTCCCTGGAGGATCGCGAGGGTGGAGTCGGTGGAGCCATCGTTGACGACGATGATCTCGAAGTCGCGAAACGTCTGGGCCTGCACGCTGGCGAGCGCGTCGCGAACGTAGGGGGCTACATTATACGCGGGGATGATGACGGAAATGAGCGGGCTGCGGGCCATGGCGTCAGCTGCGGGTGAGGGTCTTTTTCAGGGACGAGAGGATGCGGCGCAGGAGGGGGCGTTTTTGGGAGTTGCCGCGGAAGTGGAGAATGCGGGCGGCGTCGAAGATGCCTTCGGCGGTCATGGGATCGACCATCTGCGGGCGGACATTGTAGAGGCGGTTATCGAAGGTGGTCAGGGGAACGCCGTGGCGTTGCGCGGCTTTTTCTTCGAGGACGAGCGTGTTGAACCAGTGTTGATCGCAGAAAATACCGGGGCGCATGACGGCGGCGTCCTGGGCGCGGGTGCGGTCGTACCACTCGGTGAGCAAGGCGGTGGTGGCGGGCGTGCGGCGCACGAGGAGCACGCCGGTGTTGAAGTGGTCGGGATCGGTGTAGGAAAGGAAGCGAGGAGGGGTGACGGACCAGTCGGCGAGGAGATCGTGGGCGGCGGCGAGGTCGGCGCGGTCGAAGAGCGCGAGCAGCGAGGTGAGGTCTCCTTTGACCTGGGTGTCTGAATCGAGAAAGAGCGTTTCCTCGAAGGGGGAATTGAGGAGGCCGAGGGGTTTGTATTTGAGCGGGTGATCGAGTGGATCGAGCTGGCAGAAAATATCGGCGTGACGGGATTTGAATTTCCGGGAGGGCGAGGCGAAGGCGATGGGGAGACCGGGGTTGAACTTCCGCAGCATCCTGGCGGAGAACTCGGCCTCCTCGAGGTAGCGCGGGTGGCCGGAGACGATGTAGAGCGCTCCACGGCGGGCGGGTGTTTTCATGCGGAAAGATTTTTTGGCGCGCGGATGCGGGTGCTAGCGTTTGAAGCGTTTGGCGACTCGCTGCCACTGAATGCCGACGTAGTCGCTCACGCGCTGACTGAGAGCGGCGCGGCCCTTCCAGAGATTTTGCCAATCGAGAGAAACGCGCGTGGAGAAACTCTCGGGGCGGTGGCGATCGCGGCGGTAGAGCAGGTGGTTGGGGAGGACGCCGGGGAGTTTGATGCCGTTCCAGTGGAGGATGCAGAAGCGTTTGCCGTGGTAGCGGGAGAATTTGTCGTCGAGCACCCAGGCATCGCCCTTGTGGACAACGGGGCAGAAACGGCCGTTGTTGGTCTCGCAGTAGGCGGGGTCGAGTTCAGCGAAGTTGAGGTGTTTCCAGCGGTGGAAATCGACGAAGTAGTTGAGCATCGCCTGATCGCGGGTGTCGTGGAATTCGCGGCGGATGGCCTTGTGGGTTTTGAAGAATGCCTGGACCTCGGGGAGCGTGGTGGAGGCGTTGCGGGCGAGAAAGACGCCGGCGTTGAAGCCGCGGGTGACGCCGGAGGAGACGAGTTCGTCGCGGAAGGCGCCGGCCTTGTAAACGTATTCAAGGCATGAATCGAAGCTGAGGAACTGGAGGCCGGCGCGGTCGAACTTGTCGAAGAGGGGGTGGAGGTCTTCGAGGAAGAGGACGTCGCAGTCGGTGTAGAGAAACAGCTTCGCGGGACCGAAGAAGGCGTAGAATTTTTTGAGCATCGCGTGGTCGCGGTGCTTTTCGTCCCAGAATTCCTCGGCGGTTTCGTGGAGAATTTTGAGGGAAGGGTCTTCGACGATCTGGATGCGGTAGCGGGCGCAGAGCTCGCGGGTGCGGGCGAGGTCGTCGTTGAACGGGAGGAGGTAGGCGGGGAGGTCGGGGTTGGTGCGGCGGAAGCTTTCGAAGGCGGCGATGCCGAAGTTGAGCACGCGGTCGTTGCCCAGGAAATACACTGCGCGTTCGACGGAGGAGGCGTTCATGGGGTGGGAGACAGTGCGCGGAGGACGGGGCCGTAGGCGATGTCGCGCGAGAGATGCTGGATGACTTGCTGGAGGAGGTTTTCGCCGAGGGTGCGCTGGGTGGAGGCGTCGGCGAGGATGCGGCTGACGCCGTCGGCGAAGGCGGTGGCGGAGGACGCTTCGATGACGGCGGGGCGGAAGAAGCCGAGGCCCTGGAGACCGATGGGAGTGGTGACGACGGCTTTGCCGTAGCTGGCGGCCTCGACGAGTTTGATTTTCACGCCGCTGCCGTTGAGGAGGGGGACGATGACGGCGGAGGCTTCGGCGTATTCGGCGGTGAGATCGGGAACGCGGCCGCGGATGACGACGCCGGGAGGAACGTCGTTCACGATGCTGCCGATGCCGCCGCAGATGTGGAGAAGGGCGCGGGGATTTTTTTCGCGAATGAGCGGCCAGGCTTCGCGCAGGAACCAGAGGATGCCCTCGCGGTTGAAGTCGTTGATGCCGCCGACGAAGAGGACGCGGTCGGGGACGGTGGGGCCGGGGAGCGGACGGGGTTCGGCGGCCTTCGGGGTGATGATGATCGGGCGGGAGGGGAGGAAGGTGCGGAAGATGGCGGCGTCGTCTTCGCTGATGGCGAGGATGTGCCGGGCGGCGGCGAGGAGACGGGCTTCGCCCTCGGGGGTGGCGGGGTCGGGGTCGAGGCCGGGTGTGCGGTCGAGTCGTTGAGAGACGACATCGCACGAGAGAATGGCGGTGGGGAGCGCGTCGTGGCCAGCGAGCAGGGGGGCGAGCCAGCAGTAGTTGACGAGAATCGCGTCGGGGCGGAAGGCGCGCACACGTTTTTCGAAGAAGGCGTGCTCAGCTGGGCTGGGCAGGGCGCTCCAGCTGGCTTTGGTGAGAGAACCTGAAGCGGGGGCGGGAGTCGGCGTGGAGGAGGAGGCGGGTTGTTTTTTGCGGGCTTCGCGGGCGGAGAAGAGGAAGCCGAGGCCGATGGATTTGAGAGAGACCTTGATGGTATTCAGCGCGCGGGCTTTGGCGCCGTGGCCGTGCTCGGCGGGGAACCAGATTTTACCGGCGAGGGTGAGGCCGCCGATGATGTGAAGGCGGGCGGCGCGCTGGAAGTGGGCGGGGATGCGCCAGGGGGAGTTGTTTTTGACCGCGCCGTCGGCGTGCAGCCAGGCGACCTCGGTGACGAATCCGCGCGTGGAGAGGTACTCGATCAGATCGAAGAGGTAGGCGCCCGCGCCGTCGTTTTCCGGAAAGGGATTGTGACGGGTCGCGACGAGCAGGCGTGTGGGGCGGCGGGCCACGGTGCGACGCGGTTACAGGGTTTGCACCGTAACCGTGGGCGGGATACGGCAGGCACCGAAGCCGCGGTCGCTGACTTTATCTTTGCGGCTGGTGGTGACTTCCCAGATGGCGAAGCGGGAGGCGACGTCGAAGTAGTGGGCGCCGGCGGCGGCGCTGGCGCTCATGATGTACTGGGCTGGATGAAGCGGGAGCTGGTCGAGGTGGAGGCGGATGACGTGGCGGCCGGCGGGAAGAGTGACGGGGGCCTGGGCGGCGTCGGAGTCGAGGGTGAGCACGCGGCTGCCTTCGAGGGTTTCGAAGGCGAGGCCTACCATGAGGTCTTTGACGGTCTGGGTACACTCGATGGTGAGCTCGACGTTCATGGGCTCGCCGTAGCTGAGGCCGGTTTCGCCGAGGGCATTTATCTGCGTGATTTTGCAGAGGGTACCTTTGCCGTGGTCGCGCGGGAGAGCGGAGGTGTCGACGGCGCGGCCGGATTCGCCTTTGCGGAAGGCGGCGTTGTAGCGGTCCACGGCTTCCTCGACGCCGAGGAGAGGGCTGGCGCGGCCTTTATCGAGGACGATGCACTTCTGGCAGAGGCGGCGCACGGCGGACATGTGGTGGCTGACGAAGAGGATGGTGCGGCCGTGGCTGTTGGCGACCTGCTGCATCTTGCCGATGCACTTTTCCTGGAAGGCCTGGTCGCCGACGGCGAGCACCTCGTCGATGATGAGGATCTCGGGTTCGAGATGGGCGGCGATGGCGAAGGCGAGACGCACGTACATGCCGCTGGAGTAGCGTTTCACCGGGGTGTCGATGAATTTGCCGATCTCGGAGAAGGCGACGATCTCGTCGAACTTGCGGGCGATTTCTTCGCGGCGCATGCCGAGGATGGCGCCGTTGAGGAAGACGTTTTCGCGGCCGCTGAGCTCGGGGTGGAAACCGGTGCCGACCTCGAGAAGGCTGCCGACGCGGCCGCGCAGGACGATTTCGCCGGTGGTGGGTTCGGTGATACGGGAGAGGACTTTGAGGAGGGTGGATTTGCCGGCGCCGTTGCGGCCGATGATGCCGACGACTTCGCCGGGATGGATCTGGAAGCCGACGTCGCGCAGGGCCCAAAAGTCGCGTTCGGAGTTTTCCTCGTCCTTGATGCCGCGGAGGCGGCGGCCGAGGCGCTGCACGTCGTCGCGCAGCGAGGTCATACCGATCTGACCGAGGCGGTATTTCTTGGAGATGTTGCTGGCTTCGATGATGGGCTGGCTCATGGGTCGGTACTCAGACGGTGTCGACGAAGGTGCGGGCGGATTTTTGGTACGAGAAGAGTCCGAGCGCGAAAACGGCGAGGGTGATGGCGACGGAGGTGGCGTAGCCGGAGAGGGTGACGGTGCCGACGCCGAGGAAGAGGAAGCGGGTGGTCTCGACGATAGCCGTCATGGGGTTGAGGTGAGCGAGCCAGACGAAGCCGGGAAATTTTTCGCTGATGGTGGAGAGCGGGTAGATCACGGGGGAGCCGTACATCCAGAGGGTGACGAAGAAGCCCTGGACTTGCTGGATGTCGCGGTATTTGGCGGAGAGGGCGGAGAGGGTGAGGCCGACGCCGAGGGCGAGGACGGCCATGTGGACGACGATCAGGGGGAAGAGGAGCCAGTTGATGGAGGGCAGCGCAAGGAGCTGATCGGGGGAATGGGTCAGCTGGTGGTGGGCGTAGAAGCCGAGGAAGGTGACGAGCTGGATAACGAGTGCGAGAAGGCTGGAGATGGTGACGGCGAGCGGGGGGATGAGGCGGGGGAAATAAACCTTGGCGAAGAGGTGGGTGTTTCCGGCGAGGGAGTTGGCGGTGGAGCCGAGGACGGTGGAGAAGTAAGTCCAGGCAAGCTGGCCGCTGAGGAAGAAGATCATCGGCGGGAGTTTATCGGTGGATACGCCGACGATTTTCCCGAAGACGAGGGTGAAGGCCAGGGAGTTGATGATGGGACTGACGAGAAACCAGAGGGGACCGAGGATGGTCTGCTTGTACTTCGAGGTGAAGTCGCGCTGGACGAGGAGCCAGAGGAGGTCGCGGTAGTTTTTGAGTCCTTCCAGATCGATGTGAAACCAACTCGTGTTGGGACGGATGCGGATTTCGATCTCGGAGGGAGGCTGGGAGGGATTCACTGCGTGCGTCTGGTTAAGAGAGGAAAGGAGGAGGGCGGAGCGAGCCTGTTGAAAACGGCGCTGCCGGAAATCATAAAGATGTCCGGCAGCGGCGCGGTCAGCCCGGGCGGGCGGGCTTGGGTTATTTGGATTCCGCTTTTTCGCCCTGGTAGGACTTGTAGTAATCGGCCTTGTAGGCGCCGTAGCCGTCGTATCCGTAGTTCATGACGGAGGCGTGAGGCATGCAGTTGAGGACGACGCCGAGGATGGTGATGCCGGATTCCTGGAATTTTTCGAGGGCTTTGCGGATGACGGCCTTGCGGACGGTCTTGAAGCGGCAGACGTAGATCATCTCGGTGCAGAAGCGGGAGAGGAGGAGGGCGTCGGGGAAGACGGCGGCGGGAGGCGTGTCGATGATGACGAGGTCGTAGATTTTGGAGAGTTTGTTGAAGAGGTCGCAGTGGGCGAGCTGGTCGATGACTTCGGTGGGGTTCTTGATGGCGTCGCCGGCGGGCAGGAGGTCGAGGCCGGGGGCGATGGTGACGATGCCCATTTTTTGGGTTTCGACCTGGGCGGCGGCGTTGGAGCCGTTTTCGCGGAGCCAGGGGAGGAGGCCGACGCCGGATTGGGTGCCGAAGTAGCGGCGGAGGGTGGGGCGGCGGAAGTCGCAGTCCACGAGGAGGGTTTTTTTGCCGTGGGCGGCGAAGACGGCGGCCATGTTGGAGGCGGTGAGGCTCTTGCCTTCGCTGGGGATGCTGGAGGTGAAGAGGATGCGCTTCGGGTAGGGGACGATGGAGCGGATTTCGACTTCGCTGAAGACGCCGCGGTAGGCTTCGGAGAGGGCTTCGTCTTTGCCGAGGCGGAAGACGTTGGGGCGCTCGGTCTCGCTCAGCTTTTTCATGGCTTTGATGCCGCCGAGGAGGGTCTGGTTGAGACCGGATTCGACGTCGTGGCTGGATTTGACGCGGGTATCGAGGAAGCCGAGGCCGACGGGGATGCCGAAGAAGAGGACGAAGGCGAGGGCGGCGGCTTGTTTGATGACTTCCTTGGGGGTGCCGGTGTCGGGGAAGCCGGGGACGAGGGCTTTGTCGTGGATGGTGATATTTACGTTATCGAGCTGGGAGATGATGCTGATCTCGCTGAGGCGGGAGAGGATGTCCTGGTAGTTCTTACTTTTGATGTTCGATTCGTCTTCGATGTATTTGTACTCGCTGGTGATTTTATCGAGTTCCTGGGCCTGTTTTTCGGTTTCGGCGTAGTCGGTGCGGAGGCGCAGTTCGTGTTGTTTGGCGAAGTTGAAGCGGTTTTTGAGTTCGGCGATGGCGAGATCGACGGCGGATTTGAAGCCGGCTTCGGCGTCTTCCATCGCGAGCTGGTTTTGCTTCATGCGGGGGTGTTCGGAGAGGTAGCGTTCGTCGAGCTGGCGGCGTTCGGCACGGAGGGTGTCGATGCGGGTTTTCATCTCGGAGACGTTGCCGTAGCTGGCGATGTCGGAGATCTCCAAGATGTTCTTGTTGTTTTTTTGGTAGTCTTCGACGGATTCGATGAGAGTGCGCAGGTTGGTCTGGCGGAGTTCGGCTTCGGCGAGGGAGTTGCCGAGCATGGTGACTTTTTGTTGAACGACGCCTTTGTTTTCGCCGAGGGCGGCCATGTTATGTTTGGCGCGGAAGTCTTGTTTCTGGCGCTCGATGAGCTGGAGCTCGGTGCGTTTTTCCTCGGCCTGGCCGCGGAGCAGGAGCATGGCGGAGCTGGTCTTGGTCATCGCGCGGTCGATGGTGTACTGGATGTACTGGCGGGCGAAGCGGTTGGCGATGAGGGCGGCGGCTTCGGGGTCTTTATTCCAGACCATGATGCGCAGGATGGTGGTGCTGCGCTGGGGTTCGATGCGGACGTTGGGGCGGATGATGTCGGCGAGCGAGGGGGGGGGCGCGGTGGGGCTGTCCGGGTTGCGGTAGGCGTTCTGGATTTGCTCGATTTCTTTGGGGGTGAAGGAGCTTTGGACGGATTCGTAGAAGGTGCGGCTCAGCATCTGTTCGATGTGGAGCTGGAGCTGCATGCCGGAGTTGGTGGTGGTTTCGACGACACCGGCCATGCCGATGACGTTATCCTTTTGGTTTTCGAAGAGGAGTTTGACTTCGGTTTTGTAGATGGGCTCGGGTTTGGGCTGGGAGAGGACGAAGGCGGCGGCGACGGCGGCGGCGACGATCAGGCCGATCCACCAGCGCTCAAGGAACATGTTGAGCAGGCTCTTGGGCGAGAAGCCGCCGCCGGCTGGCTTAGTCTGTGGCTGTTCGGACGAGCCGCGTTTGCCGGAGGAGGATTTGGTGGATTTGGACATGGTCAGACCTGGGTAGGTGATCGGGAATTAGAACAAGCGCTCGTCGACGTAGATGCGGTCACCTGGGTAGATAGGGAAACTTTTGAGGGCGTTTTTGCGGTTTTCCATCATGGCTTCCACGTCGACGCTGGTGACTTGTTCGCGGCCAGTTTCGTCTTTGTGGTAGACCTTCACGTCGTTGGATTTGGCGTTGGCGGTGAAGCCGCCGTAGCGGGTCATGAGCTCGACGATTTCGATGCTGGCGACTTCTTTCGGGAGAGGGAAGACGCCTTGGCGGACGCCGCGGCCGGTGAGGGTGACTTCGTTGGTGGCGTAGTCGCGGACGGTGATGCTGACCAAGGGTTTTTTGAAGAGTTTCCGTTCGATGAGGACTTGCTCGATGTAGTTTTCGGCTTCGCGGACGGTTTTATCGGCGAGGGTGATCTCGTTGACGTAGGGGATGCGGACGGTGCCTTTTTTATCGATGCGTTCGGCGGTGGACATGTCGTCTTCGCCGTGGACGCCGATGGAGATTTCGTCGCCGAGGGAGAGGCGGTAGCCGGGGTCGGTCGCCATGATGAGGGGGGCCGAGGAGTCTTTGGCGGCTGTGTTTTTGGAGGCGGCGGTGGTGTTTTTGCCGGTCTTGGAGTTATCCTGCGCGTGGGCGGTGGCGCCGATGAGGAGGCAAGCGAGCGCGATGAGGGAGAGGCGTGAGGAGCTCATGGTGTTATCGGTGGAGGGCGGTCTTAGAAGGTGACGGAGGCGGTGAGCTTGACGGTGTGTCGTTCGTAGTCGCGCGGGGCAAAGCGGCCTGGCTGGGCACCGGAGGAGGAGGTGTCGTTGTTTTGGTAGGTGTAGCCGGTGCCGATGGTGAGGTACTTATTGAAGGTGCGGGAGAGCTCGAGACTGGCATCGATGATGCGGTCTTCGCGGTCGGTGCCGCGGGTGGTCTGCCAGGCGTAGCCGGCGTTGCCGGTGAGGTTGGTGGAGCGGCCGAATTGTTGGTCGAAGCCGCCGCTGATGCGGTTGTTTTCGATGCTGAGGTCGGTGAGGGAGAGATCCATGGAGCGGCTGGCCTGGATGCTCAGTTTGGTGCGTTCGCGGGCGGACCAGGTGAGGCTGAGGTTGCCGCTGAAGAATTTGCCGGCTTCGTCGTTGCGGCCTGCGGTGGCGGGTTGGGAGTAGGAGAGGGAGGCGGAGCTGGTGAGTTTGGGGAAGCGTTTGCGGGGGAGGAAAGGACCATCTATCGACACGCTGATGTAGCTGCTGGTGCTTTTGGTTTCGCCGGAGGTGGTTTCCTGGGCGGAGCGGCGGAGGAAGGAGTAGCCGTAGTTGAGCGATCCGTTGACTTCGCCGTAGAGGGGGCGGGAGAGGCCGAGGCTGAAGTTGTGGGATTGTTGATCAAGGCCGACGCCGCCGGTGAAGACATCACCGGTGGTGTTGGTGAAGTTCATGTCGTGAAGGGCGGTGAGGGAGGTGCCGCGGAGGAAACCTTTATAGGTGAGGGCGACCTGGTTGGAGATCATCTCCTGGTCGCTGTAGAGGTCGCGGGTGGTGCTGGAGTAGCCGAATGATTCGCGGAGGTTGGTGCGGTCGCTCAGGCGGTATTCGAAGGCGAGGTTGCCGCTGAAGGTCTCGGTAGCGACGCGGTCGTTGACGTAGACGTCGACGATGGTGGCTTCGTTGTAATCGAGGCCGACGTTACCTTTGAAGCGGGCACCTTCGACGGTGGGGAGATCGACTTGGAGGCTGGCGCGGAGGTCGTCGGAATCGAGGTCTTGATTTTTTTCGTAGCGGTTAAAGGCGACGCCGGTGGAGGCGGTGATGGTGCCGCGGCCGGCGTTACGGATGTAGCGGAGGGAGGGGTAGAGGGAGTAGGTGGTGTCGGGGGCGTTATCGATGGTGCCGAGGAAGTAAGAGTCGTAGGTGGCGGAGGCGTTGGTCTGGAGGAGGAGGGAGCCGCGGGCGATTTCGGCGAAGCCGTAGCTGGTGGTGGCGGTGGCGGAGGCGACCAGGAGGGGGAGGAGGGCGCGGAGCGCTTGGCGGTGCGAGTGGATCACGGGAGGGCGGCTGAGTTCTTTTTCTTTAGGCGAGGGTGGCAGGCGTGGGTTTTATTGGCGGCCGGGGCAGGGAATCGCGATCTCCATTTTGAAAGCGATTGGCGGAAGGGCGTGTAGGGGAATGGCTGATGGTGGCGGCCGTGGTGATCGGGTGGCTGGTAGCAAATCCGGAGTGGGGTGGATGTGTTACGGTGGGTTAGCAGGTTTTGGGCGAGGTGGTGGCGGGTGTGAGGGGGTCAGATGTTTTTGGCGGTGATGTTTTTGGCGAGGGTGTCGGCGAGGGCGGATTCTTCGGGGAGGGCGGTGCGGGGGTCGAAGCTGTCGAGGTATTGGCGGGCTTCGGGGAGCTTGCCTTGTTCGAGGCTGATGGCGGCGCGCAGGAGGGTGATCTGGGCGGGACCGGTTTCGCCGATGGCGATGAGTTTTTCGAGGGTGCGCCAGGCGTCGGTGGGGCGGGACTGTTTGTAGAGGGAGAGGGCGTAGGCTTTGGCGTTGAAGGGAACCTCGGGGGCGGCGTCGTAGGCTTGTTTGGCGAGGACGTGGGCTTTGGTGAGGTTGGTGTTAATGAGGAGGCTGTAGTAGGCGAAGTGGCTCTTGTCATCGGCCGAGGGGGCGTCGGCTTCTACGCGCAGGGAGTAGAGGCGGGCGAGTTCGCCGGTCTGGCCGTTCTGGCGGTAGTGGTCGGCGAGTTGGGTGAGGGCGGAGGTGTCGGAGGGGTCGCGTTGGATGATGCGGTTGAGGATATCGAGGCGTTCGGCGGACCAGCCCCAGCGTTCGGCGATTTCTTCGAGGACGGGGAGGTGGGCGGGTGGGGTGGTGGTGGTGACAAGGCGCCAGGTGGCGTGGAAGTCAGCGTCTTTGCCGAGGTTCTTCTGGGCGTAGGCGAGGAGGGTGAGGCGGAGGAAGTCGTTGGTGTCCCACTTTTCGTTGCGGAGGGTGGATTCGAGGCCGCGGTAGTCGTCGGTGGCGTAGAGGGAGTCGGCGAGTTCTAGTTGGACGGTGGAGTTGCGGTAGGTGGCGGGGAGGGCTTGGAGCCAGCTTTTGCGCTCGGTACGGGAGGCGTTGTTGGAGGTGGCGAGGTTGGCGAGGCGGGTGGAGGTGGCTTGGTCGCGGCGGGCTTTTTCGACGAGGAGGGTGGCTTCCTGGTAGAGGCGGCGTTCTTCGGGGAGGAATTGGTCGAGTTTGAGGTGGGCGGTTTGTTCGACGCCTTCGTCGATGTTGCCGTTGGCGATCAGGAAGACGCCGTTGAGGAGGCTGCGTTCGGGGGAGGCGAGGGCGCCGATACCGAGGGTCTGAAGGGTCTGGAGAGCCTCCTGGGGTTTGTTTTGTTTGTAGAGGGAGAGGGCGTAGGTGGTGGTGAAGTAGGCGTTTTTGCTGTCGGCCTCGTAGTTTTCGCGGGCGGCGGTGTGGGCACGGTCGAGGGAGGTGCCGAGGAGGAGGCTGGTGTAGGTGTAGTCGTTTTTAGATTCGCGGTCGCCGGGGTCGTTTTCGTTGATGCGGCCGTAGAGGCGGTTGAGGGCGGCGGTGTTCTGGTGGGAGCGTTCCCAGGTGCTGATTTGCTGGCGGGTGGTTTTATCGGAGGGTTCGAGGGAGAATTTTTTCCAGAGGAGTTCGACGCGTTGTTCGGGCCAGCCCCAGGTGATGGTGCGGGCGAGAAGGCTTTGGAGGCGGCGGGGGTTGTTGCCGACTTCGATGACGGCGAGTTTCCAGGCTTCGGCGAAGTTGCGTTCGTCGCCGCGCTGGCGGGCGGCGTAGGCGAGGAGGGCCTGGCGGGCGAATTCGTTTTCGGTCCACTTGACGGGGCGCAGGAAGCTTTCGAGGCCGGCGTAGTCTTTGAGGGCGAGGGTGGCGGCGGCGCGGGAGAGCTGGACGGTTTCGTCGTCGCGGAGTTTGGGATCGAGGGAGGCGATCCATTGGAGGGCGTCGGCGCTCATGTCGTGGGAGCCGAGGTAGCTGACGAGGACGGGGATGTTTTCGAGTTTGGTGGCGTAGCTGGTTTTGAGACTTTCCAGATAGGGGGTGAAGCGTTTGGGGGAGGACTGGCGGTAGGCTTCGGCGACCATGAGCTGGGTGCCGACGGGGACGTCGGGGGTGAGGCTGAGCTGGTTGGCGATTTCGAGGGCGCCGTTTTCGTTTTTAGTCTGGATGGCGTCGACGAGGAGGAGGGTGAGGGCGCGGACGCGGAGGGTGGGGTCGTTGGAAAGGCTGCGGATTTCGGCGCGGATGGAGGGTTTGTTATCGTCGAAGCCGTCGGTGAGGCGGATTTGGGCGAGGTCGAGGCGGGCTTTGTTGTTGTCGGGCTGGAGCTTCACCAGGCTCATGAGGTAGTACTTGGCCTTGGTCTGGTTGCGCATGACCTGGCTGACTTGGGAGGCGAGTTCGTAGAATTCGACGGATTGGGCGGCTTCGGCGCCGACTTTGTTGATGGCGTCGAGGGCCTGGGGGTAGGCGTTGTACTTAACGGCTACGCGGATGAATTTGAGTTTGTTTTCGAGGGTGGGTTCGACGCCGGCGAGGCCTTGCTGGTAGACGAAGACTTGGGAGGAGTCTTGTTTTTCGGTGATTTCAACGGCGAGGCGCCAGGCGTCGACGTTGGACTGGTTGTACTGGATGGCTTTGCGGGCGGCGGCGAGGGCGGCGGGGTAATCGCCGGCGGCGAGGTGTTCGCGGGCGATGTTGTTGGCGCGTTTTTCGCGCCAGTTTTTATAGGCGGGTTTGGCGAAGTATTTGTAGGAGACGCCGGCGATGACGACCATGAGGACAGCGGCCCAGATGAAGACGATGACACGGGTGCTGCGTTTTTTGGGGAGGAGTTTAAGCATCGGAGTAGGGTCGGGTCAGGACTGGGGGGCGTTCAGGGGGCGGATTAGTTGAGAGAGGGTTTTTTGGATGATGGCTTCGGCTTCGTCGCGGGCGTAGGGGCCGGAGAGGGAGATGCCGATGACACGCTGGCCGAGGTTGCGCTGACCGCGGAGGACGGAGTCGATGCGTTCTTCGGTTTTCACGAAGGTGTAGCCGACGGTTTCGTTGGCGGAAAGGGGGATGTCCTCCATGATGGCGTGGTAAACGTAGACGGTGCGGGGGCCGGCTTCGAAGATGTAGGTGGAGAAGGGGACGTCGAGAGCGGGGGTGTGGGCGCTGAAGGGGCCGGTTTCGCTTTTGAGTTTCAGGCCGGTGGCGGGGAGGCAGACGGTGGGGTGGTGGGCACCGGAGAGGAATTTGGAGACGCGGCCGGGGTACCAGCGGACGTAATACATCTGGAAGCTGTAGCCTTCGGGGGTGGTCCAGGAGGCGGTTTCGCCTTCGTTGTATTTGAGGATGGCGCGGGTGCGTTCGGGGAATTCACCCATTTTGAAGGAGTCGGCGTTTTTGGGCCAGTGGATGGCCCATTCCTTCGGTGGCGGGAGCTGGGCTTCGTGGTGGCGGTACCAGGCTTCGGTGGCGATTTCGGCGGTGGCGAGGGCAATGAAGCCGAAGGCGACAAGGGCGATGGGGAAGGGGATGGGTGCGAGGGGGAGCGGGGAGGCGGGGGGCGATGGAGGGGGGGCGATTTTCGGCGCGGCGGTGGCGGTGGCGGCGTCTTCGGCGGCGTCGAGGGAGGCGAGTTTGGCGCGGAGTTTATCGAAGCCGAGGGCGAGGAACCAGAGGCCGGCGAGGCAGAGGACCATGACGGCGGTGCCGATGTGGTCGTGCCATTTTTCCATGACGTCGTTGCCTCGGGTGCCGGCGAGGTAGGTGAGGGTGGTGGTGCGGCCGATGTTGAGGACGAAGGCGACGACGAAGGAGGAACCGACGAGGAGGAGTCGCAGGAAAGGGCCCATGCGGTAGAATTCGCCGAGGAAGAGGGACATCATGAAGGATGTCTGGAGGGATCGGATACCGCTGCAGGCTTCGGCGACGTTGACCCAGGTTTCGCCGATCTGGATGAGGTTGCCCTGGTTGATGGCGGGGATGCCGCAGAGGGTGAGGGTGTCGGCAGAGACGAGGGTATTCCAGCGGGTGAGGGTCTGGACGATGTTCTCCTCGACGGCGACGGGCCAGGGGAGGGCGGTGAAGACGAAGAGGATGGGGAAGGCGAAGTGCCAGACCCAGCGGTGGCGACCCATGGCGAAGAGGGCGGCGAAGGAGAAGCTGGCGGTGAGGGCGGTGAGGTAGACGTTCACCTTGACCCAATCGGGGTTGGCTTCGTTAACGATACGCAGGGGTAGATAGGCGAGCAGGAGGAGAACGGGGATGACGAGCCAGAGCGGGTGGGGGCGGTCGGTGGCCGGTGCGGGGCGGTCGCGCCAGCGTTCGGCGAAGAGGTAGGCGGCGAGGAAGGGGACAGCCCAGCCGTAGGCGTAGAGGTCGTTCACGATCCACTCGGTGTGGATGCGGATGAAAAGCAGCAGCCAGAAGAGGGCGATGAGACTCAGGTTAACGAGAAGAAATGGTCGAATCGGGAGAGACTTCATCCGGTGCTTGGGCTGGGAACGTAGTACGACAGGACTGATTCCTTTTCCGCACATGAAAATTACGGGCGGAAAGGGGCTAGTTTGAAATCGTCGGAATGGGGCGATTTCAACACCAAAGCCGGGGTGCAGGGATCGCGTGCACCTTTCGGCTAGCCAAATGGGCACAGGTACTTAGCAACGCTGCACGTGAAAATCACCGTCTGGGGCATCAACTACGATCCTGAGCCGACCGGTATCGGCCCTTTCAACACGGACTTGTGCGTGTGGCTGGCAGCGCACGGGCATGTGGTGACGATGCTTTCGACGTTTCCGTACTATCCGTGGTGGAAGAAGCGGGCGGAGGATAAGGGCAAAGTGCATGAGCGGGCGGTGGTGAGCGGCGTGACGCTGCATCGTTGCTGGCATTATGTGCCGGAGAAGCCGTCCACGGTGAAGCGGTTGATCCATGAGCTGAGTTTCGTGGCGACCTCGACGTGGCGGGCGCTTTGGACGGAGAAGCCGGATGTTTATTTTGTGGTGAGTCCGTCTTTGTTTCTCGGGATCGGAGCGTTCATCGCGAGCCGGCTGAAGCGGCGGCCGTTTGTGTTTCACGTGCAGGATTTGCAGCCGGATGCGGCGCTGGGCTTGGGAATGATCAAGCCGGGATTGTCCGTGAAGATGCTCTACGCGCTGGAAAAGTGGAGTTATCGGCGAGCTGCGCTGGTGTCGGGGATCTCGGGCGGCATGATCGAGGCGTACCGGCGCAAGGGTGTGCCGGAGGGGAAGATCTATTTGTTTCCGAATTGGATTCCGGATGTGGCTCCAGATGTGAGTGCGAACGCGGGCGGGGCGTCGTTCCGGCGGGAGTATGGGATCGGGGCGGAGACGCCGCTGATCGCGTACTCGGGGAATGTTGGGATGAAGCAGGGGCTGGAGGTCGTCGTGGAAGCGGCGCGGGGTGGTGCGGCGCATTGGGCGATTTGTGGTGAAGGCGCGGCGAAGCCGGCACTGGAGGCGGCGATCGCGGCGGATCCGGAGTCGGGCGCGCGGCTGTATCCGCTTCAGCCGGACGACCGGTACAAGGCTTTGCTGCGCGAGGCGGACGTGTCGTTGATCACACAGCAGAAGGGGACGGGGCAGTTTTTCTTCCCGAGCAAGCTGCTGTCGATTTTGCAGTACGGGCGGCCGGTGCTGGCGGTCGCTGATGAGGCGAGCGAGCTGGCGCGGGCGGCGCGCGAAGGCGGGTTTGGGATCGTCGTAGAGCCGGGCGATGCGGCTGGTTTACGAGCGGCGGCGCAGGAGATCATCGGCGCGTCGGCCGAGCAGAAGGCAGAATGGGCGCGGCGCGGGCGTGCGTGGGTGGATCAGTTTCGGCGCAGTCGCGTGCTAGGAGAATTTGAGGCGCGGCTGGAGAAAGTGGCGGCGCGTTGAGTGGTTGAGTGCCCACTTAGGTGGGTGACGCGCTACAGTGAGTTACAGCCAGTCGGTGAGGTCGGTGTCGTGCTCGATGAGATGGGTCGAGCGGTACTCGGGGGCGAGGAGGTCGAGGTAGGTTTTTTCGGCGAAGCGGCGGCAGTGGAGGAGGATTTTAGCGCGTTGGCCGGGCGCGCGGACCAGGCGGCCGAGGGCTTGGTTCACTTTTTGGATGCCGGGGATCTGGTAGACGCGTTGGGCAGCGGCGTCGCGACCGAGAGAGGAAAAGACGGCGAGGCGGGCGCGTTGGACGGCGTTTACTTCGGGGAGCGCGGGGCCGACGACCATGGCGTGGCTGATGCGGCCGCCGAGGAGGTCGATGCCTTCGGCGAAGCTGCTGCCGAGGACGAGGAAGAGGAGGTCGGAGGAGGCGAGGGCTTGCTCGACCCAGGCGGTTTGGGCGGCGAGGTCGGGGAGGCGGGGCTGAAGAGCGACTCGGATTTCCGGATACGTGGTGGTGAGTTCGCGCTGGATGGTTTCGGCGTAGGCGTAGCTCGGGAAGAAGGCAGACACGGCGCTGCGCGCAGTGGGTTGAGAGTTGAGGGTTGAGGGTTGAGAGACGGAGGCGGATGGGGAGCGTGAGGCGGAGACGAGCGTGGCGAGGGTAGCGGCGGTGGTGGGGGTGTGGCGGGCGCGTTGTTGGTAGCTGGTGTCGATGCGGGTATCGATAGCGACGTCGAAGGCGTGGTCGCGCCAGGGGGCGTGGGCGTGGACGAGGACGGGGAGGGATTGTTCGCGGGCTTCTTCTTCGCGCAGGAGGTCGGCGGCGGAGGTGAGTTGTTGGAAGAGTTTTTTGGTGGCGCGTTTGTTGAGGGTGCCGAGCTGAGACGGAGGTTGTTGAGAGTTGAGAGTTGAGGGTTGAGGGACGGATGCGGGTGGAGTGTCGAGGCCGAGGGCGGTGGCGAAGGTGTCGGTCGGGGAGAGGGTGGCGGAGGCGAGGAGGACGGCGTTGTAGCAGCGGAGGGTGGGAGCGATGGCGGGGGCGGCGTCGAGGCAGGTGATGTGGAGTTCGGAGGGGCGGGGGCTCCACCAGAGGCGGGGGACGTCGTGTGTATTCAGAGTTTCGTGGCAGGCGGGGATCTGCCAGAGGAACTCGGCGATTGGCTGAAGGAGTTCTTGGGTGTCGAGCGGCGTGGTCGTGATGAGGCCGGCTAGGGTGGCGAGGAGTTCGCGGGCGTCGTCTTCGTCGGCGAGGGTGTGAGTGTCGCGGGTGGGGAGTTGGTGGAGGAAGTGGGCCCAGTGTTGGGCGGCCTGGACGAGTTTTGACGGGGCGCGGAGTTGGTGCAGGGACTCGGCGAGGGCGGTGGCGTCGGCGGCGGAAAAGGTGTGCGAGTAGACGTCGGCGACGCGGGAGGGGAGGTTGTGGGCTTCGTCGATGACGAGGAGGGTGCGGGCGGGGTCGAAGCCGGGTTGTTCGTAGAAGAGGCCGCGGGTGGAGGGGGAAAAGACGTAGTTGTAGTCGCCGATCCAGACGTCGTTGAAGGGGAGGGCGGCGCGGGTGATTTCGTAGGGGCAGATTTGCGCGGCGCGGCCGGCGGCGCGGAGGCTGGCGATGTCGCGGGGTTCGTTTTCCAGGAGGTAGAAGCGGGCGAGGCCGCTTTTGGGCCAGCGGGATTCGGCACCGTTGAGGTAGGCGCAGGTGTCGCGCGAGCAGTGGAAGACGGTGTTGACGCAGTGTTCGTGTTTTGGGCGTATCAGCCAGACGGTGACGGGCGCGCTTTGCGCGCCGGAAGAGTGAGGGGTGAAGTGTGAAGGGTGAAAGGCGGAGGCGGACACCTGCGTGTTTGCGGTGGGCTCGGTCATGAGGCCGAGGGTGCGCATGACCTGGAGCTGGCCGGTGGCTTTGCTGGTGAGGTAGAGGACGCGTTCGCAGCGGCCGGAGCGGAGTTGGGTGAGGGCGAGTTCGAGGAGGGCGCCGGTTTTGCCGAAGCCGGTGGGGGCTTCGAAGAGGACGATGGGGTTTTTCGCGAGGGCGGAGGCGAGGTCGGCTTGGGTGGTTTCTTGTCCGACGCGGAGTTCGGTGAAGGGCGGGCGGAAGCGGAGGTTGCGGAGGCGTTCGCGGGCGCGGTGGCGGAGGTCGAGGAATTCGCAGACGCGGGCGAGTTGGGCGTGGAAGAGGACGTCGTCGGCGGAGGTGAGTCCGATGGTTTGGGCGAGGCCGGAGGCGATTTCGACGAAGTGGAGTTCGGCGGAGACGGACACGGCCGGGGCGGCCGTGGGTTGAGAGTTGAGAGCGGAGGTTTGAGCGATCGGAAGGGCGGCGGGGTCGAAGCGGGCGAGGGCGGAGTAGGTGGCGATCTGGATGAAGTAGGACGGGTACTCGGCGCGGAGTTCGGATTCGTCGGCGGGGAGTTCGCGGGAGACGGTTTTGATTTCGCGAAGCGTGATGCCCTGGGCGGACGGGATGAGCTGGTCGATGCGGCCGGTGAGCGTGAGGGTCCAACCGTGGTGGACGACGCGGCCGGTGATGGGGATTTCGAAGAGGGCGTCGCTGCGCTCGGCAGTGGTCTGGGCGCGGAGCTGGTTGTGCCAGTGGGTGCCGAGTTGGGCGCGCCAGATGCCGGAGTGGCCGCCGGTGGAATCGCGCGGGCCGAGGGTGAACTCGGAGAACTCACCGACGCTCAGGCGGGCGGTGCGTTGATCGAGGTCGAAGTCCATGAGGCGGGTGAAGGAGGCGGAAGAGGAATCGCAAAGACGCGAAGGCGCAAAGGACGGAGCGAAGAAGACGGTGGAGGAGAGTCGGAGAACGGAGTTTGGACAGGATTAACGGGATTAAGAGGATTGGTCGGACGGGGAAGGCGTGGATGAGGGGATTGGGCTTCTGGGTATCGTTCTCTTAGTCGTACTCGTTCGTGGGGGCGGAGGGAGAAAGAGTAAGAGAAAGAGGAAAGAGAAAGATTTGGGGTGTCAGGGGAGGATTTCGGTGTGTTCGCGGAGGTAGTCGGCGAGGCGTTTTTGGAGGCGTTCGACGGTGGCGGTGTCGGTGGTCTGGGCGGCGACGGGTTGATTGAGGAGCGTGGCGACGAGTTCGCGGTCAGCGGTGGGGAGCGTGGGGAACCATTGTTGTTTCACTGGATGGCCTTCGTCGCGGGCGAGCCTGTAGAGGGATTTGAAATACACGATGTCGGGACGCGCGCTGGTGGCGAAGGCGGCGAGGGCGTCGCGGAGGAGTTGATAGATGCGCCCGCGGCTTTCTTCGGGGACGGGGTTGCGCGCTATGAACGTGGCGAGAGACGACGCGTGGCGGAGGGTTTCGTAGTCGCGGCCGAGTCCGGCGTGGCGGGTGAGGAGACGGGGTTCGCGGATGAACCAGGTCTGGCCTTGGTTGGCGGTTTCGAGGAAGAGGGCGACTTCGTCGAAGAGGTCGAGGGCGACGGTGGTGGCGGGGCCGGATTTTTTCGGGAGGCGCTGAAGGGCGAGGAGCGTGCCGTGCGTGGGGGAGAAGATGGTTAGGGATTGAAACGTGTCGGCGGGCGGGCGTTTGAGGAGGACGATGGCGTCGGTCGTGAGGGGCTGGCCGGGCATGAAGGAAGATTGAAGTGAGAAGGGTGAAGAGGGAAAGGCCCGGAGGGTGGCGAGCAGTGCGCGGGGGGCGTTTTCTTTTTCTCTCTCTTTCGTGAGGGGGCGGTTCGGAGGGAGAAAGAGTAAGAGAAAGATTAGGGGAGGGTGGGCGGGGTGACTTTTGCGGCGGGGGGCCAGGGGGGAATGACGGCGCCGCCGGAGATGATCATTTTCATGGCTTCGCCGACGGGCATATCGAGTTCGATGACTTCGTTTTTGGGGAAGAGGAGGAGGTATCCGCCGGTGGGATTGGGCGTGGTGGGGACGAAGACGGTGAGGAGTTCGAGGCCGGTGCGGGCGCTGGGTTCGCCCTGAGTTTTGTTCGTGAGGAAGCCGATGGTGCGGACGCCGGGGCGGGGAAATTCTACGAGGACGACTTTGTTGAAGAGGTTGCGGTTTTGGGTACCGAAGGTGTCGACGATTTGTTTGACGGTGTTGTACACGGCGCTGACGCCAGGGATGTTTTGGACGAAGCGTTCGGCGAGGCTGCCGAAGTACTGGCCGAGGACGTAGCGGGAGACCCAGCCGAGCAGGGTGATGAGGACGATGATGATGAACGTGGCGACGATGTTCCAGACGATGCGGAGGCTCTCGTGGTCGCGGAGGTCGGCAGGGACGAAGAAGAAGAAATAGTCACGGAAGCCGCCGCCGACGCGCTCGAAGAGGGCGGAGAAAACGATCCAGGTGATCGTGATCGGCGTGAGCAGGAGAAGACCGGAGAGGAAGGCGTTGCGGAGGGTGGCGAACCGGGAGGGGCCTGGTGCTGGTGCGGGCGCGAGTGAAGAGTCGGACATCGGAGGATGAGGAGCGGATGTTGTGCCGCCCGGTAAGGGCGCGTGCAAGCGAATGGCCGGGCAGGGCAGAGAAGCAGAAGCCAGAGGATGAGAGGCCAGAAGGCGGAGGGCAGGTGGGGAGAAACGCTGTGGCCTGACGGAGAAGCGATTTCGGAGGGAGGAAACCGCTAATAGAAAACGCCAATGGGGCGTTTTTAGGAAGTGCGGCTGCGGCCAATGGCCTTCGCGAGCGGGCGGAGACGGCCAATGGCCGCAGTGGGGGACAGGTTCTGCGGAAAACGTCGAGGTGCCGTTTCGATCACAGAGGAGCGGTTGTCAGGCGCGTGATTTGCCGAGGGTGAAACGCGGGAGGGCTTTGGCGGCGCGGAGGATGTCCATGGCGCGGGATTCGGCGGCTCTCATGCGGCGTTTTTTGGCGGGCTTGAGGTCGTCGTAGCCGGCGAGGTGGAGCCAGCCGTGGACAACGTAGAGGGTGAGCTCGTCGGAGAAATCGCGGTCGTGGGTGGCGGCGAAGGTGGCGGCGGTGTCGGCCGAGACGCAGATCTCGCCGGCGCTTTCGAGGGTGGGGTTGCCTTCGAAGGTGATGACGTCGGTCGTGGTGGGGTCGTCGAGGAAGTCGTCGTGAATGCGGGCGAGGGCGGCGTCGGTGAGGAAGGCGAGGGAGAGTTCGCCGGGCGGGACGGCTGGTGAGAATGACCAATGACCAGTGACCAGTGACGCAGTGGGGGAGGAGTCGGACTGGGATTTTCGATTTGTAGATCCTGTCGCTTCGCTCGGCACGATTTTCGATTTTCGATTGGCGGACGACGGAGCCGACGGGGACGCCGGCGCTCCCTGGGCGGCGAGTTGGGCTTCGGCGGTTTTGCGGGCGGCGGGGGTGAGGAGCGGGAGGTCGGACTCGGTGTAGCGGAAGCGGGCGTCGAGGGTGTGGACGATTTTGGCGACGGCGCGGCGGTCTAGCTTGAGGCGCGGGTGGGCGTTGTGGATGTGGACTTCGCGGGCGGGCATGGCGGCGGATGGGAAATCCGAAATCCGAAGCGCGGAGGACGAAGGGGCAATGGTGAAATCGCGCGCCGCAGGCGGGCGAATGACCAATGACCAATGCGCTGGCGCGAGTAGCAGGAAGGTGGGCGTGGCCAAACGGCGGGGTTAAGGCTAACCCGCCCTACCTCGGAATCGGAGGCGTCGCGTGAGGTCGAGCTCTACAAGGGCGATCAGGTGGCGGGCTGGGCTTTGGGAGCGGGGGCGGAGTCTTCGCCGGGTTGATTATAGCTCACCCGGGAATGGAGCATGTTGAGCAGGGTGAAGGTGAAGCTGCTCTTGATTTTATTGAGCTCCTCTAAGGTCACGGGGGCTTCGTCGAGCTGGCCGTCTTCGATGCGGTCTTTGAAGATCTGGTCGATCAATTCGCCGAGGTGCTGAGGGGTGACTTTGCGCAGGGAACGTGAGGCGGCTTCGACGCCGTCGGCGAGGTGAATGATGGCGCTTTCTTTGAACTGCGGGCGAGGGCCGTCGTAGCGGTAGGTCGTTTCGCAGACGCGGGCGGGTTCGAGGCCGGGGAGGGATTGAAAGGGGGGGCGTGTATCCGAGGCGGGGGGACGGGTGCCGGGGGCGTTGCTGGCGGGGCGTTTGTCGCCGAGGGCGCGCTGGAAGAAGTAGCGGATAAGCGAGGTGCCGTGGTGCTGCTGGATGACGTCGAGGACGGCGCGGGGGAGTTTGTGTTTCACGGCGAGGTCGATGCCGTCTTTGACGTGGGCCTTGATGATCAAGGCGGAGAGGGAGGGGTTGTTTTCGTCGTGCGGGTTGGCGCGGTCGCGCTGGTTTTCGGTGAAGTATTCGGGCTTTTTGGTTTTGCCGATGTCGTGGAAGAGGGCGCAGACGCGGGCGAGGAGGGGGTTGGCGCCGATGGCGTTGGCGGCGTTTTCGGAGAGCTGGGCGACGATGAGGGAGTGGTGGTAGGTGCCGGGAGCCTCAATCTGCATGAGGCGGAGGAGGGGGTGATTAAAGTCGGTGAGCTCGAGCAGGGTGATGTCGGTGGTGCGTTTGAAGAGGCCTTCGATGACGGGGAGGACGCCGGCGACGATGACGCCGGTGAGGATGCCGGTGCCGAGACCGGCGAGCATTTGTTTGGGGATCAGGTGAGGCGGGGTGAGGAAGGAGAGCTGGTCGATGAAGCCGATGAGACCGGCGAAGATCGCGACGGTGAATCCGCCGTAGGCGGCGGCGCGGACGACATCGCCGCGGCGGCGGACTTGGCGGCAGCAGAAGATGCCGACCATCGAGGCGAGGAAGGTGATGACGAGGACGTCGAGGCGGTTACCGTAAATGACGCTCGTGAAGATCGAGATGAAGAGCGCCATGAAGATGGCTGAGCCGGCGTCGATCAGGATGGCGACGATCAGGGGCGCGAGCGCGGTGGGCGCGATGTAGGGCAGGACGGAGGCGGCGTTGGCGTTCTGGACGAAGTAGGGGAGTTCACCGAGCCAGAAGGTGAGACGGACTAAGGCGAGGTTGCTGATGACGACGAGGGCGAGGAGGCCGAGGCGGCCGTTGCTCTGGAGGGTTTCGCGGTCTTCGAGGCGGATGTAGACGGCGCTGGCGGCGAGCATGGCGAGCACGAGGAGAACGCGGCCGAAGAGCTGGAGGCCTTCCTCGATGCGGGTCTCCTCGTTTTTCATGAGGTAGTTCCGGTGGGCTTCGAGCATCTCGTACTGCTCGTCGGTGACGCGGGTGCCGGGCTCGATGATGGTCTGTCCTTGCTGGACCGATACGACGACGGGCTGGAGTTCTTGGAGTACCTGTTCCTGGAGGCGGGTGCTGGCGGCGGCGTCGAAGGTGAGGTTGGGGACGAGGCCGTTGCGGAAGATGCGGAAGAGGGCGAGGGAGACGTCGCGACCGACGCCTTCGGCGGTGAGGTTGATGCGGAGGAAGGTGAGGGCTTCCTCCATGGACTGGACGGGGCGCTGGACGACGTCGCCGTTGGGACGCGTTATCTGAAAGATCGTGACGGAGCCGGGGGCGTTGATGCCGCCGGCGAGGCGACCATCCTGGATGCCTTCCTGGTAGAGATCGCGGAGGGCGAGGAGGCCTTCTTCGACGAGTTTGAAGCGGGTCTTGGCGTCGGTCGCGTTGATGAGGGTGAGGACGTCATCAACGGAGGCGCGGTAGGGGCCTTTGGCGTCGAAGGCTTCAACGATCGGAGTGAGAGCGGCGCGGCGGGCGTCGGCCTGGATGGTCTGGGCGTGGGTGCTCTCGAAGGTTTCGAGCTGGGCGAGGAGTTCGCGGATGTGGCCTTGGAAGCGCTGGAGGTGGGTGAGCTCGAGCTGGTAAACGCGGGGTACGCGGGTGCGGGCCTGTTCGCGGTTGAAGCGGGTTTTTTCCTGGCTGGTGTATTCGAAGGGGGCGCTGGCGGTGATGCGGACGGCGGAGAGCTGATTGGGGAGGACGGGGAGGTTGACCGTGCTGACGCCGACGAAGCTGATGAGGACGATGGCGGCGACCGTGGCGATGAAGATGAGGATCGTGACCAGGTGGCTGGTTTCGAGGAACTCGACGGTGCCGGAGACGTCGGCCGTTTTGCGCATCCGGAGGGGGCGACTGGCGCCGCCGGGGAGGGCTTTGAGTTTATCGATGAGAGACATATCGTACGCGCAGCGCGAAAATCAAAAACAGGAAGGCGGACGCTGGAGAGGAGACGGCGGGGGGGCGAGGGCTTATTTTAGGGGTGAAAAAGGTGACTAGCGGATGGGAGGGGGACGGATGACGGAGGGCGGAATTTTGGACAGGATTAAGAGGATGAGCAGGATTGGCGGAGGGCGGCGGGGGATTTTTTAACCGCGAAAGGACTCCAGTGGATGCGAATGGTTCGGAGGGCGGATGCTGCGGGGAAGCGGGGTGAGGGCACCCCGCCTACATCGGGAATCGGAGACTCGCACGATGGCGCGCGGCGGCGCTGCGCGAGCGCAGGCCCTACGACGGAGGGGAGTCGCCCATGGGGTTTTTGTAGCGTTCGTAGGCTTCGATGATTTTCAGGACGAGGGGGTGGCGGACGACGTCGGAGCCGCTGAATTGGTGGAACTCGATGCCGGGGATGTTTTGGAGGATGCGGTTTACTTCGAGGAGGCCGGATTGTTTGGCGCGGGGGAGGTCGATCTGGGTGACGTCGCCGGTGACGACCATGCGGGAGTCTTCGCCGAGGCGGGTGAGGAACATCATCATCTGCTCTGGCGTGGTGTTTTGGGCTTCGTCCAAAACGATGAACGCGCGGCTGAGGGTGCGGCCGCGCATGTAGGCGAGGGGGGCGATTTCGATGATGCCTTTTTCGGTGAGGCGGGAAACATCCTCGGGGTCGAGCATGTCGCCGAGCGCATCGTAGAGGGGGCGAAGGTAGGGGAGGATTTTTTCGCGGAGGTCGCCGGGGAGGAAACCGAGGGCTTCGCCGGCTTCGACGGCGGGGCGGGTGAGGATGATGCGCTCGACCTCGTTTTTGAGGAGGGCCGAGACGGCGGCGGCCATGGCGAGGTAGGTTTTGCCTGTGCCCGCCGGGCCGATACCGAAGACGACGGGGCTTTTGAGGATGGATTGGAGGTAGAGTTTCTGGCCGAGGGTTTTGGGGACGATGGTTTTGCGGTTGGTGGCGATGACGAGGGGCTGGCCGAAGAGGGCGCGGAGCTGGTCGGTTTCGCCGCGCGTGATGGCGTCCACGAAGCGGTGGAAGTCGGGCGTGCGGATGGAGACGCCCTGGGCGCGGGCATCGTTGAGGAAGCCGAAGAGGGATTCGACGCGGGCGATGGCTTCAGCGGGGCCGTCGATCTTGAGCCAGTCTTCGCGGGTGACGAGGCGGACGCCGAGGTGTTTTTCGACGTAGGCGAGGTTCTCTTCGCGTCCGCCGATGAGTTGCTGGAGATGGCGGGGAGACGGGAAGCGGAGGGTTTGGGAGGGGACGGAAGCGGGCATGAGGGAAGGAAAATGACCAGTGACCAATGAACAATGACCAGTGCGCAGGCGTGGGACTTAGTTTATGGCTGGGATTTGGCGGTACCTTTTTCCTGAGGAGCTTGGGAGTCCTGAATCAGTTTTTTAAGCGTACTATAAATTGCTCCTACCGGGGCTGATTCATCGGTTCGTTGAAAGAAGTTTTCGGCTTCTCCGTATTTGATGAAGACCCAGAAATCGCAGCCGTCGGTTTTAATCTGGGGACGCTCTAGCACGTGTTTTTTAGGACCAAGTTCGAAGAGCTCCTGATCGATGCACTGCCCCACAAACTCCGCTAAACGATATTTATCGAGCTGAGTGCGCGTTTCTCCCTTTAGATCGCGACGTATAATAACGCCTTTATCCAGGGAGTTTTTTAGCAGCTCTTGGATTTCGAGCGGACCGTCGTAGCGAACTTCGTATGAAGCGGTTTCCGGGCCCCAGCCTCCCGAGATAAACAAATGCAGGAAAAACGTGTGAGTTTTTGCCTCATTCGACAGCCTCGCTTGGTCGGTCGCTTGCTTGAGAAAATCATCCCTGATTTTGGAGTCGCTGGCATTGAGCGAGACGACCGAAACGATGATCAGGAGTGTGCGGAGGACTTTCATGCTCATGACATCAGTGCAGTTTTGAGGCTTCGGCGCTCAGGCGTTCCCACGTGGCGTCGAGGGATTGGGGGAGGATGCGGGTCTGGCCGAGGACGGGCATGAAGTTGTTGTCGCCGTTCCAGCGGGGGACGAGGTGGCCGTGGAGGTGGGCGATGCTGCCGCCGGCGGCGGAGCCGAGGTTGAAGCCGACGTTGACGCCGTCGGGTTTCATCGCGGCGCGGAGTATTCGTTTGCCGGTGACGATGGTGGCGAAGAGGTCGGCGCTTTCGGCGGGGGTGAGTTCCTCGATGTCGGTGACTTCGCGGAAAGGGATGGCGAGGAGGTGGCCGGGGTTGTAGGGAAAGCGGTTGAGCATGAGGTACGACAGCGGGCTGCGGTACACGATGAGCGCGGAGCGGTCGTCGCCGAGGGCGGGGAGTTCGGTGAAGGGGCGTTTCACGGCGGGGAAACGCGGGGCTTCGATGTATTCCATGCGCCAGTAGGCGTGAAGGTGCTCCATGTGTTTGCGGTGGTGGAAAGGTGCGCGGAGAGAAAGCCGCGCAGGAGTGAAAGTCAAAGGTGGCGCGGGTGCGGAGCGTATCGCGGATGATGCATGACCAAGATTGGACTGTGAGCGATCAGATGGGAGAGGTTGTTCGGGAGTTATATTCCGGTGAGAGCCCGATGGCACGTTTGAGGCGTGTGGAGTAACGTGACGTGTCGATAGGTGTTCATCGTTTTTCCACGCAGCGCTTATGTCCAAGTCTCCGTCTTTTTTTCGCAATCATGGGCTATCGCTCATGATGTTTGGCTGCTTCCTGTTTTTTTTGACGGGGCAGATTCTGACGGGGCGACACGAGTTGAATGACGAGCTTGGGAAACGCGGAGAGCGGGCGCTCGCGCTTGGCGAGTATGTGCGGAGCGCGCATTTTTTGGAAGTCACGGCGGAGAACTGGGAGAGCGAGTTTTTCCAGATGTTCGTCTATGTGTTCGCGACGGCGTTTCTGTACCAAAAAGGCTCGGCGGAATCGAAAGATCCCCGGAAGAAACATGCGCATCATTGCGTCGAGAAAGGGCCGGTACCGGCGGATGCGCCGTGGCCGGTGAAGCGAGGCGGGTGGGTGCTCTTCGTGTACGAGCACTCGTTGTCACTGGCGTTTTTCGGGATGTTTCTGGTGGCGTTCGCGCTGCATGCTCATGGCGGACAAAGACACTATAACCAGGAGCGACTGGCGGATGGTGAATCGCTAGTGACGGTGTGGCAGTATCTCGGATCGTCGCGCTTCTGGTTCGAGTCGTTTCAGAACTGGCAGAGCGAGTTTCTCGCGATCGGAAGCATGGTGGTGCTGACTATTTTTCTGCGTGAGAAAAACTCACCAGAATCAAAGGAAGTGGAGACACCGCATTGGGAAAACGAGGAAGACTGAAGCGTTCGCAAAGAGGCGGGATCCAAGATGCAGTTTGCCAAGAAGACGGCGCGACGTGTTGTGCAGATTGCCTTCGCCCGGGCGATGGGTGCTCAAGGCGAACCAGGTGCGCGGATAGTTTTCTCATTGGTTACGCGCGGCTTAACCCGCGAGTTGTTGGGCGCGGCTGCACGTTGGCATGGGGTGAGCGAATAGCAGGCAGCGCCCTAACCGTTTCACGCCGTGTGGCGGCGATGCGGCGGGATAAACCTCACATTAATCACTGTATCACCATGTCCTCTCTTCATTCACTCCAAGACCTCCTCGCTGACGAACTAAAGGATCTCTACAACGCTGAAACCCAGCTCACGAAGGCCCTGCCAAAAATGGCCAAGGCAGCCACCAACGAAGATTTGAAACAGGGGTTTCTCGATCATCTTGAAGAGACCAAGGGTCACATCGAGCGGCTGGCAAAAGCGTTCAAACTCCTCGATCTGCCTGTGAAAGGTAAGACCTGTCACGCCATGAAAGGTCTTATCGAAGAAGGTGCGGAGGCTATCGAAGTCGATGCGCCTGATTCGATTCGCGATGCGCAGCTGATCGGTGCAGCTCAACGGGTGGAGCATTATGAAATGGCTGCGTACGGAACGGCGCGCGCGTTTGCTGAAGCACTCGGTGAGACCAAGGTGGCCAAGTTGCTCCAAGATACTTTGGACGAGGAAGGTGAGACGAATAAGAAACTCACCGCGCTTTCCGAAGTCGTGAATGCCGAAGCGCTGGCTTCGGCCGAGAACGAATAATCGCCCGTTCAGTCGTTCATTTTTCCACGGACAGGGCCGCATTAAACATGCGGCCTGTCTTTTCATTTTTCCGGAGCAACCTTATGAAAAAGACCGCGCATACACGTCGTTCTTCGACGAATTCTTCAGCCACGAATCTCTCCGCGAGCGCACGCTCACGTCGCAAGCCGCTCATGCAGGCGGAGCCGAAGACGCCGTTTGCGGTGCAGCATCAGCGTTCGCCTGGTTTGGAGAGTAAACTGAAGCCGCTGCCGCGCTGGCAGGCGACGCGTTATCGGCCGGCGGGAAAGCTGGAGGATAAAGTGGCGCTCATCACGGGAGGGGATTCGGGCATTGGGCGGGCGGTCGCTTTTCTTTACGCGCGTGAAGGCGCGGATGTGGCGATTTCTTATCTGCCGCAGGAGCAGTCTGACGCTGAACGCGTGAAGCAATCCATCGAGGCGGTGGGGCGCTCGTGTTTGTTGCTACCGGCGGATTTGAGTCGTGAGGCGGCGTGCAAAGAGATCGTCGAGAAAACGCTGAAGCATTTTGGGAAGCTCGATATTCTTGTTTCAAATGCGGCGTATCAGGGCCGAAACGACAGTTTGGAGGAAGTAACGACCGAGGAATTCGATCACACGTTCAAGACTAACATTTATGCCTATTTTCACTTAGTGAAGACCGCGCTGCCGCACCTGAAGCCGGGCTCGGCGATTATCGCGACGAGTTCCGAAACGGGGATTCTCGGTTCAGCGAAGTTGCCGGATTACTCTTCGACTAAAGGCGCGATCAACGCGTTTACCAAGACTCTCGCCATGGATCTCATCGAGCGCGGGATTCGCGTGAATGCGATCGCACCGGGCCCCGTGTGGACGCCGCTCAATCCATCCGACAAGGGGCTGACGCCGAAAAAGGTCTCGGTGTTTGGTGGTGATTCGCCGATGGGCCGTCCGGCTCAACCAGAAGAACTAGCACCATCGTATGTGTTTCTCGCGTCGGATGCGGACTCTTCGTACATAACAGGCATTGTACTTCCGGTGATGGGCGGAGAAACGAGCGGCGGGTGATGTGTTCGCGATTCCCGCTAGCTTTCAACGAAATGAAAAATCCTGATGCGCAGTGTTCGCAAAACCAAAGGGCGGATATGAGCCCGGTTTGCCGCGGTGTGGATTGAAGAGAACGGTCCACGGATTGGGACGCGCGAAAATGGAGTCGATGGCCATGCAGGCGGCGAGTGTGCCGAAGGTGAGTCCGTTTCCTCCGAAACCAGTTGCGATGAATTGATCGACAGTGGTGCTGCCGATCAGAGGAAGACCGTCGCTGGTTTCGACGACATGCCCAGACCACTGGCGATCAATCGTGGCGTCGGGGAAAATTTCCATGAAGCGTTTGGCCAGCCGTGTTGGCGCATGCACAGCATCAGAATCACCAGGTGCGTGATCCTCACCGCCGAAGATAGCGAAATCGTGACTCCGGCGATTTTCGATACGGAGGTGGTGATAGGGCGAATCGGTGTCCCAGAACAAACCTTCGGCTATTTGAGACGGAAGCTTGGCGGAAAGTGCGTGAGTCTCGACGATGGCGAGCGGCGTTTTGAGTTCGGTCGCATGCGAGGAAGTCGCGATGGCGGCGTGCGTAGCGAGGACGAGGTGGCGGCCAGTGACGGTGAAGTTGCCGGCCTTGATCGCGATGGGACGGTTTTGAATTTCGTCCACGGAAGTCTGCTCGAAAACGTGACTGCCTTTGCCTCCGAAATTACGAACGAGACCGGCGAGGAATTTGCGCGGATTAAAGACGGCCTGACGCGGGAAGCGCACGCCCGGCCTGTGAAAAACGGGTATGGAGGAAATGTAGTCAGACGGGATCCCGAGTTCGCGGCTCGCCGCAGCTTCGTGGATGAGGTTATCCATTGCGAAATCGTCCGCGCGTGGAGCGTGGAGAAAGCCGGACAGCCATTTGAAATCACAGGCGATGTTTTCTGTGCGGATGAGGCTGGCGATTTGATCGATGGCTGAGATGCCGGCGTCCCAGATGGCGCGGGCCTGACGACGTCCGAAATTGCTAACGATCTCCGAGAAGCGAAGGTCGCTCACGGCGGTGAGGTGCGCGGAGGTGAGCCCGGAATCCATGCGGGCGAGGCGGTCGCGTTCGATGAGGGCGAATGTGAGGCCGGCTCGCTGGCAAAGAATCGCAGTGGTGATTCCTACAATGCCACCGCCTACAATGATGACATCGGTGGTGAGGTCGGTCCCAAGACGGGGAAAGCGGGGCAGTGTACTTGAGGCCAGCCAGTGAGCGAGTGTCGGATCCATGAACGCCGACAGAACACCGCCTATTCAGGACTGTTCCCAAACGATTGCAGGCTCTGCAAAAAGCAGGGTGCCGGTACACGTGCGGGATCAGGCGAGGACTTTGGCGGTGTCGCTGGAGTAGTTGATGAAGGTCTCCTGCGTGGCGGCGTGAATTTCGCCGAGGCGGAGCTGGATGTCGTCGAGGTATTCGTGGAGGCCGTCGGCGATGGCTTCTTTGATGACGGTTTTTTCCAAGTGATCGCGGAGGCTGGCGATGAGGCGGGCGGCGGCGTTGTCGGCGAGGTGCGGGGCGGCGGCGGTGATTTGCGCGAGGGCGAAGCCGGCTTCGCTGAGGGAAAATAAAATGCTGCGGGGGAAGAAGTGATCGCGGACGAGGTAATCGACGACGCGCTCAAGCGTGAGCTGGCCGCGGCGGCTTTTGCGGAAGGCTTCGAAGGCGGAGCAGGAGCGGAGGACGGAAGCCCATTGCACCATGTCGAGCGCGGAGCCGACGGAGGTGTTATCGGGGAGAAGCATGTAGTACTTCACGTCGAGGATGCGCGAGGTGTTGTCGGCGCGTTCCATGAAGCGGCCGAGTTCGAAGAACCACCACATTTGGGTGCGCGGGATCATCGACGATGCGACGCCGTAGAAGAGCTGGATGCGGCCTTTGAGGAAGGAGAGGTATTCGGAGGAGCCGAGCTGGGCGTAGCGGGAGTAGTCGTCCTCTTTGAGCTTTAGATAGAAGGTGTTGAGCTCTTCCCAGACTTCGCCGGCGAGCTGGTCGCGGATGCAGCGGGCGTTTTCGCGGGCGTAGGCGATGCAGGAGAGGAAGGAGCTGGGGTTCTGGCGGTTGAAGAGGACGAAGTCGACGACGGTGCGCTCGGTGACTTCCTGGCCGTAGAGTTTGTGGAAGAGTTCGTCGCCGCCGCAGACATACACCAAGGGCTCCCAGGAGCGCGGGTCGTCGGCGGCCTGGCGGCTCTGGAGATCGAGCACGAGCTGGGCATTGACGTCGAGGAGACGGGCGGCGTTTTCGGCGCGCTCGAGGTAGCGGGCGGTCCAGAAGATGAGATTGGCGACGCGGGAGAGCATGGTGATGTGCGTTTAGACCAGGACTTTTTCCACGATCGGTGAGGCGGACTGAGATTGGGATTGGAAGGGGGCGGAGGTTTCGTCGGCGAGGACCCAGGTGTCTTTGGAGCCGCCGCCTTGGGAGCTGTTGACGACCAGGCTGCCTTTTTTGAGGGCTACGCGGGTGAGGCCGCCGGGCATGATTTTGATGGTCTCGCCGTTGAGGATGTAAGGGCGCAAATCGATGTGGCGGCCTTCGATGGTGCTGCCGCAAACACTCGGGCAGCGGGAGAGGCCGATGGTGGGTTGGGCGATGAAGTTGCGCGGGTTGTCGATGATCTTGGCGCGAAATTCTTCGATCTGCGCGGTGGTGCTGTGCGGGCCGACCAACATGCCGTAGCCGCCGGCTTCGTTGACGCTTTTGACGACGAGCTTGGGGAGGTTGGCGAGGATGTATTTGAGGTCGGTGGGGTCGGCGGAGAGGAAGGTTTCGACGTTCGGGAGGATCGGATCCTGGCCGAGGTAGAATTTGATCATCTTCTGGACGTAGTAATAGACTGCTTTGTCGTCGGCGATGCCGGTGCCGACGGGGTTGCAGAGGGCGACGTTGCCTTTTCGATACGCTTCCATGAGGCCGGGGACGCCGAGCATGGAGTCTTTGCGGAAGACGGTGGGGTCGAGGAAGTCGTCGTCGATACGGCGGTAGATGACGTGGACGGGGGCGAGGCCGTCGGTGCGGCGCATGTAAACCTTGTCATCTTCGACGACGAGGTCGGAGCCTTCGACGATCTCGATGCCCATCTGGCGGGCGAGGAAGCTGTGCTCGAAGTAGGCGGAGTTGTAGACGCCGGGCGTGAGGAGGACAACGGTGGGCTCGGGAACGTGTTCGGGGGCGAGGTAGGTGAGGAGCGCGAGGAGATCGTTGGTGTAATTCTCGACCGGGCGGACGCGGTAGTCGCGGATGAGGTTGGGGAAAACGCGCTTCATGACCTGGCGGTTTTCGAGGACGTAGCTGACGCCGGAGGGTGTGCGGAGATTATCTTCGAGGACGCGGTACTCACCGGCTTCGTCGCGGATGAGGTCGGTGCCGTTGATGTGGACGAAGAGACCGCGGGGAATTTTGAAACCGACGAGCTCGGGGCGGAAATTTTTCGAGGAATCCACCATGCCGCGCGGGAGGATTCCTTCTCTGATGATGCGCTGTTCGCCGTAGATGTCGGCCAGGAACATATTCAGCGCCTGCATGCGCTGGGTGAGGCCGGCTTCGAGGTGTTTCCACTCGTGGGCGGGGATGATGCGCGGGAGGAGATCGAAGGGAAAAATTTTTTCGGTGCCGGCGTTGTCGGAGTAAACGGTGAAGGTGACGCCGCGGCTGAGGAACGTCTGGTCGGCGGTGCGCTGGCGCTGGAGGAGTTCGCCGATGCCTTCCATGCGGCCGAAGCGTTCGGCGAGGCGCTGGTAGTGCGCATGCGGTTTGCCGGGGGCGGCGAACATCTCGTCGTAGAAGCGGGCGTGTTCGTAGCTGGCGAAGAGATCGGGCATGGGACGGCGGCGGCGGAAAGTTGAGAGCTGAGGGTTGAGAGTTGAGAGAGTGGAGGGGCGGACGAAAACGATTAGTTCTTCGCGGGCTGGGACCAGAGGAAGCTTTGAGTGCGGAGGAGTTCCTGGCCTTCGGCGGTGAGGAGGCGGAGCTGCCAGGCGACGGGATTGGCGGTCGCGTCGGACCAGTCGGCGCCGGTGAGGCCGATCTGGAAGACGTGGCTGCCGGAGGGAACAGTCGTGGCGGGGAAGGCGGTGAAGGTTTTCGGGTCGGCGGAGGCCGAGGTGATCACGGAAAGCTCGACGCGGACATCGGCGAGGGGCGTGCCCGGGTTTTTGATACGGGTGAGAAAATAGAAGCCTTCGCGCGTGGCAGGCTGGGAGCGGATGTGGGTCTGGCCGCTGGTGTTTTCCTTGCCGTCGAAGAACTCGGAGATGCGTTCAAAGGATTCAGCGGTGCGGTAGCCGGGCCAGACGCGGACGGCGGTGAGGTCGGCGGCGGCGAGGCGGGCGGCGGAAAAAAGGAGCAGCAGGGAGAGGGCGAAGCGCATGGACAGGGTTGATCGCCGGAGGACCGGAGAGCGGGTTGAAGTTTGCAGGTTGTGTGCCAGCGGGGGGCTGGGATGAAAGGGATTTATGGGGCCAATGACCAGTGACCAGTGGCGGATGTCGCTGGTTATTCTAGGGAGATGTTTTGGTAGCGATGGATGCCGAGTAGGGAGGGAACCCAGCCTTTGACGGAAGGGTGGATCAGGTAGGTGCGGGTGCCGAAGAGGAGCGGCGCGATGGGGGCTTCGTCGAGGAGGATGGCCTCGGCTTTTTGGAACAGATCGAAGCGGGCGGCTTGATCGAGGGTGCGGCCGGCTTCGGCGATGAGGCGGTCGTACTCGGCGTTGCTCCAGCCAGTCTGGTTGTTGGCGCCTCCGGTGACGAACATGTCGAGGTAGGTATTGGGGTCGTTGTAGTCGCCAACCCAGCGGGAGCGGGAAATCTGATACGAGAGGGTGCGCTGGGCATCGAGGTACACGCGGAAATCCTGGCTGGTGAGGCGGACGGTGATGCCGAGTTCGCGGCGCCACATTTCCTGCACGGCTTCGAAGATCTTTTTGTTGATGCCGTCGGTATTCATCTGGAGTTCGACGGTGGGAAATCCTTTGCCGCCGGGGTAGCCGGCCTCGGCGAGGAGTTTGCGGGCGGCCTCGAAGTCGGAGGGGACGCGGGCGGTCGCGGTGTAGCCGGCGGTGTTGGGCGGCGTGAAGAAATGGGCGGGCTCGCGGCTACCGCTGAGGAGGACGCGGCAGATGATCTCGCGGTCGAGGGCGCGGGCGAGGGCCTGGCGGACTTTTTTGTTATCGAAGGGCGGCTTGGTGGTGTTGAAGCGGATGTAGAGGGTTTCGAGGAGGGGATCTACGCGGAGAGGGCTGGGGGATTGTTTGCGGTAGCCGGGGATTTTTTCGGGGAGGATGTCGTAGGTGATGTGGAGCTGGCCGGAGCGGAAGTTTCGCTCGTCGGTGGCGATGTTTTCGTTGGGGTAGAAAACGATGGAGCGGAGTTTGGTGTCGGGGGCGTCCCAATACGTGTCGCTTTTCTCGACGATGATGCGGGCGTTAGGCTGCCAGACCTTGAGCGTGTAGGCGCCGTTGCCGACGAGGTTGCCGGGCTGGGTCCAGCGGGTGCCGCGCTGGTCGAGTTTGCCGAATTTCAGAATGGTGGGCGGGTGGATGGGGAACCAGGCCTGATGCGCGACGAGGGTGAGGAGGTAGGGCGTGGGGCGTTCGAGGGAGATTTCGAGCGTGCGTGCGTCGATGGCCCGGAAGCCGACTTGGGAGAAGTCGGTGATCTTCGCGGTGCTGAAGGCCTCGGCGTTTTTCACCGCGTGGAGCATGTAGGCGTACTCGGCACCGAGCGCGGGAGAGAGGATGCGCTGGAAGGAGGTGACGAACTCCTGGGCGGTGACGGGGTCGCCGTTGGACCAGCGGCCGTTGGCGCGGAGATGAAACGTGTAGGTGAGGCCGTCGGGGGAAATATCCCAGCGCTCGGCGGCGCCGGGGAGGGCTTGGGAGGTGGCCTCGTCGATGACGGTGAGACCTTCGAAGAGGGAGAGGAGGATGTTGTAGTCGGTGTAAACGGTGGAGATCTGGGGATCGAGATCCGCGGGTTCGGCGCCGTTGCCGAGGTGGAGTGTCTGTGTGCGGAGACCGGCTTCGACGGCGGTCTCGCGTTGGGCGAAGGCGGCCGGGGAAAATGAAGCGGAAAGGGCTGCGACGACGCAGGCGAGGGCGGCGGTGAGGTGGCGCATGTAGAGCGGGAAGATGCGCGGAGCGGGCGTGGAGTAAAGGGTGGGGAGGAAAACTGTGAGCGCGTCGAGGAATGAAATTGATTCTCAGCGGGTGCGCGGCATTCCCAAGCGCCGAGCAACCTCACTCATGAACTGGTATTACGCCATCAACGGGCAGCGGCAGGGGCCCATCGCGCAGATTGAATTTGAGAAGCTGGTTAGCACCGGCGTTATCAATGAGCAGACTTTGGTCTGGAAGGAAGGCATGGGTGATTGGAAGCCGTACTCTCAGGTGAAGGCGGTGCTTGTACCGGCGGGTGGAGTATCGGGCTCGGTGCCGGGAACCGGCGCGTCGAATGATGACACGGCGGTTTGCGTGGTGAGCGGGAAGAGCTTCCCAAAGCGCGAGATGATTCAATACGAGGGCCGGTGGGTCAGCGCGCAGCATCGCGATGAGTTTTTCCAGCGTATCCAGCAAGGTATGGCACCGGCGGGCGATGGCCCGGTGCCGGGGCCTTATGGTTATGGCGGATTTTGGCGGCGGTTTTGGGCGAAGTTTCTGGATGGGATCATCACCGGTGTGGTGAGCATTCCGGCGCAGATGCTTTTGTCGGCGCTGATTCTGGGGACGCCGAATTACTTCACTTATCAGCTCGATATGCAGGCCTCGGGAGGACTCGCGCGGTATTTTCTCTTTCAAGGTGTTTCCATGGTGGTGGGCTTCGGAATCGCGATCGCGTACTGCGTGTATTTCATCCGCCGGTATCAGGCGACGCCGGGGAAGATCGCGCTGGGGCTCAAGCTGGTGCGCTCGGATGGGGCGGACCTGACGACGGGGCGGATCATCGGGCGCTATTTCGCGGAGATGATCAGCAGCATGACGCTGTTGATCGGCTACATCATGGCGGGGTTCGACCGGGAGAAGAAGTCGCTGCATGACATCATCTGCGACACGCGCGTGATCAAAACCCGCCAATGACGCGCGGTCCGGCGTTACCCTGTCCCTCGTGCAAGCGATCGTATGAAGCGCTCGACTGGATCGACGCCAACAGCTGCCGCTGCCTGAAGTGCCGGGTGGATTTTGAGTTCTTCCCGTTTCCGGCGCTGGTAGCGACGAAGGAGACGGTGAAGCCGCAGGCCGTGGTGGTCGCGGAGGACTCGACGTGTTTTTTTCACGCAGATAATCAGGCGGAGAAAGTGTGCGACGGGTGCGGGCGCTTTTTGTGCGCGGTGTGCGCGGTGCCCTTTACCGGGAAGACGCTTTGCCCGAACTGCATCGCGAACTCGAAGAAGGACGATGCGCGGTTGGTGGCTTCGCGGTATCTGCCGGGCGGGGCGGCGCTGGCGCTGGCGTTGCTGCCGATGCTGGTCTGGTTTTTCACTCTGGTGACGGCGCCGATCGCGCTCTATCTCGCGATCACGGGTTGGAGGAAACCGCGGAGTCTGGTGCGGCCGGGGCGGTGGAAGCTGGTGGTGGCGGGGGTCGTCGCGCTGCTGCAGATCGGCGGGTGGGTATTTCTGGGAGTCACGTTGCTGCTGGAGAAATGAGGCATGGCGAAAACACCTAAACTCTACACGCGGCTGACGCGTTCGCCGCTGAATTTCGGGACGTATAAAAGCCTGTGGCTCGCGGAGGATCACCTGATGCAGGTGGATTCGAGCGGGTACACGGAGAGTTATCAACGGTTTCAGTTTTCGGATATCCAGGGGTTTTTCGTGATGAGCTCCAGCCGGCGCGCGTACTGGAATCTGATCTGGATTCTGTGGGCGGTGATCGCGGGGATTCCGGTTTTATCGTCGGTCGTCGATGCAGAGATGCCGGGCGTGTCGCTGGTGTTTTTGTTCATCGCGACGGTTTTTCTGATCTGGAACAACGCGCTCGGTCCCTCGTGTCGTGTTTATTTGGTGACGAAAGTGCAGACGCTGCATCTCGGGGCACTGGCGCGGAGGCGGAAAGCGAACCGTGTGCTGGGGCGCATCCAGCCGCTGATCGAAAGCGCGCAGCGTTCGTTGACGATGCCTGTAGCGAAAGCTGTGGAGGCAGCGACGACTGCGGTGGAGGCACCGGTGCCTGAACAGACAACGCCGGCGCCGGAAGCGCCGCCCACTGTGTCGTGAACCCGGCGTCGCCCATTCCTCATCTACCGGGCGCGGCGGCGCCGTTGCGCGCGAGGCGTTGCGTGCGGCATACGGAGCGCGAGGCGGTGGCGCGGTGCTCGACGTGTGGAGGATTTTATTGCCGCGAGTGTGTGGTCGATCACGCGGGGCGGCTGGTGTGCGCGAGCTGTCTGACGAAGGCGGCGCGGGCGGCGGAGCCGGTGAAGTCGAAGCGGAGCTTTGCAGGACTGCGGCGCGGGGTGACGCTGGTGGCGGCGGTGCTGGTCTTGTGGGTGATTTTTTATGCGGTGGGCTCGCTGCTGTTGAGCATGCCGCCGGAGTTACACGAAGGCACGGTCTGGAAACGGATAGGGATGGACTGATCCGATGACTGCGAAACGAAGCAACCGCGCGAAGACAGGGGAGCCCACGGCGATGGAGCTCATCGAGGAGGCGGTGCATCTGCTGAGGTGCGCGCCGGCGGGGACGCTGGCGGTGTACTATTTCGGGGCGGGCGCGTGGGCGCTGGGGTTTTTGTTTTTCTGGGCTCACACGACCTGGTTCGCGCCGAGCGGCGCGCAGCTCGCGTGGTCGTCGCTCGGGTTGGTGGGATTGTTTGTGGTGCTGAAAGTGGCTCAGGCGGAATTTTGCGCGCGGCTGCTGGCGCAGCGGATGGGCGAGGCGCCGCCGGTGTGGACGCGGCGGCGGGCGTGGGAACTCGCGGTGGCGCAGACCAACGTGCAGACGTGGGGAGCGTTGCTGGTGCCGGTGGCGGCGGTGGTGACGATCCCGTTTGCCTGGGTGTATGGCTATTTCCAGCACGCGACGGTGATCGCGGCGGGGCCGGAGCTAGCGAAGGAGGCGCGGGAACTCTCACGGCGGTGGCCGATGCAGAATCACCTGGCGCTGTTGTTTCTTTCGCTGGTGGCGTTCGCGGTGTGGATCAACTGCGCGTCGGCGTTTTACCTCGTGCCGTGGCTGGCGAACACGTTGCTCGGGCTGGATAACGTTTTCGGGCTGAGCGGGTGGGCTTTTTGGAACACGACGTTTCTGGCGTCGATCGGGGCGCTGGCGTGGCTGGCGGTCGATCCGCTGGTGAAAGCGTTTTATGTGCTGCGGGTTTTCCACGGGCGGGCGCAGAAATCGGGCGAGGATTTGCGGGCGGAGTTGCGGGCAACGGGGCGCGGGATGAAGGCTCGCGGGCGGACGAGCGTGACTGGGGTGGTGAACGTGGTGATTGCGCTGATGATTTTCACGGGTGCGCCGGATGCGGCGCGGGCGCAGGCGGGAACGACGACGGCGACGTTAGTGGAGCAAACGGGGCGTGGGGAGAAAGCGACGGCGGTCGATCCGGTGGCGCTCGACCGGGCGCTGGACGATGTGCTGAAGCGGCGGGATTTTCAGTGGCAGTTGAGGCCGCAGCCGGGAGAGAAGAAGGCGGGGACGGAAGAAGCCGGGCCGGTGAAGAAATTCCTCAAGGAAGGTGTGCAGATGATCGAAGAGATGGTGCGCTCGCTTCAGCGGACATGGCAGGATTTCGAGGCGTGGCTGAAGGATTTGTTTGGTGGGGATAAGAAGGATGTGGCGGAGACGCCGGTGAAGCGTGGCGGCGGCGGGGCCGATATGGGGACGCTGCGGATTTTTCTCTATCTGCTGATCGGAGCGCTGGTGATCGGCATCATCGTGGTGATCGTGATGATGGTGCGGAGCGCGCGGCGGAACACGGCGCCGGCGCTCATCGGACGGGCGATCACGCTCGCGCAGCCGGATCTGCGCGATGAAGCGACGCATGCGGCGCAGATGCCGTCGGATGGCTGGCTGGCGCTGGCGAAAGAGCAGATCGCGAAAGGCGAGTGGCGGCTGGCGTTGCGTGCCTTGTATCTGGCTACACTGGCGAAGCACGCGGCGGACGGGCTCATCACGCTCGCGAAGTTTAAGACGAATCTGGATTACGAACGGGAGCTGCGGAGACGCGCGGTGTTGCAGCCGGAAGTGACGGTGCGGTTTCTGGCGCACCGGTTGAATTTCGAATCGGTGTGGTACGGACGTGACGTTGCGAACGAGGCGGTCGTGCGTGCGTGGTTGGAAGAACTGGAACGTGTGGCAGAAGAAGCAACGCTGGCGGGCGCGCGGGGAGAGCGACTATGAACAGACGCTACTCATGGATCGCGCTGCTGCTGATCGCCGTGGTTTTTGCGGGCGGGCTCGGCTGGCTGTTCAAACTGCGGCTGGGGCAGGGCGATCTGTTTCCGGCGTACTCGACGTTGCGCGCGGATCCGCTGGGGACGCGGGCGATTTTCGAAGCGTTGCAAGAGCTGCCGGGGTTGCGCGTGGAGCGGTCGGTGCAGCCGATGAAAAAAATTGCGGAGACGCCGGCGCGCACACTCGTGTTTGCGGGCATGGAGCGGAATCCATGGGAGGCGTTTTCTATGGAGGAGGCCAATGTGCTCGATGCGGCGGTGCGCGCGGGCTCGCGGGCGGTGATCGTTTTCAAGGCGGAGCGCCTGACGACGGCGGATGTGGTCGAGCCGTTTGTGAAAGGGAAAGAGACGGACAAGAAGACGGGTGAGAAAAAGGCCGACGAAAAGAAAGACCAGGAAGAGAAGAAGTCGTCGAAGGAGGAGCGCCAATCGCCGCGCAATGACGAGGCGGAGAAGCCGGTTCACCGGACGGAGTTGGTGGATTGGTCGAAGCGGTGGGGCCTCGAACTGCGCACGCGCTGGATCATGGATCGCGAGGCGGGGGCGTTGCGGAAGGCGGGCGCGCCGGAGACGCTGGCGGCGCAGGTGCCGTGGAAGAGCGATCTGTATTTTCACCTCACGCAGGGCTCCGACTGGCGCGTGCTGTACACGCGCGGGAATTCGCCGGTGTTGATGGAGATGACGCTCGGACGCGGGACAGTCGTGGTGGCGACGGACACGTTTTTCCTGAGTAATGAGGCGATGCAAAAGTCGCGCGAGACGTCGCTGCTCGCGTGGCTGGTGGGCGGGAATACGCGGGTGGTTTTCAACGAGAGCCATCTCGGCGTGGAGGAGGATGTGGGCATCGCGAAACTGGCGCGGCGTTACGGGCTGGCGGGGGCGTTCTTCGTACTGCTGCTGCTGACGGCGCTTTTCGTGTGGCAGCGGATGACGTTGTTCGTGCCGCCTGCGCCGGAGACGGCGGAGACGGCGCTGACGTATCATCCCTCGGCGGGATTGGAGGCCTTGCTGCGGCGGGCGCTGCCGCCGGGGAAGCTGGTCGAGACGTGCGTGGCGGAGTGGACGCGGACGTCGCGTGCGGGCGATGTGGAAAAAGTGCGAGCGGCGGTGGCGGCGCAAAGCGGGAAGGCATCGCCGGCGGAAACCTATAATGCGATCGTGCGCGCGCTGAAGCGGCGCTGAGGACGACGGAATTTTTTAACCACTGATGGGCACTGATGAACACTGATGACCGGAAATTACCGAAGAGTGGGGAGAGGTTTTTTAACCGCGAATGGACGCCCATGGACGCGAATTACCGATCAATCCCGATCCGGTTCGGATTTGAACAGAAGGTAGCGAAGAGCCGAAATTTTTTGCGGATTATTGCCCCGTTGTCGTCCGATAGAATTTTTATCTTATGAACCCAATGCTCGAAAAGTTTGCTGTCACGATTTCTGCGGCTCGCGCGGAAGTGGCGAAGGTGGTGATCGGTCAGGATGCGGTCGTGGAGCTGGCGCTCGTCACGCTGCTGACGCGCAATCACGCGTTGATTGAAGGCGTCCCGGGTGTGGCGAAGACGCTGCTCGTGCGCACGCTCGGACATGTGCTCGGCGTACCGACGGGGCGCGTGCAATTCACGCCCGACCTGATGCCGGCGGACATCACGGGCACGAATGTTTTTAACCTGCAGACGAATGCGTTCACGCTGATCCGCGGGCCGGTGTTCACGACGTTTCTCCTCGCGGATGAAATCAACCGCGCGCCGGCGAAGACGCAGGCGGCGTTGCTGCAGGCGATGCAGGAGCGCGTGGTGAGCATCGACCGCGACACGCATGTGCTGGACGCGAACTTCACGGTGTTCGCCACGCAGAATCCGGCGGACTCGGAAGGGACGTATCCGCTGCCCGAGGCGCAGAAGGATCGGTTCATGGTGAAGATCAGGATGGACGTGCCCGCGCGCGACGAAGAGCTGACGCTCGCGAAGCGCGTGCTGGGCATCGATGCGCCGGAAGCGGTGCTGGCGGCGGGCGCGGTGAAGCAAGTGCTCGGGCCGGGCGAGCTCGCGGCGGTGCGTGCGATCCTCGATCAGGTGACGCTGCGCGAGGAATTGGTGGCGTACGTCGTCGATCTGGTGCGGGCGACGCGTTCGCACGAGAGTGTGCAGATCGGCGCGGGGCCGCGTGCGACGCAGGCGTTGCTGCTGGGCAGCCGCGCGAAGGCGGCGCTGGCGGGACGGGATTTCGTGACGCCGGATGATGTGAAGAGCCTGGCGGGTCCGGTGCTGTCGCATCGTCTCGTGCTGCGTCCGGAATTTGAAATCGAAGGTCTCACGGTGGAGGAAGTGCTCGCGAAGATTCTGGAGCAGGTGGCGGTGCCGCGGTGAGGGGCGTGATGATTTTTTTAACCGCGAATGGACGCCAATGAACGCGAATAGAGAATCAGTGATGAAAACATTCGGGGGAATGACGAAACTCTGTGGAATCGGCGTTCTTGTGGTCTTTCTGCACGGCTGTGAATCAAGGATTCTTCCGCCGCCACCCCCTCCTGATTTTTCAGATTATGAGGAGCCGAAACCTGATTTGCGGGCGTTTCGTCGAGCAGTGGATTTGGTTGATCGAGTCGACGTGTTTTACGTAAAGCGAAATCAAGTTGATCCCGATGTAACTTCCCATTTCCGAATCGAGGTAAGGCGTCGCGAAACGATTGATAAGTTCAAAGCGCTCATGCAGGAGCGCGAAGTTACTTCTTCGTACACGCCCGCCATGCTGGCAGTGGGACCGCCTTGGTTAATCGCCTATCGAGGCGACACCCGTTTGTTCGTTTTGCATTGGAAGCATAAGACAAAATTCCAGCTCATTGAGGCGCAGGATGAAGCCATTCGCGGTAGCTATGAGGTTCCGGAGGACTGGTATCTGAGATACTTGGCGCTTTGTGAGAAAATTCGCGCAGGCGATGGTTCGCAAAATGTGGGGAGTGGGCGAGCGACGTCGCTTCGGCGCGTTGAGGATAACGCGTCCTACCTCGGAGGCCTCAGGCGAGCTGAGGCCCTACACGGAAATCGGAAACGCGCTCGGAGTGCGCGTTCGACCTCGGAGGTATTTCCATGATTCCCGTTCCGGCGACTCGACTTCTTTGGGCGGTGGCGGGCGTCGCGGTACTCGCGGCGATCGCGGGGCCGTTGCCGGAGCTGACGCCGTTGTGGGTGCTGGCGTTGCTGGGTGTGGCGTTGTTTGCGCTGACGGATCTTGGGTTGAGCGTGAAGCGGGCGCTGCCGCCGGAGGTATCGGTCCCGGCGGTGTCGCGGTTTGCGAAGGATCGGGCGGGGGTGATCTCGCTCGTGTTTCAGAATCCGACGGGCGAGGCGCGGCGGTTGCGGTTTGCGCTGGGGTTGCCGGCGATTTTTTCGAGCGAACGCGAGGAGACGTGGATCGATCTGCCGGCGGGGGTGAAGCATGCGCGTGTGGATTGGGTCTGCACGCCGAAGCGTCGTGGGCGGTTTACCGAAGTGCTGGCGTGTGCGGAGAGTGGGTCGCGTTTTGGGTTCTGGCGGATTCGCGTGCGCAAGGCGTTGAGCTGCGAGCTGCGGGTGTATCCGAATTTGTTCACGGAGCGGAAGCAGCTGGCGGCGTTGTTTCTGTCGCGCGGGGCGCTGGGCTCGAAGTTGCAGCGGACGGTGGGGCGCGGGCGGGATTTTGAGAAGCTGCGCGATTATCTGCCGGGCGATGGGTTCGATGAGATTCACTGGAAGGCGACGGCGAAGCGCGGGCGGCCGATCACGAAGATTTTTCAGGCGGAGCGGACGCAGGAAATTTATGTGGTGATCGATGCGTCGCGGCTCAGCGCGCGGCCGGTGACGCATGAGGGCGTCACGCAGACGGCGCTGGAGCGTTATCTGACTGCGGCGCTGGTGTTGCTGCTCGCGGCGGAGCGGCAGGGCGACCGGTTCGGGCTGATCGTCTATGATGACCGGGTGCGTGTGTCGGTGCGCGCGGGCAGTGGCGATGGTCATTATGCGGCGTGTCGCGAGGCGATCCATGCGATGCAACCGAGCGAGGCGACACCGGATATGGCGGAGATCGTGCGGCATCTGCGGTCGCAACTGCGGCGGCGCGTGTTGATGTTTTTCTTGACGGATCTGAGCGATCCGGTGCTGGCGGAGGATTTTGCGAAGCATGCTGAGCTGCTCGCGCGACAGCATCTCGTAATGGTGAATCAGCTGCGCGCGCCGGGGGTGGCGCCGGTTTTTTCGGGCGGCGAGATCGCGGAGACGGGTGAGATTCCGACGAAGCTGGCGGGGCATGCGCGCTGGGCGGAGGCGCAGGTGCTGGCGAAGAAATTGAAACCGCTCGGGGTGACGGCGACGTTGCTCGAGGATGAAACGATGGCGGCGAATCTGGTGACGCAGTATCTGCGGGTGAAACAAAGGCAGTCGTTGTGAGGAGCACGGACAAATCATGATCGTTAATCTCGAAAAGTTTGTCACGGAAGAGCGGGTACAGTGGGAGAAGCTGGAAGCGATCCTCAACAAGCTCGCGGCGGATCATTGGTACGCGCTCACGCTCGAAGAGGCGCGGGAGCTGGAGCGGCTTTATCAGCGGGCGTCGGCCGATCTGGCGCGGCTGGCGACGTTTTCGGCGGAGCCGGAGGCACGGCATTATCTGGAGGGATTGGTGGCGCGTGGGTACGCGGAAGTTCACGGCGGGAAGAGTGAGAGCACGCGGTTTCGGCCGTGGACGTGGCTGGCGCAGACGTTGCCGCAGACCTTTCGGCGGCGGGCGAAGGCGTTTACGTTTTCGCTGATGGTGACGATGATCGGCGTGATTTTTGGCGGGCTGGCGGTGGCGTTCGATCAAGAGGCGAAGGAAGTGATCATGCCGTTCGGGCATTTGCTCGGCGATCCGAGCGAGCGCGTCGCGAAAGAAGAGGCGGCGGATGCGGGGCAGCTCGATGGGCGCAAGGCGAGTTTCTCGGGTGAGTTGATGACGCATAACACGAAGGTGACGCTGACGGCGGCGTCGCTCGGGATGAGCTGGGGCGTGGGGACGCTCGTGATTATTTTCTACAATGGCGTGATCCTCGGCGCGGTGGCGGTGGACTATGTGCTGGCGGGGGAAATCGTTTTTCTCCTCGGGTGGTTGCTGCCGCATGGAATCATCGAGATCCCGGCGATCCTGGTGGGCGGGCAGGCGGGGTTTGTGCTGGCGGGGGCGTTGCTTGGGCGCGGGCAAAATCTGCGGATGGCGGGGCGGCTGCGCGCGGTGATGCCGGACGTGGTGACGCTTTGTTTCGGCGCGGCGGTGATGCTGGTGTGGGCGGGGATCGTGGAGGCGTTTTTGTCGCAGTATCACGAGCCGGTGATTCCTTACTGGGTGAAGATCGCGTTCGGCGTGATCGAGGGCGCGGGGTTGCTGTGGTATCTCAGGCGGGCGGGGCGGAAGACGGAAACGACGGAGGCGCGCGCATGAGTGCGATGGCGAAGAATGCAGGGATGGGTAACGCGATGGCTGCGGCCAAGGGCGCGGAGCGGACGCATCGGTTTCATGTGAGGACGCCGGAGGGCGTGGCGTTTTCGTACCGGCTGGCGAGTCCGGTGCTGCGGCTGGCGGCGCTGATGGTGGACTGGATGACGGTGACAGCGGCGTGGATGATCCTGGCGACGATCATCGGGCTGCTGAGCATCGTGAGCCGGGACATCGCGGGGATGGTGATGGCGATCAGTTATTTTTTGTTGTCGCAGGGGTATCGGATCGCGGCGGAGTGGTTGTGGCGCGGGCAGACGATCGGGAAGAAAGTGATGCGGCTGCGTGTAGTGGATGAGCGGGGACTGCGGCTGACGTTTGCGCAGATCGCGCTGAGGAATCTGCTGAGGGCGGTGGACGGATTACCGTTCGCGTATCTGGTGGGCGGGCTGGCGGCGTTGTTCAGCCGGAAGGCGCAGCGGCTGGGGGATCTGGCGGCCGGGACGCTCGTGGTGTGGGAGCCGGTGGAAGCGACGCCAGATTTGAGCACGTTGCAGACGGGGAAGTATAATTCGTTGCGGGGGCATCTACCCGTAGTGGCGCGGTTGCGGCAGTCAGTGACGCCCGGCGAGGCGAGGGCGGCGTGGCAGGCGCTGGCGCGTCGGGACACATTCGAGGATGCGGCGCGGGTAAAGTTATTCGCAGAGCTGGCGGAGCATTTCCGTGGGATCACGCCGATGCCGCCGGAGGCGGCGGAGGGAGTGTCGGATGAGCAGTTTGTGCGAAATGTGGTCGAGGTGCTTTATCTGGAGCGGAAGTAGCGGGCAGGGAGTAGTGAGTAGCGGGTTGGGGAGAAGACGGATGGGTGAGCGGACTATGACGGCGATGAGGGTGAGGACGATGAGGATGACGGAGTTTTTTAACCACTGATGGGCATTGATGAACACTGATAGCCGGAGAATACAGAGGAGTGGTGAGAGTTTTTAACCGCGAATGGACGCCAATGGACGCGAATGGGGAGGGGATTTTTGGCGGGCGGGAACGAGGGGAGGAGGGAGAAAGATGGGGGCACCTGCGGGCTCGCGTTCGGGGGCTTGGGGGCGTTTTTTCCAGATTGTTTTAAGAAATCTCCGCGCGATGCGTTTTCAGCCTAGGTCCCTTCCATTCACGACCCCATGAACCGGGAATCTTCTCATGAACACGCTGGAGATTTTGTGCAGACGGCGGTCGCGGAGTTTCAGGCTCCGCTCACGCGCTACGCCACGCGCCTCGTCGGCGATCACGACCGGGCGCGCGACATCGTGCAGGACACGTTCGTCAAACTCATGGCGCAAACGCCGGAGGAAGTGGACGGGCATGTGGCGGAGTGGCTGTTCACGGTTTGCAGGCATCGCGCGCTCGATGTGTTGCGGAAGGAGGGGCGGATGAAACGCTTCGAGGAAGGGCAGGCGGAGCGCGTGACGGCGAACGATCCACGGCCGGGGCGGACGCTGGAGAGGGCGGAGACGCAGGAGGCGTTGCTCAATTTGATCGGGCGGCTGCCGGCGAATCAGCAGGAGGTGATCCGGCTGAAGTTTCAAAATGGATTCAGCTATAAAGAAATCAGCGGCATCACGGCACTCTCGGTGAGCCATGTGGGTGTGCTGATTCACAACGCGGTGCTGCGGTTGCGCGCGGAGTTCGCAGCGCAACGGCCTTGAGGGACGAGAGACGAACGACACGGGACAAACACGAGGACACAGCTATGAACGAGCATCAGCAGACGACGATTTTTTCACCCGACGATCACCGGCTCACCGCGTATGCGCTGGGCGAGTTGAGCGGGGCGGAGCGCGCCGAGGTGGAGGCGTTGTTGAAACATGATGCAGCGGCGCGGGCAGCGGTTGAGGAGATCCGTGCGCTGGCGGCTCAGCTCGAAGGCGCGCTGGAGGCGGAGGCGTTGGCGGAGCCGGTTGGAGCGGTGCAGAAGAAGGAGGGGAAGAACGATGATCCTTATCGGAGGAAAATCGTGCGGTTTCCTTATGTGTGGGTGGGGACTCTGGCTGCGGCGTGTTTCGCGGTGGTGCTGGCGCTGCGCGAGAGTTCGCGGACGAATGTGGCGGTGCATGACGTGGCGGAAGAGCGTGCGAAGCGGGTGATGGCGGAAACGCTGGCGAGCGAGGGCGGCGACGGGGTGCCGGTGGAGTCGGGGGCGGGCTTTTTTTTGGTGAAGGATGCGGAGGAGGCGGCACGGCTGCCGTCGGCCGGCGCGCGTGAGATGGGCGCGAGCGACGGGGCGTCGGCGGGCGGCGAGAACGCGGGCGGGGCGGTGGCGGGGGATTTCGCGCGGGTGCAGAGCGCGCCGCTGTCGAGCTTCGCGGCGGATGTGGACACGGAAGGCTACGCGAAGGTGCGGCGTTATCTCGACGATGGGCGGCTGCCGCCGCGCGATGCGGTGCGGGTGGAGGAGATGGTGAACTATTTCAACTATCGCTATGCGGCACCGGCGAAGGGCGAGGGGGAGCCTTTTGCGGCTTCGATGGAGATCGCGACGGCGCCGTGGAATCCGGCGCACCGGCTGGTGCGCATCGGGGTGAAGGGGCGTGAGGCTGCGGGCGAGGGCCAGCCGGGCGGCGCGGCGGTGACGATCGCGAAAGACATGGCGCTGGAAGTGGAGTTCAACCCGGCGGTGGCGCAGGCGTACCGGCTTATTGGGTACGAGAACCGGCCGGAGAGCACGGAAGCTGCCGGCAACGACAGGGGCGATGCGGGCGAGATCGGCGCCGGACATACGGTGACGGCGCTTTACGAGATCGTGCCGGTGGATGTGGCGGGCGGCGGAGTGGAGGCGGCGCCGAAGGAAGCGTCGTCGCTGCGTGAGCCGCAGGAGGAGTTGTTGACGTTGAAGATCCGGTTCACGGAGCCGCTGGTCGATGTGAGCCGGAAGATGGAGATTCCGGTGATCGACACGGGCGCGGCGTTTGAGGCGGCGAGCAAAGATTTCAAGTTCGCGGCGGCGGTCGCGAGCCTGGGGATGATGCTGCGCGAGTCATCGCACACGGTGGCGTCGGATTACGATCGCGTGATCAGCTGGGCGGAGGCGGGCAAGGGCGAGGATGCGGATGGGAAGCGCGGGGAGTTTATCGAACTGGTGAAGAAGGCGCGGACGTTGTCGGCGGAGTGAGCGGGCGCGACAGCTGACGCGCAGCTTTGAAGGTGAGTGCCGAACGATCTCTGCCAGGCGTGGCAGAGATTTTGTCAGGCACGGGCGTCGATTCCGAAGGCAGTGCCTTGAAAGCGCTGCATGAGTTCGATCGCGCTTTTCAAGCGATTGACTTCAGCGCCGTCGCCGCGAACTAGAGCGCCCTCGATGCCTTCACGCGTTTTTGCGATGAAGTTAATCGGATCGGTATCGGTCTCCATATCGACAGGTTGTCCGGTGGACACCGACATCTTGAGGGTCATGCCCAGGAAAGGCGTACTTTCATCCAGCGACATTTTACCGCTGGTGATCTGGGTATTCATCCAGTCGAAAAGCTCCTTGCGCGTCATCTGGGTGAAGTCCGCCGATTTTACGCCGGCTGCTTCAAGAGAATTGCCTGAGGGTTGGGCACCCGATGAGGAGGCGGTTTTGTTTGTCGCTGGATAAGACGATGAGACGGCAGGCAGGCGCGAATTGGATTCGGACGAGATTTGCATAGGACCGATTTACTTGCGGCGGCGGTATTCGAAGATCGCGACGAGGCCGAGGCCGAGGGCCATCAGGACGTAAGTCGAGGGCTCGGGGACGGGGGTGAAATTGATCGCGAGGCCGGTGTTGGTCTGGGTCACGAAGAACGAACCGCCGGCGGTGTTGTTGAGGAAGCCTGACGCGTTGATCGCAAAGGTGTCGGACGAGGAGCCGTTGATTTTGTCGGAGGTGGCGAAGGTCCAGCTGTAGCCTTGCGTGGGATCGAAAGTGGCTAGTTGTCCGGCGGTGCCGTTGGCGCTGAGGGTCACGAGGTCGATCGTGAAAGGGCTGCTGGTGGTGGCTGTGAGGTTGAGCGGGCTGCCGATGACGTTGATGAGATCCCAGCCGGTGCCTGCGGAGCCGGTGGGGCTGAGGAGATTGAAGGTGAGGCTGGAACCGGGGCCGAGGGTGAGGCCGTTGTTGAAAGAAAGCGTGCCGATGTGGGTGGCGCTGCCGGGAGAGAGGCGGACGCCGCTGCCGATGTACGTGCCGCCGACTGCGCCGAGGGTGCCGTAGCCGGAGAGGGTGGAGCCGCTGGAGAGGGTGAGCTGGTTGGAGATGAGGACGGGCTGCGCGATGCTGAGGGTGGCACGGTCGTTGACGGAGACGCCGCCGAGGCCGAGGGCGTTGTTACTGCCGGCGAGGAGGGTGCCGCCGAGCACCTGGGTGCCGTTGGCGTAAGTGTTGTTGCCCTTGAGTTCGACGGTGCCGCCTTGGGGGTCGAAAGAGTTGGTCTGGCCGATGACGACGCCGGGGATTTTATTGCCGAGGGTGGAGGCGACGGTGAGGTGGCCGCCTTTGACGGCGGTGAGGTAAAGGTCGTCGCCCGTGGTGGGCGTGATGTCGCCGGTGAGGGTGACGCGGCTGCTCGTGCCCAAGTAATAGGAATCGGTGCGGGTGCCGCCCATCGAGAGGTCGATGGCGTCGGAGACGGTGCGGGGGGCGGCGGTATTCGCGGAGTCGATGCCGACGATGGCTTGGGAGCTGCCGATGGTGTTGATGCGGCTGAGGAAGCTGGAGGCGGAGACGTTGAAATTCTCGGTGTAGCCGGCGTAGGCGGGGCCGTTGAGGTTAAGCCGCTGGGTGCCGTAGAGGGATTTGATATTATCGAGGACGAGGACGGAGTGGAGGATGTTGACCTGCCCGTTGAAGCTATTGCTGCCGCGGAGGACGACGGTGAGCGGGGAGCCGTAGTCGGAGCGGAGATCGATGCCGCTGTGGGTGGAGGAGAGTTCGCTGGCGACGTAGAGTGTGCCGTTGCCGCCGCTGAAGCGGTAGTCGGTGCCGGCGTCGATGAGGATTTTGCCGGAGACGATGGCGGAGGTCTGGGAGCCGAGGCCGGCGAGGTTGTTGAAGCCGGTGAGGTCGAGCTGCTCGTTATAGAGTGTGGGGGAGGATTGTCCGGCGGCGGTGTCGAGGCCGATGGAGCCGCGGAAGGCGGAGGCGTCGATCTGGTTGAGGAAGCCGGATTGGACGGACTGGTTGAAGGTGATGCCGACGTAGGCGCCGGTGGACGAGGCGATGCGGCCGGCGTTGGGGACGGAGGCGAGCGAGGTGAAGGTGAGACTGCCGCTGTTTACCTGAGTGCCGCCGCTGTAGAGATTGAGGCCGGATAGGACGAGATTGCCGGAGCCGGTTTTGGTGAGGCTGGCGCCGCCGAGGACTGCGCCGGCGATCTCGACGGAGCCGGAGGCAACGCGGACGTTTTGGGTTTCGCCGGAGAGGGTGACGACGATGCCGGAGGAAAAGCGGACGCCGCTGGTGGCGGAGGCGTCGAGGCCGTTGTTGACGTTGACCAAGGCGAGGCCGGAGAAGGCGTAGCTGGCGGACGTTTGAAACTGGATACTGGCGAGATTGAGGAGGCCGAAGAGCGGGAGCTGGACGGGGCCGGCGCCTTGATCGCCGAAGAGGACGGTGGCGGTGCCGTCGTTAGTCGGGACGATGCCGCCGGACCAATTGGCGGGGTTATCGTAGTGATCGTTACCGCCAGCGCCGGTCCAAGTGAACGTGGCGGCTGAGGCGATGGACGCCAGAGATACCAAGGAGGCGAAGAGAAGTGGGAACGGGCGACGCATCGGGAACGGTTGGGGTGTTAGCCCCAGTTATTTGCACTTGCAAGCCGCCATCCGTATTTAGTCCGGGGTTTGAGAGGAGTTTTACGGGGAAGGAGACAGGAGGGGGCGAAGGGTTTTCCAGACGGTTTCGGCGACGATGATGTGGCCTTCGGCGGTGGGGTGGACGCCGTCGGGGAGGTTGAGCTTGGGGTCGCCGCCGACGCCTTCGAGGAGGAAGGGGATGAGGAGGGCGTCGTTTTTCCTGGCGAGCTCGGCATAAATGGCGCGGAAGGCGGTGGTGTAGTCGGTGCCCATGCTAGTGGGCATTTCCATGCCGGCGATGACGATGCGGGTGGCGGGATTTCTGGCGCGGACCTTGTCGATGATGCCTTGGAGATTGGTGCGGGCGACTTCGGGGGAGAGGCCTCGGAGACCGTCGTTGCCACCGAGTTCTAGGACGAAGATGTGGACGGGCTGGCGCATGATCCAGTCGAGGCGACGGAGACCGCCGGCGGTGGTTTCGCCGGAGAGGCCGGCGTTGATGACGCGCCAGGGGAGTTTTTCGGCGGTGATTTTTTCCTGGATGCGGCCGGGGAAAGCGAGGGCGGGGTCGTCGAGACCGTAGCCGGCGGTGAGGCTGTCGCCGAAGAAGAGGATAGTTTTGACGGCGGCGGGCGGCGACGCGGGTGTGGCGGGTGTCGAGGGATTCGCGGAATTGGCGGCGGGGAGAAAGGGCGAAATGATGATCAGCGCGGCGGTGAGGAGTGGAAACAAGATGCGCGCGTGGAATGAGGTCGTCGTTTGCATAAGGCAGGCCGGCTGCTTTCTTCCGGCACTCCCGCATGTGTGCTCAAGCAATGTTGAATGTCCAGCGACTGACCCAAACGTATCCGACCGCCCATGGCGCGCTGACGGTTTTGCATGAAGTGAGTTTCTCGATCGATGCGGGGGCGAGCTTGGCGATCGTGGGACCATCCGGCAGTGGGAAGACGACGCTGCTCGGATTGTGCGCGGGGCTGGACCGGCCCGGCGGTGGAAGCGTGGCGCTGGCGGACGTGGATATTGGCGGGCTCAGTGAAGACGCGCGCGCGAAGGTGCGGAACGAGCACGTGGGGTTTGTGTTTCAGAACTTCCAACTGATCCCGACGCTGACGGCTTTAGAGAATGTGCTCGTGCCACTGGAGCTGCGCGGGGAACGCGGGAAGGAGGCGGAAGCGCGGGAGTTGTTGGGGCGGGTGGGATTGAAGGATCGTGAGGATCATTTTCCGATTCAGCTTTCCGGTGGCGAGCAGCAGCGCGTGGCGCTGGCGCGGGCGTTTATCAATCAGCCGAAGATTTTGTTCTGCGATGAGCCGACGGGAAACCTGGATGGCGCGACGTCGGCGGCGATGGTGGAGCTGATCTTCGGGCTGAATCGCGAACGAGGGACGACTCTGGTGTTGGTGACGCACGATCTGGAGCTGGCGGGAAAATGTCAGCGGGTGATCCGGTTGAAGTCGGGGCGGGTGATCAGTGATGAGACTAAGCCGGTTGTGGCGGGCGCGCAGGGAGTCATCAGCGGCGAGGCGGGCGTATGAGTTTCATTTTGAAGATGGCCTGGCGGGATTCGCGGGCGGCGCGGCGGCGGCTGGCGTTATTTTCGCTTTCGATCGTGCTCGGGATCGCGGCGCTCGTGGCGATCGGGTCGTTTACGGATAATCTGCGGCGGGCGATCGACACGCAGGCGAAGGCGCTGCTGGGTGCAGATCTCGCGGTGGACTCGCGGACGGCGATTGCGGATGAGGCGCGGGCGTTTCTCGATGGGCTGGGCGGTGAGCAGGCGCACGAAGTGACGTTTGCCTCGATGGTGGTTTTCCCGGACAGCGGCGGGCAGACGCGGTTGATTTCGCTGCGGGCGGTCGAGGGTGCGTATCCGTTTTATGGGGAGTTTTTGACCGCTCCGGAAAATGCACCCGAGGAATTGCGCTCGGGCGGAGCCGTCGCGGTTTTGGAGGAAACGCTGCTCGCGCAGTATGGCGCGAAGGTCGGCGACTCGGTGAAGCTGGGGCAGAAGAGGTTTCGCATCGCGGGGGCGCTCAAAAAAATCCCGGGCGATTCACCGGCGGTGGCGATGTTGTCGCCGCGCGTGTACATCCCGCGCGCGCAACTCGACGGCACGGGGTTGCTGGGGCCGGGGGCGCTGGTGCGGTACAAGACGTATTTCAAATTCGCGCCGGAGTTCGACACGGAGCAGCTGGTGCGCGATTTGCGCGGGCGGTTTCGTGAATTGCGACTGGGCTTCGACACGGTCGAGGAGCGGAAGCGGGATCTCGGGAGAGCGCTGCGGAATGTGGACGCGTTTCTGAGCATGGTGGGGTTTGTGGCGTTGTTTCTCGGCGCGATCGGTGTGGGTGGGGCGGTGCATGTTTATATCCGGCAGAAAATCGCGACGGTGGCGGTGCTGCGGTGTCTCGGTGCGAGCGGACGGCAGACCTTTGCGGTTTATCTGGTGCAGGGGCTGGCGCTGGGGCTTTTCGGGGCGTTGCTTGGCGTGGCTGGGGGCATCGCGGTGCAGCTGGTGCTGCCGGTATTCGTGAAGGGGATGCTGCCAGTGGATGTGGAGTTTTTCATTTCGTGGCCGGCGGTGTTGCGCGGGTTGATCGCGGGGCTGGCGGTGTGCGGGTTGTTCACACTGCTGCCGTTGCTGGCGGTGCGGCAGGTGTCGCCGCTGGTGGCGTTGCGCGCGGCGTTTGTGGAGCAGGCGGGCTGGCGCGATCCGTGGCGCGTGGCGGTTTATGCGTTGATCGGCGCGGCGGTGACGGGGTTTGCAATCGTTCAGACGCATAGCGTGACGCGCGGACTGGGTTTCGCGGCGGCGCTGCTGGTGAGCATCGGCGTGCTGGCGTTGCTGGCGAAAGGGATCGCGTGGGGCGCGCGGCGGTTTTTGCCGAAAGGGCTGCCGTACGTGTGGCGGCAGGGTGTGGCGAATTTGCACCGGCCGAATAATCGGACGGTGTTGTTATTGGTGTCGCTCGGGCTCGGGACTTTCCTGTTGCTGGCGCTCGTGCTGACGCGGGAGACGGTGGTGGCGCAGGTGCGCGGGACAGCGGGTGGGGAGCGGCCGAATCTGTTGTTCTTCGATATTCAGGACGACCAGATCGGGCCGTTGAACGAAACGCTCGCGAAGGAAAATGTGCCCGTGCGGGCGCAGGCGCCGATCGTGACGATGCGGTTGCGTGCGCTCAAGGGGCGGGCAGTGGAGGAGATTTTGAAAGACCAAGGAAGCGACATTCCAGGCTGGCGGTTGCGGCGGGAGTATCGTTCGACGTTCCGTGGCGAGCTTTCGGATACGGAGAAGGTGACTGCGGGTTCGTTTGACGGGCATGCGGCGGCGGATGCGGCGGTGATCCCGATCTCGATCGCGGAGGAACTCGCTCGGGAGATGCATCTGTCGCTGGGTGACGAAATCGAGTGGGATGTGCAGGGCGTGCCGATGCTGACGAAGGTGACGAGCGTGCGGCTGGTGGACTGGCAGCGGATGTCGCCGAACTTCTTCGTGGTGTTTCCCGAAGGTCCCTTGGAGGCGGCACCGAAGTTTTTCGTGGCGGCGGCGCGGGCGGCGACACCGGAGGAGTCGGCGCGGGTGCAGCGGGCGGTGGTGACGCAGTTCCCCAATGTGTCGGCCATCGATCTGGCGCTGCTGTTGCAAACGCTCGAAGGGATTTTCTCGAAGGTGGAGTTGGTGGTGCAGTTCATCGCGCTCTTCACGGTGGCGACGGGGATCATCGTGCTCGCGGGCGCGGTGATGACCGGACGGTTTCAGCGTATCCGGGAAACGGTGCTGCTGCGGACGCTGGGGGCGAGCCAGAGCCAGATTTCGAAGATACAGCTGATCGAGTATTCGGTGCTCGGGGCGCTGGCGGCGCTGACGGGGGGCGGGCTGGCGTTTGGGGCGAGCGCGTTACTGGCGATTTTTGTTTTTGAAGCGCCGGTGGTGCTGCCGGCTGGTTATCTTGCGGTGACGGTGGCGGGCGTGACGGTGGTGACGTTGATCACGGGGTGGATCGCGAATCGGGGGATCGCGACGCATCCGCCGCTGGCGGTGTTGCGGGAGGAAGCGTGATGTGGCGCAGGGCGGCCACGATTGCCTTGCGTCTTGCCACTGAGGGGCGGGGCCACGGTAGTTCTGCTCTTCACTTTTTATGAGCCGTCACGTCGTTTCCTTTCACTATACGCTGCGCGATCCTTCCGGTCAGGTGCTGGACATGTCGGGAGGGAGCGAGCCGGTTTCTTATCTCGAAGGTTCGGGGCAGATTATCGACGGGCTCGATGAGCAACTGCGCGGTGTGGCGGCGGGGACGAAGACGCGCGTGGTGGTGCCGGCGGAGAAGGCGTACGGGGTGCCGGATGCGGCGATGATTCATAAGCTGCCGCGCAGCCAGATCCCGTTTGAGGGGGAGTTGAAGGTGGGCGATCGTTTTCAGACGGAACCCGATCCGGGAGCGCCGGTGGTGACGATCGCGGCCGTTGATGGCGATGAAGTGACGCTCGATGCGAATCATCCGCTGGCGGGCGTGGATCTTACGTTTGATGTGGAGATCGTGGCGGTGCGCGCGGCGACGGAGGAAGAGCTGGCGCATGGTCATGCGCATGGCGGCGACGGCCACAGTCATGGACAGGGCGAAGGTGAGTGCGGTTGTGGCGGTGGCGGGCAGTGCTCGTCGGATAAGTGAGCGCGCGCAGGCGGCGCTGATTTTATTTTCCTCACGTCTTAACTCTCTTCTCACACGCGCATCATGAAAGTTCTCGGCATCGATATCGGCGGATCGGCGGTCAAGGGCGCGCCGGTGGACACAGCGACGGGCAAGCTACTCGGCGAGCGGCATCGGATCGCGACGCCGGAGAAGGTTACGCCCAAAGAGCTGGCGAAGATCGTGGCGGAGATCGCGGCGCATTTTCGTTGGACCGGGCCGATCGGGCTGGGATTTCCCGGTGTGATTCACGGGACGACGCCGACGACGTCGGCGAATCTGCATAAGGATTTTATCGGGTGCGATCTGGCGAAGCTGGTGGCGAAGGCGACGGGCGAAAAGGTCAGCGTGGTGAACGACGCGGATGCGGCGGGGATCGCGGAGATGCGGTTTGGCGCGGGGCGGAAAGAGAAGGGGACGGTGATTTTGCTGACGCTGGGGACGGGCGTGGGCTCGGCGTTGTTTTATCGGGGAGTGTTGTATCCGAATTCCGAGCTCGGGCATCTGCCGCTCAAGGGTGATTCGGCGGAGAAGCATGTGGCGGCGTCGGTGAAGGAGAAGGAGGACCTCTCGTGGCACAAATGGGGGAAGCGGCTGAGTCATTATCTGAAGATTGTGGAAACGATTCTGGAGCCGGACTTGATCATCCTCGGCGGCGGGGTGAGCGCGGATAGCGGGAAGTTTTTCAAGTATCTGAAGACGCGCGCACCGGTCCTGCCTGCACAGTCGAAGAATGAAGCGGGGATCGTGGGGGCGGCGTTGTGGGCGGCGGAGGCCGGAGCGGTGGAGACTGGGTCGCGTGCGAAGTGAGCGAGAGTGCAACGCTATGAATTTTTGGCGATGGATACCTCTGGTGCTCGTGCTTCCGACATTTGGGTTCATCGCCTATTGGCTATGGCGCGGTGCGAAAGAAAGCGGCTTGGGTCGGTTGCCGAAGACGCGCGATGAGGTGAAGCAAATGGGCGATGCTGTCGGCAGTGATTTTGCAGCGGCCAGCAAACGGCTTCGTCGGTTCAATCTCTGGCTCTTTCTGGCGTTTTTTGGAGCAGTTATCGTTAACAGCTGCATCTCTTCAAAAGGCTGAAGACTCTGACAGACGATGCCTGCGCCGATTTTGATTTTGGGACAGGGGCTGGCGGGTTCTTTGCTCGCGTGGGAATTTGAGCGGGCGGGGATCGATTTTGAGATCGTGGATCAAGGGCACGCATTGGCGTCGTCGCGGATCGGGGCGGGGATCATCAATCCGATCACGGGGCAGCGGCTGGTGAAGAGCTGGCGGGTGGATGCGTTGCTGCCAGGGGCGTTGGAAACGTATCGCGCGATGGAGCGGATGCTGGGAGTAAGCCTCGTGCGCGAGATGCGGGTGAAGCGGTTTTTCAACGATGAGCGGGAGCGGCGGATTTTTGCGGAGAAGAGCGCTAGCGGTGAACTCGCACCGTACGCGGGCGTGACGGAAATGGATGGGTTCTGGATTAAAGGCGCGGCGCAGGTACACACGGCGGCGTTGATCGCGGCGATGCGCGCGCGGCTGGTCGCGGCGGGGCGGTTGCGGGAGGACCGGGTGGCCCCGTTGGAGGTTCGGAGCAGGTACGACCTGGTCATTTTGTGCGCGGGCGTTTTCGCAGGTGAAGATGAACCCGCAGAGGCGTTTGGTTTCGCGAATCTGCGACCGGCGAAGGGGGAAACTTTGACGGTGTCGGCAACGAATGCGGGAGAACTGGCGGAGGACGTCATCCTGAATGCCGGGCATTGGTTGCTGCCGCTGGGGAATGGGTTGGCGCGGGTGGGCGCGACGTTTGAACCCGGGGTGGTTGATTTGATGGGAAGTGCAGCGGCGCGGTCAGTCCTTGAGAAAAGCGCGGCCAGATTTCTAGCCAGTGGTTTTACGGTGGTGGCTCACGAAGTGGGCTTGCGGATGACGTCGGCGGACAAGCATCCGGTGGTGGGGCGGAGTGCGGGCGATCCGGGGCTGGGGATTTTTAACGGGTTGGGGTCGAAAGGGGCGTTGCTGGCGCCGGGGCTGGCGCGGCAGTGGGTGAATCATCTGACGGAGGCGGTACCATTCGATGCGGCGGTGGATGTGAGGCGGTTCGCGAAGAGGGGCGGGTAGCGGGTGAATTTATTTGGCGAAGGCTGAAACTTCGCAGGGTGGCGGGGTGTTCAAGGCGGGATGACTCCTGCGTTTATGCCGCTGACTGTACGTTTCCGCCCTGTGCCGGTTGACCGGATGCGGCTTGCGAAGGCGGCTGGGCGTTGGGAGATGTTTACCCCTGCGCCAGGGTCGCGGTGAGCGCAGGTTAATTTTCAGCATCACTCCGCGTTTCCATTTTATCCCATGTCCACGCCCGCTCCGTCTGCTCCGACTCTCACTCAGCGTCCGCCTGCCAAGCGAAAAAAGTCCCGCAAGAAGCTCTACATCGTCATCGCCATCGTGCTGGTGGTGATCGTGGGGTTTGCGATGCGCAACGCGGCGAAGAACCGCGACAAGGCGGTGCGTGTGACGACAGAGAAAGCGATCACGAAGACGATCACGCAGGTCGTTTCGGCGACGGGGAAAATCCAGCCGGAGGTGGAGGTGAAGATGCAGCCGGAAGTCACCGGCGAGATCACGGAGCTGCCGTTTCGCGAAGGGGCGACGGTGAAAAAGGGCGATCTGGTGATCAGCATCAAACCGGACAACTACCGCTACATCGTCGATCAGCGTGAGGCGGATCTGACCTCGGCGCGGGCGAGCGCGGTGGATAGCCGGGTGCGTTTCGAAAAGGCGCAGGCGGACTTCAAGCGGAGTGAGGCGCTGTTTAAGGGGAATTTGATTTCGGAGTCGTTGTTCGCGGCGGATAAGGCGACCTATGAAGGCGCGCAGGCGAACTACGACAGCGCGCAGGCGAACATACGGCGTTCGGAGGGATTGCTCAAGCAGGCGAAGGACACGCTGGAGAAGACCACTCTCTACGCGCCGATCGACGGCACGGTGACGACGAGAGCGTCGGAGGTGGGCGAGCGCGTGGCGGCAACCGGTTCGTACGGCGGCACGATCGTGATGAGCATCGCGGATCTCTCGAACATGGAGGTGCGGGTGAACATCAATGAGAACGACATCGTGAATGTGAAGGCGGGGGACAAGGCGCGCGTGAGCATTGATGCGTTTCCTGGACGGAAGTTTGACGCCGAGGTGAAAGAGATCGGCTCGGCGGCGAAAGTGACCGGGCAGAACACGCAGGAGGAAGTGACGAATTTTCAGGTGAAGATCCGCATCCTGGAGAAGGATGTGCCGCTGCGTCCGGGCATGAGCGCGAATGCGGACATCGAAACGCAGACGGTCGAGAATGTTATCGCGGTGCCGGTGCAGTCGGTCGTGGTGCGGGCGCGCGGCAGCAACAAGACGAACGAGCAGCTGGCGAAGGATCGCGAAGAAAAAGCATCCGAGACGAAAGGCGAAAGCGGTGCGACGGCCGTGAACGACAAGCAGAAGAAGCAGAGCGAGAAGACTGATCGCGGCGCGATGCAGCGCGTGGTATTCGTGAAGAACGGCGATACGGTGAAGATGGTGTCGGTCGAGACAGGCATCGCGGACACGACGCATTTTGAAATCAAGTCCGGTCTGGCGGCGGGTGACGAAGTGGTGAGCGGCAGTTACGCGGTGCTCACGCGGACACTGGCCGATGGAATGAAGGTGGAGATGGAGAAACCCAAGGCAGCAACTCCGGCCGCAGGTGATGCGGGCGCGGGGAAATAAACGGGACATCGTCTTCATCGCGTCATGATTCCTCCCACTATTTCCGCCGGACAACCGCGTGTGGTGCGTCCCGCCGGGCCGCTCGTGATCGAGATCGAGGGCGTCACCAAGCTTTATCAAATGGGTGAGGAGACGATCCACGCGCTGCGGGGCGTGTCGTTGAAGATCCATCGCAACGAATATCTCGCGATCATGGGGCCATCGGGCAGCGGGAAGTCCACGCTGATGAACATGCTCGGATGTCTGGATACACCGACGGCTGGGCGTTACGAATTCAGCCGGAAGGATGTCGCGGTGATGGAGGACGACGAGCTGGCGGCGATCCGCAATCAGGAGATCGGTTTTGTTTTCCAGACGTTTAATCTGCTGCCGCGTTCGACGGCGCTGCACAATGTGGAGCTGCCCTTGATCTACGCGGGCATTCCTCGTGAGGAGCGACTGGATCGGGCGAGGCAGGCGCTGGAGAATGTGGGCCTGGGGCAGCGCATGGATCACAAGCCGAACGAACTATCGGGCGGTCAAAGGCAACGTGTGGCCATTGCGCGGGCTCTGGTAAACAAGCCATCGATCATCCTGGCGGATGAGCCGACGGGAAATCTGGATTCGCGCACGGGCGAGGAGATCATGGCGCTGTTCGAGCAGCTTTACGCGCAAGGCAACACGCTGATCGTGGTCACGCACGAGGAGGACATCGCGCGGCATTCGCGGCGGATCGTGCGGTTGCGTGACGGGCTCATCGAGAGCGACGCGGCCGTCGTTTAATTTTCGATTTTGGATTCTCGATGCGCCGCCTCATCTACGAGCTTAACGAAGCCTTCCGGATCGCGTTCACGCAGATCATCGCGAACAAGCTGCGGTCGGCGCTGACGGCGCTGGGCGTGATCATCGGCATCGTGTCGGTGACGTTGATGGGGACGGCGATCCTCGGCATCGACGCGAGTGTGGAGAAGAGTTTCGCGGGGTTCGGTGACGACGTCCTCTACGTTGAAAAGTGGCCGTGGAGAGGAGTGCAGGATTGGTGGAATTATCGGAACCGGCCGATGATCAAGACGGAGTATGCGGAGCGCGTGAACGAGTGGGTGGCGGAGCATCCGAATGGTTTGATTAAGCTAGCGGTGCCGGCGGCGAACCGGCAGACGAACATCGTGCGGGGGGAGTTAAAGCTCTCGAATATTTTCACCGAAGGCGTGGGCCACAATCTGCCGCGCATGGCGAAGATGGATCTGACAGAGGGACGTTTTTTCAGCGAGTTCGAGGCGCACTCGGCGCGCAATGTTGTCGTGATCGGTTACGACGTGGCTGATGCGTTGTTCCCCGGGCAGTCGCCGTTGGGGGAGACGCTGCGTCTGGGCGGACAGCAGTTCACGGTCATCGGCACCCTTGCGCGGCAGGGGAGATTTCTCGGGCTTTTCAGCCTGGATTCAAAGGTGATGATTCCGATCAACACGTTTCGGCGGTACTTCGCGGTGAATGGAAATTCGACGCAGATTCGCGTGCAGGTGGATGGCGCGCGCATGGAGGAGGCGCGTGAGGAGCTGCGCGGTTTGATCCGGCGCATCCGCCAGCAAAATCCCGAGGCGAAGGACAACTTCGAGTTGAACGAGCAGCGGGTGATCCGCGAACAGATCGATCCGATCAAAAATGGCATCGCGATCGGCGGGTTGATGATCACCGGACTCGCGCTCCTGGTCGGTGCGATCAACATCATGAACATCACCTATGTGAGTGTGAAGGAGCGCACGAAGGAGATCGGCACGCGCAAGGCGCTCGGTGCGCGGCGGCGGACGATTCTCCTGCAGTTTCTCATCGAAGCGGTGAGCATCTGCCTGATTGGTGGAGCGATCGGATTGTTGGGGGCGGGCTCGCTCTCAGCACTTGTCTCCGTGGCTGTGCCGGATTTCCCCATCGTGTTTTCGCCCGTGCTGGTGGTCATCGGATTTTTGGGCTCTGTGGTGATCGGGGTTCTGGCGGGCATCGCGCCCGCGTGGTCGGCGAGCAAACTAGATCCCGTGGTGGCGTTGCGTTACGAATGATCTACTTCGAAATACTGCGTCTCGCGTTCTCCTCGCTCTGGACCAACAAGCTGCGGTCCTCGCTCACGATTTTCGGCATGTCGATCGGCGTGTTCTCGATCATTGGGGTGATGACGTTCATCGCCGGAGCGAAAGCCCAGCTCGATTCGGGGTTGAGCCGGCTGGGGGCGAACAGTTTTCAAATCCAGAGATTCCCCGCGCTCATGAGCAATCCGTGGCAGCGTTATGGCAACCGGCCCGAGATCAAACTTCCGGCGGCGCAGCGGTTCAAGGACTTGATGGGGGAGACGGCGAAAGTGAATCTGCAGATCAGGCGTGGCGGGATCATCGCGAGTTATCTGGACCGGCGCACGACGCCGAACATGCGGCTGGTGGGTACGGACGATAACTTTCTGTCATCGTCGAATTTCGAGATCGCGCGCGGGCGCAATCTTGGAGCCGAGGACGTGGCGCTGGGCCGCTCGGTGTGCATCATCGGCGATGAGGTCGCGAAGAAACTTTTTCCCGACGTGGATCCTTTGGGCCTAGTCGTGCGTGCGGGCGGGCAGATGTATACGGTGATCGGATTAGTGGCGCCTAAGGGGACGTCGTTTGGCGAGAGTCAGGACGACTTTATCGCTATCCCGATCACGCGGTGGCTCGCAGTGATGGGCGGTGGCATGTGGCGCACGATCTCGATCAATGTGCAGGCGCCGTCGCAGGAGTTGCTGCCAGCGGTGCAGGACACGGCGGTCGGCGTGATGCGGCAGGTGCGCGGGTTGGAGCCGGAGGATGAAAATAATTTTGAGGTGTTCACGAACGACTCGTTGATCGCGACGTTTCAGAACGTAACGAACATGGTCGCCATCGGTTCATTTGGCGTGAGTGCGATCGCGTTGCTCGCGGCGGGTGTGGGGGTGATGAACATCATGCTCGTGAGTGTGACGGAGCGGACGAAGGAGATCGGCATCCGAAAAAGCATCGGGGCTCGGAAGAAAAACATCCTGTTCCAGTTTCTTATTGAGGCGGTCGTGCTGGCGTTGATTGGTGGGTTTGTGGGAGTGGTGCTGGGTGTGGTGGGGGGCAACGCGGTGTCTTCGTTGATGAATATCGACATGATTTTCCCGTGGGGCTGGGCGATTGCCGGCATGGCTGTGTGTGGCGGGATCGGTGTGGTCTTCGGGCTTTATCCCGCGTGGAAAGCAGCGTCGCTCGATCCGATCGAGGCGCTGAGGCACGAGTGAGTGGCGTCTGGCGCTGAGCGCGCTTGCGGGAACATCGGGCAGCGGCGACGTACTAGCGGCGCACCCCGTTATCCCTGATGCGCGTCGGCCTCGTGAAGGCCTGCTATGGCTCTTGCAGTTTGCAAGAAGTGGCCGGTGCGTTGTGCCTCATTCTGCAAGAAAGCGCGCTGTAACGAATCTGTTTGGAAAACTTATCTCGCTCAGGGCCAGTGTGTTTATGGCGGATGACGGCGGTTGGCACGAAGAAGGGTAATAGTGTGGCAACTCAAGTCCCTCAACCCAACCGGAACTCATCCCTATGTCTCACCTCTCCACGCTTTCCGCCGCCCCGAGCCAGCAAGACAGTTCCCGCAGCCGCACCTCCGCGAAGTCCGATACCCCGACGGATTCTGCCCGCGAGGCCGCTTACGATGTGACGCTCATCCAGCGTTTCCACGGCGGTGACGAGACCGCTTTCGTCGAAATCATGCAGCGCTACCACGGCCGTATTTTCGGTCTGGCGAATAATCTCCTCCGCAACACGGCAGACGCCGAAGAGATAACGCAGGATACCTTCATCCGCGCGCATCGTGGTCTCGCGAATTTCCGCGGTGACTCGTCGCTTGCGACCTGGCTCTACCGCATCGCGCTGAATCTCTCGCGCAACCGTTACTGGTATTTCTTCCGCCGCCGTCGTCAGGACTCGATCTCGCTCGAGCGCAATCTCACTGACGAATCCGACGCGACGTTTGCCGATCTGATCGCCGCTGATGCGCAGACGCCGGTGCAGCAGACGGTGACGCAGGAATTCACCGATCTGATCGCTTTGTGCATGGAGCGTCTCGACGCCCGGCATCGTGAAATCCTCACCATGCGCAATGTGCTCAATCAGCCGTACGAAGAAATCGCCCGCGCGCTCGGCATCAATGTAGGCACGGTGAAAAGCCGCATCGCCCGCGCTCGCGAAAATCTCCGCAAGCTTCTCTCTGAGGCTGCGCCAGAATTTACCGGCAATACAGAGGCGTCTGAATTTTTCGAGAACGCACGCACGGTTCATGGCTGTCACGCGATCGCCTACGCCTGATCTTCCCGACAGCTTCAATTAAACGAGATCGTCTTGGTCTCATGTCGAAAGCCGGCTCCCAACGGGGCCGGCTTTCGTTTTGGGAGGTAACTTAACTAACACCTGACGTCAGCGCTTAGCTGACGCCAAAGACTTTGCGCAGCTCGTCGATCGCCGACTCGGGCATGGGCACGAGCGGACCGAGCGGGCGTGCGAGGAAGAGCGCTTCGGTGGTGGCTTCGAGGACTTCGAGCCGGTCGAAGGCATCGAGGACATTTTTCCCGACGATGAGCGCGCCCTCGTTTTCGATGAGCACGACGGGGCGTTTTCCGAGCGAGACCTCGGTGGCGATGCGTTCGGCGTCGGCGACGACACACGCGTGAGGGAGCTTGGGCGCGTCGTTGAGGACGATATAGCTTTCGGGAATGGTGTGCGTGCTGAGCTCGGCGGAGGTCATGCAGAAGGCGGAGGCGTGGGAGGGCTGGGCGTTGATGATCGCGCCGACATCGGGGTTTTGCTCGTAGATCAGTGCGTGAAGGAGGGCGGTGCGGCTGGGGCGTTTGCCCGGTTCGCAGGCGCGGCGCGTGGCGACGACGAGTGCTCCGGGCTCCAGTTGCAGGCGGTCGCGACGGCGCGGGGTGATGAGGAAGCGGTCGTTTTCGAGGCGAGTGGAGAACGAGCCGACGGTGCTGATGAGCAGACGTTGTTGATAGGCGCGGTGGGCGAAGTCGCAGATCTGAGTGCGGAGTTCCTTCTCGCGGTTGGAGGGAGGCAGCGCAGGGAGTTCGGCGAAGTCGGGGACGGTGCGCTCGGGGAGCTCGATGGCGGAGAGGGTTTTGATTTCGCCGAGAGAGGCGGCCTTCACGAGTGTCTGCGCGATGAACTCCAGCGTCTCGAAACGTTGAAACGCGTCGTGCAGGTCGGTGCCGCCGATGACGACGCCATGGTTTTCGAGCATTACGCAGTCGGCGCCGGCGGCGAAGGTTTCAGAGATGTTTTTACCCAGTTCCTCACTGCCGGGGCAGGCGTAGGGCGCGTAGGCGACCTTGCCGCAGACGGCGTTGGCGACGGTTTGCACGCGGGTATCGGGAAGCTTGCGACAGATGCTGAAGGCGACGAGCGCGCCGGGATGCGCGTGGACGATGGCCTTGATGTCGGGACGGCGGCGGTAGATCTCGCGGTGAAAGGGAAACTCGGAGGATGGCGGATGGAGTCCGGTGCGTTTCCCGTCGGGGTGGACGCAGACGATATCGGTCGGCTGGAGGCGGCCTTTGTCGACGCGGGATGGTGTGATCCAGATGTCGCCGTTGGGGTCGAGGATCGACAGGTTGCCGCCCGAGGTGGTCGTCATCTTGTAGCGGTAGATGCGCGCCATGGTCTCGACGAGTTCGTCGCGTGGGTGGAGCCAGGTGGTGTCCATGGCTGCCAGATGCCGCCTGCGGGAGCGTGGAGTCAAACCTCTGCCAACCCTCGCGCAGCCTTGGGCAAAATCCGCTCAGGCCGGTGTGAAACAGATAAGGAAGTTTTCTCCATTGTGCGGCCGGGCGCGGCTCGCATTGTCGCGGGTTCTTCCTGCGCTGTGGCGACCGACGATCTTCTTCTCACCCTTCAAACGACCTTCGGGTATCCGGCTTTCCGGCCGTTGCAGCGTGAGATCATGGAGGCGTCGCTCGCGGGGAAAGACGTGTTTGCGCTGCTGCCGACGGGCGGCGGCAAGTCGCTGTGTTTTCAGATCCCGGCGCTGGTGCGGCCAGGACTGACGGTGGTGGTGTCGCCGCTGATCGCGCTGATGAAGGATCAAGTGGATCAACTGCAAGCGGCGGGCGTGGCGGCGACGTTTTTGAACTCGTCGCTCGATTCGGCGGAGGCGCGTTCGCGGCTGGCGGGTCTGCATCGCGGCGAGTGGAAGCTGCTCTATGTGGCGCCGGAGCGGTTGATGCTGGATGGCTGGGTGAAAAATTTGAAGGAGTGGAACGTGAGTGCGCTGGCGATCGACGAGGCGCATTGCGTGTCGGAGTGGGGCCACGATTTCCGGCCGGAGTTTCGCCAGATCGCGAAGCTGCGCGAGGTGTTGCCCGATGTGCCGATCATGGCGCTGACGGCGACGGCGACGGAGCGCGTGCGTGAGGACATCGTGAAACACCTGAAGCTGCGAGCGCCGGAGATTTTTGTGGCGAGCTTCAACCGCCCGAATCTCACGTACCGGGTGACGCCGAAGGACGAGCCGCTCAAGCAGATCATCGAGTTCGTTAAGAAGCGCGAAGACGAGAGCGGGATCGTTTATTGCTCGTCGCGTGCGGCGACCGAGCGCGTGGCTGAGGCGCTGGCGGGGCGTGGGTACGCGGCGAAACCGTATCATGCGGGGCTTGATGGCGAGGAGCGCGCGCGGAATCAGGAGCTGTTTCTACGCGACGAAGTGAAGATCGTGTGCGCGACGATCGCGTTTGGCATGGGCATCAACAAGCCGAACGTGCGCTGGGTGATTCACTACGACCTGCCGAAGAATATCGAAGGCTACTACCAGGAAACGGGGCGGGCGGGGCGCGACGGATTGCCGGGGGATTGTCTGCTGCTTTTCAGCGGCGGCGATGCGGCGAAGCAGACGCATTTCATCGATGAGATGACTAACGAGCACGAGCGCAGCGTCGCGCGCGCGCAGCTGCGGCAGATGATGCACTACGCGGAGGGTGGCGGTTGCCGGCGCGAGGAGTTGCTCGGGTATTTCGGCGAAGTGTTCGCGATGGATAACTGCGGCGCTTGCGACAACTGCTCGGAGCCGCGCGAGACGTACGACGGCACAGTGGCGGCGCAAAAATTTCTCTCGTGCATTTACCGCATCCGCCAGGCGAGCCGCTTCGGCACTGGGCTGAATCACGTGATTGAAGTGCTTACGGGCGCGGACACCGACAAGATCCGGCGCGCGGGGCACGACCGGCTCACAACGTATGGAATCGGCAAAGAGTTTTCGCGTCCGCAATGGGCGGCGGTGGGGCGTGAGTTGATGCGGCTGGGTTTCGTCGCGCAGAGCGAAGGCGAGTACGCGACGCTCGAACTGACGAATGAAGGCATTGGTGTGTTGAAGTCGCGCCAGCCGATCACGCTGACAAAGCCGATGTCTCTGCCGAAGATGCGCAAAGTGGTGCGTCGCGAAGGCGACATCGAGTGCGACGAGATCTTGTTCAACCGCCTGCGCACGCTCCGCAAGAAACTCGCCGATGAGCGCAAGGTGCCCGCGTACGTGATCTTCGGCGACGCGACGCTGCGGCAACTCGCGCGGGAATATCCCGTGAGCGAAAGCGCGATGGACGGCATTTTTGGCATGGGCGAAAAGAAGCGCGCGGAGTTTGGCGCGGCTTTCGCGACGGAGATCGCTGGTTATCTAGAGACGAACTCGCGGATGAGTTTTAGGTGAGGTGAGGAGCGGCTTTATGCCGCGCCGGCACGGACCAACCCGCTGTCTGGCGAATCAGCTGTGGCGGAAGGCTTGGAGGGCGGAGACGAAGTCGTCGGGGATGCCGAAGTCGAAGCGTTGGCCGCCTTTGATTTCGAGGGCGAGGTAGCCTTCGGCCTGGCGCTGGAGTTCCTGGGCGCGGGTGAGCTGGAATTCGCCGCCGTCGCGGGTGTTGTCGCGAATCATCTTGGCGAGGATGTCGTAGATCGACGGAGCGAGGACGTGCATGCCGAACCAGCCGAGGAATTCGTCGTTGCCCAGGCCGTCGACACGGAGTTTTTCGCGGGCGAGGTCGATGGCGGGCTTTTCGATGATGAGATCGACGTCGATGAGTTCGGGGCGGTCGGCGCGGCGGCGGCCGGCGATGGTGCCGTAGCCTTTGAGTTCGTGCGGGGCGATGCGATTGACGGCGGAGACGGTTTTGGTGGCGCCGGTTTCGGCGGCGACGCGGGTGAGCTGGGCGTGGGGCGATTCGGGGGAGCCTCGGAAGAGGTGATCGCCGAGGCAGAGGAGAACGGGCTGGCCGGCGGCGAAGTCGGAAGTCTGATACACGGCGTGGCCGAAGCCTTCCTGAGTGGTCTGGACGCGGAAGGTGAGGCGGTCGGCCCAGTCGCGCATGGAGCGGGCTTCGGCGAGGAGTTGCGGGTATTTTTCGAGGCGCTTGAGGTAGGTGTCGGATGGGCCTTTGAAGTAGTCGCGGATGGTGGCGTCGTCACCCGGTTGCACGATTATGCAGACTTCATCGATGCCGGCGGCTTCTAATTCGATGAGGTGGTAGTGAAGGAGCGCGCGGCAGATGCCGTCTTTGCCGACGACGGGGAAGAGTTCCTTCATGACGGCGTGGGAGCCGGGGAAGTGGCGCGTGCCGAGACCGGCGGCGGGGATGACGGCTTTGCGGATGCGGGCGGGAGAGGTGGCGGACATGAAAACGGAGGGACGGATGAAGGGAGCTATTTACCGCGGAGACGCGGAGGGCGCGGAGAGGACGGATTTTTTATCGCGGAAGTACGGAAGAGCGGAAGCGCGGACCGGAAGCGATCAGGATACGGATTTTTAACCACAGAGGCACGGAGGACACAGAGGTCGGATTTTGTGAGAGGAGAGAGTGGTTCGGACTCTGTGCTCTCTGTGTCTCCGTGGTTAAAAAATAGCTCAGGCGGGCTGCCAGCCTTTGGCGCCGAAGCGGTAGAGGCGGGAGCCGAATTCGACGGCGCCGGGGGAGGTACCTTCGAAGATGTCGGGCATGCGGCCGATGCGTTGGGAGTATTCGCGGGCGATCTCGGGGACGTGTTCTTTGATGGCTTCGGTCGTGCCGAAGATCGCAACGGTGCCGCCGGTGCCGCCGCCAGTGATCTTGGCTCCGAAGAGGCCGGCTTTCACGCCGCGTTTGCGGACGAGTTCGACGAGGTAATCGACCTCGGGAACGGAGAGATCGCAGTTGTCACAGTAGCTGGCGTGGCAGCCGTACATGAGTTCGCCGGCTTCGATGAGGGCGTTTTTGTCTCCGGCGGAAGCGGCGCGGAGGCGGTCCATAAATTTGAGGACGCGGTCGTTTTCAAAGATCGGGTGGGCGGTGGGACCGGATACGCGATAAGTCGCGCCGGGCTGGATCTTGGTGACGGGGTCGTCGTGGGTTTTGTACTGCGCGAGGAAGTCGGCGCCGGTGATGGATTCGGGGAGGTGGGTTTTGTAGTCGGCGGTGAACTCGTCGGGCGTGAGCTCGGCTAGGTAGCCGATGGGGGCGCGGCCGGATTTGGCGCGGAGGTCGTTGATGATGCGCTTGCCCATGAAGGCACCGATGCGCGTATCCGCGTATGGGTTACCCGCGACGGAGTGGCGGACGAGGGAGTTGATGCCGACGAACGCGGTGCCGGGCGGGATGGCGACTTCGCCGACGACTGCGCCGGGGCGGCAGAGGATGTGGGTGAGGCGGCCCTGGCGGCCGAGGGCGACGGCGATCTGGTCCATGATGCCGCAGGGCGCGCCGACGACGTGGTTTTCGGCCATCTGGCCGAGTTGGGCGAGGCGGTCGCCGCCGAGGGAGAGGCCGAGGTGGGCGCTGACGCAGGAGAGGACGGCGAGCTCGGTGGCGGCGGAGGAGCCGATGCCGACATTCATCGGGACGGCGCTCATCAGGAGGAGATTAAAACCGTAGGGCATGCGGATGCCCTCTTCTTTGATGAGGGTGAAGATGCTGCCGCCGACGTAGGCGGCCCAGTTGACGAGCGGGTTGGAGTGGCAGACCTCGCGGACTTGCGAGTAGGGGGCGATGCCGTCGCCCTGATAGAAATAGTCGAGGGGGATGCGCGTCTCGACGGGGAGGCTGGGTTTGCCGCTTTGGACGGTGCGGATGCGGAGGGTGCGGTCGGTGCGGGGCTGGAGTGCGATGAGCGTGCCGCGGCCGAGTACGCCTTCGCAGACGTTGGCGCCGGAGTAGTCGGCGATGCCGCCCATGACGTCGAGGCGGGCGGGGACACGGGCGACGATCACTTCGCCGGCAGTGAAGAAGCCGGCGAGGCCGGTGGGGTCACCGTTGGGCTTTTGGAGCAGGCGTTCGAATTCGGTGATCTCGTAGAGTGGCGCGGCGGTCGTAGACATAAGAGCGGCGAGGAGATGCGAGGATGGGAGGCGCGTCAATTTCGCGGATACCGGGGTATGGATGAGGAGGGGGTCGGGTGTGAGCTGGGGGGGGGAGTCGAACGGCGGGGTTAAGGCTAACCCGCCCTACCTTCGGAGGCGCGGGAAAGCGCGCGGGTTTAAGGAGGCGGAGACGGGACGGCGTCGCGCGAGCGAGCCATACACGAGGTGGTCAGAAGTCGATGCCGCGCTGGGCTTTGATGCCGGCTTTGAATGGGTGTTTGATTTCGCGCATCTCGGTGACGAGGTCGGCGAGTTCGATGAGCTCGGGGAGCGCGCCGCGGCCGGTGATCACGATGTGCTGCATTTCCTGCTTTGCGCGGAGGGCGGTGAGGATTTCGTCTTTGGGGAGATAGTCGTAGGCGAGGACGATGTTGAGTTCGTCGAGGAGGACGAAGGCGCAGTCGGGGTCGGCAAAATAGCGGAGGGCGAGATCCCAGCCCTCGCGGCAGCTGGCGATGTCGGCGGCGCGGTCTTGCGTGTCCCACGTGAAGCCGCCGCCGACGCGGTGCCAGGTGAGGGTGGGGCGTTGGAGGATTTTTTCGAGAGGATCGGCGCCGGATTTGATGAACTGGATGACGGCGCATTTTTTCCCGGTGGCCAGCATGCGGGTCAACATGCCGAAGGCGGCGGTGGTTTTGCCTTTGCCGTCGCCGGTGTGGACGATGAGGAGGCCGCGTTTTTCTTTCGCGGCGCGCATCTTCGCGTGCATCTCGGTCTGGAGGGCTTCCATTTGAGCGCGGTGATCTTCGTCGGAGGCGGCGGGTGTGCGGGGAGTGGGCATGGGAGAAAAAGGCGAAAGGCTATAGGCGAAGGGCGAAAGGGAAGGAGCTGGGCGGCGAGGATGTCGGAGCGCGTGCGATCACGTTGGCCTACGGGGAAGGAGATCAGGGAAGTTCCAAGGTGAGGCCGGGGAGATGGTGTGCCCGGACGCCGAATACGTCGAGAAGGAGGGCGTGGGTAAGGACGTCGTTGGGTTTGCCGGCGGCGCGGAGGTGGCCTTTGTCGAGGACGATGACGTAGTCGAGGCAGTGGGCGGCCCGGAGATCGTGGAGAGACATGAGCAGGGTGCCGCCGGCGCGGGTGAAGTGATGGGCGCGGGCGAGGACTTCGAGGGCGTGGCGGGGATCGAGGGGGGAGAGAGGTTCGTCCCAGAGTTGTATCGGAGCGGAGGTGACGAGGGCGCGGGCGAGGAGGACGCGCTGGCGTTCGCCGCCGGAGAGCTGGTTGACGGGGCGGTCGGCGAGGGCGGTGAGGTCGAGCTGTGCGAGGGCGGCGTCGATGCCGAGGTCGTCGTCGCCGTGGGCGTAGCGGCCCTGGGCGACGACGGAGCGGACGGTGAAGCCGAATTCAAAGCGGGCCTCCTGGGGAATCCAGGCGGCGAGGCGACCGCGTTCGGTGAAGGAGATTTCGGAGAGCGGGCGGTTCTGCCAGGTGACGGCGGCGGGGAAGGTGGTGGCGAGTGGGATGAGGCCGGCGGCGACCTGCAGGAGCGTGGATTTGCCGGAGCCGTTGGGGCCGATGAGGCCGGCGAACATGCCGGGCGGCAGCGACAGGGAGACGTCGTGGAGGCGGCCGGGGACGGTGGCGGATTTGAGGGTGAGGGCGTTCATGTACGTTTCCTCAGGAGCCAGAGGAAGAAAGGGCCGCCGATGAGGGCGGTGACAATGCCGACGCGGAGGCCGCCGGCGAAGCGGCCGAGTACGTCGCAACCGATCATGAAGGCGGCGCCGCCGATGAGGGAGAGCGGGATGAGGCGTTTGTGTTCGGCGCCGAAAAGGAGGCGCAGCATGTGCGGGACGATGAGGCCGACGAAACCGATGGAGCCGGAGACGGCGGTGGCGAGGGCGGTGAGAATGGTTGAGAGGATGAGCAGCGCGGCGCGGAGGCGGGGGACGTCGACGCCGAGGCTTTGGGCTTCGCGTTCGCCGAGGCTGAGGAGGTCCATGGGGCGGCCGAGCGGGAGGAGGCAGAGTGAGCCGATGACGATGGGGGCGGCCATGAGGACGTGCTCCCAAGAGCGGTCTTCGAGTCCGCCGATCATCCAGAAGATGATCTGGGCGTTGCGTTCGTAGCTGAGCGTGAAGTTGGAGAGGACGTAGGAGACGACGGCGCCGAGGAGGGCGTTGAGGGCGATGCCGGCGAGGAGGAGGCGCTCGGTGCTCGCGCCTTGGCGGGCGAAGGCGATGACGGCGTAGGTGGCGATAAAAGCGCCAACGATGGAGGCGGCGGGAAGGGCGAGGAGCGAGGAGGCGGCCCAGCCGGTGCCAATGGCGATGACGGCGCCGGCGGCGCCGCCGGTGCTGACGCCGAGGAGGCCGGGGCTGGCGAGGCTGTTGCGGAAATAGGCCTGCATGACGAGGCCGCTGGCGGAGAGTGCGGCGCCGACGAGGGCGGCGATGCAGAGTCGGGGGAGGCGGATGTGGTAGAGGACGGTGGCGGCGAGTTCGTCGCGGTGTGTCAGGCCATTCCAAATACGCGCGGGGGAAAGCGGGAGATCGCCGAACGCGAGCGAGCCGAGCGCGGCCAGGCCGAGGGCGATGGCGGCGAGGGGGAGGGCTGAGCGTTGGAGACGGGCGGGCATTTTTATTTAACCACAGATGGCACGGATGCGGAAGGATGACGGAGGTGTGGAAATGAGGAGCGCGGTGCGAGGTGGCGTATGATGAGAAATCGTGGGCGGTGGTTAGCGCGACGAGGGCGTCGCGCCTCCATCAGAAAGAGTTATTGGAAGAGTTCGGGGTGGAGCTGGCGGGCGAGGTGTTCGTAGGCGGCGACGCGGTGGTGGGAGACGGCGCTGATGTGCCAGGGCTTGAGGAGGGCGGCGCGTTTTTCGCGGACGGCGGACAGGAATTGGTAGGGCGGGAGTTTGAGGAAGGGCGCGAGGGCGGAGTCGAGGTTGTCGCCGGAAACGACAACGCGCTCGATGGGCCAGGTGAGCATTTGTTCGTTGGGAGGCGGGACGTGGCCGGTGAGTTTGCCGAGGCTGGCGGCGAGGTTTTCGGCGGCGGCGTGGTCGCAGAGATCCTGGAAGGTGGTGCCGGCGCCGCCCATGACGCCGTAGGTCGACGGGGCGATGACGCGGATGGGGCGGACGTCTTTGAGTTTTGTCGCGAGGGCGGCGACGCGTTGCTGGCAGTCGGCGATGATGGTCTCGGCTTTTTTTTCGGCGAGTGGGCCGAGTTCGCGGGCGAGGGCGCGGAGGTTGGCGTAGGCGTCGTCGAGGGATTCGTATTTTTCGACGACGAAGATTTTCACGCCGGCGCGGCGGATTTGGGAGACGAGTTCGGCGCGGCTGTAGTTGGCGACGAGGACGAGTGTGGGGGAGAATTTGAGGACGTTCTCGGCGTCGCCGTTTTTAGCGAGTTGAAGGTAGGCGGTGGCTTCGGTGGAGATCGCGGAGAATTGAGGATCGCGAGAGAGATGACTGAGCGCGGCGATTTGCGAGGGCTCGGCGAGGGCGAGGAGGAGTTCGTCGGTGCCGACCGTCTGCGACACGACCCGCACGGCTCCCGGTTCGGCGCCGCGGGCTATGGCGATGGTGAACGAGATGAGCGCGAGCAGGAGCGTGGGCAGACGGGGCATTTTTTTAGACAGGATTACAGGATGAACAGGATGGGAGCCGGAGTTTTTTAACCGCGAAGCAGCGAAGGAATGCGAATCGGGAAGGTAGGGGTTGTTGCGGGTCGGTATTTGATGTCGACCCGGCGGGGTTAAGGCTAACCCGCCCTACCTCGGAGTTTAGAATTTCCAGTCGAGGGACGTGTAGATGGCGCGAGGGGCGGAGGGGTAGCCGGCGACTTCCCAGTAGTCTTCGTCGAGGGCGTTTTCGATGCGGAACTTCACGGTGACGGTCTCGTTGATCGCGTAGCTGGTGTAGATGCGTGTCGTCGTGAAATCTTCGAGACGCGTGGTGACGTTGAGGACGCGGTCGGCTTCGAAGTGGACGCCGGCGCCGAGGAGCCAGGCGTTCGTGAGCTGGTATTGGGCGTCGAGGTCGGTGATGTGACGGGGGCGGCGGGGGAGGCGGGCTTTGGGCGTTGCGCTGGTGTCGAAGGCGTTGGTGTAGGTGTAGGCGGCGCGGAGGGTGAGCGGCTCGATGGGGCGGGCGGTGAGGGCGAGCTCGGCGCCGTCGGAGCGGGCGCGGCGGACGTTTTGGGCGACGTACTTGAAGGTGGTCATCGAGAAGTTGCTCAGGATGAGGTCGCGGAAGTCGTTGCGGAAATAGGTGAGGCTGGCGGTGAGTTTTTCGCCGAGGATTTCTTGGTCGATACCGGCGTCCCAGCCTTTGGATTTTTCGGGGCCGATGGCGGGGTTGGGGCCGTACCAGGGCTCGGAGCCGTAGCGGTTGACGACGGTGGGGGCTTTGAAGCCGGTGCCGTAGGTGGCGCGGAGTTTGGTGCCCGTTTTGTCGATACGGTAGGCGACGCCGGTGCGCCAGGTGTCGGCGCGTTCGGTGAGGTCGTAGTCGTCGGTGCGGAGGCCGGCGTCGATCGTGAGGTGTTTCACGGGTTCGGCGGAGGCGGAGAGGTAGACGCTCTTCAGGTCGTCATCGAGATCCTGGCCGCTGGAGGAGTAGGTGGATTTTTCGAGGTTGGCGCCGGCGACGAGGCGGAGCCAGGAGGTGGCGTCCCAAGTGTTTTGCCAGTCGAGGATGCGGCGGGTGTTGCGCGAGTAAAAGTTGGAGTCGGGGCCGTATTGTTTGTCGGTCCAGTCGTACTCGTTTTGGTGCCAGCCGACGGTGACGCGGGAGGCGAAGTCGCTGGCGGGCGACCACTGGGCGAAGGTGGTGACGAGGTGGTTGCGGTCGTCGGCGCGGCCGTAGCCGGGGAATACGGTGGAGCCGACCTCGTCGTAAGTGCCGTCCTGGCCGCGGAGGGTTGCGCCGAGGAGGATGGATGCGGCGGGTGAGGCCTCGAGGCGCGCGGTGTAGCTGAGGAGTTTGAAGCCGTTATCGGGGCGGAAATTGTCGGTTTCCTCGTAGCCGAGGGACGCGCTGAAGCCGAGTGGGCCGGAGCGGCCGCGGGTGGCGAGGGAGGCGCCAAATGTATCGAAAGAGCCGGCACGCGTTTGCGCGAGGCTGCGGCCGCTGCCGGTGGCGGCGGTTTCGAGGAGGATGACGCCGCCGATGGCGGAGCTGCCGTAGAGCGTGCTTTGCGGGCCGCGGAGGATTTCGAGGCGTTCGAGTCCGCCGAGATCGGCGGCGCCGAGGAAGCCGGAGTAGTGGGCTTGGGCGCTGTTCATGCGGACGCCGTCGACGAAGAAGAGGACGTGATCGGCTTCTGAGCCGCGGATGTAAACGGAGGCCTGGGAGCCGCGGCCGCCGAGGGAGACGAGGCTGACACCGGGGGTGCGGTTGAGGGCGTCTTGAAGAGAGATGACTTGCGCGGAGCCGAGGTATTCCGGGGTGTAGTCGGTGACGCTGCTGGGCGTGTTTTTGAGCGCCTGGGGAGCGCGGCTGGCGGAGACGACGATTTTGTCGAGCGCGGTGACGTCACGCGGTGCGAGGTGGGCGACGCGCGTGGGCGTGTCCGCGGTTTGGGCGGGCGCGGCGGTGGAGGCCGCGAGCGCGCAGGCAATGGCGAAGGAGGACCGGCCCGCGAGGCGGGACAGCGAGGTGGGATGCATGTGTGTTGGTCTGTCTTAACTAGAGTAAGAGCAGACAACACGGGGGCCGACCGATGATGGACGGATGCACGCGCAGGCACTGCTCTCACGCTTCATTTTTGCGATGAAGTTTTCGAATCCACCGCGCGCAAAAGTTTCGCGGTGGAGGCGTGAGTGCCTGAGGCGTGGATGTTCGGACTCCGCATTTGTGGCGTACGCGTGGTCGCGTGTGCCTGCCTCTGCTCCGCCTTCACCGGGTGTGAGACCGATTGGCTTGGCCGCGCGATGTGAACCGCGCGGGAGAGCTTTGGACTGATGCGTTACCGCAGCGCAACTGTGGCCGGTTTTCACGGCCTTCCCCGTTGCCTCGGGCTTTCAAAAGAACGGCTGACGTCGGCGATGAGTTTTCGGCGGGGAAACCGGCGCGGGCAACGACCGTGTTGGGGCGTTTTTTGCGAAGATTTCCGCGTTGGCTGCTCTTGCCCGGGATGAACCGGGTGCCAGCGTCGGCGGGGTGAGGTGAAGACAGACGACGTGGCGCTTGCCAAGAACATATCTTTGAATCCTGATGTGACGATATATTGAATCTAATCATGGCTAACACACTCCCAGAATCATCGTCTTTTGCTGAGTTGCGCGCGCTTTTTGAGAGCAGGATCGCGGTGCTGGACGGGGCGATGGGGTCGATGGTGCAGACGTACGGATTGGAGGAGAGGGATTTTCGCGGGGAGCGCTTCAAGGCGTTTCCGCACGATCTGAAGGGCAACAACGACCTGCTGTGTCTGACGCGGCCGGACATCATCGAAGAAATTCATTTCAACTACTTCGCGGCGGGCGCGGACATGGTGGAGACGAATACGTTTAGCACGACGACGATCGGGCAGGCGGATTATCATCTGGAAGAGATCGTGACGGAGCTGAATCTCGCGGCGGTGGCTTGCGCGAAGCGGGCGGCGAAACGGGCGGAGGCGGCGACGCCGGGTCGGCGGTGTTTCGTGGCGGGAGCGATCGGGCCGTTGAACCGGACGCTGTCGATGTCGCCCGATGTGAACCGGCCGGATTATCGGGCCGTGAGTTGGAAGCAGGTCGTAGAGGCTTACACGCAGCAGATCCGGGCGTTGATCGAAGGCGGCGTGGACGCGCTCTTGATTGAGACGATTTTCGATACGCTGAATTCGAAGGCGGCGCTGTTTGCGGCGGAAGGGGTTTTTGAGGAGATCGGGCGGCGGCTGCCGGTGATGATCAGCGTAACGATCACGGATGCGTCGGGGCGCACGCTGTCGGGGCAGACGACGGAGGCGTTTTATAATTCGATCCGTCATGCAAAGCCGTTTTCGGTGGGGATCAATTGCGCGCTCGGCGGGCGGGCGATGCGGCCATACATCGAGGAACTCGCGCGCGTGGCGGACTGTTATGTGACGTGTTATCCGAACGCGGGTCTGCCGAATGCGTTTGGCGGCTATGACGAGACGCCGGCGGACATGGCGGCGGTGTTGAGGGAGTTCGCGGATGCCGGGCTGGTCAACATGGTCGGCGGGTGCTGCGGATCGACGCCGCCGCATATCGGCGCGATCGCGAAGGCGGTGCGCGGGCTGCCGACGCGAAAGCTGCCGGAGATCCCGGTGGCGATGCGGCTGAGCGGACTGGAGCCGTTGCTGGTGGGCTGAGCGCACGGATGATTCACCGCGGAGACGCAGAGAGCGCAGAGTACGAGCAATGAGTGAGTTTTTTTCAGACGTGCCGGTTTTCGAGTCGTCGTTTGCGGCGGTGACGCGGCGCGGGCGTCATGTCGTGGTGGCGTTGAGGGAGCCGGCGTTGGTGATGAGCACATGCGCGTGGAATGGCGGGACGCGGAGCGATGTGCGGTTTTTGGTGAATCACCAGAGCTGCGAAGGGGCGAAGGATCAGGCGCGGGCGGATTTGATCAACGGGCTGGGGCCGGTGGGCTATCAGGCGCATGTGTGCGCGGAGCTGGGATTGAAGCCGGAGGAAACGGCGGTGATGGGGACGGCGGCGAACATGCAGTATCTTGGTGTGGCGACGCGCACGTGGGCGGATTTGTCGGTGACGGCGATCGTGACTGCGGGTGTGAGCGGCAACGCGGGAAGCGCGGGCGATCCGGCGCATTACGACGAGGTGAATGGTGCGTGGGTGAAGACGTCGGAGAAGGCGGAGACGTGTGAGTTGCGACGTGATGGATCTGATGTGGCGTTGAAGCCTGCGGGCGTGGCGCACGGCACGATCAACACGCTGCTGTTGTTTTCGTCGCCGCTGAATGCGACGGCGCTGGCGCGGGCGGTGGTGACGATGACGGAGGCGAAGACGAGTGCTTTGCTGGAGCTGGCCATCGGGAGCAAATATTCTACGCGGCTGGCGACGGGTACGGGCACGGATCAGTATGCGCTGGCGACGCCGCAGAGTGGGGCGACGCTTCGCACGTGGACGGGGCAGCATACGAAGGCGGGAAAGTTGATCGGGGATGCAGTGCGGGCGGCGACGCTGGAGGCGTTGCGCTGGCAGAATGGGTTGGAGGCGAGTTACACGCGGTCGATTTTCCACGCGCTGGGACGGTTTGGTGTGAAGGAGGCGGTGTTAAAGGAGCTGATCGCAAAACGGTTTTCTAGTGATGAGTTCGAGCTGTTCGTGGCGAACTGGCAGGCGGTGATTCATGAGCCGCAGGTTTCGGCGGCGGCGTATGCGATCGCGGCGGTGCTGGATCGCGTGCAGTTCGGGACGCTTGGGAGTTCTGTCGCGCATGAGGCGTTGCTGAATCAGGCGGCGTTGCTGGCGGTCGGGCTCGCGGCGAAAGCGGAGGCGTTTGCGGAGGTGCGCGGCGCGCTGGCGACGAAAGCGTTTTTTTCGCGAAGGGGCGAAGGGCGCGAAGGGGCGGAGGCGTGGGTGGCGAGTAGAGTGGTGACGGAGATCGTCGCTGCGGCGATGGTCGCGGGGTGGCGGTTGAAGTGGAGACGAGTGGATGGTGTGATGTCGCCTAAGCACGGTGATGGTGATGCGACTTATCTTGGAGGACGCGGATGAACGTGGTGCTGCAGACGCTTGATGCGGTGACTGGATTTTTTGAGCCGCGGTTTTTGCTGTGGGCAGCGATCGGGCTGGGGCTGGATGCGTTGATTGGCGATCCGGTGTTTCGGTGGCATCCGATACGGTTGCTCGGGAATTTGCTGAGTGCGTATGAGCGGGTGTTATTTCGCGTGGGTGCGAATGGGTATGCGGGTGGAGTGATCTTGTTTTTGCTGCTGATCGCGATGGTGGTGCCGGTGTGTGTGGCGTTACTTGGGGGAGCTGCGGCGGTGCATCCGTGGGTGCTGGATGTGGTGGCGGGGGTGGTGTTGTGGGCGTGTTTTGCGCTGCGGGATTTGATCGCGCACGGTGAACGCGTTGCGCGGGCGGTGAAGAGGGACGATGCAGAGAGTGCGCGGACGGCGATTGCGATGTTGGTGGGGCGCGATACGGACAAGATGGATGCGCGGGCGTGTGGGCGCGCTGCGGTGGAGAGCTTGAGCGAGAACCTCGTTGATGGCGTGTTGTCGCCTCTGGTTTATGCGGTGGCGTTTGGGCCGCTGGGAGCGGTGGTGTTCAAAATCGTGAGCACGATGGACAGCATGGTGGGTTATAAGACCGAGCGTTATCTGCGCTTTGGGTGGTGCGGGGCGCGGCTGGATGATGTGGCGAATTTTCTCTGGGCGCGTTGGAGCGCGGTGTTGATCAGCGGTCTCGGTGCGGTCGTGCCGGGGTGCTCGGCGCGCAAGGCTTGGCGAGCGGCGGTTGCGGGGCATGCGCTGGTGCCGGGGCCGAATAGCGGCTGGCCCGAGGCCGCGACGGCGGGGGCGATTCAGCGGCGGTTGATCGGGCCGATTTATAAGAACGGCGTGCTCGTCGCGGATGTGTGGCTGGGCGATCCGGGCGATCCGGCGGGGGCGGACGCGGGCGATCTGCGGCTCACTTATGTGTTGGTTGTGCTGGCGACGCTGGTCACGTTTGCGGCGGGCGCGGGCGTCTCGCGAATGCTGCATCCTGAATTTTTCTCACTGTGAACAAAACCTCTGGCTCAAACTTTCTCGTCGTTGGCGAGCGCACCAACATCACCGGCTCGCCGAAATTTGCGAAGGCTCTCAAGGCGGGCGACTGGGCGGCGTGCCTGGAGATCGCGCGTCAGCAGGTGGAGAGCGGCGCGAACGTGATCGATATCAATGTCGATGAGGCGTTGATCGAAGGGGAGCCGACGATGGTGAAGTTTTTGAACCTCATCGCGGCCGAGCCGGACATCACGAAGGTGCCGGTGATGATCGATTCGTCGAAGTGGTCGGTGCTCGAGGCGGGGCTGCAATGCCTGCAGGGCAAGGGTATCGTGAACTCGATCTCGCTGAAGGATGGCGAGGCGGAGTTTTTGCGGCGCGCTAAGTTGATCATGCGGTATGGCGCTGCGGCGGTCGTGATGGCGTTTGACGAGCAAGGGCAGGCGGCGACGCGCGATGAAAAGGTCCGCATCTGCACGCGCGCGTACAAGCTGCTCACGGAGCAGATCGGGTTTCCGCCGGAGGATATCATTTTCGATCCGAACATCCTCACGGTCGCAACGGGCATCGAGGAGCATAACAACTACGCGGTCGATTTCTTCGAGGCGACGCGGATCATCAAGCAGACGCTGCCGCATGCGAAGGTGTCGGGCGGCGTGTCGAATGTTTCGTTCTCGTTTCGCGGCAATAATCCGGTGCGCGAGGCGATTCACACGGCGTTTCTCTACCATGCGATCCGCGAAGGCATGGACATGGGGATCGTCAACGCGGGCATGCTCGGGAACTACGATGAGATTGAGCCGACGTTGCTCGGCTATGTTGAAGATGTGCTTCTCAACAGACGGCCGGATGCGACGGATCGCTTGGTGAAATTTGCCGACGAGTTGAAGGCGCAGCAGGGCGGCGCTTCGAAGACCGAGGTGAAGGAAGATCTCGCGTGGCGGAATCAGTCGGTCGAGGAGCGGATGAAGCACGCGCTCGTGAAAGGACTCGATGCGTTTGTGGATCAGGACACGGAGGAGTGTCGGAAGAAATATGCGCGGCCGCTCGATATCATCGAAGGGCCGTTGATGGATGGGATGCGCGTGGTCGGTGATTTGTTTGGCGCGGGAAAAATGTTTCTCCCGCAGGTCGTGAAGTCGGCGCGCGTGATGAAGAAGGCGGTGGCTTATCTGACGCCATTCATGGAGGAGGAGAAGAAGCGCGCGGCGGCGGCGGGCGAGGCGACGCGGGCCCAAGGGAAGTTTCTCATCGCGACGGTGAAGGGCGACGTGCACGACATCGGCAAGAACATCGTCGGCGTGGTGCTCGCGTGTAACAATTACGAGGTCGTGGATCTCGGCGTGATGGTGGCGTGCGACAAGATTCTGGCGAAGGCCAAGGAGATCGGCGCGGATGTGATCGGACTTTCGGGGCTGATCACGCCGTCGCTCGATGAGATGGTGCATGTCGCGAAGGAGATGAAACGCGAAGGGTTCACGGTGCCGCTGCTGATCGGTGGTGCGACGACGAGTCCGGCGCATTCGGCGGTGAAGGTGGCGCCGGAATATCCGCACGGAGTTGTCCACGTGCTCGATGCGTCCCGGGTCGTGAATGTGGTGAGCGCGTTGCTGTCGCCCGAGCAGAAACCGGCGTTCATGGCGGAGAATGTCGCGAAGCAGACGCGGCAGCGCGAGGAGTTCGCGGCGCGGCGAGCGAGGAAGCCGTTGTTGTCGCTCGCGACGGCGCGGTCGCGGAAGCCGGTCTTCGATTGGGCGACGGTGGATATTCCGCGTCCGGAGTTTCTGGGTACGAAGATCTACGATCCGGTGCCGCTGGAGGACATCGTGCCGTTTATTGACTGGGGTCCGTTCTTCAGCGCGTGGGAATTGCACGGGCGTTATCCGCAGATCCTTGAGGATGAGGTCGTCGGCGCGGAGGCGAAGAAGTTATTTGCCGATGGACAGAAGCTGCTCGCGCAGATCGTGCGAGAGAAACGGTTCACGGCGAAAGCGGTGATCGGTTACTGGCCGTGCAACTCGGTGGGCGACGACATCGAGATCTACTCGGACGAGAAGCAGGGGAAGGTGCTGACGCGTTTCCACCAGCTGCGTCAGCAGCTCGAAAAGCCGGAGGATCAATTCAACCACTGTCTCGCCGACTATGTCGCGCCGAAGGAAAGCGGGCGCATCGACTACATGGGTGGCTTCGCGGTGACGGCGGGGCACGGCGTCGAGGATTTCGCGGCGGAGTTCAAAGCGAAGAACGACGACTACAACGCGATCATGGCGCAGGCGCTCGGCGATCGTCTCGCGGAAGCGATGGCGGAGATGTTTCACAAGCGGGCGCGTGAAGCGACCGGCTTTGGCAAGACGGAGAACCTCAGCTATGAGGAACTCATCCGCGAAAAATATCGCGGGGTGCGTCCGGCGCCGGGTTATCCGGCGTGTCCGGATCACACGGAGAAGCCGATCTTGTTTGAGCTGCTCGGCGTCGAGAAGGCGACGGGCATCAAGCTGACGGAAAGCTGCGCGATGTACCCGGCGAGCAGTGTGAGCGGCTGGTATTTCAATCATCCCGACTCGAAGTATTTCGGTGTCGGAAAAATCGCGAAGGACCAGATCGACGACTACGCGAAGCGCAAAGGGCAGAGCGTGGCCGAGACGGAGAAGTGGCTCGGGCCGTATCTGGATTATGATGTGGGGTGAGGGAGCGAAGACGCTCTAAACATGAGGCTGCACTTCGTTGATCAAAATCAAGATGTCGTGGCCGCTTTGGGACGAGCGTTCAGCTCGTTTCCCGAGGTAACGGTTTCCTTTGGAGATATTTTAGATGTGGCAGAAGTTAGTGTCGTATCACCTGCGAACAGCTACGGTTTCATGGATGGCGGAATCGACGCGGTATATCGCCGCCACTTTGGGCAGCAGATCGAAGACAAGGTTCGTGCAGCGGTCGCAGCTCGGCCTGAAGGTTACCTGCCGCTGGGTACGAGTTTGGTGATTCCGACCGGTAACAATCGAATACCGTACATGATTGTCGCGCCGACCATGCTCATGCCGGAAGCGGTGAGTGCGTTCAATGCTGCGCGGGCGTTGCGTGCAGTGATCAGAGCACAGGCGGCGCATGCGTCTCTGCTTACGGATGTTTATTGTCCCGGATTATGTACCGGAGTTGGTCAAGTTGAGCCGGACGAAGCGGCTGCTGCGATGGCAGTGGCCTATCGGGAATCGAAGAAATGAAGAGCGGCGCGCACCAGAGGTGCGGACCTACGGCTGAGCTACGCAAAACGCGCCAGGGACCGCGCGTTCCACCTTGGAAGTGGGCGACGGTTACGCGCGACGGGGGCGTCGCGCCTCCAACGGAATCGGGCCAACGGAGTTAGCGGTTGTCGCCGTCCAGCATGCGGCCGAGGCCGCCGAGGACGGAGCCTTCTTCGCGGCCTCCGCGTCCTGTCTGAGGAGCGGCGGCGACGATGCGGCCGGCGAGGCGGGAGAAGGGGAGCGATTGCAGCCAGACTTTGCCGGGGCCGCGGAGTGTGGCGAAGAAGAGGCCTTCGCCGCCGAAGAACGCGGTCTTAATGCCGCCGACCATCTGGATATCGTAGTCGACCGAGGGTTGGAAGGCGACGATGCAGCCGGTGTCGACGCGGAGAGTTTCGCCGGGCTGGAGCGTGCGTTCGTAGAGCGTGCCGCCGGCGTGGACGAAGGCCCAGCCGTCGCCTTGGAGGCGTTGCATGATGAAGCCCTCGCCGCCGAAGAGGCCGGCGCCCAGGCGTTTTTGGAAGGCGATGCCGATGGACACGCCTTTGGCGGCGCAGAGGAAAGAGTCTTTTTGCGCGATGAGTTCGCCGCCGAGTTCGGCGAGGTGGAGCGGGATGATTTTGCCGGGGTAGGGTGCGCCGAAGGCGACGCGGCGTTTACCGGAGCCCTGGTTTTGAAAGACGGTCATGAAGAGCGATTCGCCGGTGAGGAGGCGTTTGCCGGCGCCGAGGAGGCTGCTCATGAAGCCGCGGTTTTGCTGCGAGCCGTCGCCGAAGATCGTCTCCATGGCGATGCCGTCATCCATGAACATCATGCCGCCGGCCTCGGCGACGACGGCTTCGCTGGGATCGAGTTCAATTTCGACGAACTGCATGTCGTCGCCGTGGATCGTGTAGTCGATTTCGTGCATGGAATTCATGGGAGAGGAGAAAGGAGTGGGCGGAGGTTTTCGGATGGTTTGGAAGAATGAACACGGCATGTGCTGCGAAGTTGCAGCTGGGCGGGTTTCTTCGGGTTGGAGGCGGCGCGCTCCTTGACAACGAGGGTCGGCATTTCACGGTTTCCTCACCGCTATGATGACTCGCACGGTGACGTTCTTTCGGTTTCACGCGCTTGGGTGCGCTGTCTGTTTTTTTCTCGGAGTGAATGCGGTCGCACTTGCACAGCAGGTGGCGCCAGTTGCCGCGGCGGCTCCGAAAACTCCGGTGGAGCTGAGCCAGGCGGATTTGTTGAAGGCGTATTTGCAGGTGAAGGAGGAGCTGCATGCGACGCAGCTGGCGGTGGCGGCTACGCGGCTGGAGGCGGAGACGGCGGCGAACGCGCAGGCGACGGCGTTGATGGGGAAAATCGACGCGATGAAATCGTCGTTTGAAGTGGAGCGGGATCGTCAGCGCATGGAGTGGCAGCAGGCGGAGGCGGAGCGTTCGTGGCAGCGGGCGGAGGCGGAGGAATTTAACCGGCTGGTGTTTTGGATCGGCGGGGTTTTTGGGGCGTTGGGATTGCTCGCGGTGTTAGTGACGCCGTTTCTCCAGTGGCGGGCATTGAACCGGTTTGTGGAGCGCAAGGAGCGGCAGTTGCAGCTGGCGGCGCCGGGAGATCGGGGCGGGCTGGCGCTGACGGACGGGATGCTGGCTGGAGCGGATCAAGCGGTGGCGTTTTCCAATCAGCGGCTGTTGTCGGTCGTGGAGCGGATGGAAAAACGGATACTGGAGCTGGAAGGAGCGACGGTGGCGGCTGCGGCGTTGCCAGCGGCGACGGCGGGAACGAGCGGGCCGGTGGCGATGGCTTCGCTGGCGCCGTTTCCGGTGCAAACGGGCTCGCCCGGTGCAGCGGGCAAGGCGACGCGGACGGGTGCGGAGCAGGGAAATCCGGTCGCGGTGCTGCTGGGCAAAGGAAGTCTTTTGCTGGAGTTGAACCGCGCGCGTGAAGCGATCGCGTGCTACGACGAGATTTTGCGGACGGAGCCGGCGAATGCGGAGGCGCTGGTGCGCAAAGGTTCCGCGTTGGAGCAGCTGCGTCGCGATGAAGAGGCCCTTGAGTGTTACGATGCGGCGATCCGCGCGGATAAGCGGAAGACGCTGGCGTATCTCTACAAGGGCGCGGTGTGCAACCGGCTCGAGCGCTTCGCGGAATCGGTCGAGAGCTACGAGCAGGCGCTAAAGGTGGAGCGGTCGGGCGCCGCGTAGAGGCGTAGCCCACGCGGTTGCCTGAGGGAGGCTGAGTGGGATTTCTCGCGAAGAGACGAAGGGCGCGGGCCGCTGCGATGAGTGTGGGAAGAGCGGTGCCGAGGCACCGCAGTCGAACCGGCGGGGTTAAGGTTAACCCGCCCTACCGTCGGAGGTCGAACCGGCGGCGTTCGAGTTGCTGGCGGGCGAGGGTGATGCTCGCGCCGAGGAGGTGGCGGTTTTCTTCGCCTTTGTTCGCGAGTTTTTGTTCCAGCTCGGCGATACGTTTTTCGTAGGCCTGGATGCGTTGCTGGAGCGGGGCGTGGAGTTGTTCGAGGCGGCGTTCGAGCTGCTCCATATCGGCCTGGGCTTTTTGCTGGGCGGCGAGGAGTTCGGCGCGGTGGCGGAAGAGGGTGCCGACGAATTTTTCCTTCATCCGGGCGAGGGCGCCGGGACGGGTCGCTTCGGGGGCGTGGCTGGCGTGGGATCGGGGGAAAAGGGCGTGGTCGCGCCAGTTGGAGTCGGGAGTGTCGTCGAGGACGATGAGTTGCTCCTCGCGTGGCGTGGGGCGCGGTGCGGCGCGGCGGGATGATTGGCGATCGGGCGTAGTGGATTTGCGGGCACGCTTGAAGCCGTAGAATCCGGCGAGGGCGAGGAGGGCGGCGCCGAAGGTGGCGATGAGTGTCCAGTCCGCCGCGTAGAGGCGTGGCCCAAGCGGTGGGGTAGGCGAGGAAGGTGCGGTTGTTGCGTGAAGGCGTTGCCCGCGCGTTTCGGGCGGAGAGGAGGTGATGGGGCTGGGTTGAGCGAGGGCGGGGGCTGGGGATTTTTCGCGGAGGGCGGTGAGAGTTTCGAGGGCCTGGCGGTCGATGATCTGGCCTTTGCGAAGAAGCGCCTGTCCTGGGTGGGAGGAGGTGACGGTGGTGGGAGCGGGGTGAGGGCGGTTTTCGAGGAGCGTGGTGGCGAAGGAGTCGAGCTGGGTGTTGGCGCGGACGAAGGTGGCGGCGAAGCGGGCGAGGCCGGGCTGGGCGGCGGGGAAGTTATTTTCGACGAGTTCGCGGGCCTGGGTGAGGCGGATGGTTTTGCTGGGGGAGATGATCAGGCCCGGGCCGTCGAGGTCGCGGACGCCGAGGGGCATGGCGAGGTTTTTGACGATGACGAGGCGCAGGGATTTTTCGGGCGGGAGCGTGGTGCTGGTGGCGTCGTCGACGATGATGTTGGCCATCGCCTGGCGGATGGGCTGGGCGAGGGTGAGGATGAGCGTCTCCTCGCTTTCGCCGCGGACCCAGAGAGGGGAGAGTTGATCGAAGGGGAAGTGGGCGGGGACGTTGCGGGAGACTTCGGCGACGGCGCGGGTGTAGGCGGGGGAGCCGAGGTCAGCCTCAGTGGGGGTGCGGCCGAGGAGTTGTTCCTGGAAGACGCGGAGGAAGTGGTAGCGGGCCATGATGATGGCGGCGCGCAGGGAGACTTCGGCTTCGTCGGGGCTTTTGGGGTTGAAGCGGAGGACGAGCGGGGCCGCGTAGAGGCGTTGCCCACGCGGTTGGGAGTCGGAGGCTGTGTCGCGGGCGGGCTCGCCGGATGGCGAAGCCGGGGGGAAGATGTCTTCGCGGACGATGTCGCCGATGCGGTAGTCGGAGATGCTCGCGTGTGCGGTCGGCGAATACGCGGGCAGGAGGAATGCCAGCACGAGGGCCGCGAGAGATGCGCGCGAGTGGACCATGTTGCGGTGAATGGCCGGCGGAAGATACCGCAGAGGTGATGCTGGCGGCGGGCCGGGCTGCGCGGAGTTTTTGCCGGTGTGGGCGCGACGGGCAAGTGTGGAGTCTAGGGCCCGCAGTGTGGTGGGGCGGATTTTTTAACCACAGATTACACGGATGGGTACGGATGGCGGAGAGGGAATTTATGAGACAGGATGAACAGGATTCGGAGGGGCGTGTAGGAGGAGGTCGATGCGAGGGAAGCGAGGTGAAGGAGAACGATGGCGGGGGGCGTGAAAAAGGCCCGACGGGTGAGGTCGGGCCGGGGACTGACGAAGCCGTTAGCGGGAGAGGAGCGAGAACGATGGGGACGGAGAGGCGTGGTGGTTATTTGCCGACGAGGGTTTTGAAGCCGCCGTACAACATGCGGGCGCAGTCGAAGGGCATTTTTTTCGGGTCCATGTCGGGCGGGCAAAGCTCGGGGTCTTTCATGACCTTGGCGTTGATGCGGTCGCGGTCTTTGCGGGATTTGTAGGTGACGAAAGCGAAGACGACGGTTTCGGTGGGCTTCACTTTGATGCCTTTGGGGAAGGTGAGGCAGAAGCCGGGGTCTTTGCGGTCTTCGAGCACGCATTCGCGGTAGTCGAGGGCGCCGTGTTTGAGCCAGACTTTCTGAGCGGTTTTGGCCATCTTCTGGTAGGCCTTGAGGTTTTTCTTGGGGAGGGGGAGGACGAAGCCGTCGACGTATTGAGGCATGGGAATTTCTTTCGTTGAGGATTTTGAGGAGGACACAGGGCAGAGTGCCGCGTCTACATGTATTAACGATCAAGCTGGACGGCGTCGGACAGGCTGAGAGGAATTTTGTGCGGTATAAGAGTGGGGCGGACAGTTCTGGTGCGGAACGGGTGGTGTTAAAAAATCTCTTTGCGCCGGGCGGGGGATTGGGCGGTCATTTGGGTTCCTTTTCCATGGATCGTATCGCCTCCGCTTTTGCCCGTGCCCGCTCTGAAAATCGCGCCGCGTTTGTCGCGTACTTGTGCGCGGGCGACCCTGATTTGGAGACGTCAGTCGCGGCGTGTCGTGCGGTGATCGAGGCGGGGACGGATGTGCTGGAGCTGGGCGTGCCGTTTTCTGATCCGCTGGCGGATGGGCTCACGAATCAACTCGCGGCGCAGAGGGCACTGGCGAGCGGGATGACGGGTGTGAAGGTTTTCGAATTGGTGCGGCGTATTCGCGAATTCAGCCAGGTGCCGCTGGTTTTCTACACGTACTATAATTTAATTTTTGCCAATGGAGTGGACGCGTACGTGAAGGCAGCGAAGGACGCGGGCGTGGATGGGATTTTGACGCTCGATCTGCCGCCGGAGGAGTCTGGGGAAGTCGCGGCGGCGTGCGCGAAGCATGGCGTGAAGACGGTGTTCATCGTGGCGCCGACGACGCCTGAGGCGCGGATGGCAATCATCGGGAAGGCGGCGACAGGGTTTATTTATTATGTTTCGCGCGAGGGCGTGACGGGCGTGCGGAGCGAAGTGGCATCGAACGTTCCGGAGGCGGTGGCGAAGATCAAAGCGCACACGGCGCTGCCCGTGGTGGTGGGGTTTGGGATTTCAAAGCGCGAGCACGTGAAGGAGATCGCGGCGTATGCGGATGGCGTGGTGGTGGGCAGCGCGCTGGTGAACTGCATCAAAGATAATCTGATGGAGCGCGCGAAGATCGCGCCGACGCTCAAGGCTCGGGCGAGCGACCTAGTGGCGGGATTGGGGCGCTGAGGGAGAAACAACGGCGGACGGACAAAATGGCGGGAGGCGTGAAATGAAAAAAGTACTCTTGATCGATGACGACCGGTTGCAGCACCGACTGGTGCAGGCGCACTTCGAACGATTTGGGCCAGGAAAATATGTGCTGGAGTGGGCGCAGACATATGAGGCGGGATTGGAGAAGTTACTCGAAGGAGATTATGCGGCGTGTCTGCTGGATTTTCAGCTGGGTGAGCGCGACGGGCTGACGCTGATCCGCGAGGCGGTGAGCAAGGGATGTCACGTGCCGATTATTTTTCTGACGGCGGAGACGAGTGAAGGCGTGGATATCCAGGCGATGGATGCGGGGGCGCTGGATTATCTGGTGAAAGGCGAGATCAACACGCGGTCGCTGGAGCGGTCGTTGCGCTATGCGCTGAAGCTGGGCGAGACGCTGGGGAAGTTGCACCGGATGGCGACGCGGGACGAACTGACGGGGTTGTTGAACCGGCGGGAGTTTGATCGCGTGCTTGCAGAGGAAGAGGAGCGCTCGCGGAGATTTGGGCGATCGCTCGGGCTCTTGCTCATCGATCTGGATCACTTCAAAAAAGTGAATGACACGCATGGGCATCCGGCGGGCGATGCGGTGATCAAAGCGGCGGCGGCGAAGATCGCGATGTGCGTGCGCACGGTGGATCGGGTGGCGCGTTATGGCGGCGAGGAGTTCGCGGTGATGCTGGCAGAGGTGGATGCTCGCGTGACGTTTGAGGCGGCGCAGCGGATCGTGAATGCGATCGCGAAGGAGGCGGTGGTGCTGCCGGACGGGCTTAATTTGAAAGTGACCGCGAGTGCGGGGGCAGCGTGTTTTCCGAAGGATGGCGATGCCGTGAAGCGGTTGATGATGGTTGCGGATCAGGCGCTGTATCGCGCGAAGGCGGATGGCAGAAACTGTGCGAGAGCGGCGGGAGAGCAGAGTGCTCCGACCGTTTGATTACGGCACCGGCGTTGGAGTTTGCCCGGGCGTGTGAGTAAACGTGGAGCGCAGCATGGCGTCGGCAGGAAGTGGCGAGACTTCCGGGACGTTGTCGGCGGGCTCGGCTAGTTCCGTGGCGTCGTCTTCCAGCGGGTAGAGGAGGCGGAAGTGGGCGAAGTCGATGACTTCGAATTTGCCGTCGTAGTGTTCGACGATGCCGGTGAGGGACTCGACCCAGTCGCCGGAGTTCAGGTAGTGGATGTCGCCAATCATGCGGTCGGCGACGGTGTGGATGTGGCCGCACATGACGCCGACACAGCCGCGGCTGCGGGCGAGCTCGGCGATGTGTTCTTCGAAGTTGGAGACGTGGTTGACCGCTTTTTTGACGCGGGCTTTCACGGCTTTGCTGAGCGAGTAGTATTCTTTGCCGCGCCAGGCGCGCCACTTGTTGTAGAGGCGGTTGAGGCGCATGAGCGCGCGGTAGCCCCAGTCACCGGCGTAGGCGAGGAAGACGAAATTTTTGGTGACGGTGTCGAAGACGTCGCCGTGGAGGACGAGGTATTTGCCGCGCGGGGTTTCGTGGATGAAGTCTTCGACGATCTGGAGATTCTCGAAGGCGATGGGGAGGAACTTGGCGAGGACGTCGTCGTGGTTGCCGCGGAGGTAGATGACCTCGGTGTCTTTCTTTTCGAGTTTCTTGAGGACGAGGCGGACGAACCGGGTGTGGGACTTGGGCCAGTGTCCGGTTTTTTTGAGGCGCCAGCCGTCGATGATGTCGCCGTTGAGGATGAGGCGGTCGCAGCGGGTGTATTTGAGGAAGTGATTCACTTCCCTGATTTTGCAGTCGTCCGTCCCGAGGTGGACGTCGGAAATAATGACCGTGCGGACTTTGAGCGGTTTTAGCTCCATCGCAGGCGAGTGTAACAGAGGCGGAGGAGGCGGGGTAGGGGTGTCACTTGAATGTGACGTGCGTCACGCGAACGTAACGCGGGATTTACGCGGCGGCGGCTTCGCGGTGGGGGACCATGATGCGGAGGCTGCGGGGACGGACGGTGACTTCGATCAGCGCGGCGGTTTCGTGCGTCTCACCGTCGGTGTGGAGGAGGCCGGGGACGGGGCGTTCGATGCTGAAGCTTGGGCCGAGGAGGCGTTGGACGCTGGCGGAGCCGTCGATGCGTTTGGTGAAGAGACGGAGGGCGATGGGGAGCGCGTTGAAGAGGTGGATGGACTTCATCACGGTGATGTTGAGCCGGCCATCGTCGACGCTCGCGCCGGGGGCGATGAAGCAGTCGTTGCCGTACTGGTCGGAGTTGGCGACGGAGATGATGAAGGCGCTGGTGGTGATGCTCATGTCGCCGCTGCGGATGGTGTATTTTTGCGGGCGGAAGCGGAAGAGTGTGCCGAAGGTGGTGTGTACGTAGGCGGGGAGGCCGCGGTGGGTGAGGCGGTTGAAGCGGTGGCTGATCTCGGCGTCGAAGCCGACGCCCATCGCGTTGAAGAAGGGGATGCCGTTGGCGAGGCCGGTATCGATGGTGCGGATATCGCCGTTGAGGAGATTGCGGAAGGCACCTTTGCCGGGGCCGGGGATGCCGAGGTGGCGGCCGAGTCCGTTGCCGGAGCCGCAGGGGATGAGGCCGAGGGCGGCGGGGGAGTCGATGAGGGCGGCGGCGACCTCGTTCATCGTGCCGTCGCCGCCGATGGCGACGATGAGTTCGCAGCCATCATCGACGGCACGGCGGGCGAGTTCGGTGGCGTGGCGGGTGCGCTCGGTGAGAACGACGTCGGCGTCGAGTTTGTGCTGGGCGATGAAGAGACGGGCGCGTTCCAGCAGATGCGGGCTCTTGGCGTTGTGGCCTGACTTCGGGTTGTAGATGAAGCGCGTTTTCAACGAGGGGTGGGAGGCAGGATAGCCGGAATGGGCGCGGAGGGAATGGCGGAATTGTTTTTGTGGGTGGCGAGGACGGAGGCGAAATCGCGTTCGAGGTGGTCGAGGACGAAGTCCCAGGAAATGCGTTCGGCGGTCTGGCGGGCGGCCGGGCCGAGGCGGGCGCGGAGAGAGGCGTCGGAAGCGACCTGGGTGGCGGCGGCGATGAAGGCGGCGCGGTCGCCGAAGGGGACGAGCCAGCCGTTTTCGCCGTGGCGGATGAAGCGGGCGGCGGCGGCGTAGTTGAAGGCGACGACGGGGAGGCCGCTGGCCATGGACTCGGTGGTGACGTTGCCGAAGGTTTCGGTGAGGCTCGGGTAGAGGAAGAGGTCGGCGGCGGCGTAATGGGCGGCTAGGAGATCGCGGGAGAGGAAGCCGGTGAAGCGGACGGAGGGGTGCTGGCGGGAAAGTTTTTTGCGGAGCGGGCCGTCGGAGACGATGACGAGTTTCGCGTCGGGGCGCGTGGCACGGATGGCGGCGTAAGACTCGAAGAGGAGCGGGTAGTTTTTTTCGGCGGCGAGGCGGCTGACGTGGACGATGAGGAGGTCGTTGGGCGCGGCGCCGAGGGAGGCGCGGAGTGACTCGGAGCGGAGTTGGGGGTTGAATACGCGGGTGTTCACGCCGCGGGACATAAGGCGCATGTCGCGGAAGCCGTCGCGGGTGAGCTCGTCGTTGAGCTCGACGGTGGGCGAAAGCGTGATGCGCGTGCGGTTATGGAAGTGGCGAAGGTAGGCGAGCGCGGGGCGGGTGAGAAAGGCGAAGCCGTAGTGGCGGCTGTAGCTGTGGAAATTGGTGTGGAAACTGGAGGTGACGGGGAGGCCGAGTTTGCGGGCGGCGAGGAGCGCGGAGTAACCGAGCGGGCCTTCGGTGGCGATGTGGACGAGGTCGGGGCGCTCGGTGCGCCAGAGGCGGATGAGCTGACCGCGGGCGGGGAGGCCGAGACGGAGGAAGGCGTAGCCGGGAATGGGGACGGAGCGGAAAAGGTGTTCGCGGTAGAGTCCGTCGATGCGCTCGTGGTCGGAGGGGCCCTGGCGTGGGCGGAGGACGGTGACGTGGTGGCCGCGGTGGGCGAGACCTTCGACGAGATGGCTCAGCGTCATGGCGACGCCATTGATCTCGGGCGGGAAGGTTTCGGTGACGAGGGCGAGTTTCAACGGGAGCGGGTGCGGTGTGAGAGCGCGGCGCGAGTTACGTTGATGGGAGGGCGTGGGCTAGGCGGGCGAGTGGCGCAACGGGGAAGTGGGCGGTGGGGCGAGATGTTGCGCGGGCGTAACAAAGCGCGGGCGGGCGGGGGGGGAGACGTCGGAATTTTTGGACAGGATTAACGGGATTAAGAGGATTTCGGAGGGGGGAAAAAGCGGGTGGCGGTGGGGGCGGCACTGGCTAAGTGCCGGTCCGGGGTGCGGACCGCTCGCTGCGCGCTCACGACTACGGGGAATCAGTCGATGCGGAAGTTTTGGATTTGAATTTTGGACTTCACGGTGCGGAAGCCGAACCAGCCTTCGGTGAGCGGGGCGGGGTCGCGGTAGGTGAAGATGACTTCGCCGTCGCGGAGGAATTCGACAAGGCCGTCGCGGGCGCGGAGTTCGATGCGATAGGTGCGGCCGGGTTCGAGGAGGAATTTTTTGTCGGTGAGATCGTGCTCGGGGAGGAGCGGGCGGGCGCCGGAGCCGTCGTAGCGGCGGAAGCGGGTGGTGGTGTTGGTGTTGCCGCCGTAGCCGACGTAGTAGGTGCGGAGGGAGTCGTAGGTGGCAAAGGCGCCGGTGCGTTTGTGGCCGCTGAAGAAAAGGTCGTCGGGGTGGGCGGGATCGGAGGCCATCCAGAAGCAGTTGAGGTCGGAGACGCGGGCGTCGGGGCTCATCGTAGCTTCGTAGCGGATGGTGACGGGGGCGCGGAGTTTGGAGCGGAGCCAGACAGTGGCGCCGGACTCGTCGGCGATGGTGAGGAGGCCGTTTTCGGCGGTGACGCGGCCGCCGGGTTGTTGTTCGACGATCCAGTTTTTTTCGAGGCCGGAGCGGAAATCGTCGGAGTGGCGCGGGGGTGGTTGCGAAGGGGTGTCGGCGGCGAGGGACGTGAAGAGAAGCGGGATGAAGGAAAGGGAGAGGAGGAGCTTGGCCGGGGGGAATTTCATGGGCAGAGTGTGGGGCTTCCAGCATGAGTTCGCGCGCAGAAAATGTTCTTCACGTCATCACCGGGCCGACGGCTGTCGGGAAAACCGAGCTGTCGTTGCGTTGGGCGGAAGTGAATAACGCGGAGATCGTGTCGTGCGACTCGCTGTTGTTTTATCGCGGGCTGGATATCGGGACGGCCAAGCCGACGAAGGCGGAACTGGCGCGGGTGAGGCATCATCTCATCGATGTGTGCGACGTGGCGGAGCGGATGGATGTGACGGTGTATGTGAAGCAGGCGCGGGCGGCGGTGGACGACATCGTGGCGCGCGGGAAGCGAGTGCTGGTGGCGGGCGGGAGCGGATTTTATCTGAAGGCGTTTTTCGGGCCGGTGGCGGATGATGTGGCGGTGCCGGAGGAGCTGCGTGCGGAGATCGGCGCAAAACTGGAGAGCCGCGGGCTGGATGCGCTGGTGGCGGAGCTGTGGGCGCTCAATGCGGGCGGGCTGGGGAATCTGGATACGGCGAATCCGCGGCGGGTGACGCGGGCGTTGGAGCGGTGCGTGGCGTCGGGGAAGACGTTGAAGGCGCTGGGCGAGGAGTTCGCGGCGAAGCCGGGACCGTTCGCGGATTTTTCGGTGAAGCTGACGCGGCTGGATCGCGAAGGGGCGGAGCTGGAGTCGCGGATCACTGGGCGCGTTGAGGCGATGGTGCGGGAGGGTTTGGTGGAGGAAGTGGCGCGGTTGCGTGGAGAAGGGCTGGAGAAAAATCCTAGCGCGGCGGGGTCGATCGGGTACCGGGAGACGCTGGCGTTTCTGGATGGGAAATTAAAGCGGGAGGACCTGGTCGCGGAGATTGCGAAGAATACGCGGGCGCTGGTGAAGAAGCAGCGGACGTGGTTTCGGACGCAGTTGCCGGAGCACCGGGTGGTGGAGGCGGGGAAGGCGACGGTGGAGGATTTGTTTGGGTGATGGGATCGGAGGGGAGGAGTTTTTAACCACGGATTACACGGAGGGCACGGATGGCGGAGGATTCGTAGGAGGGAATGCGGAGACGACGATGGATGGACGGGAAGACGGAGGGTTACACAGAGGGCACGGAGGAGTCACCGAGGGGAGGGAGTCGAGGGGGCGGTTGAAGGGGATTTCTTTAACCACAGATTGCACAGATGGGGACGGATGTCGGAGGCGGAATTTCGGGACGGAGAGGGCCGTATTTTTTGGAGGAGAGCGCGGAGGTGGAGAGAATGTGTGTCTTATGAAGCGAGAGGGCGCGAAAAAGGCCCGACGGGTGAGGTCGGGCCGGGGGAATGGAGAAAGAGTAAGAGAAAGAAGGACGAGGCGGTTTTTTCGGAGGCCGCTCGCGACTACATGGGGGCGTGGGTGGGGAGACGGGCTTTGCGACGCGGGCAGGCGAGAGAGGTGGAAGCGCGGGCGATGGGGCTCAACGCGTCGGGACGGCGCGTTCCACCTTATTGATCGAGGTTGATGCGGTAGCGGGTGAGGGAGCTGGCTTCTAGGCGGGAGAGGTCGGCGAGGGCGTTGGTGAGGGCGAGGCGGGCCTGGAGTTCGCTGATGCGGGCGGTGTCGAGGTCTTCCTTGGCTTCCTGCACGGCGCGGAAGGTGGATCGGCCGTTTTGGTTGCGGGCGTTTTCGGCTTCGAATTGTTCTTCGCTGAGCTTCGTCGCCAAGGCGGCAATACGGACGCTTTCGTCGTTGGTCTCGACGGCGCGGATGGCGGAGCGGACTTGGACGAGGATGCTTTGGTCGAGCTGCTGGAGGCGGAGCTGTTCGCGGTTGAGGGTGCTGAGGGCCTGGCGGTGGCGGGCTTTGTCGGCGCGGAGGCCCCACGGGAGGCTCACGGTGGCGTCGAGCTGCCAGTTGTGACCGTCGGAGCCCCAGACGTCGGAGGCGGCTTCGCCGGCGTTGTTTTTGCGGGCGTTGTAGCCGAAGGCGGCGCCGACATCGAGGGTGGGGAGCTGGTTTTTCTTGGCGACGGCGGCATCGAGTTTGAGTTGTTCGATGGAGAGCTGGGTGGAGGCGAGGTCGGGGGCCTGATCGCGGGCGAGTTTATAGGAGCGATCGAAGGAGACGGTGATGGCGCCGAGTTCGGGGAGGACGACGGGGCCGGGGGTGACGGCGAATTGGAAAGGGTTGATGAGGGCGACGAGGTTGTCCTCGGCGTTGCGGGCGGTTTGCTCGGCTTGGAGCAGGGCGCGGCGGGCGTTGGCGACACCGACTTCGGATTGAAGGACGTCGAGGTCGATGGCGGACCCGACGGAGACGCGGGTTCGGTTTTCGGAGACGAGTTTTTCGGCGACTTCGAGGGAGAAGCGGCGGACGTCGAGCTGGGCGCGGGCGAAGGCGAGGGTGTAATAGGCGGACTCGACGCTGCGGATGGTGGCGAGGACGGAGTCTTTGAGGTCGAGGTTGGCGATGGAGACGCCGAGCTTCGCGCGGTTGATAGCGGCGCGGTTGACGGTGGTGCCGAAGCCGCGGAGCAGGGGCTGGCGGACGGAGAGGGAGACGTCGCTGTTGAAGACGGGATTGAGGCTGGAGGAGAGCGATGGGCGGGAGGAGGAGCGGTCGAGGCTGCCGCTGCCGCTGATGGTGGCGCCGGTGGCGATTTTTTGGGAGGCGCCGATGCGTGTATCCAAGCCGCTCTGACTGGTGACGCCGTCGATGGACTGGCTGTAGGAGCGGGCTGTGGTGAGGCTGAGGGTGGGATCGTAGGCGGACTCGGCTATGATGAGGGAGTCGCCGGCGCTGTCGGTAGCGAGGCGCTGGATCTTGAGGTCGAAGTTTTTATCGAGGGCGAGGGCGACGGCTTCGTCGAGGGTGAGGGGGCGGACCGACGGGGTGGCGGGGACGGTGCTGGGGACAGTGGCCGGAGCGGGTGCGACGGGAGTGGTGCCGGTGGTGTCGGGCGTCTGGGCGCGGAGCGCGGCGGTGGCGAGGGAGGCGGCGAGGAGGAGGCGGAGGCGCATGGAAAGGGACGGCGGTGGCGTGTGGGCGGACAAACGTATGAACACGAAGGCGGAGAAAAAGTTGCGAGCGAGATGGACTGGGTGGCAAGCGCGCTGGAGGGCGGGTGGTTGCACGGGGGAATGACGGGCGATGGGCGGGAAAGTTACGGGCAGCGCGGGGGGCGCTGCCCGAATGACCAGTGACCAGTGGCGGGTGTTGGGGAAATCCGAAGGTTGAAGGCCGAAGAGGGCGACGAAGGTAGTTTGTCGTTGGTAATTGGGCGTTGGAACGAACGCAGGCGTGGGTTTTTATAGGGGGGCGGATTTCGGAGCGGAATTTTTAACCACAGATGACACAGAATACACGGATGTCCGATGGGAGGGATCGCGGTGGCGCGGAAGGGCGGAACTGGGGAAAGAAAAAGGCCCGACGGGTGTCGGGCCTAAGACTAGGGGGATGGGGAGGGATTTGGAGCCGGCCAGAGGCCGGCGCTCCCGGGCGGGCTTAGCGGCCGGCGGGGGCGGACTTGGCGAGTTCCTGGGTGACGAGGTCGCGGAAGAAGGCTTGGGCGTTGCCGGCGGCGTTGGCCTGGGCGATGCGGGCGAGGGTGGTGGTGTACTGGGGATTCGTCTCGGAGAGGTCGGGGATTTTTTTGTCCTGGGCGTAGGCGAAGTGACCTTTGTCGGACTCGACGATCATGGCGGAGACTTCGCCTTTGTTGAGGTTCTGGAGGGCTTCGTAGAGGGAGCCGTTAAAATCCTGCGGGGGCTGGCGGAGAGTGAAGGCAGGGAGGGTTTTGGTTTCGACCTTCACGTTGGACGAAGCGGCGGCGGAGGTGGCGGCTTTTTCGAAGGTGTCGCCGGCCTTGATGCGTGCCTGGATGGCGGTGCGGAGGGTCTGGCCGAGGGTGGTGAAGCGTTTGGCTTTTTCGTTGTCGATGTAGTCGGCGGAGACTTTGGCGCGGACTTCGAGGAAGGAGGGCTGGCGGGAAGCGAAAGTGTCTTTCCAGAAGAGGATGACGCTGCCTTTTTCGGTGGGGATGGCGTCGGAGACGAGGCGGTCTTTGGAGAGTTTAAGGGCTTCGGCGGGGATGGCGGGGTTGAGGCCGAGTTCGGCGGGGACGTTGGCCTGGCTGAAGGGGGGGAGGTCTTTGACCGTGAGTTTGTTTTGGGCGAGGAAGGCGGCGAACTCGGGGGAGCCGACGGTGAGTTTTTTGTCGTAGAGGGCGAGGGCGGTGTCACCGGCGGCGGTGGCGGCGAGGCGGGTGGCGAGGGCGCGTTTCATGGCGGCTTCGACATCGGAGCGAACCTTCAGGTAATCGGCATCGGGATTCGGGGTTTCGCCGGCTTTGCGGTCGGCGATGGGGAAGCGGGCGGCGTTGTTGTCGTAGAAGGCACGGACGTCGGCTTCGGCGGGGGCAGGGAGGGAGGGGAGGACGGCGTCGGCGCTGAACTCGACGTAGCTCACGCTGACCTGCGTGGGGATGGTGTAGGCGAGGGCGTTTTCCTCGAAGTATTTGGTGAGCTCGGCTTCGGTGGGTTTGATGTCCGGGGTGAAGCTGGCGCGGTCGATGGTGGCGGTGGCGAGAGTCCAGGACGTGTCGGCGAGGGTGAGTTCGCGTTTCACATCGGCGGGGAGGGCATAGCCGGGGCCGGCGACGAGCTGGTTGACGCGTTCGATGCGGAGGTTGTCGGAGAGGACGCGGGAGATTTGAGCCTCGGAGATGGATTTACCGGTGGAGAGGGTTTTGCGGAAATCGTCGTAGCGTTTGGCGTCGAACTGGCCGTCGGGGCCGGAGAAGGCGCGGAGGGTTTTGATGTAGTCGGTGAGCTCGGTCTTGGACGGCGCTGGGACATGGAGCTGGTTGGCCATGTGGAGGGCGGCGTAGCGGGAGAGGGCGAGTTCCTGGAATTGGGGGATGGAGCCGGCGGACATGCCGTACTGGAGCTCGATGGCGATGGAGGCATCGCGGGTGATCTTCTCGACGTCGTCCTTGGCTCCGAGGTTGAGGTCGAAGAAGGGGGTTTTCTGCACCTTGCGGTCAGCGTGACCGATGCCGGAGGAGGCGTTGGTGATGAAGACGAAGGAGATGATGATGAGGACCAGCAGGAGGCCGAAGACGATGCGGTAGTGCTGCTGCAAATTTTTCTGGATCCAGGAAATCATGTGGGGAAAGGGCGCGACGGTAGGTCGGGAGAGGGGAGTGGCAAGCGTGGAAACGGTGCGCGAGCGGAGCTCGCGCGAATGACCAATGACCAGTGGCGGATGGGCGGGGGCGTTTCGTTTTGGCGGACGCAGGCGGGCATCAACGATGCAGCGAGAGGGCGGAGCGCAGGGCGGCACTTGATAAGTGCCGGTCCGGGGCGGAGGCGCGATTGTGACAGGGCCACGTTCTAAGGAACGCGGCTACAGGCGGCGAGCGGGGCCTAAGCTTTTTTGGGGGCGGGCTGGCCGAGGGTGAAGGGGGGGCGGGATTCGTCGAAGGCGTGTTCGGTGAAGAGGGTGTCGAGTGGCTTCGAGAAAAGGGTCTGGTCGGCGAGGGCCCGGATGGAGGCGTGGTAGTGTTCGACGAGGGGGTCGAGACCGTCGATGGCGTCGCCGGCGGGGTCGTCGCCGTGGGAGTCGAAGTGTTCTTTGAATTCGCCGAGGGTGATACTGGAGAGCGGGCGGGCGGGCTGGTAGGCGAAATCGTTGGCGGAGGCTTCGTCGGAGGCGGGGACGGGAGAGATGAAGTTGAGATCGATGAGGCGGTTGAGGGCCTCGTTGATGATCTGGGTGGGGACTTTGATGGTGCCGCCGAGCTGGGCGACGCTGCACGGGGGGAGGCAGGCCTGGAAGCGGCGGCCGATGGTGAGCAGGACAATGAGGGTGAGGCGTTCGCGGGTGGATTCGCTGAGGCTGCCCCAGGCGGCCTGGCTGTTGCGGTAGTGGACGTTTTGGACGGCGTAGCTGATTTGTCCGCCGATGAGGACGACGAGCCAGAAGACATAGAGGCCGAACATGAGAATCATCGGGAGGGCGAGTGATCCGTAGAGGCTGCTGGTGAGTTTGACGCGGCTGAGGTAGGCGGCGGCGATGAGGTTGTTGCAGACGATCATGACGCCGACGACGACGGCGCCGGCGAGGGCGGCGCGCCAGAAGACGCGGGTGTTGGGGATGTAGCGGTAGAAGAGCGTCAGGATGCCGATCAGCAGGACGATGGAGGAGGAGCGGAGGGCGATGATCAGCACTTGAGCGACGTCGTCGCCCAGGTGTGTTTTAAGAGTGCTGTCAAAGTTGGAGAGAGTGATTGCGCCGAGTGCGCCGAAGAAGATCACTGCGCCGAGCGTGAGGATGGTCCAATAGAAGACGATGCGAGTCACCCAAGAGCGACCGCGGCGGACGCCCCAGATGTCATTGAAGACGCCTTCAATCGAGGTGAAGAGGAGCAGAACAATCAGGATGAGGGAAATGGCGCTGGTGATGCCGCCGCTGGCGGCGCTGGATCGGGTGGCGCTGATGAAGTTGTTGATGTGAGTGACGAGCTCGGGGTTGACGTGGGGCGAGGTGGCGGAGATGGCGGCGGCGTTCGCGTCGCCCTCGGGGGTGCCTTTGGCTTTGTTGGCTTCGTACTGGTTGAGCTGGGGGGCGACGAAGGCGATGAGGTCGTTGAGCTTTTTGGCGACGAGGTCGGAGTCTTGTTTACCGGCGGCGAAGCCGGCGATGAGGACAGCCATGCCGATGAGAGGGCCGATGCCGAGGAGGCTGGAGAAGGCGAGGGCGGCGGCGCGGCTGGTGGCGCGCGTTTCCATGAGGCCGGTCCAGGTGATGGATACGACGCGGAGGGTGGCGTAGAAGGCGCCTCGGAAGGAGCGCTCCGCGAGGTAGGCGGGCTGCCAGATGTCTTTTTGGACGAGCTTAACGAGCCGGTTCCAGGGCGACGGAGGGCGTGACATGCGCCGGACGTTGGAGGGACGCGTGGCGGTTGGCCAGCGTCAGTTCGTGAGCATGTAGTAGGCGAAGCCGAGGGAGCCGGCGAGGCCTACGCCGACAGAGATGGCGAGGGGGAGGTAGCTGACGAAGATGGTGGAGAGGTAGAGGCCGGCGGAGGAGGCGGCGACGACGAGCACGGGGATGACCGGGGTGGGCATCTGCATCCAGAACATGACGCCGAGGAAACCGAGGCCGAGGGCGGCGCGGAATCGAATGAATGGATACCAAGCGACGGCTCCGAGCATGAGCATGAGGGCGAGGCCGAGGTCGAGGATACCGAGATAAACGTAGGGGTGGCCGACGAGTTTGGCGGTGTCGAAGGCGACGAGGAGGTCGATCGACGGGAGGAGCAGGGAGGCGGCGGTGAGCAGGAGCATCGCTATGCAGGCGTAGCGGCCGAGGCGGGCGGCGCGTTCGTAGGCGATGGTTTTATCGCGTTTGTCGGCAGTGTCGGCGGTGCGGCCTTCGGCGGCGGCGAGCATCTCATCGACGGTGATCGGCGGGTGGGTGTCGGGGCCGGTGTTCAGCGTGGCGATGCGGTCTTTGGGCTTGATCGTGAGGCGCTTTTTCTCGGGGAAGATGGCGGTGCGCAGCTCGACGTTGCTGCCGATGGTGATCCATTGCTCGGTGTTGGCCTCGTAGTAGAGGGTCTGGGGATCGACCTTGCCGGCCTCTGCGAGGGAGATGAGCTGCTCCTGCGTAAACGGGCCGTGCGCTTCAGTTTCGGAGGCAGTGCGGATGTAGAATTCCTGCGTGGCCATGGATTGCATGTGTGGGTGGACGGAGAGGGGGCGGCAAGTGTTTTGTCCCGCGCAGACCCGTGGGGGCGAGTGTGGTTTGCGAGGAGGGGCGAATCGCGGGGTTTTTGATAAAACGCTTACAGCGCCACGCGCTGGGCGCGCGGAATGACCAATGACCAGTAGCGGATGGAGGCGGTGGTTGGTTGTTGGGGCGTACGCAGGCGAGGGACTACTGACCGTACCGAGGGGGCGTAGCGCAGGGCGGCACTTGATAAGTGCCGTACGGGGAGAGGCGCGCAAGGAACGCGGCTAGCCCGAAATGCGGAGGCGTCGCGCGAGCGCGAGCCCTACATGCGCTGGAGGGTGCGGAGGCCGAGGAGGTGGAGGCCGGTTTCGAGGATCAGGAGCGTGCGCGAGCAGAGGAGGATGCGGCGGGCACGGATGGAGGGGGCATCGACGATGACTTTTTCGGCGGCGTAGAAGGCGCTGAATTCGCCGGCGAGTTCGTAGAGGTAGAGGCTCAGGAAGTGCGGGCGCAGGGTAGTTGTCGCGGTCGCGAGGGCATCGGAGAAGTGGACGAGCTTGCGGGCGAGGGCGATTTCGTTGGGCGTCTCGGGCGGCGTGGCGGTTTTTTCGAGCGCGAGGAGCGCGTCTGAGCCGGGCGCCCCGAGATTGCCGCGGCGGAAGATCGAGTGAACGCGGGTGACGGCGTAGAGGAGGTAGGGGGCGGTGTTGCCTTCAAGCGCGAGCATCTTGTCCCACGAGAAGACGTAGTCGCTGGAGCGGTTTTGGGAGAGGTCGGCGTACTGGACGGAGGCGATGCCGACGACGTTGGCGATCTCGCGGCACTCGGCTTCGGTGAAGCGGTCGGCCTCGGGGCGCTCGGCGTTTTTGGCGGTGACGACGGTGAGGGCGCGCTCCTCGGCTTCGTTGAGCAGGTCTTTGAGTTTGATGGTGCCGCCGTCGCGGGTTTTGAGCGGCTTGTTGTTTTCGCCGAGGACGGCGCCGAAGGTGACGTGGTTGAGGGCGGGGACGCGGCGGCTGGTTTTCTCGAACCATTTCCGCACGGTGAGGAAGAGCTGCTCGAAGTGATCGCCCTGGCGGAAGTCGGTGACAACGACGATGCCGTCGGCCTTGAAGTGCTCGGCTCGATACAACGCGGTGGCGAGGTCCGTGGTGGCGTAGTTGGCGGCGCCGTCGCCCTTGCGGATGATGAAGGGTTGTTTCGCGAAGCGGGGGTGCTCGGGGTGGAACACGACGAGCGCGCCCTGGCTCTCTTCAGCGAGTCCTAGCGAGGTGAGTTCGCGGTACACGGGCTCGAGTTTGTCGTTGTAAAAACTTTCGCCGAGGTAGTGGTCGAAGCGGATGCCGAGGCGGGTGTAGATCTCGTCGAAGGCGCGCTGGCTGACTTCGGAGAAGGTTTTCCAGAGGGCGACGCTGGCGGGGTCGCCGTTCTGGAGTTTGACGAGTTCCTGGCGGGCTTCTTCAAGGGCGGGGGAATCGGCGGGGGTGGCGTCGTTGCCGAGTTTGTAGAGGCGCTCGAGTTCTTCGATGGGCTCGCGTTTAAGGGCGTCGGCGTCGGCCCAGCGTTTATAGCCGTAGATAAGTTTGCCGAACTGGGTGCCCCAGTCGCCGAGGTGATTATCGCGGATGACTTTTGCGCCGCTGAAGGCGAGGAGGCGGCAGATGGCTTCGCCGATGACGGCGGAGCGGAGGTGGCCGACGTGCATCTGTTTCGCGGTGTTAGGCGAGCTGTAATCGACGACCCAGGTCTGGCCCGCGTAGGCGGTGGAGGCGCCGGCGGTGAGCGCAGGCGCGGTGGCGAAGGCGTTGAGCCAGTTGAGGAGCGCGGAGGGTTTGAGGGTGAGATTGATGAAGCCGGGGCCTGCGATGGCGGCGTCGTAGCGGGCGAGCAGTTCGGGTGGGAGGGCGGCGAGGAGTTTTTCGGCGACGGCGCGAGGGTTTTGTTTCTCGCGTTTGGCGTAGGCGAGCACGCCGTTGGCCTGATAATCGCCGTGGCGCGGGTCGGCCGTGCGGACATCGGGCGCGAAGAGCGCGGTGTCGAAGCCTGCGGCGGAGGCGGCGGTTTTCAGGGCTGCTTCGAGATCGGCCGCGAGGTTGAACGAGACGTGCATCGTTTCAGACAACGGAGCGGGCGTGTGGCGCGGCAAGGCTCAATTAAAAGCGAAGGGCGAGGGCTGGGAGAGATGGGACGGAGGAGAAAGCGGAGTTGTTTGCTCAGGCGGATGAGGCGGGCGGGGGGTGTATGAAGGGCATTTGTCGAGTGAAGCGGGGGGAGTTTTGGCTCGACATTTTAGTGAGGAGGAGTTGGCTCGTACACTTTGCCGCCCGCAGGAACGGGCTTTCCTATTACGCTGATTCACACATGACAAAACGCACGCTGCCTCCCCGGAGGTTCATCAAACCAACGTTCGAATTCTTGATTGAAAAGAAACGCGACGGTGGGGAGTTCACCCAAGAGGAAATTCGCTACATCATTGATAGCACGCTGGATGGCGAGATGCCGCAGCACCAGCTGGCCGCTCTAGCCATGGCGATCTACTTCGGCGGGATGTCCGCGCAGGAGACGGCCGATCTCACGGAAGAGATGATGCTTTCGGGCGAAGTGATCGACCTGTCGCACATCGCGAAGCCGAAGATCGACAAGTACTCGACCGGCGGCGTTGGCGACAAAACCTCGCTCGTGCTCGTGCCTCTCGCGATGGCGAGCGGTGTGGTTGTCCCGATGATGTGCGGCGTGGAGCACGATTATGTGATCAACACGCTTGAGAAGCTGGCGGCATTCCCGGGCTTCAAGAGCCAGCAGACGACCGAGCATTTTTCCAACCAGCTGGCCAAGATTGGCGGCGCGATCATCGCGCAGACGCCTGATCTCGCTCCGGTTGAAGCCAAGCTCTACGCGCTCCGCAAAGAGACCGGCACGATCCCGAGCCTGCCGCTTATCACGGGATCGGTTCTCTCCAAAAAGCTCGCTGAAGGTTCTGAAGGTCTCGTGATCGATGTGAAGTGGGGCAATGGCTCTTTCATTAAAGATCTCGAGCAGGCGAAGCAGCTCGCGCGCTCGATGACGCGGGTCGGTCGCTCGATGAAGCGCCGTTGCGTCGCGCTCGTGACGGATATGAACCAGCCGCTTGGCGACACGGTCGGCACGGCACTCGAAGTCAAAGAGGCGATCGCGCTGCTCAAGGGCGAAGGTCCGGAAGACATGAAGGAACTCGTGCTGAAACTCGGCATGGAGATCGTCCGTCTCGCGGGCGTGGCTGGCTCGACGTTGTCGGCCAAGCAGACGGTGCAGCGGCATCTCACCGATGGTTCCGCACTGGAGAAGTTCAAGGAGTTGATCCGCGCGCAGGGCGGCGATCCGTCGTTCGTGGATCATCCGGAGAAATTCCCGCAGGCGAAACATGTCCGCAAGCTCCCGGCTCCGAAGCGTGGATACGTTCACACGATCAACGCGGCGATGATCGCGCACGGCGTGCATATCCTCGGCGCGGGCAAAACGAATCCGCACGACAAGGTGGATTTCGCGGTGGGTGTTTCCGAGATCAAGAAAGTCGGCACGCAGGTGAAGCAGGGCGAGCCGCTGATGATGATTCACTACAATGACGAGTCGAAGCTCGAGCAGGCGCTCGATCACTTCAAGAATGCGTACCGTCTCGCGCCAAAGCGTCCGACCCCGCCGCCGTTGGTGGTGGAGCGCGTGGCGTAAGGTGATCGATTGAAGAATTAAAAACAAAGGCCGACCGGATTTCCGGTCGGCCTTTTTGTGGATGGAATGCGGGGTGGGGGCAACCCGCCTAGACCGGAAAGCGCGACAAGGGCGGCGCGCCTCCATCGGAAAGAAATCACCGCGCCCTGAGTGCGCGCTCCACCTACTTGAGCGGGGTCAGTGTGATGGGGCCGAGGAGGCCGGCTGGCATGATGGGCCAGCTGGAGGCGTCCATCTTCTTGTAGTTCACGTTGACGATATTGGAGTCGTAGAAATTGGCCCACTTGATGCCGCGTTTATCCAGGTCACGGATGCGGTTGGAGGCGAGGTTGGTGACTTCGATGGCGAGGGTGTTGCGGCCGGGCTTGAGATGGCTGGCGTCGATGCGGGTACGGAAGGGTAGCGACCAGAGGAGATCGACTTGGGTGCCGTTGACGAAGACGCGGGCGGTTTCGCGGACGTCGCCGAGATCGAGGAGCCAGTCGCCGCCGGCTCCGGCGGGCGTCGCAGGGAGAGCGAAGTCGAGTTCGTAGCGGGCGGTGCCGGCGAAGCCTTCGTGCGCGGGGCTTTGCTCGGTCCAAGAAGCGAGCTTGGTGTTTGAGAGACTGAAGTCGGGCGGGAGTTCGGGGCCGCCGCGGAGGAAGGTGACGCGCCAGTCGCCGGCGAGCGGTATGGTTTGGGCGGCGTTGTCCGTGAACGCCCATGCCTTCGATGCGGAAACTTTCTCAGAGTGAATGCGGACAAAGAGCGATTCTCCGGGGGCGAGTTGGAGACGGACATTGCTTGTGCGGCCTTTGGCGGTCGATTGGGTGACGCGAGATTCGACGGTGCCGGTCTTGCCGGTGCGCGGTTCGAGGAATACGACGGTACCGGCTGGTCGGGAATCCAGCTTGAAGCCGATGGTTCCGTCGAACGGTTTGCCGCTGAGATTGGTGACGAAATAGAGTTTAGTGCGCTGGTCGTCGCTGATGCGGCGGATGAAGCCGAGGCCCGCGTCAACGAGAGGCTCGCCTTTGGGGAGTTTGCTGAGTGCTTGGGTGAAATCACCGACGAGAATAGCGCCGCCGATGTTCTCGTGCTTTTTGGCGAAGGCCATGCGGACGCCGCCGTAGTCTTTTAGTTTTCCAAGAATTTCGGCGCGTTCCTTCTGAAATGCGGTGCGGCGTTCAGAAAGCTTAGCGAAGCCGGGGACGTCGGTTGGCAGATCGTCGATGAAGCAAACGAGATTTCCCTTCTGGCCGAGTTCATGGAGCTTTTGGAGTGTTTCCAAAGGCATGAGCGAGGACTGTGGCACTAGGATGGGGCGATCGATTTCCACGCGGGAGCTTTGTGAAAGCCCGGCGCGTTTCTTTGGGTCGCAGATTTGTGCGTCGGAGATGAAGTCAAACTGGATGCCGGCTTCGATGAGTTGCTGGGCGAGTTTTCCGGTGGAGGAATCGGTCAGCCAGTCTTTGCCGTGCATGGAGAATTTGCGTTCCCAGCCGTCGGCTTTGTGGAGGAGGTCGTGGAAGGGCCAATACACGAGGACGTCGGCGTCGGGCTGGCCGGATTGGAGGAGCGACTGGGCGCGGGTGATGTAGGCGTTGAGGCCTTCGGCGAGGTCACGCCAGAGCGGGTTGCGGTTGTTGTACTGGGTCGAGGCGTAGAAGAGCCAGCCGGGCCAAGGGGCGTCGGCTGGGGAGAAAGCTGTGCCGTGGTAGAAGACGTGGTTGATGCCGGTGAGGAAGAGTTGATCGAGCTCGGGCTTCAGTTCGGAGGGGGCTTCGTGGAAGTGTTCGCGGGCCCAGGTGAAGGTTTCGGAGGAGATGAGCGGCTTGCCGGTGACGTGGGCGGCGGAGGAGGCGAAGCGGTTGATGAGCGGTTGGGTTTCGTTGTAGCTGATTTCGCCGGGCGTGAAGCGGTAGAACGGGATCGGGAAATTGGTGGCGCCGAAGACTTCGGTTTCGGGGATGTCGGCGAGGGCGTAGAGGTCGAGGAGGTTGGCGGGGGCGCCGTGGCCTTGGTTGCGGACAACGCCGCCGTTTTTGCGGACCCAGTCGCCCCACGTGTGCATGTAGTCCATGTGGAGCTGGGCGAGGACTTCGCGGTAGTCGGACTTGATGCGGGCGATGGTGTCGGGGTCGCCTTTGCCTTCGAGCTCGGCCATGTGCGCGGCGAGGTCGTAGCCGTGCATGGCTTTGAACTTTTCCGTGAGAGCGGGCGTCCAGTTGGCGGTGTATTCGAAGGAGTCGTGGAAATGGCCGTGGATGGCGCCGGGCGGGAGCGGGGCGAGGGCTTTGTCGAAGTGGGCGAGGTAGCGGGCGATGGCGTCGGGCGAGTAGGGATCGAGGACGAGGCCGGCGGCGCCGGGGGCGGCGCGTTTGACTTTGAAGCCGGTGGAGCGCGGCGTGAGTTTGCCGTCGACGATTTCGATTTTTAGTTCGGCGTCTTCCTTGGGTGTGAAGGAGCCGCCGAAGGGCCAGCCGGTGCCGGTGGCCATGTCGATGGCGATACCGAGGCGTTTACCCTCGGCGGCGGTGTGGCCCAGCATCTCGACGTATTTGGGCGAGAGGAAGTCGATGAAGCGGTCTTCGTAGCCTTTGGCGCCATAGATGGGCGTGATCTCGACGCCGCCAAGTCCGGCGGCGGCGAATTCGGTGAGTTCGCGCGTGAGGTTTTCCTTGTCGACGGCGGAGCCCATCCACCACCAGCGGGTCCAGGGTTTGTGCTCTTGTTTCACCTCGGGCCAGGCGAGGGGACTTTGAGGAGCGGTTGCGGCAGAATCGGCAGCAGTCAGAGCGGGCGCGCAGGCGAGAAGGGCGATAGCGAGGAGACGCGGCGACGGGCGGAGTGGGGTTCGCATGAGTGGAAGCGGAAACGGGATGGGTTGGGGGGGCAACGGGCAATCGGGGGTGGCGATGGACAGTCAACGCGTTGAGTGAACGAGGGCTTTGATCGGAGTTTTGGACAGGATTAACTGGATTTACAGGATTGGAGGAGGCGGAGTCGGCCAGGGGCCGGCGTTCCCGGGTGGCGGGCGATCCGAACATCGGGAAATGGCCGGAGGGACGGAGCGGGGATACCTGCGGCGGGTTATGCGGTCTTTGGAAATTTGCGCATGAACTTCCAGTCTTCAACGCGTCTCGAGCGGGCTTCGGTGTGGTTTCGCCGGAGCTGGCACTTTGTTTTGATCGTCGCACTCGTGTTGCTGGCGGTGCGGCTGGTGCTGCCGCGTACGATCAAATCGCTGATCAACCAGCGGCTCGAAAAGATCCCGGAGTATGCGGGACATGTGGAGGACATCGATCTGTCGATCTGGCGCGGGGCTTATCAGCTCGAAGACGTTGAGATCGTGAAGACGAACGGGGAGACGCGTGAGCCGTTTTTCAAGGCGGGGACGATCGATTTCTCGCTGGCGTGGCGGGATCTGTTTCGCGGGCGGTTTGTCGGCGACTTCGTTTTGGAGGATGCCGAGTTGATCATCGTCAACGCGCCGACGGAGGAGAGCAGTCAGACGGAGGTCGTGGACAAGCGTTGGCAGGATGCGATCGAGGATATTTTCCCGATCGAGATCACGCGGCTGGAGATCAAGGACAGCCGGATCCGCTTTATCGATACGGATGCGGACCCCAAGGTGGACATCGCGTTGGACGGACTGGAGGTCGTGGCGAAGGGGTTGCGGAATCGTCCGTCGGACAAGCGCGGTCCGCTGCCGGCCGAGATCGAGTTGCGGGCGAAGACGATTGGAAATGGTGACCTCAGGGTTTTTGGCGGGCTTGATCTGCTGGCGCAGCAGCCGCGTTTCAAACTGAACCTGGAGTTGATCAACGTGGATCTGCCCGCGTTGAACGACTTCCTACTGGCGTATGGGAATGTGGATGTAGCGAGTGGGGATTTTCAGCTGTTCTTGGAAGTGGCGGCGGCGGAAGGACAGTATGAAGGCTATGTGAAACCGTTCTTCGACCATCTCGATTTCAAGAACGTGGAGGACAAATCGAAGCCGGTGACGCAGCGGCTGTGGGAGAAGATGGTGAGCGGGCTTTCCACCTTTTTGAAAAACAAGCCGCGCGATCAGGTGGCGACGCGGATTCCGTTTTCAGGGGAGTTTGGGGAGACGGATGTTGGCATACTGGCTACCATCGGGAATCTGATCCGCCACGGTTTCGGACGGGCGCTTTCCGAGCGGCTGGAGGGGCAGATTTTTGCGCCGTCGGATGAGGGTGTTCTCAAGCCGGACAAAGCGGGCGGCGTGGCCGGATCGGGGAAAGAGGAGTCGAAGCGGGCGGAGGACGCTGAAGCACAAGCGGAGCGGTCGGGGACGGAGGAGACGAGCGCGCCTCGGAGGCCGTTTGGGCCGTCGGGGAAATGAGCGAGCGAGGGGGAGGACGAGAACGAATTCGGAAGCCGACGGGAACGGCGGCGCTCCCAGGGACGGCGCTTCCCAGGGACGGGTCAGCGGTCGTCGGCGGACGATTCGTCCACCGGTTCGACGTGGGCGAGCGAGCCGCCGGTTTTGGGTGCTGTCAGGACACGGTAAATACACCACGCGAAGAGCGTGGTGACGGTGCCGACGGAAAGGATCAGGTTTATCCAGCCTCCAGTGGTCATGGGAAAGTGGGTTTAGTTTTTGTCGGATTCGGCGCGGGGATGGGTGGCCCAGTGTTTGCCGGCGAGGTGGACGAGGATGCCGGTGAAGAGAGTCATGAGGGCGATGAAGAGGACGCTGAGGCGGGCGACTTTGTCGGGGTTGGGTCCGACGAGGTCGCGGACGTAGCTGGTGGGTTCGAAGCGGGCGGCGTCGCCGAGGGAGAAGTTCCAGCCGAAGACGTTTTTGAGAATGAACAGGACGAAGATGGTGAGCAGGAACGCGGGGGTGACGTATTTGATGATGGGTTTGAAGAACGCCGGGGCGCGGAGGGCGGAGCCCTCGTGGAGGATGGCCCAGCCTTTCTCGATGCCGACGGTCCAGCCGAAGATGATGATGAGGATGGTGGCCTGAATAAAAATGAGGAGGGTGCCGACCCAGAAATCGAGGGTGTCGAGCGCCTTCAAGTCTTTGGAGAAGTACCAGACGAAGCCAGTGCCGATGGCGGTGACGAGGCCGAGCAGGGCGACGGAGGCTTTGCGTTTGATGCCGAGGCCTTCTTCGAGGAACGCGATGCCGGGCTGGAGCATCGAGAGCGAACTGGTGACGGCGGCGAGGAAGAGAAGGATGAAGAAAATCGTGGCGAAGACCTGGCCGGCGGGCATCCGGGCGAAGACCTCGGGGAGGACGTTGAAACCGAGGCCGAAGGTGCCCTGGCCGACGATGCCGGCGGCGCCGAGGAACATAAAGGCGGCGGGGACGGTGATGAGGCCGCCGAGGCCGACTTCGCAGAATTCGTTGGCGGAGGAGGCGGTGAGGCCGCTGAGGACGACGTCGTCTTTTTTTGTCAGATAACTTGAATACGTGATGATGACGCCGAAGCCGACGGAGAGGGAGAAGAAGATCTGGCCGGCGGCGGCGAGCCAGAGCTGGGGGTTTTTAAGGCCCTCGGAAATGTCGCCCGGGTTCCACATGAAGCCGAGGCCGGTGAGGACGTTTTGATCGGGCTTGAGCGGATCGGGCGTGCCGAGGGTGAGGACGCGGGCGAGGACGATGAGGGCGATGACGATGAGGGCGGGCATCGCGTATTTGCAGACCAGTTCGATGCCTTTGGAGATGCCGCGGTAGATGAACCAGAAGTTGATCGCGTAAACGATGAGGACAAAGAGGCCGACGTCGTGGAGGCCGAAGTGGAGGGCGACGCCGTCGGAGCCGGCGCCGGTGTAGCGGCCGAAGAATTCGCCGTAGTTCATGCCGGGGACGGAGAGCTGTCCGGTGGCGGCGTTGAGGGCGTAGCCGAGGCACCAGGCTTCGATGTACACGTAGTACATGTAGATCATCACGGGGATGATGAAGCCGATCACGCCGAGGTACTTTCCATAGGGCTTTTTGATGAGCGCGTGGAAAATGCCGGGAGAGGAGCGGAAGCCGAGGGAGCCGCCATGGCGGCCGAGGGCCCATTCGGCCCAGCCGATCGGGATGCCGATGATCAGCAGCGAAATGAAGTACGCGATCATGAAGGCGCCGCCGCCGTACTGGGCGGCGAGACCGGGGAAGCGGAGGAAGTTACCGAGGCCGACGGCGCTGCCGGCGACGGCGAGAATGACTCCGAGACGTGAGGACCAAACCTCTTTGGGGGCAGACATGGGGATCGGGGGTAGCAACCGCGTTGCCAACTGCAACGGGGATTTTGCGGGGGAGGTGTGCTGGTCGGGCGGAGGAGTTGGTAGTTTGTAGTTGGTAGTTGGGCGCAATCGGTGGGGGGCGTGAGGTGGCGGGGGAACGAGAACGATGGAGGGAGGAACGAAGGGGTTGCCACGGGGCGGGTGGGCGGCTGAGTTGGCGCGCGTTGAATCTCATCGACCGGCATATTTTGCGCGAATGGCTGGGCATCCTTGGAGTCGTCCTGATGGCGACGCTGGGGCTGCTGTTGATCCAGACGATGTATGACGATTTTGAGGATCTCTTAAAATATCAGGCGCCGGTGACGGACGTCGTGATGTACTTCGCGATCAAGGTGCCGAGTTTTCTGGCGGTGATCCTGCCGGTGATTTTGCTGATCTCGCTGTTGTACGCGTTGGGGCAGCTGCACCGGAGCAACGAGATCACGGCGCTCCGGGCGGCGGGGCTGGGGATTTTTCGGATCACGCGCTCGATCTGGATCACGGGTGTGGCGCTGTGCGGGTTGATGTGGGCACTCAATGCGAGCGTGGTGCCTCTCTCGGTGGAGCGATCGCGGTCGATGATGGAGTATTTGAAATACCGGCACGAAGTGGCGGTCAGTGGTACGAGCACGGGCGCGGGGCTGGCGCGGGTGGTGACGTTCGACAATCAACGGCAGGGACGGATGTGGTTCATGAACCGGTACAGTACGATGCTCGATCGCGGGTATGGAGTGACGGTGTCGGAGCTGGACACGCAGCGGCGGGAGAAAGTGCGGATGTATGCGGCGGAGGCGAAGTTCGAGCGCGAGCGGGGAGGCTGGACGTTTTATCAGGGGCGGGAGACGTGGTTCGATCCGGCGACGGGGGATGTGATTTCGAGCCGTCCGTTTGAGCAGAAGGCGGTGCCGTATTTCACGGAGGAGCCGGAGCTGATGCTGGTGTTCGACGTGAAGCCGAGTGATCTGTCGTTTTTCCAGCTGAGGCGGATCATCGATTACTTCACCGTGGAGGAGAATCCGAAGGTGACGACGTATGCGGTGAGGTATTTCAGCCTGATCGCGGACACGGTTTCGCCGTTGATTGTGATCGCGCTGGCGATCCCGTTTGCGGTGGCGGGAGTGCGGGTGAATCCGGCGGTGGGCGTGTCGAAGTCGCTGGGACTTTTCCTGCTCTACTTCGTGCTGCTGAAGGTGGCGAATGCGCTGGGGGTGCGCGGGACGCTCGATCCACTGATGGCGGCGTGTGTGCCGAGCGTGGCGATGCTGGCGCTGGGCGGGTGGTTTTCGGTGAGGATGCGATAAGCCAAGAAAGCGCCGTGGCTGAATTGCCACGGCGTTTTTATCGCGGAAGCGCTGAAGGGCGAAAACGCGGAATCGGAGACGGGAAGAACGGGGATGTTATTTTTGTTTCCACATTTCCTCACTGCGGACGAGGACGGTGTAGGCGGAGAGTTCGCCGTCAGGGGAAACGAAGAAGACGTCGCGGTAGGCACCGGACGGGACTTCGAGCTGGTAGAAGTAGGGGCTATTGGGCGTAGTCTCGCCTCGCATACGGAAGGAGCAGGCAATCTCGGCGGGGAGGGGGCGGTCGCTGACGTTGCGGACGCGGGCCCAGATGCGGAGGCGTCCATCGTGTAGCGGATGGGCCTCGACTTTGAGGAGGCGGACCTGGGTGGTGTAGGCTTTGGCGAGGGCGGCGTTGACTGGGACGAGGATGAGGCCGGTCCAGTCGCGTTCGACGAGTTCGGTGGAGTTGCCGTCGGCGGTGAGGCCTTTGGGCGGGGGGAGGTTCACGTTGCCGAGGCGTTCGACTTTGGGGGCGGGGGCGCCGGTCTGGAGGGAGGCGAGGGCGGAGGGGAAGCCGGTGGTTTCGGAGAGTTCGTGGGCGGTGTTGCCGCTGCTGGCGTGGGTGAAGCGGTAGATGACGGCTTCGGCTTCGGGGGTGAGTTTAGGAGGCGGGAGCGCGGGGGCTGGGGCTGGTGTGGGTGGCGGCGCGGCGGGTGTGGTCGCGGCGGTGGGCGGGAGATTTTTCGCGGGAGCGGCGGGGGTGGTGGATGCAGAGGGCTTGGTCGCGGGTCGGGCGGGAGCGGATGCGGTTGTCGCGGTCGCTGGCCGGGTGGGTTTGGCGGAAGTGGCGGGCGGTGGGGTGGTGCAGCCAGAGAGGAGGGCGAGGGCGGAGAGGAGAGAGAGGGTGGGAAAGTGTTTCATGAGAAAGTGCGGGTGGGGGCGGACGTTTTCTGCGGAGGAAGTTAAGTGTCCGGTCGGTTGTATCGGAATGTTGGAGGCGAAGTTTACCGTGAGAAGCGCAGAGTAGCGTGGAGGGCGTGAGAAAAGGGTGAAAACCGCCGAGTGACCGCGGGGTCAGGAGGAGGCGAATTTTTCGGCGAGGCGTTTCCAGACGCCGGTGCCGGGCCAGAGGAGGATGGCCCAGATGGCGAGGCAGTTGAGGTAGCTGAGGAAAACGGCGGCGCTGGCCATGTCTTTGATGCGTTTGGCCAGGGGGTGATGCTCCGGCCGCAGGTAATCAATCGTCCACTCGATGGCGGAGTTGAGGAGTTCCACGATGATGATGAGGAAGAGGGAGGCGATCATCAGGGCCGTGGATACGGCGTTTACCGGGAGGATGATCGCGAAGGGGACGAGGGCGACGGCGAAGAGGAGGTCTTCGCGGAAGGAGGGTTCGTGGCGGAGGGCTTCGCGGAAGCCGTCGATGGAGTAGCGGATGGAGGCGATGAAGTTTCGGAAGTCGCGGCGTTTGACGGGGGTGGTGTGTGGGGTGGCGGCGTGGGGAGGAGGAGCGGAGGACGCAGGGGAAGGAACTGAGGAAGAGGGAGCGGAGTGGGGCGTTTCCACGGGAGAAGGGGGCTCAGCGTTGCGGGGTGGAGGAAGGCGGGCCGAGGTCGAAGTCGGTGAAGTCGTTCAAGACGTCAGGGTAGCGGCGGTCCTGTTTGTAGATCTGGAGGATGCGGCCGTGTTCGTGGTCGCTGGTGGGGAAGATGCGCGGGGGTTCGCCGGGGAGGAAGATGGCGGTGCAGGCGCGGTGGCGGTCGATGAGGCGTCGGATGACGATCATGAGGCCGCGAGTAAACACGGTCGGTGGCGCAGCGCGAGCGCGCGGGCGAGAAACGCGCGGTGGAAAAAATATGGGCGCGTGCGGATGTGTGGGGCGCTAACGAAGCCGCACACGCGACTGGTGATCGTGGGGATCAGGGAGCGGCGGGGGCGGGCGGTTTGGAGGCGGCTTTCAGGGGGACGAGGACGACGGTGTGGGTTTCGCGTTTGCCGCCTAGGCGCAGGGTGATGGTGACGGGGATTTCTTCGCCGCTGACGCCGAGGAGGGAGACCATGGGGTCTGGCTGGCCGGATTCGCCGGCGGGGATGGTGATTTTTTCGGGGCGGACGGCGAAGTTACCGAGGTAGGATTTGCACTCGATGAATTCGAGTTCGGCGGGGGCGGCGGTGAGGTTGTACACGCGGAGGCGGAGGGCGACGGGGGGGAGCGTGCTGTTTCTCATACGGGGGATGAACATGCCTTCCTCTTCTTCCTCGGCGATTTCGCGGGCGGCTTCGTCGGAGTAGATGACGGTGGCGAAGGCGTTGTCGGTGGCGCGGCCCTTAAAGCCGGGTTTGACCATGCGGGGACGGAAGCCGCGGCCGAGGTTGGCTTCGACGAGGAATGCGCCGTCGAAGAAGTGGGTTTCGGCGCCCATGGTGGGGACCATGACTTTTTTCGCCTCGGCGATGCTGGCTTCGTCGGCCACGCGCTGGCTGGTGCAGGCGGTGAGGAAGAGCGCGGAGGTGGCGAGGAGCGTGAGTGAGAGGGGGCGGAGGCAGGCGATCATGAAACGGAAGAGTCAGGGTTGAGGAGAGTGGGGCGGCGAAAGGTGTGGGCGATGAGAGTGGGGTGAGAGGCGGGCTCAAGCCCAGTTGTAATTAAAGCTGATGCTGATGCGCTCGTCTTCGATGCGGTTGGAGGCGACTTCGTGGCGGAGCCAGCTTTCGAAGAGGATGACGTTACCGGCTTCGGCGGGGTAGGTGGTGTGGATGCGGTTTTCGTCGCGGACGGCGGGGATTTTTGGCGGGGCGGCCATGAAGCGGTCGAGGCGGGGGTCTTCGAATTTGAGGCCGGGGCAGCCTTTGGGGGTGCGGACGTAGTAGGTGCCGCTGATGAAAGCGAGGGGGTGAAGGTGGAGACTGTGGGCGGCGGTGGGCGGCATGATGTTGACCCAGCAGTCGGTCATGTGGATCTCGCGGCCACGGAGGTCCATGTCGAGGGACTTGGCGAAGGTGCGGACGTGGCGGGTGAGTTTTTTTTCCAGGTCGGTGAAGGTGGAGGAGAAGCGATGAAGGGTGTTCATCGTGGCGTAGCTGGTGTATCCGCCGGGGTAGTTCGTGGAGGACCATTTGCGGCCGGCGTCGTCGAATTCGCGGAGGCGGGCGCACTCGTCGGCGAGGTCGTCGTTGAGGCGGGGGAGGCCGGATTTCTGGAGTTTTTCGCAGTAGATCTGAGTGGCGAACCAGGAGCGGATAGGCATGGCGGCGAGGATGGGAGGTGAGCGCGGTCCGGGGGAAGCGGAAAAAATCGGGGCGGAGGTGTTATCTGCCAGCGATGTGCGCACGAAGCGGTTGCAGTGCGGAAGGGCGCGGGGCAATTTTTCGCGCATGAGCACTGCCCCCGCGTCTGGTGAGTTTTCGATCAAGCCGTCCAGTTCCGATTATGATGCGAGCGATGCGCGGTGGGTCGCGCAGGTGGAGACGTTGCTGGGGAGTTTGAAGGCGAATGTCGGAGAAGTGCGGAAGGAAGTGATGCCGGTGGCGGGGCAGAAAGGCGGGCTGGTGGACATCATCGTGGCGCTGGGGTCGGCGGGTGCGGTGACGGCGGCGGTGGAGGTTTTTCGCGCCTGGCTGGGGAGGGATGTGACGCGCACGCTGGAGATCGTGACGGTGGTGGATGGAGTGGAGAAGAAGATCACGATCAACGGGACGAATCTGAGCAAGGAGCTGGTGAGCGAGTCGTTGAAGGCGGCGTTGAAGAAGTGAGCGGAGGTTGCGATCGCCATGGGAAAAACGCGGTACAGGGCGCTGTTGATCGGGAATGCGCGGTTCGAGAAAGATCCGCATAATCTGCCGGCGTTAAAGGGGCCGCCGGAGGATTTGAAAATTTTGGAGCGGGCGCTGACGGCGGCGGAGACGGGCATCCATGAGGCGGCGGATGTGCGAACGCTGCTGGATGGGACGAAGCCGGAGCTGAGCGAGGCGATCGACGATTTTTTCCAGACGGCGGGGGCGAACGATCAGTTGTTGCTCTATTATTCGGGGCACGGGCGGCAGGACGCGTACAATAATCTGTATTTGTGCGCTCGTGACACGAGGACGGATAGGTTGAATTCGTCGGCGGTGGCGGATTCGGAGATCAGCCAGATGATCCGGAATTCGAGGGCGGCGCGGACGTTGATCGTGCTGGATTGCTGTCACAGCGGGAGTTTCAAGGGAGGCGGGATGCCGGAGGCGCTGGCGAATGCGGGCGGGCGGTTTTTGCTGACGAGCTGTCGCGATCAGCAGCTGGCGACGGATGCGGGGGAGACGGGCGGGGCGAGCGCGTTTACGAGTCATCTGGTGCAGGCGCTCATCGCGGGCGAAGTGGATGCGAACGAGGACGGGTACGTGACGCTGACGGAGGTTTATCATCACATCCTGCCGAAATTGAAGATCGCGACGCAGCAGATCCCGCAGCTGCATTTTGATAAGACAGTGGGCGATCCGCCGCTGGCGAAGGTGAAGGCGCGGGCGGGCGATCAAGGAAATGGTGGAGCGGGGGCGGGCGTGATGCCGGAGGCGGCGTCGCGGCCGGTACTGGGGGTGTCGGACAGCAAGATAGAGATCAGGGCGGTCCATTTGGGCGAGCAGCTGCCGGCGGTGATGATCGATGTATTTAACGAAGGGGGCGGGGAGCTGGAGTGGAGTGCGACGAGCGAGGATGGGTGGATGGCGATCCAGGCTGAGAAGCGGTTTTTCAAGGTGTTGTTCACTCCGCAGAAGGCGGGAGCGCATCGCGGGAGTATTTATGTGCGCGACGCGGGGCGCGGAGGGAGCCGGCGGATCAGTGTGTTTGTCGAGGTGCTGGAGCCGGTGGCGAAACCGGTGTTGGTGGTGGAGACGCAGGCGCTGGATTTTGGGCGTCTGCGGGTGGGCGCGCGTGGTGCGCCGCAGGTGATCCGGGTGGTGAATCGTGGGAGCGGGGAGCTGGCGATCCGGGCGCACAGCACGAATCCGGCGCTCAAGGTGACGGCGAACGATGACGCGGTGGCGGTGGAGCCGGACTTGAGCCATGCGGGTTCGCTGGCGGGGGAGATCGTGATCAACAGCGCGGGCGGGCGGGCGGTAGTGAAGGTGACGGGGGAGGCTGAGGCGGGGCCGTTACTCGTGGTGAAGCCGGGGAAGGTGCTGGATTTTGGCGAGGTGCCGGTGGATGCGTATGCGGTGCTGGTTGTGCGCGTGGAGAATGGCGGGAGCGATTACTTGGAATGGTCGTGCAGGACTGAGGGAGATTTTTTTGGCGTTCAGAATGGAGATGAGCCGAACACGATCAAAGTGAGTGTGGGCGGGCAGCGGCCGCCGGGGCCGTGCATCGGGAGCATTTTCATCAAGAGCAATGGTGGCGACGCGACGGTGAACGTGCGGGCGCTGTTCGTAGCCCCGGTGCAACCACCACTGCCGCCACCTCCTTTGCCGCCGCAGCTGGTGCCGTCGCTCGCGGGGTGGTGGCAGAATCCGAACGGGCGTATTTTGGTGAGCGGGCTGGCTCCGGTTTATCAATACGCGGATTACAATGTGTTCGGTGTGCAGATCGGCGGCGGGACGATTACGGTGAACGGGCCGCAGGTGTTTATGCAGGGGAGTTCGCTGCTGATTCCGTACACGGCGCAGCTGTTCATCCAAGGAATGATGATGAGCGGGACGGTGGCGTGTTTGGGGTCGCAGAATCCGGTGGTTTACACGCGGGGCTAGGCGAAAGCGCGCAAGGGTCGGGGATCGGAGCTTGAGGCGGGCGGCGGGCACAAAAAAGCCGCGCTCGGTGAGGAGCGCGGCGAAGCGATTGAGAGATTTTTGGGCCAGACTTAGACGGTCTTGGCGGCTTTCGCGGCCTTGCGGCGGCGGTGAGCGACAAGACCGAGGAGGGCGGCGGCGCCCATCAGGCCGTAGGTGGATGGCTCAGGAGTGGCGGGGAGATCGCCATCGGAAGGAGGGAAGAAGTCGCCCTGGCCTTTGTCCCAGCCGCCGTTGACGATGCATTCGCTGGTGGTGTCGACCCAGCGGCGGTTTCTGCCGGAACCAGTCCAGTAACCGCTAGCGGTGACTTGCGTCACGTCGCGCCAGTAAGCGGAGACGAAGTTATCGCCGAAGAAGTTTTTGTAGTTCGCCGCAGTGATGTCCTTGGTGGTGAAAGCAAATTCAAAGACGGCAATTTCGCCGTACTGAATGCCATACTCGACGTTGTCCAAACCAGCAGCGTCAGGTGAAGGAGTGTCCTTGGTGGAAACGCCGAACTCCTGGTTAAACTGGGTGGCGTGGGTGATGACGTAGGGGGCGTGCTCTTCCCAGCGGTCGGCGCTGTTGCCGTTGATCACATCGGTGGTCTTGTAGGAGGCGGCGCGGCCGGCATTCGTGGTCGTCCACTTGACGCTGGTATCAACGTTGCCGGTGGTGAGGCCGGTGAAGGGCGTATTGAAGCCGAAGCTGATCAGGGTGCCTTTGGTGCCACTGCCGTTCACCAGCGCGACGGTGTTGTCGACGGTGACGGTGAGCTTGTTGTTAGGCACATCGATCGCGAAGTTGAAGCGGGTCGTGACGCCACTGCCGTAGCTACCGGTGACGATTTGCGAATGGAGATAGATCTGCGCTTGGGCAATCGAGGTCACCGCGGCGAGCGCGAGACTGAAGAGGAGTGCAGTGCGTGAAGTTTTCATAGGTGTCCCTGAAGTGATACCAGAGATTATGCCAATGATTGGTTTTGTGCTATCAGGGAGACCCCTAACAGCCCCCCCGGTTTTCCCGATCAATATGCACGGGAGATGCAGAAAGAACTGCTTAATGAAATGCTGACAAGTTCAGATCGGGCAAAAACGTGTGAGGTCTTAGTGCTTGGCCACACAGATCTTATGCTAGGCGGCGAGACCGGCGGCGAGGGCGAGGGCGGACTTGGCGCGGTTCAAAATATAGAGGTGGTAGCCGGGGGCGCCTTGGACGAGGAGTTCGCGGATTTGGGTGAGCGCCCAGTCGAGGCCGACGGATTCGACGGCGTCGGTGTTTTCGCCGGCGGCTTCGAGGCGAGTGATGAGTTTGGCTGGGAGGGTGGCTCCGCACATCTGGGTGAATCGCTGGATTTGTTTCAGCGAGAGGACGGGCATGATGCCGGGTACGATGGGGACGGTGATGCCGCGGGCGTGGCATTTTTCGACGAAGCGGAGGTAAACGGCGTTGTCGAAGAAGAGCTGGGTGGTGACGAAGTCGCCGCCGGCGTCGATTTTTCGTTTCACGTTGTCGATGTCGGCTTCGAGGGAGGCGGCTTCGGGATGTTTTTCGGGGTAGCCGGCGACGCCGAGGCAGAAATCGGGGTGGCGGGTTTTGAGGAGGGCGGCGAGTTCGCTGGCGTAGCGGAGGCCGTCGGTTGTGGGGATGAAGGTATCAGCGCCTTTGGGCGGGTCGCCGCGGAGGGTCATGATGTTGCGGAAGCCGTTGTCGTGGATCTGGTCGGCGAGGGTGTGGAGTTCGTCGCGGGTGTGGCCGACGCAGGTGAGGTGGGGCATCACGGTGAAGCCGAAATCTGACTTGAGGAAGGCGCAGACCTGGGCGGTGCGTTCGCGGGTGCTGCCGCCGGCGCCGTAGGTGACGGAGACGAAATCGGGGGAGATGCGTTGGAGGGCTGCGGCGGTGGCTCGGAGGGCGGCGACGCCGGCGTCATCTTTGGGTGGGAAGAACTCGATGGAGCGGAGCGGGCGGTTTTGCGCGAAAAGCGAGACGATGGAGCGGTCGGGTTGCATGTCTGAATCAACGCATCTGGATTCGAAGATGTGTTGTAAAGGGTGGAGTTAGGGTGGGGCGGGGTGGAGCAGGCGAATGCAGGTGGAACCGGGGCGGGCTTAGGGGATGAGTTCGAAGGTGGGGATGATGGTGGGGATTTCTTTAGAGCCGTGGATAAAGGTGAAGGTGATCTCGGGGGCGCGGCGGGTGAGGGTGTCGAGGCGTTGGAGAGGCCAGGCGGAGATGGGTTCGCCGTTGATGCGGGCGACGAGATCGCCGCGCTTGATGCCGGCTTTTTCGGCGGGGGAGCCGGGGACGACGCCGGCGACGCGCCAGTAGGCGGGGGTTTTGGTGAAGCTGAGGCCGGTGCTGCGGCGGGTGCCGGGGGCGATGACGGCGGTGCTGTCGCGGAAGAAGGTGACGTTGTTGCGAGGGGGGTCGAAGGTGACGCAGAAGTGTTTGAGGACGTCGCCGCCGATGGAGGAGAGCTGGTCGGTGAGGTCGACGAGGGGGAGTTCGAGAGTGTAGGTGCCGATGGAGAGGGGCTGGCGGAGGCGGCCGATTTGTTGAGGGCGGTCGCCGGTGAGCGTGCCGACGGTGCCGCCGGGGCGGGGGCCGTAACTGAATTTTGGATGCAGGCCGAAGGGATTCAGGATAAGGGGGCCATCGCTGCCGGAGTCGATGAGGGTGGTGAAGGATTCGTCGCCCAGGGTGAGGGAGACGATGGGGGTGCGGCGCTCGTTGTTGAAGGGGATGCGGGAGCCGGGGAGCAGCGGGGTGGGGCCGGCGGTGGTGATGACGAGGCGGGATTGCGGGTAATCGAGGGAGAAGACGACGTCGCGGAAGAGGGGGAAGCCGAGGATGCCGTCGATCTTCATGCCGAAGTGGGCGGAGAGTTCGGTGAAGTCGTAGCTGAAAGCGGGGACGTTGAGGAAGCGGGCGTCGCCGAGCTGGAGGCGTTTGAGGTTGATGGCGGGCAGGGAGACGGTGCCGCCATCGGCTGAGCGGATGCGCACGGGAGGGTTGGTGGTGGCGGATTGCTGGAAGCCGTAGCGGCTGGCGAATTCGGGGGAGACGAGCGTGACGGAGGAACCTGTATCCACGAGGAAACGCCAGGGGCCGTTTTTATCCCAGCGGGTTTCTATGATGAAGTGGTTGCCGATGATCTGGGCGGGGATGACGACGAGGCGGGAGTCGAGTTTGGTGCGGCCGGGGCGGGATTCGCGGCGATAGAGGCGGCTGACGCTGGAGCAGCCGCTGAGAAAAAGAGCCGCGAGCAGCAGCCAGCTAATACCGAGACGGGCCGACGCGGGCAGGCGGCGGAGGCGGTCGGGCGGCGGGATGCGCGCTGAGGTCATCAATTATTTTGCTGGCTGGGGGAGGCGGCGGCTGAGGAGCCAGGCACTGAGGGCAAGCAGGGCGGCGAGGCTGTAGAGGATGTGGGCGCCGTGTTCGCGGTTGGTCCAGTAGAGGATGCCGGCGGCGATGGGGGTGATCGCACGGGAGAGAGAGCCGAGGGAACGGAAGATGCCGAGGACGCGGCCTTGTTCGCTGGCTCCGGCGTAGAGGGAGATGAGGCCGGTGGTGGAGGGGTTGACGAGGCCGCCGCCCAGGGCGAGGAGGGCAACGCCTAGATAGAGGACGGCGGTGACGGGGGCGAAGCCGATGGCCACGAGGCCGAGTGTGGAGAAGACGAGGCCGAGGGAAAGGACGCGGGTCTCGGGGAGGCGTTTGAGGAGTTTTCGGACGATCATTCCCTGAGTGATGATGGAGCAGATGCCGAGGAAGCCCATGAGCAGACCGTTTTCTTTGGCGGTGTAGCCGAAGCGTTCGGCGCTGAGGAAGACGAGCGATGCCTCCATGGCGACGAAGGCGATGGAGTAAGTGAAGGCGACGAGGTTGATTCCTCGGACGGCGGGGTTGTCGAGGGAGAGGATGGCGCGGAGGGGATTGAGGGGCCGGCGTTCGCCAGGGATGGCGCGGGCTTCGGGGGGGCGGGTTTCTTTGAAGCGGGCGGCGATCCAGACGAGGTTAACCAGGCCGAGGATGAAGGCGATGAGGGCGGGGGCGGAGAAGGGGTTGAGGCCGAGCGGGGCCAGGGATGGGATTATATCGACGAGGTTGATACGCGCGGAGAAGGCACCGATGAGCGGGCCGGTGACGAGGCCGAGGCCGAAGGCGGCGCCGACCAGGCCCATGGCTTTGGAGCGTTCCTCGCGGGTGGTGACGTCGGCGACGGCGGCGGTGGCGACGGAGAGGTTGCCGCCGAAAACGCCGGCGAGGAGGCGGGCGGCGAGGAAGAGCCAGAAGGAGCCGCTGAAGACCCAGAGCAAATAACTGAGGGCGGTGCCGGCGACGGTGAAGAGGAGTATGCCGCGACGACCGCGGCGGTCGGAGAGGCCACCCCAGATGGGGGCGAAGAAAAATTGGAGAATGGAGAACAGTGAGCTGACGATGCCGCCGAAGAGGACTTCGGGCAGGTGGGATTCGTTACCGAGGCTGCGGGAGAGTGCGTTGATGTGCTGGAGCAGCCAGCCGAGGGTGCCGCTGTTGCCATCGACCTCGAGGTAGTGGCGGAGCAGGTCGGGCCCGAGGGGGAAGATGATCGAGAACCCGATGAGATCGATGTAGAGCGTGAGAAAGATGACGCCGAGGGAGAGCGGGCGTCGGGCTTTCGGTGCGGCGGAAGAGTGGGCGTCGGAAGAGGATGACACGTTGGAAGCGGGCAGAAAAACGCGGCGGGCGCGTGACGCCAAGGAGCAAAGCGGCGGATGATTTACGAGGTGAAGGAGATGTTAGTTTCGCGCGCTGTAGGGGAATACATGAGGGGGCGCGTGCTCATTTACCCCGCTCATACAGGCGTGGAAGCTCTACAGTTATACGCTAAGAATTCAGGTAATTTCGGTTTCTGCTTTAGGAGAGATAGAAACGTCCCGCTCCTGTTTACCCCCTTTTGCTCAGCGCAAATAACAAGACCATGAAGCATCAAAACAACACATCACGTCTGGCGAAATTCGCCAAACTCGCCGGCCTTACCGCTGGTATTCTTGCAAGTGTCGGCACGATGAGTGCAGCCACTTTTGTCAACGGTGGCTTTGAAGATAACAATCTCGGTAGCTGGGAGCGCGGCTCTGGTTACTGGACTGGCGATCTCTCCATTCTTACCACCGCGAACTACTCGGTTGGTGGCTCAAATTACGATGCGAGCTACGACCAGAGTGCGATCGTCGGTCTTGGCACTGATGCTAATACCGGTGGTGCGTTGAGCACGGTTTACAGCGGCAACTATGCAGCTCGTGTGAACAACAGCGTGAATGACTACTCTGTCTCGCTGATCAAGCAGACGGTCACGAACTACACCGATCAGTATATTTTCTTCGCATGGGCTGCCGTGCTCGAAGACTCCCATGGTACGACGGATTCGGACAACTTCCGCCTGACGCTGAAGAACGACACCACGGGCAACATCCTCTACGATGTGACCTACAACTCGGCCAACACGCCGGCTGGTCTTTTCAACTCGTTCGGTTCCTGGAACTGGACTCCCTGGCAGGTGCAGCAGCTCGATGTCTCCGCTTATGCTGGTGACACGTTCACGCTGAGCTTGCTCGCTTCTGACTGCCCCTACGGCGGCCATGCGGGTTACGTTTACCTCGATGGTTTCGGCGCAGTGCGTCCTCCGCAGGATGCAGGTGGCGCAGTTCCAGAGCCATCGACCTACGGTCTGATGGGTGCGGCGGCCCTCCTCGGCGCGGTTGTTTATCGCCGTCGTTCGAAGAAGCAGGCTGCGCAGGTCTGATTTCTGTCATTGTTCTTAGTGTGGAAACCCACGGGGCCTTTGGGCTCCGTGGGTTTTTGTTTTCAGGGGGCTTGTGGAGCGGGCGGGTGAGAGGAGGAGTGCGTCGAGCGGGCGGGGTGTATCCGGGGATTGGAGCGCAGCTGCGCGGTGGGGGCACCGCGCAGCCATCGAAAAGGAACGCTAAGTCTCGTCCGATGCTCAGGAGAGCATGGACTGGATTTGTTCGCGGAGGGTATCGAGAGTGAAGGGCTTTTGGATGAAGCCGAGTTCGCCGGTGCCGCCGAGGCTGGCGATGACTTCTCGGCGGTTGTAGCCGCTCATGAAGAGGACGCGCACGTCGGGTTTGATTTCGCGCAGGAGCTGGAGGGTTTCTTCGCCGCTGAGGCGGGGCATGGTCATGTCGAGGACGACGAGATCGAAGTCGTTCGGGTGGGCGCGGAAGAGGTCGATGCCTTCATAGCCGTCGCGGGCGAGCTCGGTTGCCATGCCGCAGGATTGGAGGAGGCTGGCGGTGACTTTGAGGACGTGGTCTTCGTCGTCGATGATGAGGGCGCGGCCTTGTTGTTTCCACGGGGTGGCGGTGGCACGGCGGACGGGCGTGGGATCGATGGGGACGGCGCTGGCGGCTGGGAAGAAGAGGGTGAATGTGGAGCCGCGACCGGGAGCGCTGCGGACTTTGAGGCCGCCGTGGTGGCTGCGGATGATGCCCTGAACGGCGGCGAGGCCGAGGCCGCGGCCGGCGAATTTGGTGGTGAAGAAGGGGTCGAAGATTTTGGAGACGGTGTCGGGTGTCATGCCGGCACCGGTGTCGGTGACTTCGAGTTGAAGGAAGTCGGCGGCGGGTTCGGGCGGGGTGAGGACGGAGCCTTCGAAGAAGCCGGCGGGCGGGCGGACGAGCGAGGTCGAGAGGGTGATGACGCCGTCGTGTTCGCCGAGGGATTCGGAGGCGTTGATGACGAGGTTCATCACGATCTGGCGCATCTGCGTGGGGTCGGCCATGGTGGCGGGCAGATCGGGCTGGAGCTGGAATTTGAGCGTGGCCTTTTTGCTGATGGAGGCCCGGAGGAGAGGGACAGTGCTTTCGACCAAGGGGCCGAGCTCGATGCGCTGGATGACGAAGCGGCCTTTGCCGGCGTAGGCGAGCATCTGCTGGCAGAGCTCGGCGGCGCGGAGGGAAGCGTTCTCGATGTGTTTGAGGTTCTGGTGGACGGGGGAGGTCTTGGGAAGCTCGAGGCCGGCGAGGTTGGCGTTACCGATGATGCCGGTGAGGAGGTTGTTGAAATCGTGGGCGATGCCGCCGGCGAGGACGCCGATGGATTCGAGTTTCTGGCCTTCGAGGAGGCGGCGTTCGACGATGAGTTTTTCGGACTCGGCGTCTTTGCGCTGGGTGATGTCGATGGCGAGACCTTCGATGAAGAGGAGGCGGCCGTCCTCGTTGTACACGCCCTGGCCGCGGTCGAGGACCCATTTGATGCGGCCGGTACGGTCCACGATGCGGTATTCGATTTCGTAGGACCGGCGTTTTTTGACGGCGGTGGCGATGGCGTTGCGGGCGCGTTCGCGGTCTTCGGGGTGGATGATCTCGTGGAGGGCGACGACTTTTTCGAGGAAGTCCCGGGCGCTGTGGCCGGTGAGGCCGAGGGCGCCGCGGCTGATATAAACAGGGACGAGCTGGCCGTCCTGGACCATGCGGAAGGCCATGCCGGGGAGCTGGCCGAGGATGGATTCGAGCTGACGGCGGTTTTCGCGGATCTCGGCTTCGGCGCGTTTGCGTTCGGAGATCTCGGTGGCGATGCCGCAGAGGCCGTGGACGCGGCCATCTTCGTCGATGATGGGGAATTTGTGGACGATGCTGGTGTGGGTGCCGGCGGCGGTGGCGAACGTGTCTTCAAGCTCGACGGGCTGGCCGGTGGAGATGACGCGGGCGTCGGACATTCGCATGCGGGCGGCGGTCTCGGGGGGGAAGACGTCGAAGTCGCTGCGGCCGAGAAAGTCTTCGCGTTGGCGGGCGTGGAGTTCGGCGTAGCGGCGGTTGACGGAGAGGTAGCGGCCTTCGGGGTCTTTGACGAAGATGGCGTTGGGGCTGTTCTCCATGAGGCCGTGGAGTTGCTGCTGGCTGGAGCGGAGGAGGTTTTCGGCTTCTTCGCGGCGCTGGATGTCTTCTTCGAGGAGGGCCTGGGTCTGGCGGAGTTCGGCGGTGCGGGCGTGGACTTCTTTTTCGACGAGGGCGGCGCGGCGGACGGCGCCGCGGATGTAGGCGGCGCAGACGAGTGTGAAGAGGACGCCGCCGACGAGGATGATGGTGGGGAAGTTGGTGCGCTGGCGCTCGAACCAGCCGTCTTTGGCGCGGTGGAGGAGGAGCCAGACGCGGCCGCCGAGCTGAAGGGGGAGTTCGCGGTACCACGAACCGGCACGGAATTCGGCTTCGGTGAGGGCGCGTGTGGTGGCGGGGCCGTTATCGGCGGCCCAGTAGAACATCTGCCGGTCGCTGGCGGGCGTGCCGGGGGTGGCGTCGAGGAACATGACGTCGGCGATCTGGCCGGCGAAGTTTTTCCAGGATTCGCCGAAGAGGGTGCTGACGCGGAAGACGCCGACGACGAAGCCGGCGCAAGGGGCCGTGGCGGAAGCGGAGTTTTTCCCGGGGAAGACGGGGTAGATCATGAGCACGCTTTTCTCGCCGGTGAGGGCGGGGAGTTCGGCGACAGGCGTGACAACGAGGCGGCGGGTGTGGCGGGCGTTTTCGAAGTAGCGGGCGAGCGGGCTGGTGATGTAGTCGTAGCCGGAGAATGCGGCGGTGGCGGACGGCGCGGCGGGGCTGGCTTGGTTGAATTGAACCGGCAAATACGTCAGCGAATGGGATGCGGTGGCAGACGTGTCGGGGGCGGCGGGGCAGGGCACCCATTGGAGCGCGTGGAAGCCGGGGTGGCGCTCCATGGTGTCGCGCGCGATGAGCTGGAATTTATCTGCGTCGATCAGGTCGAGCGCGCCGGTGAGGTTGCGCAAGGAGTGGAGGCCCTCGACGTAGCCATCCATCGTCTCGCGGATGAGAATGTGGCGGGTGTCGGCGCGGCGTTTGACGTCTTCGCGGACGCGGAGGTCTTCGTTGCGGCGGGCTTCGAGGTAGAGCGCGTACGAGGCGGCGAGTCCCACGGCCACGAGCAACACCACGGAGAGGCGGCGGCGGAAGAGAACGCGGGAGAGCGAGGTGAGCAGCATCGGAACTATGCGGGAAGCGGGGAGGACAGGAGGCGGGGCGGGCGGTTCGGCGGAAAGTGGCGTAGCTAGTCAGTGGTTACATCGGACAGATTGAACGAAGTTCAACAAGCAGACGGATGGGGTCAGGGTGTGAATCGGAGCGTCAGGCGCAATCACGCGTTGGTGAGGGCCGCGCTAAAATGCGGAAGGCGGCACGAAGCGATTTCGCGCCGCCTTCCGGCGTGGTTTCGGTCAGGCCGCAGAGGGTGGGCGGCGTGGCGGTTATCCGTTGATCAGAGTTTGTAGGGCAACGGGTGGCGGCCGGTGAGGGCGAGCACACGTTGCTTGGACTCAGCAATGGCGGCGGCTTCCTTGTCGGTGCCGATGGCCTTCAAGACGAGGTCGATGCAGCCGGCGATCTCATCCATCTCGGCTTCGAGGAAGCCGCGGCTCGTGACGGCGGGAGTGCCGAGGCGGATACCGGAGGCTTGGAACGGGGAACGCGTTTCGAAGGGGACGGTGTTCTTGTTGCAGGTGATGTTGGCGAGATCGAGGGTCTCCTGGGCTTTCTTCGCGGTGAGCTCGGGGAGATTGGCACGGAGATCGACGAGGAAGAGGTGGTTGTCGGAGCCGCCCGAAACGAGCTTGTAGCCGCGCTTCACCATGGCGGCGGCGAGGGCGCGGGAGTTTTTCACGATCTGCTCGGAGTAGATCTTGAAGTCGGGCTTCAAGCACTCGGCGAAGCAGACGGCTTTGGCCGCGATCACGTGCATGAGCGGGCCGCCCTGGCCGCCGGGGAACATGGCGGAGTCGATGGCTTTGGCATGGGCGGCTTTGCAGAGGATCAAGCCGCCGCGGGGACCACGGAGGGTTTTGTGGGTGGTGGTGGTGACGAAGTCGGCGTGGGGGACGGGCGACGGGTGGACGCCTGCGGCGACGAGGCCGGCGATGTGGGCGATGTCGGCGAAGAGAAGAGCGCCGACGGAGCGGGCGATCTCGCCCATGCGGGCAAAGTCGATGACGCGCGAGTAGGCGGAGGCGCCGACGGTGATCATCGCGGGCTTTTCGCGGGCGGCGATGGCGGCGAGTTCGTCGTAGTCGATCAGGCCGGTGTCTTCGCGGACGCCGTATTGGACAAAGTTATACTGTTTGCCGGAGAAGTTGGCGGGATTGCCGTGGGTGAGGTGTCCGCCGTGCGACAAGTTCATGCCGAGGATCTTCGCGCCGAGCGGGAGGACGGCGGTGTAGACGGCGAAGTTGGCCTGGGAGCCGGAGTGGGGCTGGACGTTGGCGTGTTCGGCACCGAAGAGTTTTTTGGCGCGCTCGATGGCGAGGGTCTCGATCTTGTCCACGTACTCGCAGCCACCGTACCAGCGTTTGCCGGGATAACCTTCGGCGTACTTGTTGGTGAGCACGCTGCCCTGGGCCTCCATGACGGCCGGGTAGGTGAAGTTTTCCGAGGCGATCAGCTCGATGTGACTTTGCTGGCGGGCGAACTCGGAGGAGATCGCTGCGTAGATTTCGGGATCGAGGGCTTTCAGCGGCGTGGCGTTGATCATGGCGTGAAAGGGTCAAACGCTCACGCAACGCGGCGGGGAGGCAAAGGTTTTTTTGGGGGAGGCGGACAGGGTGAGCTGGCGGGGCGTAGGAGTAATGAGGAAGGGAAATCGCGGAGGCGCGGAAGAGAGGAAACGCGGAGATAGGAAGAAGACGGAAGACGGAATCGGAAGGAGTGAACCACTAAAAGGATTTCGCCAATGGGCGAAATCTTGGGAGTGCGGCTCCGGCTGATCGCCTGCGCGGTTGGGCGGAGGTGTCTGCTAATCGCAGACGAGGATTTTTATCCACCGGCTTTTTGGCGATCCTCAATGCGTTTCATGGTACGTGATCCCTCGATCATTCCTTGAACTGCGATCACTGTTCCCCACGAGATTATTGCGATTCCGACGCAGACTAGGACCGATATAATCTGTTTTGGCGGGAATGTACCCATTTCACCTTGGATGTGGTTATAGCTGATCTTGAGGAGCACCGCGTAAATCATAAGTGGCAGCACGATCCCGAGTAGAATAATGAATCCGCCTTTAGTCGTGGCGATCCGGCTCTTCTTCAGCGCGACTCTATCTTCGGACGATAGATTGTACTCAGCGATCACGTGTTAGCGCTGCTTACTGCCTCACGCTGACTTGGCGGTGAGTTTTTTTAGGAATTCTACGAGCGAGGGGATGGCTTCGACCATTTCGTCGCGGCAGGCTTCGTAGAGTTTCAAGGGGCCGCCGAAAGGGTCGGCGATTTCGGGGTCGGCCGGGGGCGGCATCAACTCGCGGAAGAGGTAGAGGTGCTCGGGCGGGGGCTCGAAGTTGAGCTCGATCATCGCGCGGTGGGACTCGGTCATGCAGAAGATCGCGAGGGCGTCGTTGACGAGTTCGCGCGTGAGCGGTTGCGAGCTGTGGCGGGAGAGATTGATGCCGACTTTTTTGAGGGCGGTGACGGAGTTTTCCGAGACGCGTTCGCCGTGGCGGGCGGCGACGCCCGCGGAGATTACTTTGATCGACTTCAGGGGTTCGGGCTGGCCGCGGAGCGCGTGTTGGAGGAGCGCCTCTGCCATGGGGCTGCGGCAGATGTTGGCGGTGCAAACGGTGAGTATGTGGGCCATCGCGCGGGTAAGTCGTGGGGCAATGGATAGGGTTTTATTCGAAAGGCAAAGCTGGATGTCGGGCGGAGGGCGGGCGAGGGCGAGGGCAGCGGATGTTGGGGGAAGGGGCGCGAGCCGAGGCTCGCGGGGAAAGCTGCGCCAAGGCGCAGCAGTCGAACCGGCGGGGTTAGGCTAACCCGCTCTACCTTCGGAGGCGCGTGCGAGCACGCTGGCCTACGGGTTAGAGTTTTTTCAGCGCGAGGAGGGTGCGGTGGAGTTGGACGGCGCGGAGGAGGACGCGGTCGACGGGCTGGGGGGCGGGTTTTTCGACGGTGGCGACGGGGACGTCGGCTGGCGCGGGTTGATCGGAGGTGGGGGCGGGTTCGAGTTCGGGTTCGTCGGCGGGTGGGGTGCGGCCGTTGGTGCCGTTGGCGTGGTCGCGGACGAGGGTGGCTTCGTCGTAGCGGGCTTTTTGGGGAGTGGTGCCGCTGAGGAGTTTGTCGAGGGAGACGCCGCTCGCGAAGGCGTCGTAGGCGAGCGCGTCGTCTTCGGGCGTGGTGCCGACGGAGATGTCGGGGGTGAGGCCTTCGGTCTGGGCGGAGAGGATGACGACGCCGGGGTGCGGGGTGGCGAGTTGCTTCAGCAGGGAGGGCGCGGTGGCTTTGCTGACGAGGATGAGGCGGGCGAAGCGGACGGTGGCGGGCGGACGAGAGAGGAGCCGACCGAGGGTGGCGGAGGTGTCGTCGTCGGCCGTGGTATGGCGGAGGTCGAGGACGAGGGCGGGGCGGGTGGCGAGGGTTTTCTCGACGGTGGCGGAATCGACGGCGAGGTCGGCGGTGCGGAGGTAGTGGAGGCCTTGCTGGAGGTCGTGTTCGAGAGTGGCGGCGCGCGCGGTGGTCGTGAATGCTGGGAGCGCAACGAGGGCGGCGAGGAGCGCGGTGAAGGCGAGCGCGCGGCGGAGGGGGAGAGGGCGCGAGGTCATGCGCGGCGGGTGAGTTGTTTGGCGGCGATGTCGCGGCGGTAGTAGTGATTGCCGCGGGCGAAGGTGATTTTTTCGCAGGCGGCGTAGGCGCGGTCGGCGGCTTCGCGGAGAGTGGAGCCGAGGGAGGTCACGCCGAGGACGCGGCCGCCGTTGGTGACGGTTTCGCCGGAGGCGTTTTGGGCGGTGCCGGCGTGATAGACGAAGGTCTGTGCCGGGAGAGCGGATACGGGCGGGAGGGTGATGGCGTCGCCTTTGGGGAAGGCGTCGGGGTAGCCTTTGGCGGCGATGACGACGCAGACGGAGTAGTCAGGACGGACGGAGAGTTGGATGGTGTTGAGCTGGTCTTTGGCGGCGGCCCAGAGGAGGGCGAGGACGTCGGTCGCGAGGCGGGGGAGGACGACCTGGGTTTCAGGGTCGCCGAAGCGGGCGTTGTACTCGATGACGCTCGGGCCGGAGGGCGTGAGCATGATGCCGATGAAGAGCGTGCCACGATACTGGATACCTTCGTCGGCGATGGCGTTGACGGAAGGGCGGACGATTTCGTTTTCGATGCGGGCGAGGAGGTCGGGCGTGACGACTTCGGCGGGCGAGTAGGTGCCCATGCCGCCCGTGTTGGGGCCGGTGTCGCCGTCGCCGATGCGTTTGTGGTCCTGCGAGGTCGGGAGGATGACGGAGTCGCGGCCGGAAACGACAACGAGGATGCTGGTTTCTTCGCCGAAGAGGCAGTCTTCGATGAGGATCTGGTGGCCGGAGGCGCCGAAGCGGTCGCCTTCGAGCATGTCGCGGACGGCGGACTCGGCTTCGGCGAGGGAGATGGCAACGACGACGCCTTTGCCGGCGGCGAGACCGTCGGCTTTGATGACGATCGGGATCTGGCGGGTGCGGAGGTAGGCGAGGGCGGGGGCGGTTTCGCTGAAGAAGGCGGCGGGGGCGGTGGGGATGTTGTACTTTAGCAGGATCTGCTTCGTGAAGATTTTGGAGGCTTCGAGGCGGGCGCCGTCGGCGGTGGGGCCGTAGACGGGGATGCCGGCGGCGAGGAGTTTATCGGCGAGGCCGAGTGAGAGCGGGACTTCGGGGCCGACGACGACGAAGTCGATTTTCTCGGTCTGGGCGAGGGCGACGAGGCCGGGGATGTTGTCGGCGGCGACGGGGAAGCAAGGGACGTCTTGGGCGATGCCGGCGTTGCCGGGGGCGGCGATGACGCGGGGCTGCGCGGGGGAGGCGAGGAGGGTTTTAACGAGGGTGTGTTCGCGGCCACCGGAGCCGACGACGAGGACGTTGCGAGGAAGGGAAAGGGACATGTCGAAGGGGGCGAAGCAGAGCGGGAGAAAATTGAAGAGTGAAGTGTGAAAGAGCGGAGAGCGCGAAGGGAGGCGATGAGCGCAAGGCGTCGGAGTTTTGGACAGGATTTACGGGATTAAGATGATTGGGAACGGTCGGGCGGTATAGGGGCGTGTGTACGAAAAAGCCGCGCCTAGTTAGGCGCGGCTGGAGGAGCCGGAACGGAGGATCGCGGAAGCGCGGAGGGATCGATTGTTTATCGAGCCAGGAGTTTTTCGGGGATGTCGACGACGAGGAGGTCTAGGGTTTTGCCGTCGGTGAAATGGCCGGACTGGATGAGGACGCGTTTGTCGTCGGGGCTGATAATGGGATGCGTGTGATCGGGGCGCATCTTGTGGTCGGTCGTGAGCTTGGTCATTTCGCCGTTGCGGCGGTCGATGAGGTAGACGTCGCCGCCGAAGTTGTCGGCGACGGCCCATTTGCCGTCGGAGGAACCGTTGCAGTGCCAGAAGCCGCCGGTGCCGCGGCGGCCGGTGTCTTCTTCCATCTGGCCGAGGATCTTCATCTGGTTGGTGCGAAGATTGATAACGGCGACGCCGGTGGGGCGCTCGCGGAGGTACGGGAGGTGGCCCATGATATTGAACATGACCTCGTCTTTGGTGGCGACGGTTTCGTGGGTGATCCACTCGTCGGGGGTTTCGGCGTAGAGCGGGCGGTTGTTGGAGCCGTCGCCCATGACGGTCCACATACGTTGCGGACCGTCGCCGGTGGTTTCGTGGCAGTAGATGATTTCGCCGGGAACCCAGGGATTGGTCTGCACGTGGCCCATGCGGAAATCGACGTCGATGACGGTTTTAATTTCGCCGGTTTTCAGATCGATGGAGCGGATGCCTCCGGGGCCTCGGCCGTTTTCCTCGAAGCGTTTGCGGGAGGCTTCGCGGGATTGGGCGGGGTCGGTGTTTTGCTGGTCGAGGAGGCGGCCGCCTTGCGTGTTGGGGGCGCCGGTGACGCCGGCGGGTGGCGCGGTGCGTGTAGTGGGTTGTGGGGCACGGGGGCGTTCGGGGCCGGTGGCGACGCCCCAGTAGGCGCGGGATTCGTCGGCATCGAGGGCGAAGCCGCCGGAGTCGCGGAGATTCTCGGGGAGGACGGCGACGACGCGTTCGTAGGCGGAGGCGTTTTTCGGAGTGCCTGCGAGGGAATCGGCGATGAGAGGATCGAGGGAGAGTTCGACGAGTTCGCGCGGGGTGGCGGGAGTCGGCGGAGGAGCGTCGGCCGGGGCGTTGGGGGCGGGGCGGCGTTGGGGGCCGCCGCGCAGGTAGTAGAGGGTGTTGGTTTTTCGCGAGAGGTTGAGGGAGCCGGTGTCGGTCGTGGGGCCGTCGGTGAGCTGGATGATGTCGCCGTTTTTCTCGTGGACGAGGAAGGCCTGGTTGCCCGAGCCGGCTTTGTCGGCGCGGAAGATGATCCACTGGCCGTCGGCGGTCCAGGTGGTGTGCGTCTGGTAGGGTTTGGCCTCGCTCGACTCGGGATCGGTGGTGAGGGCGGTGATGGTGAGGCCGGTGACTTTGTCCGTGTAGGTCTTTTTCTCGGAGGGGAAGCGGCGGCCGACGTTGGAGGCGTGGGCGGTGGCGAGGGTAGTGGCGGCGAGAAGAGCGGTAAGGGCGAGGCGGGCGGAGAGGAGCAGACGGGAGGCGCAGACGGAGACGCCGGATTGGCGAGTGGAGTTTGGGGGCATGGAGGGGAAGACGATGGGCGGGGGCGGAGGGTGCGCGGGGAGTGAGGGGAAGTTTTCGGAGCGTAAGAAAATGGTCTCGCGAAGGGCCGGAAGGGGGACGAAGTCGGAGATCACGAAAGCGCTGAAGGGCGAAGGAGCGGAGGAGGCGGGGGAAACGGGGAGGCGGAATTTTGGACAGGATTAAGAGGATTAACAGGATTGGGTGAGAGATGCAGGGGCGTGTGCTGAGGCACCGCAGTCCCATAACCGGAGCGCGTGCAAGCACGCTGGCCTACAGGAGGGGAGGCGAAGCCGCGCGCGATGGCGCTCGGTGGCGCGTACCAGTGGTGCGTCCCTACAAAAGGCAACGGAGCCGGATATCAGAGGACCTTCAGGCTCTTGCGGTAGAAGGCGACGACTTCGTCGGGGTCGTCGGTGAAGAGGATGTAGTCGGCCATCCAGGACGGGGCGCGCTTGGTGCGGATCATTTCGCGGATCTGTTTTTTGAGATCGTTCCAGAAGCGGGCGTTGTAGAAAACGTAGGGGACGCGGGGGCGGATGCCGAGTTTGAGGTTGCAGAGCTCGATGCCGATTTCTTCGAGGGTGCCCATGCCGCCGACGTTGAAGATGCAAAAATCGGCGATCTCGAACCACTTTTGCCGGTTGTGGCGACCGGTCTCCTGGAAGGTGTTGAAGAAGTCGACGCCGAGTTCGGGGGGCTGGGCTTCGAGTTCGAGGAAGCAGGCGCCGGTCATGGCGCCCTTGCCGCGTGCCTGGTCGGTGGCGAGGCGCATGACGCCGCCGCCGCCGCCGGTGAGCACGCCGACATCGCGGCCGATGAAGCCGGTGAGTTTTTCGATGAGGCCGGAGATGCGATCCGTATCGGCCTGGTCGAGACCGACGGCGGAGCCGTAGAAGGCGAGGATGGTGGATTCGCGGAATTTGCGGACCTGTTCGTCGCGGACGAAGAAGCCGTGCTCTTTCTTGTAGGTGTGGAGGTAGAGCTCGTTCATCGCCTCGTTGAGCCAGTAAACATCGAGGCCGACGGCGTCGAAAGTCTCGAGGCGGGCGTGGGCGTTGTTGGAGAGGAAGAAGCCGTGGGTGCGGGAGGGTTTGCGGAAGATGACGCGCTTGAGTTTGAGCTGCGGGAGGCGGGTGAGGAGTTCGATTTCTTCGAGGAGATTGGGGAAGTAATCGGTGACGAGCGTGTCGGCGTCTTCGGGGGCGGCGTCGAGCGCCTGGATCATGGTGCGGAAGCCGCAGGAGGCGCCGGCGGGGTTGGCCGGGGCGAGGCGGGCTTTGAGGGCGGCGGCGTCGGCCACGGCGCCGGCGTTGAGGAAGATGGAGTAGTTTTCCATCGTGGAACTCTGGCCTTTAACCGTGATGCGGGCCTTGGGTTTGGCGGATTCGGGGGCGTCCTTCGGCGGGTTTTCGTCGAGACACTTGTAGATCTCGGATGCGGTGGCCTGGAGACGGACACGTTTTTTCTGGAGGGTTTTGGCCTCGGCATCGGAGGGTTCGGGGGCGCGGAAGATCTCGACGGAGACGACGGGGTTCACGACGGGCTGGTCGCCGGTGTTGTAGATTTCCAGCATGATGTTCGTGCCGAAAGTCTTGATCGGGTCGAGGAGGACGGCGCTGGTGTGGATGCCGAAGTTGCCTTCGCCGCGATTGAGGAGGACGAAGTGCTCTTTCAAATACAGGGAGCAGCTGGTGAGTATGCCGGAGCGGGGCGGGATGGTGAGGAGGTCGGTCTCGTGGCGGAGCTGGACCTTGTCGAGGTAGCCGCGGCCGGCGACGCCGGAGACGAGGCGTTCAAAGGACGGGCGTTGGAGCTTGGGGTTGAGCGTGTAGCGGACCTGGTGGGGAGTGAGGAAGACGCGGCCCTCGCGGTCGATGGAGATGGTGTTGGGGAGCTTGAGGGTGTTGGCCTTGATGGCGTCCCAGATCTCGGCGGTGGAGAGCTTGGCGGATTCGGGGGCGTAGAAGAGGCGGCCGACGGGGGTGCCGGAGCGGAGGAGCTTTTTCCAGTAAGGGGCGTTGGGGAAACTGTGGTCGTAGATGAAGGCCTCGACCTCGAGCAGGATGCGGTTGCCGTCGACGGTGGGTTTGCCGGTGACGAGCATCTCGATGCCGATGCGAGCGAGGGTGGAGCGCTCGGTGAAGTCGAGATGGGCGAGATGCGACTTGAGGAAGTCGAACTCGGCGGGGTGGCGGGGCCAGAAGGCTAGGGTGAGGGAGACGGCGTTGTCGTCTTTCGGCCGCACGGTGAGGATCTGGCCGTCCTGACTGGTCCAAAACTGGTCTTGGTTCATGGGAGTGCGGAGTGAAGGCGCGGGGGTGCGGGCTGACAAGGGGGGAGTGAGGACGTGCGGTGTTGTTATGCAGGGCTGAAGAAGTGTTTGCCACGAGGGAGGGGCGGAGGCATCGAGGAAAACTTTTGCGGCAACAAAACGGCCGCGGACCTTTCCATAAGACCACTTCTTAACCCATGAAATTGAAACAGACCCTGATCGCTTCCGCTCTCGTACTCGGCGCCTCTGTGGCCGGTGCGCAAACGCCAACGGGCACGCCTGCTCCCGCTCCAGGGATGGGCGCGATTGCCACTCCACCGGCTGCGCAGTTCACACCTGCGCAGGCGCTTGAGGCCTACGGCTGGTATCTCGGCAAAACGAATGGCTTTGGTGATCTGGGGTTCACGCAGGCTGAGGTGGACTCGGTGATCAAAGGCATGCTGCTCGCGCGTGACGGCAAGGAGTCGCCGTATGACTTGCAGCAGATCGGGCCGGAAGTGGACAAGCTGCTCCGCTCGAAACAGGAGGTGGCCATGGCCAAGATCAAGGAGAAGGCCTCCGCCGAGGCGGCGAAGCTCATGGCCGAAGTGATGGCGAAGCCCGGCGTGGTGGCACTGCCGAGCGGAGTCGTTTACGAGATCGTGCAGCCCGGCACGGGTGCGTATCCGAAACCCACGGACATCGTGAAGGTTCACTACACCGGCAAGCTGGTTGACGGCACGGTGTTCGACACGTCGCTGGAGCCGCGTGAGCCGGGCCAGCCGGTGGCGCCCGCTGAGTTCCCGCTGAACCGGGTGATCCCGGGCTGGACCGAGGGTCTCCAGAAGATCAACAAGGGCGGCAAGATTAAGCTCTATATCCCGCCGGCACAGGGCTACGGCGACAGCGGCCAGGGCGCGATCCCTCCCGGTGCGACGCTGGTGTTCGATGTCGAGCTGCTTGATGTGCAGGCTGCTCCGGCCGAGCCCGAGCAGCCTGCGCTGCCTCCGGTTCCGGCTCCAGCCGCCAAGTAAGCCTGCGGATCATGCCGGTGAGAACGGCGGAATGGATTTAGTTTTCAACGCCTCTGGTTTTTGCGACCGGGGGCGTTTTTGTTTTTTAGCGGAGTGGCGGAGGGGCGTCACGAGAACGTAACGGCGGGGGCGGGATTGTTTCGTTGCGGCGTGAGAAGGGCGAGGGCATCGGTGGAGGTGTTTTGAAAGTCGCGCTCGTTACCGAAACTTATCCGCCGGAGGTCAATGGTGTGGCCATGACGTTGAGCCGGCTCACGGGCGGGCTGGTGGCGCAGGGGCATGCGGTCGAGGTGGTGCGGCCGCGGCAGAAGGATGAAGTGGATGGCGCGGTTGCGGAGCCGTTGGATGGGGCGGGGAACAGGGGTATGGCGCAGTGGCTCGTGCCCGGCGCGCCGATACCGTTCTACAAGACGCTGCGGATGGGGCTGCCGGTGCAGGGCGCGCTTGTGAAGCGGTGGCGCGAGACGCAGCCGGATGTGGTGCATGTGGCGACGGAAGGGCCGCTGGGGCTGGCGGCGCTCAACGCGGCGAAGAAGCTAGGGCTGCCGGTGACGTCGAGCTATCACACGAATTTCCATCAGTACGGCGGGCACTACGGGCTGAGGTTCGGGCGCGACCTGGCGTTGTTATATATGCGGTGGTTTCACAATCAGGCGTCGTGTACGCTGGCGCCGACGGACGAGATGTGCGCTCAGCTGGCGGGCGAGGGATTCGAGCGGTTGCGGACGCTGGCGCGCGGGGTGGACGGGAAATTATTTTCGCCGGGGAAGCGGTCGGAAGAGCTGCGGGCGAGCTGGGGTGTGGGGCCGGATGATCCGGTCGTGATTTACGTGGGGCGGATCGCTGCGGAGAAAAATCTCGGGCAGGCGGTGGAGGCGTTTCTGGCGATGCAGGCAGTGGAGCCGCGGGCGAAGTTCGTGCTGGTGGGCGACGGACCGGAGAAGGCGGGGCTGGCGGCGAAACATCCGGAGTTTCACTACGCCGGGATGCGGCGCGGTGAGGAACTGGCGGCGCACTATGCGTCGGCGGATGTTTTTGTTTTCGCGAGCACGACGGAGACGTTTGGCAATGTGGTGACGGAGGCGCTGGCGAGCGGGCTCGTGGTGGTGGCGTACGATTACGCGGCGACGCGGCAGCATGTGCGCGACGGGGTGAACGGGTTTGCGGCGGTGTTTGGGGACAAGCCGGCGCTGGTGGCTAAGGCGCGTGGCGTGATGCGGCGGCGTGAGGAGTGGGCGGCGATCCGTGGGGCGGCGCGGGCGACGGCGCTGACGATCACGTGGGACGCGATCATCGAGACGTTCGAGCGGGAGTTGCGCGCGGCGATTGAAGCGCGAGCGGCGGCGGGACGTGCGGCTGTCGAGGTGACGGCGGTCAGCCGGTAGCGAGGGTGCGGCGGAAGAATTGCACGGTCATGCCCATGGTGAGGTGGGCGAGCTCGGCGTCGTAGCGGTAGCCTTCGTCGCGGAGGAAGGCGTGGGCGCCGTTGAATTCGTGCCAGGTGAAATTCGTGCCGGCGGCGGTGAGGGCGGCGTAGATTTTGGCGCGGCCTTCGCCGGGGACGTGCGGGTCCTGGCGGCCCCAGAGCATCATGAGTTCGCCTTTGATTTCGGGAATGCGGGCGAGGGAGTCGTCGGTCATGCCTTTGCCGAGGGAGCCCTTGTGGATGTCGGTCGCGTAGAAGCAGGTGGTGGCGGAGACGTCGGAGTTCATGCCGGCGCGGAAGGCGAGGTGGCCGCCGAGGCAGATGCCGATGACACCGAGGCGTCCGGTGCAGGCGTCGTGTGATTTCAAGTACGCGAGGACAGCGCGGGCGTCGGAGTCGAAGGCGGAGACCTCCTTGGTGGTTTTGAGGGCGTTGCCGCGGTCGGCGCCGGGCTGGTCGTAAGCGAGGACGGTGCCGGGGGCTTCGAATTCGTGGTAAACCTCGGGGACGGCGACGATGAAGCCGTGGCCGGCAAGGAAGGCGGCGGTGCGGCGGATGGGGGCGGTGACCTGGAAAATTTCGGAGTAGAGGACGATGCCGGGATAGCGGCCGGGCGCGGAGGGCCGGAAGAGGTGCGTGCGCATCGGGCCGGTGGGTGTGGAGATGTCGGCGAAGGAGGCTTCTTGGAGGGTCATGGAAAAGGGGTGAGTGTGGTAAGGAAGGGCGATGATGGCGGTTCGGTGACTAGTCAGCAGTGGAACCTGAGGTGACCGGGGTGGCATCTGCCGCGTCGAGTTCTTCTCTCATCAATTTCAGAAAATCTTCACTTCCGGCGACGCTGAGATTTTTGCAGTACCACTGTCCCCGATAGCGGTATCCGATAAAAGTCCAGATAACGGCGCCTTCGGCTCGTTTATCGATGACTTTAAGGCGGGCGAATGAGATTCCGGCCAGTCGGAGTGACAATCGTTCCACTTCATCTTTTTCGCCGAGCACTGCGATCTGGTCATAGAGATGTTTGAGGTAATCGGTGCGCTCGATTACCTCTTTTGGTGATTGAGGGGACCGTGTCTCAGCGTTGATGGCGCGTGCTGCTGACGCGAAGTCTCCTTTGGAGGCAAACACCACGGCCTTTTCCAATGAGTCGGCCAAGTCTTCTATTTTCTCGTGCCCTGCGTATGACGCGCATGCCGTGCATATCCAAAAGATGATGGCTGGGAGAATTTTCATAGGGGAAGTTTGAGGTGACTGTGATGCGCAGAGGTGCGCAGATACAACGTCGGAGCTTAACTGTGAGTTCAGATGGCGGGAAAGCGGTTGCGGGCGTGTAAGACGGGATTTAGGGACGGGGGATGATTTTCAAACGTGCGGTGCTGGCTCTGGCGATGAGTGTGGCGATTGGGGCGGCGATGGCGTCGTCGGTGCGAGCGGGACAGCAGCAACTATTGTTTAATGGAAAAGATCTCGCGGGTTGGGAGACGTGGTTGTGGACGCCGCTTCCCGTGAGCGAGGTGGCGGGGATGGAGCGGGATGCGAAGGGGAATTATTTGAAGGCGCTGGGGGTGAACAACGATCCGCTCGGTGTTTTTAAGGTGGAGACGGTGGACGGAGCGCCGGCGATTCATGTGTCGGGCGAGGGGTTTGGGACGCTCACGACGCTGGAGACGTTTTCGAATTACCGGCTGAGCGTGCAGTTCAAGTGGGGTGAGAAGAAGTTTGGGGCGGCGAACCGGCCACGGAATGGCGGGATTCTTTTTCATGCGCATGGAAGTCATGGCGAAGTTGGCGGGCGGTGGATGAATGCGCACCAGTACCAGGTCGAGGAAGGCGGTTGCGGGGATTACATCGGCGTGGGCGCGGTGATCGCGGATGCGACGGCGAAGGCGGGCGAGGACAAGCGGTGGAGGTACGATGCGGCTGGGGAAATTTTTTCGTTTCGCGGGAATGTGAAGGAGGCGGCGAAGTGTTTGCGCGGTGCGGGAGCGGAGGTGGCGCACGGAGGCTGGAACACGCTGGAGATTTACTGCGTGGGCGATGAGATCGTGCAGGTGCTCAATGGGACGGTGACGGCGCGGCTGACGAAATCGCGGAAGGAAAATGGCGAGGCGCTGACGGGCGGGAAGATCGCGTTGCAGATCGAGGCGGCGGAGATTTATTTCCGGGAGATCACGGTGGAGCCGTTGAGGGCGATGCCGGAGGCGTTGCGGGTGGCGGGAAAGTAAGCGGCGCTGTGGATGACGGTGCGATGATGCGGAGAAGGCCGAATATTTTGTGGGTCGTGACGACGCAGTGGCGGGCGTCGGCGACTGGCTATGCGGGTGATGTGAATGCGCGTACCCCGTGTCTGGCTGCGCTGGCGAAGGAGGCAGTGAATTATGAGCAGGCGGTGACGCCGCATCCGTTCGGGCCGTTTGCGCGTGCGGCGTTGCTGACGGGCGTGTTGTCGCCGGAGAACGGAGTGCGGGATTATTACGATCCGCTGCCGGTGAACGCGCGGACGGTGGCGCATGAGATGAACGAGCGCGGGTACGCGACGGGGTTTTTCGGGAAGTGGCATCTGGCGCGGCGCGATCCGGCGGCGGCGTTGGTAGGCGAGGCTCATGCGCGGACGATCGTGCCGGTGGAGGCGCGGGGCGGGTTTGAGTTTTGGGAGGGGTTTGAGAGCGGGTTTTTGCTGAACGATCCGTGGCTGCATGGCGCGCGACTGACGGAGCCGGTGAAGTTCGAGGGGTATCAGAGTGATGTTGTTTGTCGGCGCGCGGGTGAGTGGCTGCGCGCGCAAACTCCAAACGCCAAAATTCAAACGCCAAAGATGGAGGCGGAAAGGCCGACGGCCGAAGGTTCAAAGCCGAAAGGTGCGGAGGCCAAACCGTGGTTTGGTGTGGTTAGTCTGGAGGCGCCGCATCCGCCGTATGATGCGCCGGCGGCGGGTGTCGCGGTGAGGCGGCCGGAGGAGATTTTGTTGTCGGCGAATGTGCCGCGCGGGGGCGAGGTGGAGGCGAAGGCGCGGCGGGAGCTGGCGGGGTATTATGCGCACATCGAGGCGACGGATCGGGCGATCGAGCGGTTGTTCGCTGGCTTAAAAGCGGGCGGCGTGTGGGAGGAAACGGTGGTGGTGTTCACGTCGGTGCATGGGGATATGCACGGGGCGCACGGGTTGTTTCGCAAAGGGTGGCCGCACGAGGAGGCGGTGCGGGTGCCGTTGCTCGTGAAGAGCGTGGGGAAGAGTGAAGGGGGAAGGGTGAAGAGTGAAAGGCGGAGGGAGGCGGTGTCGTTGGTGGATTTGAGTGCGGCGACGGTGGCGTGCGCGGAGGGTGGTGTATTTGAACTTCGGGCACCGGTGGGCGGGGCGCAGATCTCGATGCCGAGCGTGGTGGCGCTGCCTCATCAGTGCGACCGGGTGTGGCGGGGTGTGCGGACGGCGAAGCGGAAGCTGGTGCTCAACGCGGATGGTTCGCCGTGGTTGTTTTTCGACCTGGAGAGCGATCCGGGGGAGATGCGGAATATCGTGGGGGAGGCGGCGTGGGCGGAGGAGATCGCGGAGTTGAGGAATCGGAATTTTGGACAGGATTAAGAGGATTAACAGGATTGGGGAGGCGTGGGCGGGAGAGCACGCTCAGCGCTGAACGTTTAATGTTGAACGCTCAATGGGGCGGCGGGGACGGCGGGGCGGGTGCGCGATAGAGGATCGAAATGCGGGCTGCATCGTTCCGGCGGGGTTCGGCGAATCCGCCCTACCTTCGGAGTTATTGGCCGAAGAGGCGGCGGATGGCTTCGGCGATTTCGTGGAGCTTCACGGGTTTCGTGATGTAGTCATCCATACCCGCTTCGATGCAGAGTTCGCGGTCGCCCTGGAGGGCGTTGGCAGTGAGGGCGATGATCTTGGGTTGGCGGGAGGCGGGGAGGCGGGCGCGGATCTGGCGGGAGGATTCGAGGCCGTCCATCTCGGGCATCTGGAGATCCATGAGGACGAGGTGGTAGGAGCGGGCTTCGAGCGTATTCAGGGCTTCGAGACCGTTGCTGACGAAGTCGGCGCGGTAGCCGAGGCGTTCGAGGTAGCGGAGGGCGACCTTTTGATTAACGGGGTTGTCCTCCGCGAGGAGGATGTCGAGGGGGATGTCGTGGGCGAGGAGGCGTTCGGCGGCGGCGCTGGCGAAGGGGGGGATGCTTTCGGGGGTGGCGCCGAAGAGGGATTGGAGGCCGCGGACGAGGGAGGGGGTGCGGAGAGGTTTGGTGGCGGTGGCGCTGGCGCGGCGGCCGGCGAAGGCTTCGAGTTGGGGGCCGTTTAAGCCGGGAGGTGTGAGAAGAAGGAGTGGCAGGTCGCTGGTGATGAGCTGGGCGCGGAGGGCGCCCATGGATTCGTGGGCGATGAGCTTGTGGTCGAGGATGAGGGCGACGGGGAGGATGTCCTCGGCGAGGGCTTGCTGGACTTGGGCGGCGGTGGAGACGCAGAGGGGGCGGGCGCCCCAGGATTGGAGGAAGGACTGGAGGCGGCGGAGGGATGTAGGGTTTTCGTCGAGACAGAGGACGGGGCCGTAGTTTAGACGGGCGGGCATCTCAGGGAGGCCCCAGCCGGGGGGGACGGGCATGGACTCGGTGAGGAGGGTGAAGATGAATGAGGAGCCGGTGCCGGGGGCGCTGATAACGCGAATGTCGCCGCCCATGAGCGTGACAAGGCGGTGGCAGATGGCGAGGCCGAGGCCGGTGCCGCCGAATTTGCGGGTGGTTGAGGAGTCGACCTGGCTGAAGGGTTTGAAGAGGCGGTTCAGGCGGTCGGGAGGGATGCCGATGCCGGTGTCGGTGACGGAGAATTCGAGGGTGAGTGCGTCGGGCGTGGTCTCGGAGGCGGCGGCCGGGGGCAGGCGGCGGACGGTGATGGCGACGGTGCCGGCGGGGGTGAACTTGACGGCGTTGTTGGCGAGGTTGACGAGGATCTGGCGGAGGCGGGTGACGTCGCCTTGTATCCAGGAAGGGACGTCGTCCTCGATGTGGTAGACGAGTTCGAGTTTCTTGGCGGAGGCGGGGACGGAGAGGAGGTCGAGGACGTCCTCCATGGCGACGGAGAGTTCGAAGGGGAGGCGTTCGAGCTCCATCTTGCCGGACTCGATTTTGGAGAAGTCGAGGATGTCGTTGATGATGGTGAGGAGGGCGTCGCCGGAGTTGCGGATGGTGGCGACGTAGTCGCGCTGTTCGTGGTCGAGTTTGGTGTCGAGGAGGAGGCTGGTCATGCCGATGACGCCGTTCATGGGGGTGCGGATCTCGTGCGACATGGAGGCGAGGAAGTCGCTCTTGGCCTTGGAGGCGGCGTCGGCTTCGGACTTGGCGCGGCGGAGGGCGTGTTCGGTTTCGACGCGGGCGGTGATGTCGACGAGGACGGCGATGAAATTTTCGAGCTGGCGGGAGTCGTTGAAGGCGGGCTGGACTTCGAGGTGGAGGTGGAATTTGCGGCCAGACTTGGAGTAGCTGGTGAAGTCGGTGCTGAGGGCTTCGCCGCGGCGGAGGGCGGTCTGGATGCGGCGGAGGGTGCGGGGGTTAGTGTCGGGGCCGACCATGAAGTCGGCGGGGCTGCGGCCGGCGACGTCGGGTAGTTTATATTCGAGTACGCGTTCGAAGGATTCGTTGACCCATTCGACGGTGCCGTCCGGGCGGGCGATGATGACGATGTTATCGGTGCGGGCGGCGACGAGGGAGAGTTTGCGGGTGGTGGCCTGGCTGAGGCGGAGGGCGGCCTCGGCTTCCTTGCGCGGGGTGATGTCTTGCAGGGTGCCGATGATGCGGGCGGGGGTGCCGGAGGTGGTGCGGGCGACGGTCTTGGCGCGGGAGTGGAGCCAGCGCCATTCGCGGGTGGCGGTGAGGACGCGATACTCGTGGTCGATGAAGGTGACAGAGCCGGAGAGTTGTTGTTCGACGGCGGCGCGGTAGGCGGGGAGATCCTCGGGGTGGATGAGTGCGGTCCAGACCTGGGGGGTGGAGGGGACGGCGCCGGTTTTATAGCCGAGGAGAGTCCAGAGGCCCGGGCTGTAGTAGAGATCGTTAGAGGGGAGGCTCCACTCGGAGATGCCGATGAGCGTGGAGTCGAGAGCGAGGCGGAGGCGTTCGTCGGAGAGTTTTAATTTTTCCTCGATGTGGCGGCGTTCCTCGTTTTCGGAGACGAGGCGCTGGTTGGCGAGGCGGGCGGAGTGGAGGGAGGCGCGGGCGGAGCGGGCGAGGTGGACGCTGAGGGCGAGCAGGAGGGTGATGCCGAAGCCGGCGGCGAGGGCGAGTTCGGGGAGGTGGCGGCGACCGCGTTCGAGGGCGTCTTCTGTAGGGCTCATCGCGATACGGAAGCGGCGGCCGGCGATGTTGAAGACGGATTCGAGAAGGTGGCCTTCGGGGAGAGCAGAGGCGGGGCCGGTGGTGTAGAGGGTGTCGTTGCCGAGCTGGATGGACAGGTGCCAGGCGTGGCCGAGGTGGAGGCGTTGTTCGAGGGAGTCGAAGAGGCGGCGGTAGGGGAACTCGGCGGCGGCGTAGCCGGCGAACTGGTCGTGGTGGTAAATGGGGGCGTAGGCGGCGAAGCCGGGGGCGGGGGCGGAGAGAGTGGCAGAGATGGCAGCGGGGGCGTTTTTGGCACGGGCGGCCTGGAGGGCGGCGAGGCGGGCGGGGATGGCGCCGTGGTCGAGGGCGAGGAGGGCGTCTTGCTGGCGGGCGGGGTAGAGCCAACGGCTGCGGAGGGCGGGGTCGATGAGGGCGACGCTGGAGCAGGCGGGGATTTCTTCGAGGAGGGCGCGGGCATCGACTTCGCGGACGAGGGGGGCGAGGTCGGGAGATTCGCTCCAGCGGCGGGCGAGGCGTTCGACGCCGGTGCCGATGCGGGTGAATTCGCTGCTGAGGGTGCTGGCGAAGTTGTTGATGGCGGCCTGGGTGGTGGCGCCGAGGTAGAGGCGTTCGCGTTCGCGGAGGCCGGCCCAGAGGAGGAGGGTGAGGGTGGCGGAGGCGATGATGACGGGGACGGTGATCCAGGAGGGGGCACCGGGGCGGATTTTTTGGTTTTCGCGCCAGGCGAAGAGGAGGATGGCGGCGCCGAGGAGGAAGAGGAGGATGGCGGCGGCGGGGGGGATGGGGGCGTCTCCGCTCCAGCGATACGCGGCGGGGAGGCCGAGGGTGTGGCCGGCGAGGGTGGCGAAGCCGGCGGACATGAGGAGGGAGCCGGCGAGGGCGATGGCGAGGGTGCGGTAGCGAGCGGGACTGGTAGAGAGGGGCCAGGCGAGAGGGGCGGCGGCGAGGATGAAGGCGGCGGCGGTGGCGGCGGCCATGTGGCCGGGTGCGTGGTCGCGGGCGATCCAGAGATCGAACCAGGGGCGGATGGAGAGGAGGTTTTCGAGGGCGGTGAGCAGGCCGAGGAGGCCGGCGGCGATGGCGAGGAGGCTGGAGCGGCGCCAGCCGGTTTCGAAGCCGAGGAGGGCGAGGGAGAAAATGAATACGCCGAGGGCGGTGCCGGGATCGACGGGGGCGGAGCGGGGGAACCAGCGGACGAGGGGTTCAAGGCCGAACCACCAGCCGGCGAGCACGAGGGTGCTGAGGGTGAGCAGCGTGAGGGCGAGGCCGCGGGAGAGTTTTTTGGGCCAGGGGACGGCGGGGGATAGGGGCTGGACCATCGGCTTGCGCGTGTGGCGCGGAGTTAGGCAGGGGGGCTAGGGCGGGCAACGTGCTTTTTGCAGGTGGGCGGGGGGGGGCGATTTGAGCGAAGCCGGGGATCAGCGGCGGCGGAGGGCGGGCGGGGGTTGAAGGGTTTTTGGCGGGGTGGGTGCGGGGGTGGGCGGGGTTTCTTCGAAGTTATCTTTTTTGCCGGTGATGCTGCGCAGGAGGCTGGAGGGGCCATAGGCGAAGCGCCAGCGGGGGGCGTCGAGGCTGCCGGAGAGGCGGAGTTCGAGGATGCTGGAGAAGGGGGTGAGGACGAGGCCGACGGCGGAGGCGAGGGGGTTGCGGCTTTGGTCGAAGGGGGAGACTTTAGCGTCGAAATTCATCTGCTGGAGGTCGAGGCGGTAGAGGCCGGTGGCGTCGATGGCGGCGCTGGGGCCGGTGATTTTGAGTTCGGAGAAGTCGAGCTGGCGGCCGTCGAGTTTGAAGTTGGCCTGGGCGGAGTTGAGGCGGAGGGAGGTGAAGTTGAGGCGGACGGCGCGGAGGATGTCGGAGAGGCCGCCGAGGAGGTTGATCTGGGCGAGTTCGGCGCCTGAGATTTCGCCGCTGCCGGAGCCGATGAAGCTGTATGGGTCTTTGTAGTTGCCGTCTCCGGACAGGCGGAGGTTGAGGCGGCCGGTGGCGGGGCGTTGCTGGACTTTGCTGGTCTGGGGCTGGGCCTGATTTTTGCGGAAGGCGCCGTAGGTTTCGAGGGTGTGGATGGCCTGGCCGAGGGAGGCGTTTTCGAGGGAGGCGTCGAAGCCGAGGCGGCGCTGGTCATCGCGGCCGGAGAGGCGTGCGCGGCCAGTCACGTAGCCTTCTGCGAAGCCGACGCGGAGGTCGGGGAGCTGGAGGTCGTCGTCGTCGAGGGTGGCGGTGGTGGTGAGGTTGGAGAGGGGGAAGCCGAGGAAGGTGAAGGGGCCGGTGGACTCGATTTTGATTTTTGCGCGCTGGTGCTCGCCTTCGGGTGAGCCGGGGCCGGTGAATTTGCCGGTGGCGGTGACAACGGGCGGGCGTGAGAAGGTGAAGGGGGCGATGATGTCGGTGCCGGTGGTGCCGAAGATGCGGGCGTCTTCGTGGAGATCGAGGTCGGTGGTGAGGTCGAAGGATTGGTAGTCGAGGGCGTTTTTAGTGAGATTTTCGCTGCGGGTGAAGGTGCCGCGGGCGGTGTGGCCGTCGCGGGAGGCGACGAGTTCGAGGCCGTCGTAGTAGCCGGGGCGGATGAAGAGGGTGGTGCGGACGTGGTCGAAGGGGACGGTGCGGATGATGGGTTTGGGGGCGTCGGCGTGGAGGAAGATGACGGTGTCGTAGGGTTTGCCCCAGCGGCCGGCGATGGAGATGTCGGCGCTCGGGGGGACTGAAGTGGTGAAGTCAAAGTGGCTCCAGAAGGAGGGCCACCAGGGGCCGAACCAGCCGGCGATGTCGGGGGGGCGGAGGGAGCCGGAGAGGAGGAAGCGGAAGTCGTTTGTCCGCGTATCCATGTTATAACTGCCGCGGGCTTCGCTTTCGGGGGTTTTGAGAAGGATGCGCTCCACGGCGAGGGCGGAGCCGGTGTAGGAGAAGTCGGCGGCGGTGGCGGTGATGTCCACGCCGCGGACGTGGACGGGGCCGGAGGCGAGGTGGCCGCGGGCGTGGGCGAGTTTCCAGCCGGGGGAGAGGTCGGCGGTGGCAGAGAAGGGGGCGGGGGCGGCGGGTTGGATGATGGCGGAGAGGTCGCGTTTGATCTGGCGGCCGGCGTGATCGATGAGGGCGGGGGTGATGCGGGTGGATGCGGAGACGGTGCCGCTGCGGGCGGAGAGATCTAGGTCGCCTGAGAGGGTCCAGGGTTCGTCGAGGAAGCGGAGGCCGAGTTGGGCGCGGAGGTGGGGGAGCGTGCCGGTGACGCGGGCGTTGAGCGGGGTGGCGGCGTGTTCTTGGACGATGAGGCGGCCGAGGGCGAGGTCGAGGGAGCGGGGGGTGGGTTTCCAGCCGGGCTGGAGGCTGGCGAGGAGGGAGAGCTGGGCGTCGGTGGCGCGGAGGCCGCCGGGGGCGGCGAGCTGTGCGAGGGAAAGTTGGATACGGGTGGCCCAGGGCTGGTCGCTGACGAGGGGAAGCGTGGTGGTTAGGTTGAAGGGGCCGAGGTCGAGGTGTTCGCCGGCGGGGAGCGATGGGATGAGGGTGGACGGGAGGCGGGCGCCGCGGGCGCCAAGGTGGATGCGGGTGGTGGCGATGCGCTGGGGATGCGATGAGAGGAGGAGGTCGAGGTGGGGGGTGTCGAAGGCGGCGACGGTGGGGGCGTGGGTGGCGAGGAGGCGGGCGGTGTGGAGGTAGGTTTTGAGGAGGTAATCGACGACGGCGTCGGCTTCGGGGCGGCTGGATTTTTGGGGAGGAGGGATGGTGAGGGTGCCGCGGGCGGTGAGGGTGAGATTGGCGTAGCGGGTGGAGAGCTGGCGGATGGTGAGGTCGCGGTCTTTGATTTCGAGGGCGAGGGTGAGGTCGGTGAGGACGGATTCGTCGCGACCGGAGGGGGAGAGGATGGGGGGGAGGTGGAGATCGGCACCGCGCAGGAAGATCTCTGAGGCGGCGAAGTCGCCGGAGAGGAGGGCCCAGGGGTTGAGAGCGACTTCGACGCTGCGGGCGGTGAGGAGGGGTTCGGAGAAGCGGGTGCTGTGGACGCGGACGTCGGTGAGGAGGATGCGGCCGTGGGGGTCGAGGGTGACGCCGCCGAAGTGGGAGATGAGGCCGCGGGCGGCGTGTTTATTTTCGAGGCGGTGGATGACCCAGGCGGGGACGGCGAGTTCGCGGGAGAGGGCGATCTTGAGGAGGAAGATGAGGAGGACGCCGAGGAGGAGCCAGGTGGTCCAGAGGGCAAAGCTGCCGAGGGAGCGGAGACAGTGTTTGCAGAGGAACCAGGAGGTGGGGAGGAGGCGTTTCATGCGGGGGAGGCGGCGGGCGCATGAAGGGAGGCGGAAAGGCGGAAGGCGGAGTTGGTAATGACCAGTGACCAATGACCAGTGACCAATGAGGGAGCGCAGGCGGGGACACGGGGTGAGCGTGAACGCTGCGGGTGGTCGGCGGCGCTCAGCGCGCACGGAGTGCGCGCTCCACCTTCGGAAAGGATGAACAACGCGCCGGGACGGCGTGCGCCACCCTCGGAACGTCCACCAAGGGAGCGCGGGGTGGGGGCACCCCGCCTACATCGGAGGGGCGGGCTCATCAGGGGGCCGGGGTTGCTGTTGGGGCCGGGGCGGGGGGAGGGCCGGGGTCGCGGGGGCCGTAGGTGAGGGGGAAGAGGGCTTCGATGAGGGGTTGTTCGGCTTCGAAGACGGCGTTGAATTCGGGTGAGCCCACTAACTGGATACCGCCGCCGGAGCGGTCGGCGATGAAGAGGGTGGAGGTGACGGGGGCGCTGGTGGGGGTGGAGGTGAGGGAAGCGTCGAGGCGGTATTTCCAGCCGCGTTCTTCGCCGGCGGTGGTGACGGTTTTGGTGAACTCGGTGGCGGTGAAGTTTTTGGCGCGGAGGGTGCGGAGCTGGGTGGCGAGGGACTCGATGGCTTCGCGGTTGAGCGTAGTGTCAGCCGGGAGCGGGAGCGAGGTGTCGAGGACGACGGTGTCGTTGGAGAGGTCGGTGAGTTTGAGGGCGGTGAGGGTGGTGCTGGCGGGGAGTTCGCGGAGGAGGCGTTCGCGGTAGTGGAGGGGATCGACGGGGAGTTCGCGGAGGATTTCGTCGGAGATGCGGTAGATGTATTCCTGGCTGGCGAGGCGGGCGTAGGTGCGGCGGTCCTGGCTGGAGGCGATGAGGAGGCGGACGGGGGGCTGCGCGGGGGGGCCGGTGAAGGTGAGGGTGCGGGCGGGGCGGTTGAAGCCGAACTCTTCTTTCTGGGCTTCGGAGGCGACGTCGATGAAGCCGGGGTTTTCCGGGGTGTCGTCGACGGAGAGGCGGACGAGGCTGGCGATGAGGGTTTCGACGATGGAGCGGTCGGCGGGCTGGGTCTGGACTTCGCGGCCGGGGTTGCGGAGGACGATCTGCCAGGCGTTGGAGGTGTCGAGGCGCTGGAGGACGAGTTCCTGGGTGGATTGGGGAGAGGCGATGGTGATGGAGGAGAGGGTGGAGGGATCGAGGTCGAGGATTTGTTTTTCGCGGAGTTCGCGCTGGGCGTTGAGGAGGGTGCCGTTGAGGAATTTATCGCGGATGGAGACGGTGAAGAGGGTGGCGCGAGCGGGGGTGGTGCCGCCGGTTTCGTCGGTTTCCATCAAGGCGTAGCGGAGGGTGGCGGGTTCGGGCGGGGAGTCGGGGAGTTGAGGGTTGAGGGTTGCTGGTTGAGAGGCGGATTCGGAAGGTACGGAGGCGGCGGGGGCGACGGGGCCGAGGAGGAGGGTCTCGCGGCGGTTGTTGCCCTCGATAGTGATGCGGAGGGCGGGGGTGGCGAGGGCGGCGCGTGCGGCTTCGGCTTCGGGGGCGGTGGGGTTGACGAAGCTGTGGACGCGGAGGGCACGGAGGTCGGCGAGGGCGAGTTCCGTGAGTTGTTTATTGGCGCGGGTGAGGCTGATGCTGAGGCCTTCGATGAACCATTTGTCGTTTTCGCGGCGGAAGCGGACGCGGGAGCCGGCGGCGGGTTCGAGGTTGAGGGAGCGGGCTTCGAAGACGCGGATGGTGAAGAGTTCGTCGGAGCGCATGCTTTGAAGCGTGCGGGAGAGGCTTTCGGCGAGGGTGCGGGGGACGACGTGGATGCGGGTGCCGTCGGGCGAGAGGATATACAGGTAGTTGGATACATCGGTGGAGTTGCCGATGCGGACGAGGACGGGGGCAGGGGCCGGGGCGCCGGGGGAGGTGGCGGGGGTGAAGGAGAGGGTGAGCGGGGGTTTTTCGAGGCCGTAGGTGGCGAGGCTCAGGCCGCTTTTTTCGAGGTCGGCGACGGGGAACTGGGAGATGGGGCGGAGGAACTGGAGTTCGCTGATGATGGTGCGGACGGCGAGTTCGTTGGCGGGCCAGGCGAGGGGCTGGGTCTGGAACCATTTCTCTCCGCGGCGTTCGAGGGCGGTCGTGGCGCCGGTGGTGTTGTCGGTGACGGTGAGGGACTGGATGTTGGCGACTTCGGGGCCGAGGATGACGGAGGTGTCGGTCGCGGGTTTCCATTTCTCCTGCACGAAGAAGATGACGTAGAAGAGGGCTACGTTGAGGAAAACGAGGACGAGGGTGACTTTGGTGCGCACGGGATCGGGAAATTAAGAATGAAGAATTATGAATGATGAAGCGGCGGTGGCATTGGCTTCATCGCGTCATGAAATTAGCGGCGGCGGGTCCAGTAGACGATGATGCCGAGGAAGGCGGCGGCGGCGGGGAGGCCGAAGAGGAGGCTGTAGCGGAGGCGGACGAGTTCCTGGCGGCTGAGGGAGAGCTGGAATTTATCGATCTTGCGCGGGGGGACGCTGAGCTGGGTGTCGCGATCGACGAGCCAGTTGAGGGCGGAGATAAAGAGGATGGAGTTACCGCGTTGGAAGAGGTTGGCGTTATTGATGAAGTCGGCGGAGCCGAAGGCGACGAGGCGGCCGACGGGGACGGAGAAGGGAAGGTTGTCTTTGGCGGCGAGGCGTTCGGCGGCGGCGACGAGGGCGATTTCGTTATCCTTGGTGCCGCGTAGATCGCCGGGGCTGAACTGGGGCGGGCCGCGGGTGTAGCTGCGTTCTCCCCACGCGGTGACGCTGGCGCCGACGAGTTTAGAAACAGAGCGGCTTGGATCGGGGACGGCGCCGGGGTGGGGACGGATGGAGCGGGCGGAGCCGAAGGCGAGGAACTCATTACTTTCGATGAGGAGCTTGGTGATTTCGTGGGGCCAGTATCCGCTGAGAATGAGGGCGCCGGTATCGGTCTGCGCGCCCGGGGAGTTGTCGAAGATCCAGACGTCGTCGGCGATGAGGCCCCAGTCGTAGAAGAGGTCTTCGAGGCCGGTGGGGTTGAGGCCGGGACCTACGAAAACCATGAGGCGGCCGGCGTTTTCGCTGAGGTATTTGCGGAGCAGTTCCTGTTCGAAAGGTTCGTAGCGGCTGGTGGCGCCGGCGGAGATGATGAGATCGGGTTTCTCGCCCGGCTGGTCGGGGATTTTGCCGGCGCGGGCGAGGTCGATGGTGTTGATGGCGTAATTTTTGGCGCGGAGGTTGGCGTAGAGTTCGGAAAGGCCGCGGGGAGTGGTGCTCAAGGGGTCGGCTTCGCCGTGGCCGGTGAGGAAGTAGATTTTTTTCTGTTCGGTGCTGGAGACGTCGAGGATGGCGGCGGTGAAGGCTTGTTCGCCGAGGAAGGCTTCGCGCTGCTTGTCTTTGAATTTATAGAGCTCGCCGAGGCTGACCTCGCGGCGGCGGTCGCCGCTGAGGAACAGGACGGTGTCTTTTTGGAGTTCGTACTGGGCGGCGTCGGCGGGGCGTTGGTAAACGTCGATGTAGTCGACGGAGATGCGGGCGGTGGCGGGGCGGGTGGGGGTGGGGGTCTCGGTGGCGTAAACGTATTCGCGGAGGAGTTCGGAGACGTCGACGAAGGCTTGGGTGAGGTTGGCGTCGTCGGATTTTTCGGGGAGGGTGACGATGACGCGGACGGGTTGTTTAAGCCGGTCGAGGTAGCCGCGGGTTTCTTCGGAGAGGGAGTGCTGGCGGAGGCGGGTGAGGTCGAAGCGGCCGAAATCGAGCTGGGTGGCGAGGTAGTTGAGGCCGGCGAAGAAGGAGAGGAAAAGGAGGGCCTGCAGCACGAGGTTGGTGGTGCGGAGCCAGCGGGCGGCGCGGAAGCTGTTGGGAAAGGACATGGGCGCGTTACGCGGAGAGCGGGAGGCGGTGGAAGGGAATGACCAATGACCAGTGACCAGTGATCAGTGTCGGAGGGGCTGAGCGCGGGCGGGTGGGCATGGGTGGCGGGTCAGCTGTGGATGAGTTTGGCTTCGACGCCGAGGATGCTGAAGAGGAGGCAGAGGACGGAGCCGCTGACGTAGAAGAGGAGCTGGCGGACATCGACGATGCCGCGGCTGAAGTCGCCGAGGTGCTGGAGAACCTGGGCATACTCGACGGCGGTTTTTATGGGAGCGAGGGCGGGGTTTTTGAGGGTTTCGAGGCCGCCGACGAAATGCATGCCGAGGAGCAGGATGAAGAGCATCGTGAAGCAGAGGATGCCGGAGACGGCCTGGTTGCGGGAGAGGGAGCTGGCGAAGATGCCGGTGGCGATGAAGAAGAGGCCGGAGACGGCGATGAAGAGGTAGCCGCCGATGAGGGGGCCGGTGTCGAAGTCGCCGGCGAAGCGGTGGAGCAAGTAGAAGAAGGCGGTGGTGGAGGCCCAGAGAAGGATGTAGAGGAAGTAGGCGGCGCCGAATTTGCCGAGGATGACTTCGAAGGTGGTGACGGGAGTGGTGAGGAGCGTCTCCAGAGTTCCGTTACGGCGTTCCTCGGAGATGCTTTTCATCGTGAGGAGCGGGATCATGAAGAGGACGGGCAGGGGGAAGACGCCGAAGAAATAGCTGGCGGGGGAGATCTCCTGGGGGGCGCTGCTATATTCCTCCAACATGCCGGTGAACATGAAGCCCATGACGATGAGGAAGAGGACGCCGGCGATGTAGGTGCTGGGGTTGACCAGCAACATGCGGATCTCGTGGCTGAGGATGGTGAGGAAGTGGCGCATGGAGTGAATCAGCGGGAACGCGGGCTGTGGTTGGGTGAATCGCAAAGACGCGAAGACGCTAAGGACGGAGCGAAGGATCGGAGGGTGACGTATGGAGTTTTGAACCGCAGAAGGCGCAGGGAACGCTGAGGTCGGGCGGAAGATTTGGAGGGCTACTGGTCATTTTGTGGAGCGTTTGGGCGCATCGACGAGTTCCCACGTGCGGCGGGTGGCGGCGAGGAAGACGTCTTCGAGGGTGGGGCTTTCGCGGTTGAGGCCGCGGAGGCGGAAGCGGGGGTCGGCGACGAGGGCGCGCATGAGGGGTTCGCCGATGGAATCGTCGCGGTCGGTGACGAGGCGGAGGGTGTGGAAACCGACGGGGTCGGGGCCGGATTGCTCGGTGATTTTGAGCGTGGGTTCGACGGCGGCGAGGGCGTCGGAGAGGGCGGCGATGTCGCCGGCGATTTCGAGTTTGTAAAGCGAGTGGCCGAGGATGTCGCGGCGGAGTTCGCCGGGAGTGCCGGTGGCGACGACGCGGCCCTGGTTGATGATGAGGACGCGGTCGCAGGTCATCTCGATCTCGGGGAGGATGTGCGAAGAGATGATGACGGCCATGCGGCCGCGGAGGCTGGCGATGAGGTCGCGGACGATGAGGATCTGGTGCGGATCGAGGCCGATGGTGGGCTCGTCCATGATGATGACGGGCGGTTCGGCGAGGACGGCTTCGGCTATGCCGACGCGCTGGCGAAAGCCTTTGGAGAGTTTGCCGATGATGCGGGTGCGGACGCGGGTGAGATCGCAGAGCTCGAGGACTTCGTCGATGCGGGAGGCGAGTTTTTTGCGGGGGATCTCTTTGAGGCGGCCGCGGTAGTAGAGGTATTCGGATACGCGCATGTCCTCGGGGAGAGGATTATTTTCGGGCATGTAGCCGATGAGGCGTTTGACGGCGTCGGGCTGGGTGGCGACGGGTATGCCGCAGAGGCTGACGCTGCCCGAGGTGGCGGGCAGGTAGCCGGTGAGGATGCGCATAGTGGTGCTCTTGCCGGCGCCGTTGGGTCCGAGGAAGCCGAGGATTTCGCCGCGCTGAAGCGTGAAGCTGATGTTGTGGACAGCGGTGACCCCGGCGTAGGCTTTGACGAGGTTGTGGACTTCGATGGCGGGCGAGAGGGCTTCTTCGGGCATGGAAAGCGTGGGCGTTAATCCATGTGAATTTTACAGAATGGGAAGCTTGGAAATCCGAAGGACGAAGGTCGAATGCCGAAGGGGCGCAGGCGTGGGGCGGGGACGGATGCGTAGAAAAGGCGTGGAACGCGGGCGGAGTCGAACAGGGCCGCGCACGGCGTGCGGGCTCTACCTCTGAGGCAGCGAGCAAGCTCGCGCCCTACGGTTGGTTCAGTTCCCAGGCGGCGGCGAGGCCGCGGAGGGTGATGTCGGGGACGACGGTGAAGGGAGTGCGGAGGGTTTTGCGGAGGAGCTCGGCGGTGCCGCCGGTGGCGAGGACGTGGGGGGCGGGTTCACCGCGAGCGGAGAGTTCGGCGAGGACGCCGTCGAGGAGGGCCTGGATCATGCCGCCGAAGCCGATGACAGTGCCAATGCGCATGGCTTCGATCGTTGACTGGCCGATGGCGCGGTCGATCTGGAGAGAGTCGTCGAGTTTGGGGAGGAGAGCGGTCTGTTCGTGAAGGTAGCGGCGCATGACCTCGACGCCTGGGGCGATGATGCCGCCTTCGTAGCCGTGGGTTTTGGTGACGATGTCGAAGGTGACGGCGGTGCCCATGTCGATGACGATGGCGGGGGTGCCGAAGAGGGCGTGAGCGCCAGCGGCGTTGGCGAGGCGGTCCTGGCCAATCTCGGCGGGGCGCGGGTAGCCGATGGGGACGCCGAGTTTTTTGTCACACGTGAGCTGGAAAACGGGGAGCGGAGGCCGGGCGCGTTCGAGGACGCGGCGGAGTTTTTCGGTGGCTTCGGGAACGACGGAGCAGAAGGCGATGCCGCGGAGGCCGGGGCATTCGTTCATGAGGCTGGCGAGGCGGGAGGCGAAGCCGTCGTCGGCGTGGTCAATCTGGCGGGTGGGCAGCTGGCGCAAGAAGCGGGAGCCGAGGTTATCCACGGCGCCGTAGTGGGTGTGCGTATTGCCTATGTCGATGCAGAGGAGCATGGCCGATTGCGGGGGCGCAATCGGAGTGGCCAGTGACCGATTGATCAATGACCAATGCGCAGGCGCGGGCGGTGCGGATGAAATCCGAAGGCCGAATGCCGAAGGGGGCGCAGGCGTGGGCGGGGGCGGATGCCGAGAAGAGGCGTGGAACGCGGGGGGGAGTCGAACATAGCCGCGCAAGGCGTGCGGGCTCTACCTCGGTGTGCGGGCTCTAGCTCGGAGGGCGGGGACTATTTTTTCTCGATGGTGACTTCGCCGGCGCGGAAACGTTCGGTGCGGCCCTTATCGGTTTTGACGATGAGGGAGCCTTCGTCGTCGATGCCGGAGGCGGTGCCGGAAATGGTTTCGCTGCCGTGGAGGAGCTTGATGGATTTGCCGCGGAGGATGTCGTACTCGTGCCAGCGGTCGGCGAAGGTTTTCTGGTAGGCGCCGGAGACAAACTGGTCGTAGGCGTCGAGGACGCGGCCGATGAGGGCGGCGGTGAATTTATTGATGTCGAGCGGGGTGTTGGTGTGCTCGGCGAGGGAGATGGCGCGTTTGGTGAGGGCGGCGGGCCAGGAGTCGGAGTCGCTGTTGAGGTTGAGGCCGAGGCCGAAGACGAGGTCGCGGATCTGGTCGGAGTCGATACGGGCTTCGGTGAGGATGCCGCCGGCTTTGCGGCCGTCGAAGAGGATGTCGTTGGGCCATTTCAGGCCGGGAGTGGTGCGGGTGAAGTTGGCGATGAGTTCGCAGAGGTTGATGCCCATCCAGAGGGTAAACGTCTGCATGCGGGCGGGCTCGAGCTGGGGGCGGAAGGCGAAGCTGATGTACAAGTTGCCGTTGGCCTCGCTGTGCCAGACGCGACCGAAGCGGCCGCGGCCTTTGGTCTGTTTGGTGGCGACGACGATGAAGGGGGCTTCGCGGCCGGCGGCGAGCTGGCGGGCGGCTTCGTCGTTGGTGGAGTCGATTTCCTCGTTGAAGATGAGGTCGAAGGCGAGTTTGCGCGAGGAGAGGTAGGCGTGGATGAGGTCTGGGTAAACGGCGTTGGGGCGTTTGGTGAGGCGGTAGCCGCGGGCGCGGACGGCATCGAACTCGAAGCCGTGGCGGCGCATTTTTTCCATGTGCTGCCAGACGGCGACGCGGCTCATGTCGAGCGAGCGGGCGAGAATGCTTCCGGAGACGAAGCCGTTTTCTTTTTCAATCAGGGCGCGGAGGATGGTGGTCTCGGTGCTGATGCTCATCGGGCGGTGTTAGGCTGGAGGGAAAGGGGCTGAAGAGGGGTGGTTAATAAGCATAAGACGCACGAGCCGGCTACGTGGTTGCGACAAATTCTCACTTTCTCCAATCGAGGGCGATATCGACCCAGATGCTTTGGTGGACGAGGGCGCCGGTGGATGCGAAGTCGAGGCCGAGGCCGGCGAGTTTGGGGAGCGTTTTGAGCGTGATGCCGCCGCTGGCTTCGGTGAAGGCGCGGCCGGCGATGAGGGCGACGGCTTTTTTCAGCTGAGCGGGGGTGAAGTTATCCAGGAGGATGACGTCGGCGCCGGCGGCGAGGACGGGCGGGATTTGGGCGAGAGTGTCCACCTCGACTTCGACGGGGAGGTCGGGGGCGGATTTTTTGGCGCGGGCGACGGCGGAGGGGAGATCGTCGAGCGCGCCGAGGAGGGCGAGGTGGTTATCCTTGAGCATGACGCGGTCGAAGAGGCCGAGGCGGTGATTCCAGCCGCCACCGCAGGCGACGGCGTATTTCTCCAACATGCGCCAGCCGGGGGTGGTCTTGCGTGTATCGAGAAGACGGGTGCGGGATTTGCCGAGGGCGGCGGCGTAACGGCGGGTTTGCGTGGCGATGCCGGAGAGGCGCTGGAGGAAGTTGAGGGCGACGCGTTCGGCGGTGAGGAGGACTCGGGGATCGCCGGAGAGCGTGGCGAGGACGGAGCCTTTTTCGAGGAAGGCGCCGTCTTTGGCGCGGAGCTGGGCGGTGGCGCCGCCGCCGTAGATCGAGAGGATCAGCGAGAGGAGCGGGAGGCCGCAGACGACGAGGGGTTCGCGGGCGACGAGGTCGGCGGAGCCTTGGCGGGGAGTGGTCTGGAGGCTGGCGGTGGAGCGGTCGCCGGTAGTGCGGGGACGGTGACGGAGGCCGAGGCCGGCGAGGTCTTCGTCGCGGGCGTGCTCGATGAGTTTGCGTGCGTGGGCGAGGTCGAGGTCGTCCCAGGTGAGGCGTTTAATGAGCGAGTCTGAGAGATCGGCGCGCGAGAGGGCGGACATGGCGGAGGACGACACAAGAACGTGAAAGAATGTTCAACGGCTTTTCCGGGTTGCGGCGTGGCGGGGGTGTTCGCGAGGCTCGTGGGAAACACCCCATGAGTATTTCGATTCGCAAGGCTCTCATCACCGCAGCAGGACCAAGTCAGCGGCGTCTGCCGTTGCAGGCGCTCACGGATCGCAATGGCGAGTCGAAGGCGGCGCTGGCGATCATTTTGGATGAAATGCTTTCAGCGGGGATCGAGCAGGTGGGGCTGATCGTGTCGCCGGCGGATCGCGCGGCGTACGAGTCGGTGCTCGCTGCGTACGTGAAGTCGCTGGTGTTTATCGAGCAGGCGACGCCGGGCGGTTATGGGCACGCGGTTTATTGCGGGCGGGAGTTTGTGGGCGGGGAGAAATTCCTGCTGCAAGTGAGCGATCATCTTTATGTGAGCAATCAGGAGAAGAGCTGCACGCGGCAGCTGCTCGATGTGGCGGAGGCGGAGGGCTGCGCGGTGTCGGCGGTGCAGGCGACGCATGAAAGCCAGTTGAGATTTTTTGGGACGGTGGCGGGATCGCTGCGCGCGGGGCGGCCAGGGCTTTATCAGATCGACAACGTGATCGAGAAACCGACGCCGACGGTCGCTGAGCAACAGTGCGTGGTGCCGGGATTGCGGAGCGGGCATTACCTGTGTTTCTTCGGGATGCACGTGCTGACGCCGACGGTGTTCACGTTGCTGGCGGAGGATAAAGCGGCGCTCGCGCCGGAGGCGAAGCTGGGGCTGTCGCCCGCGCTGGCGCGGTTGGCGACGCGGGAGAGTTATCTGGCGGCGGAGCTGGCGGGAAGGCGGTCGGATCTGGAGGCGCAGTTTGGCGTGTTGCGGGCGCAGATCGCGCTCGGGCTGAATGGCTCGGCGCGGACGGAAGTGCTGGCGCTGCTCGCGGAAGAGCTGGCCGTCGATGCGTCGAAAACCGCGGTCCGCCGCTAAGCTGTATCACCGTGGACGCTACCTTGCTGGCTTTGGTCGAAGGCGCTGACAGCGGCGCGAACTATTTTGAGAAACTGTGCCGCGCGGCGACGCGGCCGGCGCTGGAGGCGATGGCGGAGGCGCTGGAGGCGTACCGGCAGCGGGCGGGGAATTTTTATCACCGGGTGCGGGCGATCTTTTTCCTGGAGGCGCTGCACCGGTATTTCCTGCCGCCGCACTATGCGGCGGATGCGAGCGGGACGATCCCGTTTGCGGGGCACAAGCACTGTCTCGCGCGGCGTTATGAAGAAGCGGTGGGTGTTTTTCTGGCGCATCAGAAAGCGCATGGAACGTCGGATGCGCTGAGCAGCGCGCTGTCGGCGGCGTATCACGGGCTGGCGTTCAAGACGCTCGCGCAGCAGGTGCAGAAGACAGTGCGCACGGTGCGGGGAAATCAGTGGATGTTTCGCATGGGGCATCCGCTGGATTATCCGCTGAAGCTGCGTCGGGAGTTGCTGGAGCGGGCGACGAGCGAAGATCCGATGCCGGTGCTGTTCGAGGAGACGGCGGTGCGCATGGATCTGAGTCATGCGGCGTGGAGCGATATTTTTTTCCTCGGGATGGATTATCCCGATGGCGCGAAGGTGCTGAATATCTCGGTGAATCTTGGCGTGCATGGGCGCGATGCGGAGACGCGGCCGCCGGTGTGCGCGTTTTTGCGGGTGATCGACGAGCCGGTGTTGCGGCTGACGAGTGTGGATCTCGGCGCGACGACGGATGTGAAGACGCTCGATGAGGTTTTCGATTTTGCGAAGGATTACCTCGGGCTGCTCAAGGCGGCGGTGATCGCGGCGGGGGTTATCCCGTCGGGGTTGGAAGGCTCGGGGCAGGCGTTGTCGGAGATTTTGAGCAAGCTGGTCGGGCCGGGGCGCGGGTTGGAAATCGCGAGCCAGGTGCGGGACATTCCGAAGGGGTCACGGCTGGCGGTTTCGACGAACCTGCTGGGCTGCTTGATCGCGCTGTGCATGCGGGCGACGGGGCAGACGGCGTCGCTGACGGGCGCGCTGAGCGAGGCGGAGCGGCGGACGATTTTGAGCCGCGCGATTTTGGGCGAATGGCTGGGCGGCTCGGGCGGCGGCTGGCAGGATTCGGGCGGCGTGTGGCCGGGGATCAAGTTGATCGAAGGCATGGCGGCGGAGTCGGGGGATTCCGAATACGGTACGAGCCGGGGGCGATTGCTGCCGAAGCATACGGTGCTGGGCACGGATGCGATCACGGCGCGGACGCGGAAGGAATTGCAGGACAGTTTAATTCTGGTTCACGGCGGCATGTCGCAGAACGTAGGTCCGATTCTGGAAATGGTGACGGAGAAATATCTGCTGAAGCTGGAGAAGGAATGGAATGCGCGGATCGAGGCGCAGCAGATTTTGCGCGGGATCGTCGATGCGTTGAAGAGCGGCGATGTGGCGCGCGTGGCGCAGCTGACGACGGAGAATTTCTTCGGGCCAATCCAGACGATCATTCCTTGGGCGAGCAACGCGTACACTGAGCGGCTGATCGCGGAAGCGCGGGCGGCGCTTGGAGCTAAGTTTCGCGGCTTCGTGATGCTCGGCGGGATGTCGGGCGGAGGCATGGGCTTTTTCGTCGATCCGGCGGTGAAGGCGCAGGCACGAGCGACGTTGCTGGAGATCATGACGCGGACGAAGCGGGCGCTGGAGTCGGCGCTGCCGTTCGCGATGGACCCGGTTGTGTATGATTTTGAGATCAACGAAAACGGGTCGTATGCGACGCTGCGCAATGCCGGCGCGGCGATGTTTTCGCCGGAGTATTATCTGATGATGGTGCCGCGCTGGCTGCGGCAAGATCCGCGGACGTTGCGGCCGGAGATCCGGCGGGAGATGGACCGGTTTTCGGCGACGAGTTTGTACGCGGGCGGAGAGCGTTCGCTGCTGGCGCCGATGATGCAGCGGATTTTTCCGGCGCAGACGGAGCGCAGGAAAGATGGCACGAGCGGAGCGAAGACAGTGCGCGAGCTTTTGGCGGAAAACGGATTCGATTCGGTGCAGCACGAACGGATTCGCGATGAGTTGCGTGCGGGACGGATCGGGCTGGCGCAGAATCGTCTGCCGGCGACGGCGGTGGTCGAGGACGTGGCGGCGGGCGATGTGGTGCCGATTTATGCGCGCGATGAAGCGGCGGAGAAGGCCGGGCTGGAGGCGTTGCGTGAAGGACGCGTGGCGGTCGTGACGCTCGCGGCGGGCGCGGGCAGTCGCTGGACGCAGGGAGCGGGGACGGTGAAGGCGCTGCATCCGTTTGCGAAGCTGGGCGGGCGGCATCGGAGTTTCATCGAGACGCATCTCGCGAAGAGCGCGGCGACGGGGAAACTCAGCGGTGCGCCGGTGACGCATATTTTCACGACGAGTTATCTGACGCATGGAGCGACGGAGGCGGTCTTGAGCGCGGAGAAAAACTTCCGCTATGGCGGACGCGTGATGTTGTCGGCCGGTAGGTCGATCGGGTTGCGCATGGTGCCGACGGCGCGCGATCTACGCTTCGCGTTTGAGGAGATGCCGCATCAGCAGCTCGATCCGCAGAAGGAGAAAGTGCGCGCGAGTCTGCACAAGGCGCTGATCGACTGGGCGGTGAACGCGGGCGAGGCGAGCGACTACACGGACAATTTACCCGGGCAGTGTCTGCATCCGGTCGGGCATTGGTACGAGGTGGCGAATTTGCTGCTGAACGGGACGCTGCGGGAGTTGCTGGCGAAGCAGCCGCAGGTCGAGCATCTGATGCTCCACAATATCGATACGCTGGGCGCGAATCTCGATCCGGTGGTTTTTGGAAAGCACATCCTCGAAGGCGCGGCGATCAGCGTGGAAGTGATCCGGCGTCGGCTGGAGGATCGCGGCGGCGGGCTGGCTCGGGTGAACGGTCAGTTGCGATTGGTCGAAGGGCTCGCGATGGCGCGGGAGGAAGACGAGTTCGCGCTGACGTACTACAACTCGGCGACGAACTGGATCCACGTGGACTCGTTGCTGGAGCTGTTTGGCGTGACGCGCGAGACGATCGGCGATGCGGCGAAGGTCGCGGCGGGTGTGCGCGCGCTGGCGGCGAAGATGCCGAGCTATGTGACGCTCAAAGATGTGAAGAAGCGCTGGGGCAACGGGCAGGAGGACATCATGCCGGTGGCGCAGTTTGAGAAGCTGTGGGGAGACATGACGACGTTGCATGACGCGGAGATCCGGTTCTTCGCGGTGCCGCGGGCGCGCGGGCAGCAGCTAAAGGATCAGGCGCAGCTCGATGGGTGGTTGCGCGATGGGTCGGCGGCGGGGATCGAGCGGCTGTGCGTGTTTGGGTGACGGTGACGGAGATGGGATGTCACGCCGAACGCGGGCAATGACTAGGTGAATCGCTAAGACGCGAAGACGCTAAGGTCGGAGCGAAGTAACGAGCTTCGGATTTTTAACCACAGATGACACGGAGACGGAAGGATTCGGAGGATTTGAGTATTTGTTGAGAGGGCTGTGCGCTCTGTGCCTGTGTGGTTCATTTTAGGTTTCGCTGAGGTAGGCGAAGCGGGGCTGGCGTTGGCCGTTGTGCTCGATCTCTTCGGTGAACATGGCGAGGGGGCGGACCCAGAGGCTGTGGTCGTCGTAGAGAAGGCGATACACGACGAGTGCTTCCTCGGTCTCGCTGTGGCGGGCGACGTCGATGACCTGGTAGTCTTTGCCTTTGTAGTGACGGTAGCGGCCGGGGCGGAGTTTGGGAGCGGGCGTGGATGACATGCGGGCGATCAGGGGGCGACGGTGAGTTCGGAGTGGACGGAGGTGACGCCGTCGGTCGCGAGGGCGAGGGCGATGGCGCGGGCGATGAGGTCGGGGGATTTGGCGGTGCCGCGGAGGGTGATTTTACCCGCGTCGGCATCGACGTTGATGGTGCGGGCGGAGAGGTCGTCTTCGAGTGCGTACTTGCCCTTGATCACGGCGACGAGGCGGGCGTTGGAAAGGCCTTGGCCAGCGGCGGCGGCTTTGGTGCGGACGACGCGGCCGGTTTTTTCGAGCTCCTGATTGATCTCGGCGGGCGTGAGGTGCCACTCGACGAGTTTTTGGGAGATGCCGTCCTTGGCAGCGAGGGCGCCGTCGCGGGCTTTTTCGGTAAAGGAGCGGGTGTCGGCTGAAGGGGTGTGAGTGGCGGGGTGAGACGAGTCGGAGTGGGATTCGACGGCGGGTGCGGGGTTAAGCGCGGGGCAGGCAGGCTTGTGGTAGTAGTGGTAGCCGGCGGCACCGGCAGCGATGCCGAGGAGAAAGATGAAAAGTTTCATGAGGGGAGTGGAGAGGTTGTGGTGCGTATGGAGACGGATGAGCGACCAGGTATGAGTGTGGCTACACGGACATCCATGAGTGCGCCGGGTTCAGCAAGTGGGCGAGGAGCGTGTGAGATTGGCAAGAGCGGGGACGGTGGAGACGCGCGGTGAGGGCTCGTGAGGGGCAGAGCGGAGTGGTGCGGAACGAAGGCAGAGAAAAGTGTCACTTAATACGTGACACTTTTTTGGGCTGAGTTTTTTGAGGGCGGATGGGGCGATGGAGGGAAGGAGAGGGCGGTGTGGAGCGGGCGCGGGGGTTGAGGGGAGCGGTTTGGGGCTTGAGTGGCGGGGCGGCGCGCGGCGGGATGGGCGCATGATTTTTCGCTGTCAGGCCGGCTTTGAGTTGCTCCTCGAGAAGGAGCTGCGGGTGCATGGGATCGTCGCGGTTGAGCGGGGCGAAGGCTGGCTGCGGGCGAGGACTGAGGCGGGCGGAGCGGAGGGAGCGGGAGCGGGTCCGGGCGGAGCGACGAAGGGGACGTTGCCGGAGCTTTGTTTCGCGCACGCGGTGTTGCTCGATCCGGTGGAGATCGCGGGGGAATCGGTGAATGCGCTGGCGGGAGCGATAGCGGAAAAGTTTTTCGAGTCGGCGCGGACGGAGCGATTTGAGGGCGCGTGGCCGTTAATTTTTGAAGCGGCGAGCGGGCTCGATGGGTTGGGGCGGCGGATGAGCGGGGTGGAGAAGGCGTTCGACGAGTTGCTCAAAAAGAAGATGGGGCGCGTGGCGAAGCTGGCGTCGCCGGAGAAGCCGCGCGGGATCGCGAGGGTGCGCGGGTTGTTTGTGTTTTTCGCGGACTTCAAACGGGTGTTTGTGGCGAGGGAATGCGTATTCGGCGGGCAACGCCGGATGGCGGATGACGAGATGGCTCCGTCGCGTTCGTACCTGAAAGTGGAGGAGGCGTATGTGTTGCTTGGGCGCGAGCCGGATGTGGAGGAAACGGTGGCGGATCTCGGGGCGGCGCCGGGCGGGTGGAGTTATAGCGCGGCGAAGCGGCGGGCGCATGTTGTCGCGGTGGACAACGGGCCTCTGAAGGGTGGTGCGCTGGGCCATGCGCTCATCGAGCATCGGACGGAGGATGCGTTTCGTTTCGAGCCGGGACAGGGGCAGCGGTTTGACTGGTTGTTCTGCGATCTGGTCGAGGAGCCGCATCATGTGATGCGTAATCTGATCGAGCCGTGGATTCTGCGCGGGTGGTGCCGGCGGTTCGTGGTGATTTTGAAATTCGGGCGGGTGGATGCGATCGCGTTGCTCCAAGAGATCACTGCGCCGGGCAGCGTGCTCGCGACGCATACGACGAATCTGCGCATCCGGCATCTTTACCATGACCGTGAGGAATTCACGATCGTAGGCGAGGTGAAGGCATGAAGCCGAAGGAGACTCCTATCTGCGGGCTGGCGGCGGTGAAGGCGAAGTTCGAGCGCGAGCCGGCGTCGATCATCCGGCTGTTTTTCGATTTTCAGACGGGAAAGAAAGTCGGGGCGATCAGCAAGGCGCTGGCGGCGACGCGGCGTGTTTACCGGCAGGTTGAGCCGGCGGAGCTGGAGAAGATCGCGGGGACGATTCATCACGGCGGGATCGTGGCGATCGTGGAGGCGAAGGCATTGCGGTCGCCGCGGGCGCAGGATGTGCAGCACTGGGCGAAGACGCGGGCGCCGCTCGTATTGCTGGATCGCGTGGGGAATGCGCATAATCTCGGCGCGATCGCGCGGACGGCGGCGTTTTTTGGAGTGAAGCACATCATCGTGCCGGAACACGTGCAGCAGGCGTTGCCGGGCGAGGCGGCGCATCGTGTGGCGGAGGGCGGGTTGGATCAGCTGGAGATTTTGACGGTGAAGTCGCTGGCGGAATTTTGCCGGGAGCTGGCGCGTGCGGGCTATGAAGTGGCGGGCACGGCGGTGATCGGCGCGCAGCCGTTGGGAAAAGTTGCGGCGGATCTGGCGGCGTCGCGGAAGCCGGTGGCGATTGTGATGGGTAACGAAGAACACGGGATGGCTCCGGAAGTGGCGAAAACGTGTACGCGATTGGTGACTATTCCGGGGAGCGGGCGGGTGGAGTCGCTGAATGTTTCGGTGGCGGCGGCGGTGTTGATGTGGGAGCTGTTCGCGCGCGCCGGCCGGCCGTTGTAGGAGAAAACCCGGGGCGGAACTCTGCCTAAGCCCGGTGGTCTGGTGGCATGGAATAGGCTAAACTCCCTACACATGAGCGCTGCACCTTTCTCCTCTGAAGATTACGCGGTTTTGCATTTCACGTTAGTTCCTTCGGATGAAGGAAAGCCGATGCAGAAGACTCACTCGTGCGGCGTGTATCGTTCGATCGAGGAGGCGTTCACGTCGGCGCGGTTGCTGGCGGTGCGCGAGTGGCAGCGGTTGCGGGCGATGGCCGCGACGGCGGCGGGCCCGGATGAAAAAGTGACCGGCAGCTGGCACGTGATCGACACGGAGTTCGGCTACGATCTGAAGCGCGACCATCTGGTGGTATCGCGGTTCTGGATTCACACGAAGGCGCAGGCCGGGGTGTGAAGAAATAGAAATGTGGAACTCAGGAAGGCTGGAAATCGGAGAGAAGTCTCTGCGCTTCCTGAATCTATATTTTTCTTCGGCATCGGGCTGATGTCTGGCCGAAAGCGGGATCGACGTTAACGCGGGGTGGGGGCACCCCGTCTACATCACGAGGGGAGATCATGCGCGACGGTGAGGGCACCGCGCCTCCATCGGAAGGGAGGCGGACGAAGCGGAGGTCGTGCTTCAGCTGGGCTGTTACTTAGGCTGGAGCTGGACATCCACCATGAGGTCGGTGGCGATTTTTTCCAGGCCGGTGCGGAGGGAAGCGAGCGAGAGATCGGGCGGGAGTAAAACGGTGGCGCGGGCTTGGAAAAGCATGGAGCCATCCATGGGGGCGCTGATGCGTTCGGAGGCGAGTTCCTCGACGTTGACGCGGTGCGAGGAGAGGACGCCGGAGATTTGAAGGAGGATGCCAGGGCGGTCCTGACCGACGAAGGCGAGTGTGGCGAGCGTGCCGGCGACGGCGGGGCGGTCGGCTTTTTCGATGTGGAGATGGATGCGGAGGCCGTCGGCTTCGAGGCTGCGGAGAGCCTGGGTGAGTTCGTCGATTTTAGCGGGAGGGATTTCAGCGCGGACGATGCCGGTGAATTGTCCGCCGAGGCGGCACATGCGGCTTTCGAGCCAGTTGCCGCCGTGGCGGGCGACCCGGGAAGCGAGGGCCTCGACGATGCCCGGACGATCCGGGCCGATCACGGTCATGACGAGATTGGCGAGCATGGACCGGAACGTGGGCGCGGTGCGGAGCGGCGGCAATCTTGGAGGTGCGGGATTTATGCGGAGGCGGAACCGAGGGGGGCGAAGGAATCGAAAGAAGGACTTTAACCTGGCAGAGCGTATCCGCCAAGGCGGGCGGCTGGATCAGGCGACTTTGGCGCGGAAGGGCGGTGCGGTTTCCATTTCCTCTTCGGCGTTATCGAAGGCGGGGGCAAGGAGGGCGCGGAGGTTGGCGCGGGCGCGTTGGTAAACTTTGTCGCCGGCATAAGTGGTGGCTCCTTCGCAGGCGTCGGCGACGGCGTTTTCAAGCTGGCGCTGGGTGGCGGTGGGGAACTCGAAGCGGAGGCGGTTCACGAGGTGGCGGGTTTCACTTTCGGGCGTTGAGGAGGCGAGGGAAGCCTCGAAGGAGAATCCGTTGCTGTTGCTGGTGGCGGCTTCGTAAAACATGGAAGTAGGTATTGAGTTGTTGATGACGCCTTGGAGTGGCGGTGGAGGAGTCGTGTTCCGTGAATGTGTTTCGCAGCGGCTGTGCCACGGGGCGGGACGGCGGGAGTTTCACGGTGCTATCAACGGGTACTTACGAGGGAGAATGGGTGTGTAACGGGAATTATTTTTATCTGTCGCCGGTTTACGGTGGCGTGCGAAAGGCAGTGCCGCAGGGCGGTGATCTGGGCGAAACGCCTTTGTGAGGCGTGGGAGACAGTGCCTTTTCAGAAAAGTCGGGGCCGTTTGGGTACACGCCGGGCATGATGCCGAGCGCGGACGACACCGAGGTCGTCCCTCCATCGGAGGTGTGGGCACGGAAAACGCCGGCCTTGGGAGGACCGGCGTTCGGGGTTTGAGGACTATTGCGAGTAGGGGAACGAGAAAGATTTCGGAGACCGCACGTGGGCGCGGTCTCGCGAAGTTACCGGTACTCTTCGCCGCTGATGGCGTTCACGATCTTGAAGTTTTCGACGTGGTAGTTGAGGTCTGCGCGGAAGGCCAACTTGACGCCGAAGAGCTTCTCCATGCGGACGAGGAGTTCGGCGTCTTCGCTGCGGAGGCGCTCGAGGATGCTCGGGTGGACGAGCACGCGCAGCGAGTATTCCTTGCCGTCGTTGCGCATCTGGAGGCGGCGGACGATGGAGGACAATTTGCGCTGGAGCTCGACGGACATGGTTGTCGCCGACTTCACGATACCGCGGCCGCGGCAGTACGGGCAGTCGGTGTACAAGTTGGACGAGAGCGACTCCTGCTGGCGCTGGCGGGTCATCTGCATGATGCCGAGCTGGGAGATCGGGAGGATGTGGTTTTTGGCCTTATCCTCGGACATCGCCTCGACCATCTTCTCGTAAACGGAATTCCGGTGGCGGCGCTCCTTCATGTCGATGAAGTCCATGATGATCAGGCCGCCGAGATTGCGGAGGCGGATCTGGCGGGCGATTTCGACGGCGGCCTCGAGGTTAACCGCGTAGATGGTGTTCTTCTCGTCACCACCGCGGTTCTTGTGGGAGCCTGTGTTCACGTCGACGGCGATGAGGGCCTCGGTTTCGTCGATGATGATTTCTCCGCCTGAGGGGAGCGGGACCTTGCGCTGGAAGGTCTGCTCGATCTGGCGCTCGATGTTGAAGCGCTCGAAGATCGGGATGTTGTCCTTGTAGAGGGCGATCTTGGAGGCGGAGCGCTTGGAGATTTGCGCGACGAGTTTTTGCGTGTGGGCGTGGTCCTCGGCGTCGTCGATGAGGACGCGGTCCACTTCCTCGGTGAGGAAGTCGCGGACGGTGCGCTCGACGATGTCGGGCTCCTGGTAGAGGCACGACGGAGCGCGGTCGTCCTGCATCTTTTGCTGGATGCGGGACCAGGTCTTGAGGAGCAGGTGGAGGTCGCGGACGAAGTAGCGGGTCTTTTTGCCTTCACCGGCGGTGCGGACGATCACGCTCATACCCTCGGGGATGGTGAGCTCGTTGATCATCTGCTTGAGGCGGGAGCGCTCCTTGTGGTCCTCGATCTTGCGGGAGATGCCGCATTGATCGGAGTAGGGCATGAGCACGAGGTAACGGCCGGGGATGGCGAGGTTGGTCGTGGTGCGCGGGCCTTTGGTGCCGATGGGGCCTTTCGTCACTTGGATGACGATCTCGGAGCCGGGCGGGTAGAGGCCGGGGATGTCTTTCACTGTCGGCTCGGCTGGGCGGACAGGGGCGTCTTTGCGTTTGTTGACGCGGACGACTTCGACGGAGGAGTCGGCGGCGGCGGGGAGCATGTCCCAGTAGTGGAGGAAGGCGTTCTTGGAGTAGCCGATGTCCACGAAGGCGGCTTTGAGACCGGCATCGAGGTTCTTGATACGGCCTTTGTAGATGCCGCCGACCATGCGGTTGTCGGACTCGCGTTCGATCTCGAACTTTTCGAGGACGCCGTCGACGAGGAGGGCGACGCGTTTTTCGAGGGGCTCGGAGTTGATGATCAGTTCGCGGAAGGAGGTTTTCTCCTTCTTGAACAGGGCGACGATTTTTTGGAGGAAGGGGCGGTCTTTGGACCGTTCCTGGGCGCCGGCTTTGAGTTCGGAGGGATCTACCGGATCGAATTCCTCACCTGGAGGGGGATTGGCGAGTTCTTCGTCATATTGATGTGTAGGGTCATCTGAGGGGGCGCCTGAGGAGGCGGAGTTGGGCTGCGATGGGACGCTCATGGTGCGTGTGTTTGTGTTGTTGGATGGGGCACCGATGCGCGGTAGTTGCAGCGCAGGAGATTCCGGCAGGGCGGTCGTTATCGCGGGAAGTCGTCGTCATGAACGATCCTTCCGGAAGCGATAGACGCTCTGGACCAGTCCTTGCAGCAAGCAGCAACTAAGCAGAAAGGTGCCACCGTAACTGATGAAGGGAAGCGGGATGCCCGTGATGGGCATGAGTCCGATGCACATGGCGATGTTCACGAATATATGCACCGCAAACAGGAGTGTGACGCCGATGGCGATCAGCACGCCCAGCCGGTCTCGGGCGAGACTGGCGATGCGGATGCTATTAAACAGGAGCAGGCCGAAGAGACCGATGAGGGTCAGGCTTCCCAAAAATCCGATTTCCTCGGCGATGACCGGGAAAATAAAGTCGTTGTGCGAGACGCCGGGCGGCAGGTAGCCGAGGCGGGCTTGCATCCCTTGAGTCCAGCCTTTGCCGGTGAGTCCGCCGGAGCCGACGGAGATGAGGGATTGGTTGAGGTTGTAGGCGTCCTTCGTGCCCTTGGGGTCGATGATCGCGGGATCAACGAAGGTGAGGATGCGGTTCCGCTGGTAGTCGTGGAGCGGGATGATGGAGGTCTGCTCGTATTTCCCTTTGTCGCGGAGGAATTCGTAGCCGTTATTTTCCATGTAGCGGACGTAGCTGACGCTGTCGAAGGCGACGACGCCGACGATCAGGACGAACGCTCCGAAGGCGGCCGCGAAAAAGCGCAGCGAGAGCTTCGAAACGTAGAGCATGGAGAAAACCATCGGGGGAATCACAATCGCCGATTTAAGATCGGGTTGCAGCATCACCAAAAAGATGGGGATACCCGCCGCAAGAGCCAATTTGCCGAGTGTGCCGAGAGAGGCGGTGATCGTGCCGACGCGGGCGCGGGTGAGGATGGAGGCCGTCATAAGGAGGACGGCGATTTTGGCGGTTTCGGAGGGTTGGAAGGAGATGGGGCCGAGGTCGATCCAGCGGTCGGCGCCCCATTTGACGGCGGCGGCACCGCCGATGCCGGGGACGATTTTGACGAGGATCAGGGGGACCAGCGCGGCGAGGTAGATCCAGTGGACGATGGTCATCCAGAAGCGGTAATCGACGAGGGAGATGGCGGTGTAGAGACCGGCGCCGACGACGATGAAGAGGATCTGTTTCTGCCAGTCGGTGCCGAGGCGTTCGAGCTGCGCGCTGTAGATGAAGAAGATGCTGATCGTGCAGAGCGCGAGCATGACGAGCGGCGTGATCCAGTCGAAGCGCTCGCGCGTGGTCTTGAAGACGCTGAGCCAGTCGAGGGGAGTGCGGACGTTGATCGCCATGATTTGCGGATGCGCCTCGAAGGCGTGGCGAAAGCGGGGGAGGGTGCAATGACGATGTTGGGCGGAGGGCGGGAAAGCGGCGGGGAGTGGGCGAAGGAGGTCATGGAGCGAGGACGCCGAGGGCATGGAGCTCGGAGACGGAAGAGGGCGCGGGGGAAGAGGTGACCGGCGGATGGAGTTTTTAACCACAGAAGGCACAGAGGGCACAGATGACGGAGGCGGGAAGGTGGGGAATGTGTGGTGAGTTGCCGGTTGCGCGCGGATGGGCGGCTGCGTATGCGGTTTTCCATGCACTCCACTTTGTTCGATCCTGACGCGCTGCCGTTCCGGCGCGCGTTGATTGCGGGGATCGCGTGTGTGGCGGCCGTGGTGGCGGGGGCGATGCTGGCGGACCAGCCGTACCTGATTTTCGCGGGGCTGGCGGGGCTGGTGTATGTGGGGACGTTGACGGTGAACTGCCGCGCGCTGGCGTGGCTGGTGATCGCGTTGCAACCGGCGGCGTTGATCGTGCCGTTTTTCCCGGGGCGGCCGTTTTGGTGGGAGCTGTGCGCGTTGCTGGCGTGGCCGAGTCTGCTGGCTTACGGGTTGGTGAACCGGCGGAAGATCGAGGTGGTGGCGTTTGATCGCGCGGAGCGGTGGGCGCTGGCGGCGCTGGGGGGGTATGTAGCGGTAATTCTTGGAACGATGGCTTACCGCGGGGTTGGGCTGAGAATATTTGGCGGCGAGCAGATGGGCGGGCGCGTGTATGTGCAGCAATTAGTGCTCTCGATTTTGCCGGTGCTGATGCTGCTTGCTGGGTTCAGTCAAAAGCAGCTGCGAATGGCTATGATCACGGGATGGCTTCTGTCGCTCACCTATATCGTTTCGGAACTTACCTTCGCGCGAAGCCAGGATATGGCTCCATTGCTCTATTTTTTTGAACTACCCGTGGACGGATTGAATTTTAGCACTGGCTACGACGCTAGCGGGGTACGCAGGTTCGGATCTCTTGCTGCGGTTGCTGGAGCAGGCCTTTCTCTTTTATGGGTTGCGGCGCCGTTACGGGAACTCCTCGGGCGCTGGTTGCTGGTGACGGGCCCACTTATGGTGGCACTGGTTGGGCTAGGACTAGGGAGTGGCTATCGGAACGTTTTTGCGTCCGCGATTTGCACGCTTTTTTTTCTGGCGTGGGTGCAACGGTTTTGGAACCCGAGCCGGGTTATCTCAATGGTGCTGGTCGGAGCGGTCATGGTGGGCGGGCTTTATTTTTTCGCCAAAGAACTTCCGCTTTCCGTGCAGCGCTCAGTGTCGTTTTTTCCGGGAATCGCCATTTCACCGATTGCCAAGGCGGATGCTGCTACGACTAATTCGGATCGCGTAGAAGTTCTCAAACTAGCGATCGCGGATAGTCCCAAATATTGGCTGTTTGGCCGGGGTTTCGGAATGGATCGTTTCGACCGGTTGCCGGTGGATGACCCAAACGATAGCGTCTCGATGCTCTATTCCCAAGGTATGTTCTACAATGGATTCCTTGGCACGCTGCTGAAGCTGGGTGTTTTCGGGCTGCTGTGCTCGCTGCTCTTCGTCTGGCATGTATCGAAGATAGCTTTGCAGCTGGGCCTGCTTGTCCGTCGTCGGACGCCGAGCGAATGGAGTTTTTTCGACCGAGTCTGCCTGCTTCTATGTGCGCAGTGGTTTGCGGCCGTGCTTTTGTTTTATCTCACCAACGGAGATGTGACGTGGTGGATGCAGTCTTTTGGGCTCTTGGCGGGACTGCTCATGGCGTGCAGGCGGTTGAAGCAGGATGAGGGATTTGTCGTCGATTCTGACGGAGTACCCAAAGCATCGGTGACTGCTTAAGATCTTTGATGATCCGCGATCTCTGGGCTGGCTCTGAACAGATGCCGGTGTGCCAGCGGGCGGTTGAGGAGCCAGGGGAGGAGCGGGGTGAGCATGAGCCAGCGGAGGAACCAGGGTTCGCCGCCGAGGAGGGCGCTGGCGAGGCCGCCGAGGATCAGGATGGCGGCGGCGATGAGGTCGACGGGGCCGCAGGCGCGTTCGCGGTGGGCGGCGAGAAGAAGCGTGTGGAAGAATTGTCCGATGATCACGGCGGCGCCGAAACAGCCGGCGCCCGCGATATAGCCGAGCGCGGGGCGGTAACGTTCGTCGATCAGCGGGCCGATGAGCCAGGGCGTGAGAACGTGGACCGCGGCCACACCGGCGAGCGCGAGCACAGTGTAGGCGAGCGCGGTCAGATCCACACGGCGGGCGAGTGCCCGCCGTTCGGATACGGTGGTGTGCGGCGAGGCGAAGAGGCCGGGCTGGAAGTATTGCATGAAGACCGCGCCGAGCATGGCGGGGGCGATTTGGGCGAGGTTTCCGGCGAGGGTGAAGAAGCCGGCGGTGGTTTCTCCGAAGAAGCCGGCGACGATCCAGCGGTTGATGCCCATGAGCATCCAGCCGGTGAGCGAGAGGATGGCGAAGAAGGCACCGTCGTAGATCGGGGTGATGGCCGGGGCGGTCGATGAGGCGGTCGCTGGGTGGATGGAGCCTCGCACCATCCACAGCGCGGTAAGGGCGAAGAGGAGCGCGTGAAGGCAGAAGCCGAGGTAGAGGCCGAGGGCGTTGTCGAACGCGAGGAAGAGGAGCGGTGGAAGGAAGGTGCGGGTGAGCGAGCCGGTGGCGGAGACGGTGAGATCGGTCCAGTAACGGCGGGCTGCTTGCAGCGCGCTTTGAGCGATGACGCCCAGCGCGATCAAGGCGGATGAAAGGAAGAGTGTGACGGAGAGTGCGGAGGTGTTGAGGGGGTTTTCCCGTTCGATGATACAAGCGGCGGCGAGGGCTGCGGGGGCGAGCCAGAGGAGTTTTTTCGTCCAAGAGTGGACGCAGGTGCGGAGGAGTGCGGCTTGATCGGTGGAGGAGGCCCAGTGTCGGGTGATGAATTTGATGAGACCGGCGTGGACGACCCAGAGACCGAGGGTGGTGAAGGTCAGGAACACGCCGTAGCTGCCGAGCGTGGCGGGAGGAATCCAGTGCGAGACGAGGCGCACGCCGATGAGTCCGCAGAGGAGGCCGATCGCCTGGCTCAGGACGATGGGGAGAAGTCGGTCGCGCGTGCGGGCGAGCAGCGAACTCATGGTGTGCGCGGGGACTGCCCCGCAGTGGGGTTTTCCGAAGGGAGGCGCAGCGCCTGATGGTAGAGCTGGTGATAAGCGCGGGACATGGCGCCAATGCTGAAGTGGGACTGCGCGAAGATTTGAGAGCGTAGGGCGACTTCGCGCCAGTGCGATGGCTGGTCGAGCGCGTGCTGGAGTTTTTCGGCGAAGCTAGTGGAGTCGCCGGGCTTCGCGAGCCACGGATGATCTGCGGGGAAAACGTCGCGGAGGCCCTCGGCGTCGGTGGCGACGACGGGCACTCCGGCGAGCGCAGCTTCAACGGCGACGAGGCCGAGGCCTTCGTAGCGCGAGGGCATGAGGACTAGGTCGTAGCGGGAGAGTTGTTGAGCGAAGTCGCGGGTGGGGGCGCGGAGTTCGAGTGACCAGCCGGCGGGAGAATTTTGGGCGAGTTTGCGCAGGAGCGTTTCGTGCGAGCCGGTGCCGAAGATGACGAGTTGGGCACCGCGCGGCGGTGGTCGGACCTGGGCGAGGATGGCGGGGAGGAGGTCGGTGCCTTTTTGTTCTTCGAGGCGGCCGCCGAAGACGAGTTTCACGGGCTGGGTATCGTCGGAGGAGGGGAGAGGTTGTGGGAAAGAGGGGGAAGGTACGCCGTTGAAGATCGTGATGGCGGCGGGCGGAGCGGGGGCGCGGGATTCTTCGCGCAGGTGTTGGAAGGCGGTGACGCAGCCGGGGGAGACGCCGGCAATGAAGGCGTGGGGAAGGCGGCGGTCGCACCAGCGACCGAGCGCGCGCCAGAACTTCCAGAAGACGGTGTTGTGGATGGTGCGGACGACGGGGATCGCGCGGAGTGCAGGCGAGGCGGTGACCATCGCGGCGTAGGCGGCTTCGGGGATTTCGGTGTGAAGGTGGATGAGGTCGGGGCAGACGCGTTTCACCACGCGGGTGAGGCCGATGCCGCTCGTGATAACGCCGCCGAAGCGCATGGGGACGCGGGCACCGAGGTGGAGAGGGATGCCGAGCGTGTGGACTTCAGCGGCGAGAGAGGAGCCGAGTTCACCGGGTTCGATGCCGCGGACGGCGTAGAGGTGAAAGTCGAAGTCGTGGCGGAGCGCGTCGGTGATGTTGAGTGCCACGCGTTCGGCGCCGCCCAGGGCGAGGTGGGAGACGACCTGCAGGATGCGGGGGCGTCGGGTGGGCGGGGTGGTGGGCATCGGCGGGCGTTGGTTCTGAAACAAAGCCGGGGCGATGGGGCAAGCGTGGGGAGGCTGGCTCACGCAAAGGGGGACTATGCCGGTGGCGCGCAGGCGGCGAGGACTGGCCGGGGAAGTGAGCGATGTCGGGCAGAGCGCCCACTCGCTGGCGCTCGTGGCTACTAGGCGGCGGCGGAGGGGCGGCCGAGGCGGGCGGCGGCGTCGCGTAGTTTTTGGGCAAGCACGGCGGGGACGATCGGCTTGGTGAGGTAGTCGTCCATGCCGCGGCTCAGGCAGAGTTCGCGGTCTTGGACGCTGGCGTGTGCGGTGAGGGCGATGATCTGGGGGCGGGTTTCGGCGGTGAAGCGTTCGTGGATGGCGGCGGTGGCGGCGTAGCCATCCATCTCGGGCATCTGGACGTCCATGAGGACGATGTCGTAGGGCTGGCGGGCGAGGCATTCGAGGGATTCGCGGCCGTTGGCGGCGATGTCGCAGCGGTAGCCCATGAGTTCGAGGAAGCGGGAGGCGACTTTTTGGTTCACGACGTTATCCTCGGTGAGGAGGATGCGGAGGGGGAGTTCGTCGGCGAGGCGGGGGCCGCGGGGGGCGGTGCTTTTCGGAAGGGAGGCGGAGAGCTCGGTGCGGGCGTGGCCGAGGGCGGTGAGGAGGGCGTCGCGCAGGGGGACGAATTTGACGGGTTTGTTGAAGCGGGCGGCGAAGTGGAGCCAGCGGGGGTCGTCGCGGTCGTGCTGGTGGGCGGCGGAGCTGAGGAGGATGAGGGGGAGGTTTTTGTGTGTGGCCAGGGCGTGGATACGGGTGGCGAGGACGAGGCCGTCCATGTCGGGCATCTGCATGTCGAGGATGGCGACGTCGACGGGGCGGCCGGTGTCGAGCCAGTCGAGGGCGGCGGGGCCGGAGGCGACTTCGTGGGGGATCATGCCCCAGCGGAGGGCCTGGACCTGGAGGATGCGGCGGTTGATCTCGCCGTCGTCGATGATGAGGAGGTTTTTGCCTTTGAGGAGGGGGAGGTCGGGAGCCGCGGCGAGGGGTTTTTCGGAAGCGCGGAGGCGGACGGTGAAGAAGAAGGCGGAGCCTTTGCCGGGTTCGCTCTCGACCCAGATGCGACCGCCCATGATTTCGGCGAGGGATTTGGCGATGGCGAGGCCGAGGCCGGTGCCGCCGTAGCGGCGGGACATGGAGGTATCGACCTGGCTGAAGTGTTTGAAGAGGCGGTCGAGGCGTTCGGCGGGGATGCCGATGCCGGTGTCGCGGACTTCGATCTGGAGTTCGTGCCAGGTCTCGGGCGGGGCGGAGGAGCGGGTGGCGGCGGGGCCGATGAGGCGGCTGGAGACGCGGGCGAGGACGGAGCCGTGGGCGGTGAATTTGATGCCGTTGCCGATGAGGTTGACGAGGATCTGGCGGAGGCGGGTGGCGTCGCCGACCAAGTGTAGCGGCGTGGAATCGTGGAGGAGGTAGGCGAGGTCGAGTTTCTTCTCGGCGGCTTTCTGGCTGAAGAGGTCGAGAGTATCCTCGATGCAGGTACGCAGGTCGAAGGGCTGTTCTTCGAGCTCCATTTTCCCGGACTCGATCTTGGAGAAGTCGAGGATGTCGTTAATGACGACGAGGAGGGAGTCGCAGCTCTGGCGGATGGTGTCGGTGAAGCCGCGTTGCTGGTTGTTGAGGGGGGTGTCGAGGAGGAGGCTGGTCATGCCCATGACGCCGTTCATGGGGGTGCGGATCTCGTGGGACATGTTGGCGAGGAACTCGGACTTGGCCTGGGAGGCGGCGTCGGCGGCGTTCTTGGCGGTCTTGAGCTCCTGTTCGACGCGGATGCGTTCCTCGATGTTGGCCTCCAGGCGGGTGTTGGTCTCGGCGAGGTCCTTGGTGCGCTCGCGGACGGTCTCCTCGATGCGTTCGGTGGTGATTTCGGCTTCGGCGCGTTTGACGGCGTATTCGGAGATCAGTTTCCGTGAGCGGCTGGCGGAGTAGATGAGGAAGATGTCTTCGAAGATGACCCAGCCGGCGTGTTCCAGCCAGCGCCAAGGGCTGACGAGCTCGCTGCCGAAGATGGAGATGGGCCAGAAGAGGTCGCGGGCGAGGTGGTCGATGGTGACGACGGCGGAGGCGATGACGATGACGCGCCAGTCGCGGTAGAAGGTGAGGAAGGCGAGGGAGCCGAAGACGTGGAAATGGGTTTCGATGCGGCCGCCGGTGAGGTGGATGAGCAGCGAGGAGGCGAGCATCTGGGCGACGGCGATGACGTAGCGGGTGGAGGCGTGCCCGGAGCGCCAATACGCAAGGGCGGCGGCGGGCAGGGCGATGATGCCGCCGAGGACGATGGCGGCCCAGAGGTGGACGTGGGGCTGGCTCTGCCGGCCGATCCAGGTGAGCGGGGTGAACCAGAGGGCGAGGCCGATGCCGGCGATCCACTGGATGAGGAGGAGGATGGCGAAGGCGCGGTCGGCCTGGCTCCAGAAGCGTTTGAGGAGATCGGCTTCGAGGATGATGGCGCGTTCGCTGACGCGTGGGGAGGGGGCGGGGCCGGCTGCGTTCATGGGTTATGGGGACGCGGCAAAGAGGGCGCAGCCGAAGACGGGCGTGGAGAAGGAGGACGGGGCGGCGGCGGGATAGCGGATGGCGGCGATGATGTGGGCGCGGCCGGGGTTTTCGCCGGGGTGGCCGCGGGAGCCGGTGATGCCGCCTTTGAAGTGGAGGGTGCCGTCGGGGCTGTAGAGGCGGGCTTCGCCGGAGGTGAGGGCGTGGAATTTTTTAAGGATTTCGCCGTCGCGGTCGCGGACGAGGGTGACGCCGGGCATGGTCTGGGCGGTTTTGAAGAGGGCGGAGGCGCTGGCGGGGCGGGCGGGGTCGGCGTCGGTGAAGATGAGGATGGCGCGGAGGTGGGGGGTGGTTTCGGTGAGGATGACGCCGAGCTCGCTCAGGGTGGCTTCGGAGCAGGCGCACTCGGGGTGGAGGGCGAGGACGAGGGTGGCGATGCCGTCGGCGCGGGAGACGCCGGGGTTTTCGGGCCAGGTCTCGGCGGGCTGGCCGGAGGCACCGGGGGAAAAGCTGTATTCGGTGAGCCATTTCGTGCCCCAGATGGCCGCGCCGAGCCAGACGGCGATACCGAGGGCGAGGAGCGGTTTTTTAATGCGGGCGGAAACAGGCATGGTGGAGACGCAGCAGCGGCCAGGTACACAGGAGTGCCTGGATGCGAGCCGCGTCTCATTCATCGGCACCGGGGGCGGGGACTGAAGCGGTCTTAGCGGGCGCGGCCAGGGGAGAAGAGGGCGCGGCGTGAGGGTGGAGGCGTGCGTTTTGCGAGGGAAGGCGGGGGGTGCTAGAATCCAGGGCGGCCGGCGCGGATGCGGGTGGAGAAATCGGGGGAGTCGCCGGCGGCGAGGGCGGAGGGGTTGATGAGGCTGCGGGCTTTTAACTCGGGGAGCGGGAGGGATTGGTCGAGGTAGCCTTGGGCGTAGAGGCGTTGGTCGAGGTGGCCGTTGGCGAGGAGGCGCCAGTCCCAGGGTTCGAAGGCGTGGGCGTTGTTGACGTGCTCACGGATGAGGGTGGAGCAGTTGGTCGTGAATGAGTGGTACCAGGCGGGCTGGGTGCGGAGGCGGTTGGCGGAGGCGAGGTAATCGAGGAAGAGGGCGCGGGTGACTTCGGGCGTGGCGGCGATGCGGAAGAGATAAACCTGATCGGTGGCGGCGTTGAGCGGAGCGCGCAGGCGGACGATGTCGCGCTCGTCGCCGAGGACGTAGAGGAGTTCGTACTGGCGGAAGGCGCCGGCGAGCGGGGAGTAGGATTCGTCGTGTTCGCGGCGGGCCTCGATGGAGGCGCAGACGCGGCCTTCGGGGCCGAAGTCGAAGGTCATCATCGTGTGGCAGATGTGGGGGGAACCCCAATACACCATGTAGAAGTCGAGGTGCTGGAGCGCGGAGAGGTGGAAGATGCGGGATTCCCAGCGCGGGGTGAAATCGGTGGCGGAGCGGCGGTCGGCGTGGCGGAAGTTGTGGATGGTGACGAGGTCGCCGGCGATTTCGGCCCACGGGGTTTTCTCCATGTCGGGCTGCCAGCGGCGGTCGTTGTGCGGGGTGAGGGTGAGCCACCAGAAGAAGACGGGGGCGGCGCAGGTGAGGAGGGCGAAGGCGGGGCCGAAGGGGCGGCGGGCCAGGCGGATGGCGGCGATGAGCGCGATGGCGGCGAGGCCGAGGGCGACGGGCCAGCGGAGGACGGAGATGGGGAACGAGATTACGAGCGCGAGGAAGGCCCAGAGCACGGCGGAGAGCGCGACGAGCCAGGCGAGGAGGGACAGCAGGCGGATGACGAAGCGGCGCGCGCGAGGAGCGGTCAAATTGACGGATGCCGGCTGGTCGGGAGAAGCGGATGAGACTGGGGGAATGGATGGAGAGCTCATCGGAGCTGAAGGGTGAGCGCGACGGGCGAGGTGGCGATTTTTTCGGTGCCGTGTTCGAGGGTGATGAAGAGATAGGCGCGGGCGGGCAGGAGCGCGAGAGTGGCGTGAGCTGCCCGACGAATTATTTCGCGGAGGCGGATGAAACGTTGTCCTACAAAATCGGTGACAAGTGGCGGAGGAGCTCCCAGCCGTAGAGGAGGAATTTTCCGGAGAGGAAAAGCTGCCACGCGCTCTTGAAGAGTGCTGAACATACCGGGTGGGTGTTGTTGCGATTCTCCGAACGGGGCGCCGTGACACGCGATCAGTCCGGTCAGGTCTTCCGGCGCGATGTCGCAGCGAATGAGTAGATGAAGGCAGCGGACTTAAACGTAGAGGCGAGTTCGCGTGCGATTTGAATTTGAGGCGAGTGCCGTGGCGCGAGTCAGTATTTGAAATCCAGTTTGAGCCAGGCGGCGCGGCCGGGTTCCTGGACGCGCGTGGTGGGGGCGGGGAAGCCGGCGACCATGTTGCCGCCGCGGCTGAGGTGCTCGGCGTAGGCGGTGTCGAAAAGATTATCGACGCCGACGGAGAACTGGAGGCGGGCGGTGGGTTTATAGGCGGCGTTGAGCGAGAAGACTTCGAAGGAGTCGGAGGGGCCGAGATCCTGGCCGACGATGTTGCCTTGGTTGAGCGCGTAGCGGGACTGGCGGGCGACAAAGCGGGCGAGAGTGCCGACGCTCCAGCGGGAAGTGGCGTAGGCGAGGCCCAGGCGGGACTCGTGGGGCGGTTGCTGGGCGAGGGGACGGTCGTCGGTGGTGTTGTCGGCGGAGACAGCGGAGAGGGCGGCGTCGAGGGTCCAGTTTTTGGCGAAGGCCCAGGTGGCGGAGGCCTCGCCGCCGAAGGAGCGGGCGTCGATGTTGCGTGCGATGGTGGCGGCGCGCGTGCCCGTCATGCCGGCGGGTTTGCGGATGCCGGAGTCGATGAGGATGAAGTCGTCGATCCGGTTGGCGAATACGGAGAGCGTGACCGTGAACGTGGTGGAAACGCGGCGGGTGAAGCCGGCGTCGAGTTGAGTGGTGCGTTCGGGGAGGGTGTCGAAGGAACTGACGGTGGAGGCGGATTCTTTGCCGAATAATTCCCAGTAGTCGGGGAAGCGTTGCGAGTGGCCGAGACCAACGAAGAAAGAACCGGCGCAGCAGAGGTCGCGTTCGAAGCGGAGGAAGGCGGAGGGGAGAGTGTCGGTGCGCTCGCGACCGGCGGTGGGATTGAGAGCGGTGCTCATCATGCCGGTGGAGACAGTGGAGCGGAAGTCTTCGGCGTGCCAGCGGTCGAGGCGTGCGCCGCCGATGATGCGATCGGAGGGAGTGAGTTCGTAGATGGATTCGGCGAAGAGGCCGGAGACGGAGAAGGCGGCGTCTTTTATCCACGGTTTGGATTCAAAAGGGTCGAGGGTTTCGTTGCTGGTGTTGCGGGCGCGGTGGCGGTTGCTTTGGTGATCGAGGCCGAGGGTGGCGCGGAGGTTTTCGGAGAAGGTGAGTTTGGCGGAGGTGCGCGCGCCGAGGGTGAGGCGGTCGGGATTCGAGGCGGAGGGGGTGGGCATCATCATCGTCGGGGTGAAGGCGCGCTGGGAGTAGTTGTCCATCACGTGATCGACGGCGTTGAAGAAGACGTTGGCCTCGACGGATGAGATGAGACCGGGGAGTTCGCTCTGGCGGAAGCGGAGGCCGAGGTTTTGGCGGGCGAATTTGGCGCCGTCCATCATGCGGTCGGCGTAGGCGGCCTCGCCGTCGCCGAGGGTGCCGGTGAGTTCGACGAGGGTGTTGTCGGAAGGAGTCCAGCCGAGGGCGGCGCGGGTGCTCCAGCGCTCGTAGGCGGAGTGGACGAGGCGGCCCTCGCCGTCTTCGTAGTCGTTGGCGGCGGTGCGGGTGGCGGCGATCTCAACGTAGCCGAGGGGGCGGCCGGCGCGAATTTCGGCGAACTGGTCGTTACGGTCGAAGGAGCCGACGGTGAGCGCGCTGGAGAACTGGACGGAGGGCTCGGTGAAGCGACGCGGGGTGCGTTCGAAGAGGACGACGCCGGCGGAGTGGCCCGCGCCGTGGAGGACGGATTGGGGGCCTTTGAGGACGGTGATGTTGTCGTAGGCGGAAGGGAAGACGTAGGCGGTGGGTGGGTCCATGCGGTTGCCGCAGCCGCCGAGGATGTTTTCGCCGTCGAGCATGATGCCGAGGCGGGAGCCGGCCATGCCGCGAAAGACGGGGTCGCCGCTGGTGCCGCCCTTGCGGATGATGTTGAAGCCGGCGACGCGGCAGAGTGCCTCGGCGCCGTCCTGCGCGGGTATGGGCTGGGCGGGAGCGCGGGGATCGACCTCGACGGCGAGCGGGCGTTCGCTGGGGCGGGCGGTGACGACGATCGGAGCGAGGGCGACGACGAACTCCGGGGACGTATCCGAACTTTGGGCATGGGCCGGGGCGGCGGCGAGCGCGAGCACGCTGAGCGAGACGAGGGCGATGCGACGGAGAGGAGCGGAGCGCCGGGGAGTGTTCATGTCCGCGCAGTCTAGCGGAGGGCGGGACGAAGTGCCTTGACGCGGATCAAGTGAGCGCGGGGATGAGTGAAGGGCTCGGGGGCTTGATGCGGATCAAGGCTGGAGCGGGATCGAACGGGCACACTCGGGTATTTCAATCATGGCCTCTTATTACGGACTGTTCCTCACGATTCATATCCTGTGCGCGATCACGTTTATCGGCGCGGTATTTTTCGAAGTGCTGGTGATCGAGCCGATCGAGAAGCGGTTGCCGCCAGGACTGGCGTGTACGCTGGCGGGGGAGATTCCGAAGCAGGTGCGGACGTTCATGCCGTACGTGGTGGCGCTGTTGTTTCTCACCGGTGGCGCGATGTTCTGGGTACACTTTTCAAACCGGCCGGATTTCGTGAGCAGCCGGTTTGGGATTTTGATGATGATCAAAATGACCCTGGCGTTCGCGGTGCTCGGGGTGTTCCTGGCGTCGCTGAGCGCGGCGAAGCGCGGGAAGATGGATCTGTGCCGGTTTCGTTACACGCACCGGATCGTGGCGGGGCTGATGCTGGCGATCGTGCTGTTCGCGAAAGGCATGTATTACCTGTGAGCGGTGTCTAGCGGCGGGCGAGTTCGGGGTGGCGCTCGATGAAGCGGGCGACGTAGGAGCAGGTGGCCCCGACGTGGAGGTTTTCCCCGGAGGCCCAGGCGAGCGCGGCGCGGACGAGAGCCTCGGCGATGCCGCGACCGCGGAGGGCGGCAGGGACGAGGGTGTGGGTGAAGACCACGGCGTCGCCGGTGAGCGAATATTCGACGACGGAATCGCCCTCCGGCAGGCGGGCGATGAAGCGGGAGGCGGCGGGCTCGTGGGCGATGGTCATGGGCTCAAGGTTGCGCGGCTTTGCGGAGGGCGGCGAGGGTTTCGTCGAGGCTCCAGGCGTTGCCGCGCCAGAGTTCGAGCACGAGGCCGTCGGGACCGATGAGAGCGGTGCAGAGGGTGTGGTCGAGGGTGACGCCATTGCGCTCGGCATACACAGCGAAGGCGCGGGCGAGGGAGTCGATCTGGGATTTTTCGCCGGTGGCGAAGTTCCAGTGGACGGGGTTTGCGCCGACGGCTTTTCCGTAGGCGGCGAGGATGTCGGGGCGGTCGAATTCGGGATCGAGCGTGATGCTCAGCAGGCGGACGCGCGGGGCGAGCGCGGGATCGGCGGCGATGGCTTTTTGGAGAGCGCCGAATTTGAGGGCCATGGCGGGGCAGTATTCGGGGACGGGGCAGCGGGTGAAGATGAAGGTGATGACGGTGAAGCGGTCGTTGAGCGCGGCGTGGGTGAAGGCGTTTCCGTTTTCGTCGAGTAGTGAAAAGGTGGGCACGGTGTCGCCGGACTTGAGACGGCGGGTGCGGTTGCCGGGGGTGGAGTTGGTTTTGACGGCCTCTTTGCCGGTGACGACGAAGCGGTCGGCGACGTCGGTGTCGTCGGACACGCGGTAACGGAAGCGGACGCGGTCACCGGGTTGCAGGGTGGCGGCTTCGCGCGGATCGGCGGGGGTGAAGCGCATGGTCATGGCGGCCATGTAGCCGGGGATTTCCTCGTGCTGGATGACGAGAGCGCCGTCGTCGAGGCGGGCTTTGATGAGGCCGGTGACGGTGAACGTTTTTTCGGTCTCGGCGGAGATCAGAGAAAGGTGCGTGGAGCCGAGGAGAAGAAGGGCGAGCGCGAATGAGCGGAGGTTCATGCGACGAGGGTAAACGGATTTTGTCCGCAGTGCCTTGATCCACATCAAGGCGGGGCGCGCGGTGGCGCGGTACGGTGGGGCGTAAACCATGAAAACTCTATCCTCACTCACCACTCTGGCGGCCGTGCTGGCGGCCTTGTTTCTCGCCGGTTGCGGCAAAAAAGATCCGAGCGGAGCGGCAGCTCCCTCCGCACCCGCAGTCGCGGCGCGCGCGGTGCCGACGGAAGGTCGCACGGTCGAAGTCGTTGGCAACGACTCGATGAAATTCAACGTCACCGAGATCCGCGTGAAGGCGGGCGAGGCGATCGCGCTGACGCTGAAAAACGCGGGGACGATGCCGAAGTTTTCGATGGGTCATAATCTGGTGCTGATCGAGAACGGGGTGAAGTTATCGGACTTCACGAGCGACGCTTCGCAGGCGGTGAAGGCGGATTATGTGCCTGCGAAGTACGCAGCCAAGATCATCGCGCACACCAAGCTGCTCGGGCCAGGCGAGAGCGACACGGTCCTTTTCTACGCGCCGAAACAGGTCGGGCGCTACGACTTCCTTTGCACGTTCCCCGGTCACTTCCAGGTCGGGATGAAGGGCGTGCTGATCGTCGATTAACCCACGAACACTACCCACACATGAAAAAATCCCTCCTCATCTCGGCCACGCTGGCGACGGCGCTGCTGCCGTTTTCCGGCTGCAATCCGCCGGGACAGAAATCCGCCGGCGAAACCAAAACCGCGAGCGCCGGAACTCCGGCCGCGCGCACGTATGTGGCTCCTGGCGACAAGGACGAGTACTACCTGTTTTATTCAGGCGGCCACTCGGGCCAGGTATATGTCGCGGGCATTCCCTCGATGCGGCATATCTCAACCATCCCCGTCTTCGCTCCTTATCCGGCGACCGGCTATGGCTTCGACGAAGAGAGCAAGAAGATGCTCGGCGACTATTCGTGGGGAGATGTCCACCACCCGGGGCTTTCGAAGAAGGACGGCGTCTACGACGGGCGTTTTCTCTTCGTGAACGACAATGCGAACAATCGCGTGGCGCGGATCAGCCTGAGCGATTTCAAGACGCACCAGATCCTCGGACCGATTCCGAACTCCTCGGGCAATCACGGCTCGTCGTTCGTGACGGACAACACCGAGTATGTGCTGGTCGCGAGCCGGTTTTCGGTACCGCTGCCGAAGGGGCGCTACGCCGACCCGAAGGATTACGAGAAGGAGTTCAACGGCATGTTGAGCGGCATCAAAGTCGATCCGCAGTCGGGCGAGATGTCGGTGGGCTGGCAGATCCTGACGCCCCCGTTTGACTGGGATCTCGGCTCGACGGGCAAGGGCCCGAGCGAAGGCTGGGCGTTCTGGACTTCGTACAACACGGAGATGGCGCACGAGACGCTTGAGGCGACATCGACGCAGGGTGAGCGCGACTACGCGGCGGTGGTGAACTGGCGCGCGGCCGAAGCGGCGGTGAAGGAGGGCAAAGCGACGATGCTGGATGGCGTGCCGGTGATCGATCCGGCGAAAGTGCCGGGCGTGCTCTACTTCATGCCGGTGCCGAAATCGCCGCACGGCATCGATACCGATCCGTCGGGTCGCTGGATCGCGGCGGGTGGCAAGCTGCAGCCGGTGGCCTCGGTTTTCGATTTTGAAAAGATCATGGCGGCGATCGCGAAGAAGGATTTCGAGAGCGAGTTTCGCGGCGTGCCGGTGATCCGCTACGAGTCGGTGCTCGAAGGCTCGGTGCCGGTGGGGCTCGGACCGTTGCACACGCAGTTCGACGGACGGGGCAACGCGTACACCTCGCTCTATATCGAGTCGGTCGTGGCGAAGTGGAAACTGCCTCCGTGGACCGCCGAAGAGAAAGCGGATCTCAACAAGGTCATTCTCGATAAGATCGATGTTCACTATAACATCGGCCACTTGGTGCTGGGCGGTGGCGACACGAAGAAGCCTTACGGCGATTATCTGGTGGCGATGAACAAGCTCTCGAAGGGGCGGCACCTCTCGGTCGGTCCCTCGCAGCCGGAGTCGAGCCAGTTGATCGATGTGACCGGCCAGAAGATGGCTATGCTCTACGAAGCGTTCACCGAGCCGGAGCCGCACTTCGCGCAGATCATCAAGGCGGACACGGTCAATGCGATCGAGGTGTATCCGAAAGCCGATAACAAGCACCCGCACGCCGTGTGGGAGGCGAAAGACACCGGGGTCGTGCGCAATGGAAACAAGGTCGAGGTGAAGATGATCGCGATCCGCAGCCGCTTCATCCCCGACCGCATCGACACGCAGGAAGGCGACGAGCTCACGATCCATATCACCAACGTCGAGCAGACGACGGACATGATCCACGGCATCGGCATCATCGAGCAGAACATGAACGTGGTCATCGATCCGGGAGAAACTAAGACGCTCAAGGTGACGATGACGAAGACGGGCGTGTTTCCGTTTTACTGCACGAACTTCTGTTCCGCGCTGCACCAGGAGATGCAGGGCTATCTCACCGTGAAACCCGCTCCGACGGCGGAGACGGCGGCGAAATGATCCGTTCCACCTGACACCTAAAACCGAGGGCGCGCGGTCCGCCGCGTGCGACGCGCGCCCTTTCATTTTTCAAAACACAGCCATGCACAACTTCCTCCGCCGAGAAATCCTCTTCCTGCGCCGCCCGTTGAACCTGACGTCGCGTGTGTTGCTGTTGCTGGCGGCGGGCGCGCTGGCGGCGGCGATTTTTCTGCCGCTGTGGAAGATCCATCTGGTGGCGCCGCAGTACCGGGAGGGACTGGCGCTGGATATTTTCAGCCACAAGCTGGTCGGTGGAAACGGCGGGCAGGATCTGCACGAGATCAACACGCTCAATCACTACATCGGGATGAAGACGCTTTCGCAGGCGGACTTCGCGGAGATGACCTGGATGCCGTTTGCGCTGGGAGGATTCTGCCTGCTGGCGCTGCGCGCGGCGGTGATCGGACGCATGGCGAGCATCGTCGATCTGGGCGTGCTGTTTCTGTATTTCACGGCGTTCTCACTGGGAAATTTCTATTACCGGCTGCACACGTACGGGCATACGCTCGATCCGCGCGCGCCGATGACGATCGAGCCGTTCACGCCGGTGATGCTCGGGAGCCAGAAGATCGCGAATTTCGTGCAGACGAGTCTGCCCCAGAGCGGCGGATACATGCTGGCGGTTTTTATCGCGCTGCTGTTTGCGGCGGCGTGGTGCTCGCGAAAGGAGCTGCCATGAAACGCGGCGGGGCGTTTGGAGCGTTTTTCCTGAGCTCGCTGATCGCGGGGCTGGCGATGGCGTCTCCGGTGGATGCGCGTCTGGGCGATGCGTTGCGCGCGCGGCTGGCGGAGGCAGGTGAAGGGGCGACGGTGGTGGTCGAGGCGGGCGATTACGCCGGGCCGCTGGCGATTTCGAAAGCGGTGCGGTTGGTGGGACGGCCGGGGGCGACGTTGTGGGGCGACGAGAAGACGCACGTGGTGACGATCACGGCGGCGGATGTGGAGATCAGCGGGTTCACGATTCGCGGCTCGGGGCGCGATCTCGGCAAAGACCAGGCGGCGATTCACACGACGGGCGCGCGGACGTTTATCCATGGGAACCGCATCACCGACAGTCTGCACGGCATCTATGTGCGGCGGGCGAACGACTGCACGATCGTGAACAACATCATCCTGGGCGATGGTGCGGTGGCGGAGGCGGTCGCCGATCCGCTGAGCGGCGGGCTCAAGCCAGGGGAGAGCGAGCTGTGCGATGTGGAGTCGCCGCAGGACCGGCGTGGCAACGGCATCCATCTGTGGAATTCGGCGGGGCATGTGATCACGGGCAACACGATCATGGGGACTCGTGACGGGATTTATTTTTCGTTCACGGATGGAACGACGGTGCGGGATAACACGATCACGAAGGTGCGCTACGGGCTGCATTACATGTACTCGGATGAGAACACGTTTGAGGGGAATCTGTTTTCGGAAAACGCGGCGGGGTCGGCGTTGATGTACTCCAAAGGAATCGTGCTGCGGGGGAACCGTTTCGTCGCGAACCGGAGCCATCGGGCATATGGGATTTTGTTTCAGTCGGTGGACGACACGCGGGTGGAGGAAAACCTGATCGAGGGAAACACGCTGGGGTTTTATCTGGAGAACTCGAACAACGTGACGGTGCGCGGGAATCGCGTGGTGGGAAACTACATCGGGCTGCGGGTGAGCGACAGCACGGCGGGCGGGCGCTTTCACGAGAATGTGTTTTTCGGAAACATCCATCCGGTGGAGACGAGCGGGGCGAATCAGGCGAACGCGTGGACGGTGGATGGGCGGGGGAATTACTGGGAAGGCGCGCTGACGCTCGACCTGAATCGCGACGGGATCGCGGACCTGCCGCATCGCGAGCCGGATCTGTTTGGCGGATGGCGGCGGAGTTTTCCGGCGGTGGGGCTGCTCTCGGCGAGTCCCGGGGAAAAGTTATTGAGGCTGATTCACAGCCGGATCGCGTTGCCGTCGCTTCCAGGCGTCACGGACACGCGGCCGCTGATAACGACGAGGAAAACACCATGATCCTGGCTCACGAACTGACGAAATCTTTTGGCGCGCGGCGGGTGCTGCGCGGGCTCGATCTGGCGGTGGAGCCGGGGGCGATCACGCTGATGGTGGGCGCGAATGGCGCGGGGAAGACGACGACGCTGCGCATCCTGGCCGGGCTGGCGCGCGCGGATGGCGGCACGGTGACGATCTGCGGGCACGATCTGGAGAAGGCGCGGGGAGCGGCGCTGGCGCGGATGAGTTTCCTGCCGCAGGCGCCGCGGTTTCATCCGCGGCTGACGACGGGACAGACGGCGCGTTTTTATGGAGAGCTGCGCGGACGGACGCGGCGCGATGTGGACGCGGGGCTCGATGCGTGGGGCGTGCTGGAGTTTGCGGATGTGCCGACGGGAAAACTTTCGGGCGGGCTGAGGCAGCGGCTGGCGCTGGCGGTTTTCGCGCTGGCGGATGCGCCGGTGCTGATGCTGGACGAGCCGGGGCTGAGCCTCGATCCGCAGTGGCGGCGGAGTTTGCAGGATTTTCTGGTGAACGAGGCGGAGCGGGGGCGGACGATCCTCCTGGCGACGCATTTGCTCGGCGAGTGGGAGGGGAAGGCGGATCGCTGTCTGCTGGTCGAGCACGGCCGCTCGCAGGGGGAACTGCCGCCGGACAGGATTCGGGATTGTTTCCCCCGTTTGGAGCGGGATGCGGTGCCGTCCGTCTGAACGGCGCGGAGAACTTTTTATGAATGCTGTATCCGAAGTTCACATGCTACCGAGCGTGAAAGGTGTGGTGAGCGCGGCGTTGAGGCGCGAGTGGCTGAGCCACCGGCTGAACCGGTTTCTCTATGCGCATATCGCGCTGGTGCTGGTCATCGGTGCGCTGCCGCTGTTGACGCCGGGAGACGGGTTTTCGCGAGGGGCGGCGTGGTGGTTGTTGCACGGCGTGTTGTACGCGGTGTCGCTCTCGGCGCTGCTGCTTGGACTGAGTTCGGCGCACGCGGAGGCGGAGGAGCATGTGTGGATCATGGGGCAGCCGGGCGGGATCGGGCCGTGGCTGACGGGGAAGGCGGCGGGGCTGGTGATGTTGACGGGAGGATCGACGGCGTTGATCGGCGGGCCGGCGCTGGCGATGGGCGGGGCGTCGCGTGAGCTGGCGGTTGCAATGAGCGGGGCGGTGGGTGTGGCGGTGGTGTGCGCTCTGGCTGGATTTGCGCTGGGATTCTGGGTGCGCGATGGCGTGCGGGGGCTGATCGCGGCGGTGGCGGTGTGGTTCGCGATGTTGTTTGGCGTGGATCTGCTGCTGCTGGCGGTGGCGGGCTCGCCGTGGGTGCAGGCGCATCCGGATGCGTGGATCGCGGTGTTGATGGCGAACCCGCTCGATGCGTTTCGGATCACGGTGCTGTTTTCGGTGGAGCGGGCGGCGTTCAGCGGATTGGGCGCGGGTGCGCTGACGAACTGGTGGGCGGCGAACGCGGTGGGGTGGCTCGGCGGATTGTGCCTCGCGTGGGTGGCGATCGGCGGCGTGATCGCCTGGCTGGGGCTGCGCCGGAGGACGGATGATCTGTGACGATGGGGAGGAGGAGGGCGCGGCGTCAGACTTGATCAAATCCGAAGGAGAGAGTGCCGGTGGGGCTCGGGGCTTTACGGAAATTTCCTCCTGCCGGGAAAATGGGGCGGCCAACGGGATTCGAACCAATTCTGGTCGCTGAAGCTAAGTCGCTCAAATACGCGGACTTAATTATAGGTTAATGGTTTAGGACGTGCAGAGAAAAGCATCCAGATTCTGAAAAGTGAAGCCAAAAGCAGGGTTTTGGGCAACCTTTGGGCAACCTATATTTCGGTAATCATAATATGAATACATAATAGATTTTGATTGAGGTATGGAGCTTTCGTTCCGCGGACCAATTGCTCATAGTGATCGCGAGATCGCCAGGTGCATGTCGAAAATTTTCTGCCCCATCTCATCCCACGTCTTTGTTAGTTCATGGGCCTTGGCTGATTCGGGCTTCGCCTGAACTCTGTTAATGCGCTTAAGAAGTGTCCGCGCCAACCGGATGTGCACGAAAGCCGGTGTGTATTTGAATTTTGGTTCTAAACGATCCAGTAAAGCCAGCAATGTCTCCGCGTCTCTTTTTCGAAACGCCTGATTTATCATCTCAGGTTCGACGTCATCGTCGGGCATTCCCACAACGAGGCCGAGAATGGGAACCAAACCAAGTGCCAACGTCTGCTAGGAGAACATTTCAGGGGATTTCCCCATACTGCCCGCAGGCTCAGCACCAGATTCAAACTCAGTATTTTCTTCAGAAACTTTCGTTGGAGAGGTCGCGCATAACCGTAGTCGTTGCTCGTTCAGTAGCAGTGCTATCTTGTAGGGCGCGCAATTGACCGCATCTGCCTAGCGACCGAAGAGTGCGCGATGTTCACCACTAACACTGCCATGGAGTCGCCCGATGCGATCGTCACTTGTGACGACGAAATCACGGTGCTCGCGGCCATTAAAGACATCTCGGCGAAAAATCGCCTGTTCATCCAATCCGGCGGCAAAACAATTGGCTACACCGATTCCTCCACGCACTGGATTCTCGCGATGGTCCTGACACCCGTCCACGCGACCCGGCCTCAGCATCGCGTCGTCTTTTTCCGAAGAGCAAATATACAGAACGGGACGTCAACAATCACCTAGCCGAGTACACCCGTGAAATCCTTCCATTTGACGGAGCGTAAACTACTCTCAGGCGCCTGCTGTCTGCAGACCGTGCAGCATCGAGGCGCGCAATTAGCACTGTTCTGTTTCAGCGATAGCTTTAACGCCTGAAGTCCCTCTATCAGGACATTGTTTTTTGTCCTAGCCGCACTGATTTGGGCACATGACTTGATGCAAGACTAGGATAGACCGGGTCGAAAAATTGCCAGCATTCCTCCGCCGCCAAGGTTTGTTGCTGTCGGTAGCGATGTGTGGCACCGTACCCGATGAATTCCGAACCGGTCGTGCCTTCACATACTTCACGCTTCAGCAAAACGGAGGGGTTCGCGGATTCTCCTGATCCCAGAGTTGCTGGGTTAGTCTCCGTCAGCGCCGTTCAACGGAAAGAAATCAGTCTACGCGCTTTCTCAATGTGGGAAGAAGCCGGTCGCCCCGACGATCGCAGCCTTGCGCACTGGCTGGCCGCGGAAGCGGAAATATTGCATCGTCCACTAACTTCGGGCTCATGAGTTGAATTCTCATTTCATGGTGCGCCGATAACACATTACGTCAGCACCTTGGCGGCTTCAGAACGAGGGCACGACCCTAATCGTTTTTGCGCTCATCGACAGCGAGTGATGCTTTCACGGCGTCAACTGCGGTCAGGACGGGGGCGATGGCCAATACCGTAGTAGATATTCCATCGACCGCTTTGGGCGTTTTGAGAGCCCCACGCAAAGCAGACATTCGCTTTTGAAGAATCTCCCATTTTGAAAGCTTCCACTTCGCCATCCCACGCGGTCTTACCGGCCAGGCTTTGCGTAACGTGGACGCTCTCCATGTGAACCGCGTCACATCGGTGAGTCGCCTGAATCGCTTTGCGGATCTCATCGAAGTACTTGTTCACGCCGCAGTGGTAGCTCCACGGGTTTGCCTACAAGCTATAACGCCCAAGCGAGCAAGCAGCTGCGTTTGGGGGCAGAGGGTGGGTAGTTGGGGCCTACTCCTCCAGTTTCGGGGAGCCATCGCCTACCCGGTATCACTTAATGGCACGAGCGTCCGGAGGCAGATAGATACCAATCCCTGGATTTCCGACCAATTTGTATATCCTGCGGCAGCGCACTAATCCCGAACTATTTCCGAGAGCAGCTTATCGAGCGGCATGCTCGCGATGGCGGTGGCTTTGTCGCTCATCGCGTAGGGCAATATGAGTTTTCCGGCGTGGATCATGGACCCACAGCTGTAGACGACGTTGGGCACATAGCCTTCGCGTTCGATTCCTTCCGCTGAGAGAATGGGCTCGCGAAGGCGGCCGATGACGCGCGTTGGATCGTCGAGGTCGAGGAGCACAGCACCGATGCAGTAAGTACGCATCGGACCGACTCCGTGCGTGATGACGAGCCAGCCTTCGTCGGTTTCAATCGGAGAGCCGCAGTTTCCGAGTTTCACGGATTCCCAGACTTCAGCGGGGCGCAGAAGAATTTCTGGATCGCTCCAATAGTGGAGGTAGTCGGAAAACATGATGAGGATGTTTTCGTCGTCCTGTCGCGAAAGCATCACGTAGCGGCCGTTGATGCGCCGGGGGAAGAGCGCCATGCCTTTGTTTTGCACGCCACTGCCGTTCAAGGTGAGCACGCGGAAGTGCAGGAAATCCTGCGTCTCGATTAGCTGGGGAAGAATGACACGTCCGTTGTAGGCGGTGTAGGTCGCGCAATAGAGGATTGAGCCATCGTCCTCGGTGAAGCGCACGAAACGCGCGTCTTCGATGCCGTTGCTCTCATTGGCTGAGACGGGGAAAATGATCCGTTCGCTCAGCGAGATTTTCGGCGAGAAGCGCAGCTCGTAGTTGGAGTCGGCGAGCCACTTGATGCACTCCAGCGTGCGGGAGAATTCGTGCGTGGCGGGCAATGCTTCGTTTCGCGTGCGGGCCACGCTGCTGCCCAGATCGGTGCGGGTGAACTGCGCGCCGAGCGGCTCCATGACGGCGGTGGCGCAGTCGTTTTCAAAACCCATCTCCTTCAACTTCGTGATGAAGCTTTTCTTTTGATAACTGGGGTTGGGGACGAGCTGAGGCATCGTCACGAAGCGGGAAACTTCCGCGAAGCTGATGTCGCCCGCAGGCGAAATGATTCCCTCTCGAAACTCGATGGACGAGATGTGTCCTTCGCCGGTGGCGCGCAGGCTCATGATGAAACGCAGACCGCCATCCGCCACGCCGCTTTGATCGGGGTGGGGCACGATGGACGGATTAAACAGCGCCGCTGACTCCAAGGCATATTCGCCGGAAAACAATGCGCCGATCAGGAGTTCCCGCGCACGTGAGAGCGGATGCGGTGTCGCGACATGCTTTCGCACCTTGGCGTAGTGCTCGAGCAGCGGCGTTTCGATATCGAGATGGCGGGAGTCGAACGCCTGATGGATGACCTCCACTTTTTTCACCACCTCGTCTTCCGAAAGTGCCAGCGCGCGACCGATTACGCCGGCGATGCGTTCGACAGCGGAGGGGATAAACGGCCGGATGATGACGCGTGCACTGTCAGGCAGGAGGGTGATTTCGTGACGGCGGACGGATAACGTGTTCATCGGTGGGAGGCAAACGGGTGGGCCGTTGGGGATTCGGCGTGGTTCATTTCTGCGAGGGAAAGGTGAAATGCTAACGACGACTCCGCGCCTTGGTTTTCGTTAACGCGGTCCCGGTGAAGACCGTCGCTGCAACCGCCGTTGCTGTGATCGTAGAGCGGGAGCCCGAGATCGTTGCGTCCTAAAAACCACTCGAAGGCGCGTTTGGCTTCGCGCGACCAGCTCACGTCCTTTGTAACGCGAAACGCTTCGAGACAGGCAGACACCATCGCCTGCGCTTCGACAGGCTGCTGGTCGAAATCGGCGCGGGCTCCATCGCGGACATAGAAGCCTTCGCTTCCGATAGGACGGAAGTGCCCTGCTTGGGTTCTCTGAATCGAGGCCAGCCAGCGCAACGACTTCAGACCGATCTCCAAGGCCTCCGGATCAGGCATCCAGCGACCGCTGAGAATCAGCGCCTGTGACAGGCGCGCATTGTCGTAGCTCGCGATTTCTTCGAACCACGGCCAATTCTCTGTTGCGCAGTCCTTCCACCGCTGAACGAGTTGTTTCGTGAGCACAACGCGCAAGGCCAGCGCCTGTCCGTTCGTTGGAAACTCACGCAAATAGTCGTGCACGCCGAGTAGCGCAAAGGCCCAGGAGCGCGGCGACGTGAAGGTTTCGATACCGTTCACGGCGTTATCGAAAAGCTGCGCGGATAGACGGCGCCTCCCTTCATTGCGCGAGCGGCCCGTGCCAGATCCAAGCGCCCACATGGCGCGGCCGTGACTGTCTTCACTCCCGGCGACTTCAAGCCACTGACGACCATGACTCATGAAGTTTCGGAAGCGTCCCGTACCGCGATTGAGCGCTGCGGCGAGGAACGCGAGATAGGTCGTTGCGAGATCGTTGAGCTTTTCGACGTGCGGCTCGTTACCGAGTTCTTCGAGGAGATTGCACAGGATGAAGGCCCGCGCGTTGTCGTCGGTACAGTACCCCTCGTGGAAATTAGGGACGTTGAACAACGCGTGTTGAAAAATTCCTGTACCGTCGCTCATGCGCACGATGTGATCGAGTCGCAGTGGCGGAAGTTCGTACGGGCGGCTGGCGAGCGTCCATCCCGCGAAAGCCGTGCGCGGTTGAGCGCGGCGATCGATGCGGGCGCGTTGGAAAGATTCCACGTAGCGCTGCGCCACGGCGGGCCAGATCATTTCGCGTCCCATTTGATAAGCGTCGTGCCGTGTTTTTTCGAGACGCTCCGGATGATCGAGGAACTCGCACACGCCCGCGGCGATTGCGGCGGGATTTCGAAACGGCACGAGGATGCCGCGGTTATCAGCCAGCAGTTCTTGCGCGTGCCAATAGGGAGTGGAGACCACGGCTTTGCCCGCGCCGAAGACGTAAGCGAGCGTGCCAGAGGTGATCTGCGCCTCGTTCAAATATGGCGTCACATAGATGTCGGTCGCGCCGATGAATTCGCTGAGATCGTCGAGCGACACGAAACGGTTGTAGAAAATAACGTGCTCTTTCACGCCGCGCTCTTCCGCCAGCCGCTCCAGGCTCAAACGGTAGCGTTCGCCTTCGCGCGCGACGAGATGCGGATGGGTCGCACCGAGGATCAAATACACGACATTTGGATGAGTCTTCACGATCTCCGGGAGTGCCTCGATGGCATACTCAATACCCTTGCCCGGCCCGAGCAGGCCGAAGGTAAGTAACACGATGCGGCCTTCCACGCCGAACTGCGCCTTGGAGAGACGAGAATCGGTGAATGGAATATCCGGAATACCGTGGAGTATGACGTCTATTTTCGAATCGGGCACCGCGTACGTATCGCGCAAGATCTCCGCGCCCTTCTGCGCCATGACCACCAGCCGGTCACTCCGGAGAATCAGTTCTTTCATGACCATCATCTGCGCGGGATTCGGATCGCGCAGCACGGTGTGCAACGTCGTCACCACTGGCATGCGCACCTCTTTGAGCAGTGCCAGCACATGGCTGCCGGCGGGCCCGCCGAAAATTCCGAACTCGTGCTGAACGCAGAGCACGTCGGCATTGTTGAAATTTAGAAAGTCCGCAGCCCTGCGGTAGGAATCGAGATCCTTCTCCAAAATCTCGAAGCGCACACGCAGAGGATATTTATAGCCCTCCACCCGGTCATTCACCGCGCCCGCGTAACACTGCGCCGCGGGCACGGCCGCTCCGACAGCCTCACAGAGATCGTGGGTGAACGTGGCGATGCCGCACTGTCTGGGCGAGTAGCCGCCAATGAAGGCGATCCGCCCCGGCAGTGACGTGTCGCTCAAACCAAGCCTTCATTGAAGCGTAACAAAAAATAAAATGATCCAGACATCACTCAGCAGACCACGCTTGTCCCGATCAAGCAATCGAGGCGCCCCGATAAGCCCGCGTGCGGGCTCCAGCCGAAATGATTCTTAAAATCTTTCCGTAGGTTAATACCCCATTGGGCTCCGACTGAGTTGTGGGTAGTGTGAGCGCTGCCTGCATTCTGCTCGGTATCTATCCATGACACTTCCGATCTTCGACGATTCACAGCGAGAAAAGGTCGTTTATAAAAAGCGGAGAGAGATTACCGTTGAATCTCGCTGCGAAGGTTCCCTAGTGGGCGTGCCCGGTGGGATTTTTCAGACCGGACACCGTTTCAGTGGCTGCGGAAAAATGACGGTCGATGAAGCGCTCAGTCCAGAGAGTGCAATGAGCAACCAGAGCAACAGGCAGACGACGATCATGCATGGTGATCTGTCAGCGAACGCCCAGTCGCGCGCTAAGCCACCGGTGTGCTTTCATAAGTCTCAACTTTCGTGACGATGCGAACGCTCGCCCAAATCCTCATCGCCGAAGAACGCCGCGCCGACCGCGATTCCGCTCCGCCTAGTCGCGCCGCATTTCGCGTCTGTGAGAAGTTACGTGCGCCGCTGTGCACGTTTGCCGGGGCCGCCGGGTTCCGCTCGCTTTTAAGCCGGGCGCTGGTGCTGGCCCGAGTGGACGCACCGTTGCTGGCCGGAGTGCAGATAAAAGCCGACGGCACCTTTCTGTATTCCCCCGAGATGGAGGCGCAGTCCGCTTCGGCCGAAGCCGCGCAAGCGGGTGCCGCTCTCGTGGATCAGTTACTCGGGCTGCTCATTACTTTTATTGGCGAAGCCCTGACGCTTCGTCTCGTGCATGACGTCTGGCCGCAAACGGCACTCAAGGACCCCAAGTCCACAGGGAAATAGTATGAAAAATAAATCCGTCGTCACCCCGCGCACCCGCGCTGAAAAACCCGCCATTGCCGCGGGTAAAGTGACGATCCGCCAGCTGCCCACCGGCGTGCGAGGGCTCGACGATATTCTCGGCGGCGGTTTGCCGGAGTATTCGTTCAACATCATCGCGGGCACGCCTGGATGCGGAAAGACCACGCTCGCGCATCAATTCGTCTTCGCCAACGCGACGCCGAAAAGACCTGCGCTCTACTTCACCGTCCTCGGTGAACCCGCCATCAAGATGCTGCGCTACCAGCAGCAGTATTCGTTTTTCGACAGTGAGAAATTAAACGACTCTATCCGCTTCATCAACCTCACCGAGGTTGTCGTTGAGCAGGATCTGAGCGCCGTCCTTGCCGAGATCACGAAGCAGGTGGAAAAATCCAACGCCGGCGTCGTCGTGGTGGACTCCTTTCGCACCGTGCTGCGCAAGGTAGCCCAGCGCGGAGCTGAATCCGAGATGGAGCTTCAATCGTTCATCCAGCGTCTGGCCATGCTGCTGACGAGTTTTCAGGCGACCACGTTCTTGATCGGCGAATACACCGAGTCCGAGATGCGCGACAATCCCGTGTTCACGGTCGCCGACGGGCTTTTCTGGCTCTCCCAAGTCGCCGAACGAAACTCGGTGGTGAGAAAGCTCCAGATCATCAAGCTTCGCGGCCAGGCCTCCGTGCCTGGGCTGCACACGATCCGGATTGGGAGCTACGGCTTGCAGGCATTTTCCCGCACCTTGGGACTGGCCGGGAGAAAGACGTCTCCGCGTTCGGGTCGGCGGCTCTCCACGGGAATCCGCGAATTGGACAAATTGCTGGGCGGTGGGATTCCCGAAGGCGACAGCGTGTTGATCGCGGGTCCCTCGGGCACAGGGAAGTCGGCGCTCGCGACCCAGTTTATCGATGCTGGGATTCGCAAAGGAGAATCCGGCATCATCGCGATCTTCGAGGAGCGTCCGGAAGGCTATGTTGCCCGCGCGGCGGGGCTTGGCTTGGATCTCTCCAAACCACAGCAGGCGGGAAAACTCGAAGTCCTGTATCTGCGACCGCTCGATCTTTCGGTGGATGAAACGATGCAGGAGATTCTCGATGCGGTGAAAAGAACCGGCGCGAAACGGCTCGTGATCGATTCACTGGTGGGTTTCGAAATGGCGATCGCCCCCGGCTTTCGCGCGGACTTTCGCGAGTCGCTCTACCGGATGATTGGCGCGCTGACGGGAGCCGGAGTCACGATCGTCAGCACGGTCGAGATCGAGGATTCGTTCACGTCGTTTCAATTCAGTCACTATGCGATCTCGTTTCTGACGGATGACATCATCCGGCTTCGCTACGTGGAGATAGACGGGCAACTCCGGAAAATTCTCGTCGTGGTGAAAATGCGCGGTGGAAACCATAGCAAAGACATCCGCGAGTACGTCATCGACGACAGCGGCGTGGTCCTTATCCGCCCACATAGCACCGAGTACACCCGGCTCACCAGCGGCCTGCCGGAGCGCGTGGGTGAACGAAAAGAAATCGCGCCGGAACCCAAGGCGTTGAAGTAGGAGCAACCCCATGGACGCCGACTCAATCGCTGGTGGCCCAAACCTGATGCTCGACCTTCACGGCTGGGTGTCCCCGCTTATCGAGCGCGCGCCGCTGCCCATGGTCGAAGTGGAGGGTAAACTCCACTCGGTGTGTTCCATGAACGCCGCGTTTTGCCGGTTGCTGGGCAAGACGAGCGAACAGCTGATTGGGAAACCGTTCGGGCAGATCGTGCGCAACGGACAGACCTGCACGGATCTACTCGATCGCGTTTACCAGACGGGTGAATTCGAAACCCATGTCGATTCCGACCACTCGGCGGAAAATCCTGCCTTTTGGCTCTACGCCATGTGGCCGACGCTGGGCGCGGATAAAAAGCCCGCCAGAGTGGTCATCCAGCTGACGAAGTCGGTGCATTTTCACCGGGATGTGGCGGCGATGAATGAAGCGCTGTTGATCTCCGGCCTGCGTCAGCACGAACTCCGCGAAGAAGCGGAGAAATCAAATACGCGGTCTCAAGGAGAGATCGCTTATCAGAAGGTCACCGAAGTCGCTCTGCGAAACCTGAACGAGCTGCTCCGCAGCGCCACCGGGGTGGCTGAACAAGCGAACCGTGCGAAGGACGATTTTCTGGCAGCTCTCTCGCACGAGTTGCGCACACCGCTCACGCCGGTGCTTATCGCTGCGTCTGCGCTGCGCGAAGATCCGCGCCTCCCTTCCGACGTTCGCCTGCAACTCGCCATGATCGAGCGCAACGTCGCCTTGGAAGCACGGCTCATTGATGACCTGCTCGATCTCACCAAGATCTCCAATGGCAAACTTCGTCTGCGCTCGGAGATGTGCGACGCGCATTCGCTCATCGGCCTCGCGATCGAGATCGTGCGCGACGATGCGTGCGACAAAGAGATCACCATCGAGCGGCTGTTCACAGCGACGCACAGCGGACTGATCGCCGATCCCGCCCGGTTTCAGCAGGTCGTGTGGAATCTGCTTCGTAATGCCGTTAAGTTCACTCCGCGCGGTGGAAAAATTTCAGTCCGGACTGCGGATGAAAACATCACGCCCAAAGAAACTTGGCTGCGAATCGAGGTGTCGGATACCGGGATAGGAATCGATCCTTCGGGCCTCGAGCAGATTTTTCTTCCATTTGACCAGGGGGGACTGACGGGAAACCACCGCTTTGGCGGCGTCGGGCTGGGGCTCGCCATCGCCCGCGCTGTGGTGCAAATGCACGGCGGGCGAATCACCGCGGAGAGTCCCGGGACCAATCAAGGAGCCAAATTCATCGTCTCCCTTCCCGGTGCGCTCGACCCGCCTCCTGGCGTTGCCGAGACCGCTCTGCCATTCTCGCAGAGCCCGGTCGTCTCAGGGGAAAGTCTGCAGAAGCTCCGGCTGCTTGTGGTGGAGGATCACGTGACAACTTTGAACGCGCTCCTCCGGTTGCTGCGACGCGACGGGCATCAGGTGGTTGCAGCCATGAGTGTGGCCGAAGCTCTCGCCGCGGCTGCGGAAAATACCTTCGACTTAGTCATCTCAGATCTCGGGCTCCCCGATGGTACAGGCACCGAGCTGATGGAGAAATTGCGTGCCTCTCACGGTCTGCGCGGTGTCGCGTTGAGTGGTTATGGCATGGAAGAAGATCTCACCCGATCCGCTGCCGCCGGTTTTATCGCACATCTCACGAAACCAGTGGCCATCGCAGAACTACGGCGCGTCGTCGCCACCGTGGGATCTCCGACGCCGTAGCGATCCGTAAACAACGACCCATTCAAGGAGCTGCTGATGGAACACGATTCGAAATCAGATCCAGCGCCGCGTTCGCCTGGTACTCCCGATAATCGATCCGCGCCGATTATCGAGCGTGCGCCGCTACCCATCGTCGAGGTGCAGGGGACCGCGCACACGGTTTCCTACGTGAACCAGGCGTTCTGCCGGTTGCTCGCAAAAACGCGGGGAGAATTGATCGGAAACTCGTTCGATCAGATCGTGCCCGGAGGTAACGAGTGTCTGCCGATTCTGGACCTCGTCTATCAAACCGGGGAGGCCCACACCCATGCTCACGATGAGCACGCGGAGGCTGCCCCCGCGCACTGGCTCTATGCGATGTGGCCCACATTAGATGCCGACGACCGCGCGGTCGGAGTCATTATCCAACTGACCAAAATCGCTAACTTTCGCCGAGACGTGACAGCGATCAACGAAGCGCTGCTCATCTCAGGGCTGCGCCAGCACGAATTAACGACGGACGCGGTGATGATGAACGCGCAACTGGAGACGGAAATCGGCGAACGCAAACTGGTGGAGGCGGCGCTGCTCGTCGCGAATAACAAGCTCGCCAATCAAGCGGACGAATTGGAGCTGCTCGTGGTCGAGCGCACCGAAAAACTGCGGGAGACTGTCGCCGATCTTGAAGGCTTTTCCTACAGTGTCGCTCACGACATGCGTACACCGCTGCGCGGCATGCAGGGATTTGCACGCATTCTCTTGGATGATCACGCCGGTCAGTTGAGTGCCGACGCGCACAGTTACCTGGAGCGGATCGAAAGCTCCGCCGGACGGATGGATATGCTCATACAGGACGTGCTCAATTATACGCGCGTGATGCGCAGCGAGGCACTGCTGGCACCGGTTGATTTGGACAAGCTGGTGCGGGACATTATCGCCACGTATCACGACTGGCAGCCGCCAAAAGCTGAACTTCAGGTCGAAGGAACCTTGCCACACGTGCTCGGGCACGAGGGATTTCTAACACAGTGCGTCTCGAATATTTTGAGCAATGCTGTCAAATTCGTCGCTCCCGGGCTCACTCCTCGCGTGCGGATCTGGGCAGAAGAGCGTTCACCATCTTCCACGCAGGTGCCGTGGCCGGACGAAAATGGAAAAGTACCGGACGGATGGGCAAACGACGGACAGGTTGTACGAGTCTGGTTCGAAGATAACGGAATCGGCATCGCAGCGAAAGATCGCGGGCGTATTTTTCGTATGTTCGAACGCATCAATCCCGCTGAGCAGTTCGAAGGCACTGGCATTGGACTGACTATCGTTCGCAAAGCGATCCAGCGGCTCGGCGGCCGGATCGATTTCGAATCGGAGGTAGGCAAAGGAAGCCGGTTCTGGATCGAGTTGAAAAAAGCTCCCGCATTGTTCGGCGCGGAGTCGAAGGCTGTGTAGAAAGTAAGCTTAATTTAATATAGATCGATACGAACAATCCGCGGTCACGCTCTCCACATGAACCTCGCCACTATTTTGCTCGTCGAAGATGAGCCCACCAACGTTTTCTTTTTCCAGCATGCGGCGAGCAAGGCGGGCGTCACAAATCCGGTCCAGGTCGCGAAGGATGGCCAGGAGGCCATCGATTATCTCGAGGGAGTGGGGGAGTTCGGTGACCGCCTGAAATATCCGCTTCCTGGTCTGGTGGTTTTAGATCTGAAACTCCCGCGTCTAACCGGTTTCGAAGTGCTGAAAAAAATTCGTGCAGCCTCTGCGCTGCGGCGCCTGATCGTGGTGATGCTGACATCGTCCGCGAGTGAGGAGGACATCAACAAGGCCTACGCGCTCGGTATAAACGGATACCTTGTGAAGCCGTTTAAGATCGAGGAACTCATTTCGCTCGTCCAAGCCCTCAGGGATTTCTGGCTTACCCATAATCATCCGGCGACTCGTCACGCAGAATGGGACGTACACTAGAGGCCTCTCACTGGCCGCAGGTCATTGAAATCAGCGTGAGCTCGTAGGCCGCGTCGAACAACTGGTGATTGTAGGGCTTGGCGCCGAAAAATGCGACGTTCATATCGCACGTTTCCACGTGCTCAGGAGCAATGCGACAGCCTGAAACAAAGACGATGTGCGCGCGTGAATTATTATCATCCGCCCCATCTCCTTCCCCCCGGAACGCAGCCATCATCCGCGGACGGCGTTCATTGCGGTAACGTGCCAGGCGTGCGAGTGTGAGAGATGACATTTATACCCTCAGAATGGTCCCGCCCCGATCCTCCTGCTGAAGAAGCCGGGTTCTCCTCCCATCAAGATGTGAAATTCCCCGGCCTGGTCTCCACAGACAGAGCTGCCCATGAAGAAATTCTTCATCGTGCGTATTCGATCTGGGAATGCGCAGGGCGCCCAGAAAACTGTGAGGTTGCTCACTGGTTGCAGGCAGAGGCGGAAGTCGTAGGCGCTGTCTGAGCGCGGTGATGCGATCTGCTGGTGAGTCAGAACAGCGCGCGGGCTCACGGAAGATCGGCTGGCTCGGGCCGGGATTGATCATGGCCGCCAGCGGCATCGGCGCGAGCGATGTGATGACGGCAACCATCGGCGGAGCAACCTACGGCGGGCAGTTGCTGTGGGCTGTTATCCTCGGCTCGTTTTTTAAGTTTGTGCTGAGCGAGGGCATGGCGCGTTGGCAGCTCGCTACCGGATTGACCATGCTCGAGGGTTGGGCGCGTCACCTTCCTCGCTGGGTGCTGGTCGGCTTCGCTGGTTATATCGTGCTCTGGGCCGTCTCGGTCAGTGGCGCGCTCATTACCGGTTGCGGACTCGGGATCGAGAATCTGACGGGTGGGGCAGTGCCGCGTTCGTGGGGCGGGCTGGTGCACGGGGCTCTGGCTTTCGTTTTTATTTATCTGGCGCGCACGCGCGGCTTCGAACGCGCGATGAAACCCCTCATCGTCGTGATGTTTCTCAGCATCGTGATCTGCGCCGGTTTCGCCTTTCGTGAACCGGCGGCCGTGCTCAAAGGATTGCTCCTGCCGACAGTCCCCAGCGGCGGCGGCGCGTATGTGCTGTCGGTGATCGGGGGCATTGGTGGTTCGCTGACGCTGCTATCCTACAACTATCTACTACGCGCCGATCGCAAAGTCAGCCCCGGTGAACTCCCCGGCGTGCGTCGCGACCTGCTGCTCGCATATGTGTTCACCGTTGTGTTTGGAGTTTCCGTTATGCTGATCGCGAGCCGTACCTTTCACGCGATGGAAGTGACGATCTCCGGTGATGACGCCGTTTCAGGGATGGCCAGACATCTAGGCGAACTCATCGGACCGCTGGGCAGTTGGATTTATTCGATTGGCTTCTGGGCGGCGGTGACCGCCTCACTCGTTGGAGTCTGGCAAAGCGTCCCGAGCATGCTGGCGGATTGCTATGCTCTGCTGCGCCGACTGCCGGATGATCAACGCGACGCCGCCATGCAAATGAAGTCACCGGTGTATCGTGCCGGGCTGATCTTCATGGCGGTCACCTCGGTGCCCTTCGCATTCGCAGCACGACCGCTGGCCGTCATCGTTGTGTTCACGGTGCTCGGGAGCCTCTTCATTCCGTTTCTCGCGGGAACGTTGCTTTATTTGAACAAACGCGTGCTCTTTCCCGCTCCCTTACGGTGCAACCGCCCACTGACGAATGTCGTGCTGGTTGTCGTGCTGATGGGGTTTGGTGCTGTCGGCGTGGTGGAAATTCTCGAGTTGTGCCAAAACTTATAATTGCGGAACGCTACCCTCTCAGGCTTCGAAGACTCTGCTGAGATGAGGAGCGTATCTGGAAGACGACGTTTTCGTTTCGCACGATCGATCGGAAAAGCAGGGGCGGTATCTGTCTGGCTACCCTTTTTTAGGTATATCGTATCCCCTTAATTCAGTAGACGCAGGTTGTTGAGCGAAGGCGCTGCGTGCCAGCGAATGGATTCATGAAAACAGATACCGATTTGTTCTTTGAGGTGCCCTTCGATGCTCAGCAAGAGGCCCGCATGCTAGCTTCAGAAGTTATCTGCCGCTTGTTGCTTTGGATGGCCGATGGCCGCTCCATAGAGGAGAGAGGATTGCGCGTTTGTGTTGCGCTCTATTGTGTGCGCCCCGATCTCCTCGATCACGCTACGCTTGGGCAGATCGGAGATAATCTCGGTCGGACCCGGCAGGCCGTTCATAAGCTGGCGATCTCATTTCGCGAAACCACCCAGATCACGGCCTAAGCTGGGATATGACCGAATATCCAAACAATGAATGCGCGTCTGTTGAGATTAACCGCCTTCACGGCGAGGTTGTTCGAGCGAGTAAGGAATCGCGGGACCTTCTCCACGGTGCACTGACCTCAGCGTGGCGCGCTGGACAGCTTTTGATGGAAGCGAAGCGTCGCGTTCGGCGCGGCATGGGCGCCGGAGCCTGGCAGATTTGGCTAGAGCAATACTTCGCAAGTACGCCGCGCACGGCGCAGCGATACATGCTCTTGGCAAAGAATGTTTCCGACGTGTCTGCCTTTCACGGCTTAAGTCTGCGTCAGGTTTATTTCAGGCTGGGAATTGCTACGGAGCCTAAATCCGCCGCCCAGAATTTAGTTATCCCACCAGTTCCTCATTACATTGGATTGGCGGGCAGGTTGCTGAAGTCCCTTGGTCAGCCCGCTCGATTGTCACCAGACCGTCTGTCCACCTACCGAAAAGATCTGCGCCCGCTTTACGAAAAGCTTAGATCGCTATTTGAATAAAGAGCTAAGTTCGAGACTGACGAAGTGGCTCTTCAGGAAGACATAACGGGTGAGAATGGCGCCTTTGGTCTCTTGATATCGATCTACATCAGTACAAGGGTTGGATGCCCAACGATGTTTGGCCGTGGCTCAAAGATAAGAAAGAAAAGATGTCTTAGCCACATTGCTATGAGCACCCATGTCGGAGCGGACTTGAGTGACCTCGCTTTGAACGCGGCTTGGTTTGCTGAAACTTGGCGACTGTAACCGATCAAGAAACGCGCATACTCATTCGCGGCTGATTCCTCCGACAGCATTTCTCGCTACAAAATATTTGGCCTTTTCTGGTCGCGGTGAGCTCGGTTTCTACGCGAGTCATGACCTCGAAGATTTTGTTGGCGTGATTGATGGCCAAGAAAAAATCGTCGCGGAAGTCGATGCGGGGCCCGCCGGATTGCGCGAGTACGTTTTCAAATCGGTGCGAGATCTTCTCAGAAATTCGTCGTTTCTTGAAGCGCTTGCGGGTCACTTACCGGGTGATTCCGCGAGCCAGCGGAGGCTGCCAGGTCTTCGTAATAAGCTGCGCGGGATCGCTGATTTGATTGTGGCGTACTAAGGTTTTGGATCGTCGGGCGCGGAGTTTCGGGTGCGTAGGAACGCAGCGAAGCAAGTGACGGAGTCGCTCGAATCTCCGCGCCCGCTCTGTTGGTTTTCTGCCACGAGGGCGCGCCGAAACAGCGCAGCGCGGCGCGCATTCGTGGCGGCCGAAACGCCGTTTAGGCGTTGAACCGGATTTGTCCGGCATCGCCGCTTCGTCGGTTGCCGTTCCGGTTGACGCGGGAGCAGGTGCGACAAAGGCGTGTCGCGCTTGCGAAAGCTCTTCTGTTGCGGTCCACCGCAAGGGGAAGGGTGTCTCATCAAAACGAAACGAGACTTCGTTTCGTAAGTGGTCGCCGCCGAGTCGGGAAAACACGGCGATGATACAGACCAAAGTTCAGTTCAACCTGAAGAATGCACAGCAGTATTTCCGCGAGCACCTCGGTGCTGGCGACTATTATTCGGAAGGGCAGAAGGTCACTGGAGAGTGGCTTGGCAATGGCGCTGAAAAACTCGGACTCAAAGGAGCTGTTGGTGAGGATGCATTCCTCGCGCTCTGTGAAGGCCAGCATCCGGAGACGAAGCTTCGCTTGGGTCAGCGACTGAACTCAGTCAGACAAGAAGGCGATGAGGTGAAAGCGAACCGGCGAATTTTCTTCGACTTCACGATTGCGCCACCGAAGAGCGTTTCAGTCGTCGCTCTTTATCAGGACGAACGCATCGTCGGACTTCACGAATGCGCAGTCCGTGCTGCCATGCATGAGTTGGAAAAGCGGGCTGAGGCTCGCATCCGAAAATCCGGACAGAACAGTGAGCGCATCACGGGCGACGTGGTGACCGCGTGCTTTCGGCATGAGACCAGTCGGGAGTTGGATCCTCATCTGCATACGCACTGTGTAGTCTTTAATCAGACGTTCGATCCGGTGGAAAACTGCTGGAAGGCGCTGCATGCGGCGGGCATGTACCGGGCGCATCGGTTCGCGACCAACCTGTACCGCCATGAACTCTGCAAAGGCCTACGCGCACTCGGCTACGAAATCGAAAACCACGCACGCGGTTTCGAAATCAAGGGAGTGCCGCAAAGTGTCATCGAACGGTTTTCAAAACGTCATCAGCAGATCGATCAGGAAACGCGGGAGCGTCTGGCGAAAGGCGAGAAGGTCGAAAACCTCAACGACCTTCGCGAACGCGTCGCGCATGGAAACCGGCGCAGGAAGTTGAAGAACTCTTCGGCGGATCGACTCCGCGAGACTTGGGGTCAGCAAATGCAGCCGGACGAACTGTCGGCTCTGCATGCATTGAAATCGACCCGCTCAGGAGTGGCGCAGAAAGTGGATGTGGCCGGGATGGTTGTGTGGGCGGAGCAGCATCTCTTCGAGCGTCGCGCGGTCGTGCATGACCATGAACTCATGGCTGCTGCGCTGGAACGCGGACGCGGTGCCGATTTCGATTTAGGTACGCTGCGAGCGGTCATCGACCAACGCGGTTACGTGCGTGAGAAAGGAACCGACAAACTTACCTCCCGAGAGACGCTGGGCTGGGAACTGGAAGTGGTCATGGCTGCACGGGAAGGACGTAACCAGCACACGGCACTGAGTCCGCATCATGAGACGTCGGTCGATCTTTCGGCTGAACAGAAGGTAGCGGTGGAAAGAATTTTGCGAAGTCGGGATTTAATTACGCTATTCCGTGGCGGCGCAGGAACTGGGAAAAGCTTTGCGCTCAAAGAGGTCGAGCGCGGCCTGGTGGCTGCGGCTCGTCCAGTCATCGTCCTGGCTCCTCAACGCCAACAGGTGCAGGACCTCCAAGCGGATGGACTGAGTGCCGATACGCTCGCGAATTTCCTACAACAAAAACAGCTGCCACGCGAAGCCGTTGTGATGGTCGATGAGGCTGGTCAGATTGGGGCTCGGCAACTCGGTGAACTAGTTCGCGTCGTGAAGGCTCAACGTGGGCGACTGATTCTCTCGGGTGATACCCGTCAGCATGGTTCGGTCGCTGCGTCTGATGCACTTCGCGCCATCGAGAAACATGCAGGCTTAAAACCGGCAGTGATCCATGCGATCCGGAGACAAGATCCTAAGCTCGGAGAGACTATCGAGCAGCGGACATTTATCCGTGACTATCGAAACGCCGTGAAACTGGCGGCCGACGGCAAGATTGCGGATTCCTTCGACGCACTGGATCGGCTCGGCTGTGTGCGTGAGGTCAGCGACGATTCTCGCCGTGAGGTTATCGCATCCGAATATGTTGCTTCCGTCGGTCGCAAGGAACGGACGCTCGTTGTGGCTCAGACCCGGGAAGAGGTCCGGCAGATCAATGAGGCGATCCATGACAAGTTGAGAGATTCGGGAGCGCTTGGCGAAAGCTCGGTGCTGAAAACGTATCAGCCGGTCGATCTGGACGAGGCTCAAAAGCGCGACGCCCGCTTCTATCAAGAGGGACAAAGCGCGTACTTCATCCGGGGCTATGGCCGCTTTGCTCGTGGAGGAATTTATTCCATCGTCGGTACCACCGAGAAAGGGGTGATCTTCGAAAAGGACGGTGTCCGCAGCGCGATGAGCTTTCGATACGCTGATCGCTTTATTGTCGCGGCAGAAAAGGAGACCGCGATCGGGGTGGGTGAGCGGCTGCAACTTAAGTTCAATGGAAAGTCACGTGAGGGACAGCGCTTTAACAACGGCGAGCTGGTCACGGTTCGCGAGATTTCCGTTGATGGGTCATTGGTGGTTGAAGGCGGAAAAGCCGTCCGGAAGACACTGAGTCCCACACAACGTCTTTTCACACGGGGCTACGCTGTCACGTCGTATGGTTCGCAAGGGAAGACGGTCGATTCGGTCTTGCTGGCGGATGCGGCTAATCGCGCGGCCACCAACGCGCAGCAGTGGTACGTATCCATTTCGCGCGGTCGAAAGAGGGTAACGGTTTTCACCGCTGACAAAGAAGAACTGCGAGCCCACGTCCAGCAGTGTGGCGAGCGGGATCTCGCGCTCGACCTGGCTTCGACGGACGCAACGTCGGTTGACGTGAAACAATCAGCGAGAGCGCGGCAGTCGATGTCGGCCGTCGAGCATGTGCGTCGTCATCAAGCTGCGATGCGCGCCACTCAAAATAACCATCAACACATTCATCTATGAACCGACTTCGCGAAATGCTGGCGACCAAACAAGGCGGGCTTCCTATGTGCGTGACCCACGAAAACAACTCCTGCCTAATGCTGTTCTTGCAGCCGTGGCAGGGTATAGAGTGGGTGCTACCCTGGTCTCGGCTAGAGAGCGCGAAATTATCTCACGAGGAGCAATTCGAGCGAATCGATCTTCAGTTCACTAACCACGAGGTCCTAGTCCTTGGAGAAAAGCTGCATTGGTATCGTGAAGAACTCTCCCTCCATAAAATTTCCCGATTCAAAAGCTATCCGGCTGCTTATCGGATGAAATTCCAGGACTCCGATTCGTTCATTTCGCATCTGGAAATTCGTTTGCTCGCCGAGCCGGACAAGCGTCCCTCAGGTGGCCTTCCATTCTGAAAGCGCAACACGTGTTTCGTTTTCGTCTCTTTCGATTTTCAGGTCTCCACAGGAATGCAAAAAATACGCCCAGAACTCCGGGTCCGGGATTCTGGGCGTATTCGGCAACACGTGTTGCCGATTTTCTGGAAACACAGAAAAGCCGCACTAACCGTTATAAAAACGAAACACGCGTGTCGTTTTCACCGTATGAGATTCTCGGGCCTATCGGAATGCAGAGAATACGCCCACTACTCCGGACCCGGGATTGTTGGCGCATTGAGAAACATGTTGCCGATTTTCGTGGGAGTAAAAAGCCGCACCGATTCCAGGTGCGGCTTTTGGCTGCCAAGCATTACCCACGCGCGGGAACTTTCAGTTTGGTGCGAATGTGCTCCGCTACTTCTGCAGGATCGAAGTAGACGAAGTGCCCGACACGGTGATGCGGAATGCGGCGCAGTTTGGTCCAATCGCGAAGCGTGCGGATGGAGGGTTCTTTTCCTTGAGGGAAAACACCGCTCGAGCGCAGGCCTGCGATATCGGTCAGCTGATTTGGATTCAGGACAGTGGATGACGTTTGTGTTTCCATACGCCTCTGATTGCGCGTCAACCGACGCAACCAGAGGCTAATCACCACGGACGTACGTTAAGCAGCAGCTGCGTCGCTCGACGTTTGCTCTACTTGTTTCTTTGGGAAGATCCCAAAGAACTGCTCCGCTTCGCCAGGGTTCTTGAGATCGAGGTAGTGCTTTCGGATGATGCTCTCCGAGTTTCCTGCCTGAAGCGCTGCATCTCCGAGCGATCGAAATTTTCCAACATGCATCGAAATGAACGTATGTCGCAGCACGTCGTGCGTGAGGTTAAAGCGTTTCCTGAATTCCAACCGCAAGCGTTTGAATCCGTTTGGCCAGATCGGGTATTTCTCCAGCGGATAGGCCTGCAACCACGCCCTCAGATTGGGCTGAATGGTCACCGTTCGTTTCATCCGCACCTTGGAAACGTTCGGTTCAACCATGATCACACCGGTGTCCAGACGGACGTGCTCCGGCTTCAGCTTGGATATCTCGCCCTGATAAAGATCAGGGCGGATGCCTGCGAAGAGGCAGAGAGTGATAAACGGGACGAGGCCGCCGCCTGCATTAGCTTCCGCCCATTCCATTATTTCTGCGCATTGGCTCGCGGTCAGGGTTGGCGCTGATCCACGTCTATGACCAACCCCTCGGAAGTGTGGCACTTTATCGATGATGTTCTTCGAAACCCAATCCTTGAGCATGCAGTGCTTGAGAAATGCACCGACCAGTCCGCGGCGGTTGTTGTAAGCCTTTTTCGAAGCGTTTCCGCGTTTGAAATAATCGATGAGAGCGCTGGGCGTAAGTTCGGAAGGAGTAATCCGCGGGAAAGCTTTTTTTAGCGCTCTAAGTTCGCAGCGATACGCCGTGAATTGCCTGTGGGACAGGTTGTTCTCCCGGTGATCCTGCTCCCGCAAGACCACATAGGCGTCAGTGGCGTCGGCCAATGAGATGTCCAAGGCCGGGTCGTGGTAGTTGGTCAGAGCATAGTCCAAATAGAAGGCCAGCGATTTGGCCCGGCCCTTTAACCGCTGGAAAGCGGCTTCCGCCTCGCGCACCTGCGCAGCAGCAAGCGAGGTCTGTACCGGTTGGATGTCAGAAGACGACTGGAGGGCTTGAAGGTCGAGAATGCCTTTCTCGGCGATAGCCTCTTCCCGGGATTTGAAGTTCTTGCGGATGCGGACGCCGTTGAGTCGGCCTTCCACGCGAAACGTGATCACGCCATTGCGATTTTTGAACCGGCTGACGACGAAGTTTTGATGCGGCATGTCTAGGTTGCCACGTCAACTGGGCAACCTAGCTTCGATTTTTCCCCTCCCAGAGGTAAAAAATGGGGCGGCCAACGGGATTCGAACCCGCGACCCCTAGAATCACAATCTAGTGCTCTAACCAACTGAGCTATGGCCGCCGTAAAGGGGCGGGGAATCTCAGAGTCACCCCGGGGGCTGTCAATCCCTTCTTCGGGAGGGAGTTTTCCGCCGTGCGGGCGGGTGTTTTCACGGTGTGGGCCGCCGGCCGCGCCGGTTTCATTTCCCGGAATTCTTGGCGCGATCGCGCTTGAAGTGCGGGGAACGCGGGCGAAGCGGGTGGCGGTGGCGTGTCGATAAGCCGGGGTGGGTTATGAATGAGCGTGGCGCTCGCAGGGTACTTTCGGGTTTCCCGTTGCGGGATCGGGAGTTTTGGCAATGTTGCGCGCCGTTCATGCAGCGCCTGCGAATCGTCACTTACAACATAGCCCACGGGCGGGGCTTGCAGCCGATCCAGGGGCTGACGTCGCGGCGGAAGATCCGGGCGAATTTGCTGAAGATCGCGAAGCTGCTCAAAAGTCTGGAGCCGGATGTGGTGGCGTTGCAGGAGATCGACGAGGATTCGTTGTGGGCGGGGAGTTTCGACCAGCTGGAGTTTCTGCGGGAATTCACGGGGATGCCGTACGCGGTGTTTGGCGTGAACAACCGGCGCGCGGGGTTTTTGAAGCTGAATTATGGGAACGCGATTTTGTCGCGGCATCCGATCACGGAGGCGGAGAACATCAAATTCGGGCGGAGTAATTTTGGGGAGAAGGGGTTTTTGTTTGCCGAGCTCGATGTGAAGGGGAGTCGCGTGCCGATCGTGAATATGCACCTGAACTACCGTTCGAGAGCGGCGCGCATCAAACAGGTGGAGCATGTGATGGCGTATCTGACGGAGAAGCATCCAAAGCGGATAAGCCATTGGAAGATCCCGCCGATCGTGTGCGGGGACATGAATAATCCGTCGCACACGACGGATGCGACGGCGTCGCTGATGAAGTATTTTTTAACGCACGGGCACTATACGCTGCATCCGCGGAGCGCGCCGACGTTTCCCTCGCCGCTGCCGCAGCGGACGTTGGATTTTGTTTTTCTGCCGCCGGCGTGCGTGGAGGTTTATTGCCTGGTGGTGAAGAGTTATCTGTCGGATCACCGGCCGGTGATGGTGGAGTTTAAGGTCGCGTGAAAAACGGCGGAAAGTTGCGCGCGCGGTGTCCGGAGGAAGACCAGCGATTCGTCGTAGGGGGGGACCGCCAGTCAGACGCTCTCGCTCATCCAACCATCAGAATATTTTTTTAAGATCATGAACACGACACTCGCCGCCTCCGCCATCCCTGCCGGGAAATCGCCTTTCATGCTTATTTTCAAAGATGCCTCGACGGAGGCATACCGGGGGCTTTCGCCGGAGCAGCGGCAGTTGTTGTTCAAGGAATGGTATGCGTGGTACGACCGTCTCGCCGCGCAGGGGAAACTCATTCACGGGCATCCGCTGGAGGAGGGAGGGCGGGTGGTGGCCAATCGCAACGGGCGGGTGGTGGACGGGCCGTTTGTCGAGGGCAAGGAAGTGGTCGGCGGCTACTTTTTCCTGGCGGTGGATAACGAGGCGGAGGCCGTGGAGATCGCGAAGCAGTGTCCGACGTTGAGCCATGCGATCGGGCTGACCGTGGAAGTGCGGCCGGTGGCGGGGCTTTGCCCGGTCTTGAGCGCGACGCCCGCTGGAGAAGAACGCGCGAAGCTGCAGGCGTCGGTGGCTGCGAAATCCTGACGACTGCGAAGACCGAATAACGCGATGGACACCACTGCCAGCACGCCGATGGGAGATCCCGCAGCCACGCAGCGGGCGTCGCAGTTGGTGGAGCATTTTTTTCGTCACGAGACGGGGCGGCTGCATGGCGCTCTGACGCGGCTCCTGGGGACGCATAATCTGTCGCTGGTCGAGGATGTGGCGCAGGAGGCGATGATGAAGGCGTTTCGCGCGTGGTCGTTTGGCGGGCCGCCGGCGAATCCGTCGGCGTGGATCACGCAGGTGGCGATGAACCTCGCGCGCGATGCGCTGCGGCACCGGAAGATGTCTTTCTCGAAGGAGGGGAATATCATCACGCACTTCGAGCAGACGGTGGCGGCGGCGGGCGCGGGTGGAGCGGGCGATGCCACAGCGGACGTCGACGCGGATTTCCGGATACGCGACGACAGTCTGCGGATGCTTTTCGTGTGCAGTCATCCGTCGATCGCGGCGGACGCTCAGGTGGTGCTGGCGCTCAAGGTGCTGGGCGGTTTTTCTACGTCGGAGATTGCGCGGGCGTTTTTCAGCAGCGAGGCGGCGATCGAGAAACAACTCACGCGCACGAAGCAGCGGATCGCAGAGGCGAAGCTGGCGTTTGACCTGCCCGAGGGTGCGGAGCTGGCGGAGCGGCTGGAGGGCGTGCTGGCGACGTTGTATTTGATTTTCAATGAAGGCTACAAGGCGTCGGCGGGCGAGAAGCTGCTCCGCGAGGAGCTTTGCCGCGAAGCGATCCGGTTGACGCTGTTGTTGGTGGAGCATCCAGCGGGGAAGTCGGCGCAGAGTCATGCGTTGCTGGCGTTCATGCTGCTGACGGCGGCGAGGTTTCCGGCGCGGGTGGATGAGCAGGGAGATTTGCTGCGGCTTGATGACCAGGACCGCACGAAGTGGGATTTTTCGCTGATCGAGCGCGGGCTCGTGCAGCTCGCGCAGGCAGCGCAGGGGAAGACGTTGAGCGAGTATCATCTGCAGGCGGGCATCGCGGCTTGTCACTGCATGGCGCCGACGTACGAGGCGACTGACTGGGCGCGGATTTTGCGGCTATACGATGACTTGCAGAGCATCAAACCGTCGCCGGTGGTGGCGATGAATCGCGCGGTGGTGGTGGCGCATCTGCATGGGCCTCAGGCGGCGCTCGATGCGATCGCGGCGATGCCGCAGCGGGAGCGGCTAGAGTCGCATTATTTGCTGCACGCGATCGTGGGGGAGTTGAATCACCGGTTGGGCCAGCACGAGGCGGCGGTGAAGAGTTTCCGGCGGGCGTTGCAGCTGGCGAAAGTGGGGCCGGAGCAGACGCATCTGGCGCGGATGCTGGAGCGGTCGGAGGGGTTGTCTCAGAGCGGCTAGTTGGCGGGCTCGCAGAGCGGGACGGTTGGCGGCGGGCAGCGAAGACGTTCGAGCCGACGAAGGGTCTCATACTGTACAAAAAGGCGGCGGTTTGCGGTGGGATGTTTTCCGGGCACACCACGAACGGCGGCATACCCCAGTCAGCTTCAATCCACCCCAAGGCTCCGGCTTCCGCCGTGGCCCTTGCCGCCATCAACCCCTGCATCCCTGTGAAATCGATATACTCGTTTCGACTAGATGGTTACCTCATGCGCGCGACGTCGCGCATTGCTCAGATCATTCAAGGCAGCACGCAGACGCTAAAATATATGGGACTTCGTGCGTATGCACTTGGCCTCGCTTTGCTCGGTGCAGTCACCGTGTCGACCGCCACCGCCGCGCCGGTGATCTACACGATCGGCGATTCCACGGTGCAGACTTATGCGGCGGGCTATTATCCTCGCGCGGGCTGGGGGCAGGTGCTCCAGCATTTTTTTGACGCTACCAAAGTCACCGTCGTCAACAAAGGTGCGGGCGGCACCAGCTCACGCAGTTTCTACAACAATCAATGGCCAGCGGTGCGCGATTCGTTGAAGGCGGGTGACTATGTGACGATCGGTTTCGGCATTAACGATTCTGCGGCCGACGTTGAGCGCCGCACGGAGCCGTTCACGACCTTCAAAGAGTTCCTCACGAAGTTTGTGAACGAGACAAAAGCCAAGGGAGCGATTCCGATCATCGTGGCCACGCAGCCGCGCAACGCCTGGAACGCCACAACTCCGCCGACGATTTATCCGGCGTATCATGATTACCCCGTCGCTAGCCGCCAGCTAGCGGGAGAGATCGGCGTGCCGTTGATCGATCTGGATAAAACGGCGATCACGCTGCTGCAGTCGGTCGGGCCATCGTACTCGACGAGCTTCATCTACAATCACTACCTCGCGGGCGAGTGGCCGAACTATCCGAACGGCAACGCGGACGACGTTCACTTCCAGGAAATGGGTGCCATCGAGCTCGCGAAGCTGGTCGTGCAGGGAATCCGCAACCTGAGCGGCGACGCGAATGTGAGTAAGCTGATTCCGTTTCTGAAGCCGACCTACAAGGTGACGTTCACCTCCAATAATTCCGCCGCGGGCCTGATCACGCGCACGGATAATTTCCCCGCGGGCTTGACGGTGACGGCTTATGCGAAACCGAATGCTGGATACGCGTTTACCGGCTGGAGTGGCGGTGTCACGGGGACAAAGCGGAATGTCACGTTCGTCATGGGCGCGGCGGCGAGGACGATCACGGCGACCTTTATGGTCGATGGCAGTACGGGCGTGATCGCGAATGGCACGTACAGCCTGCGCAATGTCGCGAGCGGCAAGATGCTTGATAACCTCGGTGTGAGTTCGGATGGCGCAACAGTCGGTCAGTGGACTGATGGCACGAGCAACAACCAGAAGTGGGTGGTCACGCGTGTGAGCGGCTCGATCTACAAGCTGAGTTGCGTGACGGGAGGCAAGTGCCTCGACTCACTTGGCAACACTGCGAACGGTGCGAGCGTGGGTCAGTGGGCGAGCGGCAGCAGCACGAATCAGCAGTGGACGATCACGGTATCGGGCTCGAATTATAAGCTGACCAGCGTCGCCAGCGGCAAGTGTCTCGATACTGGCGGCGGCACGGCGAATGGCTCGGTGATGCAACTTTGGACAAGTGGAAATAGCACCAACCAGCTCTGGCAGTTTGTGGCGCCGTAAACGGTGGCCCGTGAACAGGTGAAAACCGGCACACGTGCAGTGCCGGTTTTTGTGCCGGATGAAGACGTTGCTGTTTACGCGGCTCGCGCGGAGTGCCGAGCTCCCGGTCTGAGCTGCAGTTACTTGTTCGTGAAAATTTTGATCAGCTCGTCAACCAGAGCATCCGCGTAGAGCTGGGTGCGTCGCGCGGGTAAGGGCGGTTGATCGGCGGGGGCGGCTTTTTGAAGCGCAGTGAAGATGGTGTCGCGTTTGGCGGTGGCGGTCGCGAATAGAGCTTCTTTGGCGTCATGAATGGCTCCGCTCTTGGTCAGCTCTTTTGGGGTGCCGGATTTGCCGCTGAATCTGGCGGTGAGATCGTCACCGATCCAGAGACGCCAGTCGTCTTCGTCGGCGAAGTAGACCGCGAGCACGCCGGATTGGACGGTGCCGAGTTTGGCCGCGAGTGTGCGCATGTAGGCGCCGGGGACTTTGTCTTCCTCCGCGGATGGTGACTTGGCGTGGAGGCGGACGATGAAGGTAATTCCGTGGGAGGCTTTGAAAGCGGCGAGTTTTTCGTTGAGCGCGGCCGACCACGCGGGATCGGAAGGGACGACGTCGGCGGAGTTGTCGAAGTAGACTGGGAGCGACGGGGCTGAGGATAGCGCGGGCGGGGGAGGAGTCGGTGGCGTCGCGCTGAAAACGTGTTGAACGCATGCGGTTGCGAGGATGAGCGGCAGGAGAGGTAGCATGAGTTTCATGGAGAGGGATGTGGAGATGGTCGGGTAGTAGTGGTCGGGTGCGAAGTTTCGTGGCTTGGCTAGAAAAGGATGTTCTCGATGAACTGGGTGAAGTGATCGGGCATCTTCCGATGTTGGCGTATCACCACGACCAACTCGCGGATGAAGCGCACGGGGAGTTTGATACGCTTGAGGTTCTTTTTCCGGCTATAGAGAGCCAGCGCGCGAATGGGCACAAAACTCACGCCCATGCCGAGCGACACGAGATTGATGATCATGTCGAAACTATCGAGCTGCATGATGGGATTCACGTTCCATCCTTGCCTGGCGATAAAAGTGTTCAGGCGCTGGCCCGTGTTGGTTTGTTTATCAAGCAGCAGCCAATTCTGTCGCTCCGCCCAAGCCGTACGCCGTTCCTTCGATTTGGGCATTTGAGCGAATTCGCCCGCAAGGTCATCCGAAGCTATCAGCGTGAAGGTATCTTCAAATCGGTGGGTGATCCGTAAAGTGCCCGGAAGTTTTTTGGGCCTACTGAGCACGCCGATGTCGAGCTCGTTGGCTTCGAGTGCTGTAAGGATGTCGGCGCTTGGTTCAGAAGAAATGCGATAGCCTACTAGGGGGGTGTGCCGAATGTTTGCGTGGAAAAATCCGGGAAGGTGGGCGAGGCAGAGAGAGCGGGAAACTCCTACCCGAATCTCTTTTTTAGAATCGGAGAACTGTTCGTGAAGACGCTGAAGCGCCTGTTCAGCATCACCCAGCAGACGCGATGCCTCACGATGCAGGAACTCCCCGGCCGAAGTCAGGCGAACGCTTCGAGTCGTCCGCTCCAGCAAATCCAGGCCGACGCTGGTTTCGAGTCCCTGCATCTGCCGGGTCATTGCGCTTTGAGTGATCCCGGCGATTTCCGATGCCTTGGTAAAGCTGCGATGCTTCACCACCAGTTGAAATAGATGCAGTTCGTAGAGATCGAAGGCGGCGGTCTTAATCAATTCATGCACGATATGCATCAATCCATGAGAACTATGAATTTCAATCAAAAGTCGGTTTAGACTAGGATGTCGAAGAACCAACAAACTTATGGCTGATCCAAATGACAGACTTACCAACAACGTCGCAGGCCGGTACTATGTGGATTCTTCCTGTGTTGATTGCGACCAGTGTCGCTCACACGCACCGGCATTCTTTCAGCGAGATGAGGAAACTGGTTTTTCCTTCGTTTTCCGGCAGCCCGCATCGGACGAAGAAGTGGCTGTGGTCGAGGAGGCTCTCGATGGATGCCCGACCGAGTCCATCGGCAGTGACGGTAGCCCGTGAGTTACACTCTCTGCGCTTCGAAGCGCAGGGATCTTTCTGTTTTTGCAGTGTACGCTAACCTACGCGGGCGAACGCGATGAAGGCGTAGCTGAATTTATCCTCAGCACCTGCGAGGTGCGGGTGAAGGTTTGTTCGCTGAAGCCGAGGGAGCGTTTGAGGGCGGCGTCGCGTTCGAGGGGGTTTTCTATTTTGGCGGCGGCGCGGTAGTCGCGCCAGGGCATCATGCGGAAGGCCCAGGCGAGGAGACCGCTGACGGGGACAGGCAAGTCACTGCCGTGGAGGATGCGTTCGGCGAGCGGGCCGGTGGTGAGGCGTTTGAGGGCGGAGGGTCGGAGGCGGAAGTTGAGGCCGGCGAGGGCGGAGTTGTCGCCGTAGAGGTTGGGGAAGCGTTCGGTCATCTTGGCGAACGTATCCAAGTAATCGGGATCGAGGAGCATCGTGCCGGTGCCGCAGTGGGCGGCGATGCAGGTGACGCCGATTTCCAAGGCGCGCGTGAGGACACGCGGGTCGGCGAGTTTATGGTCCATCACGGGCATGGTGCGTTCGCTGCCGGTGTGGGCGAGGAGTGGGAGTCCGCCTTCGGCCATGCGTTCGAGGAAGCGCGTGTGGCGGCGGTCGTTCCAGTCGATGCCTTGGACGTTGGGCAGGCATTTGAGCGCGGCGGCTCCTCCGGCGAGGGCGAGTTCGAGTTCGTCGAAGGCGTCTTTGCGCGACGGGTGGATGGACACGGCGGCGAGGAACTCGGGGTGTTGTTGCGCGAGTTTCAGGACGTAGGCGTTGGGGACGTAAAACGATGCGCTCTCGGGGATGGGCGTGCCGTCGTCGCGATGGGCGAGTTCGTGCGCGAGGATGAGGGCGCGCTGGATGGAGGAACCGCGGATGAAGCTGAGGATTTTTTCGACGTAGATGCGGTCGAAGTCGGGGCCGTGGAGGTCTCGGGTGGTGAGATCGACGCAGCGAACGAGGAAGGGCGCGCCGAGTTTCGTGAGTCCGCGCGGGCGGTACCAGCAGCCGGTGTTGCCGGTGCCTGTGCCGACGATGTGGATATGGGCGTCGATGCGCATGGGGTGGGGGGGAGATCGCTGAAGCGCGGAGACGCGGAGTTTGGGACAGGATTACAGGATGAACAGGATTTGAAGGAGTCGGCGGAATCAGTCGAAGGTGGGCTGTGGAGGGCGACCTTCTTCGGCGTCGTGGAGGTCGGCCCAGGTTTGGATGTCGTCGCGGTTTGCGAAACCGGAGGCGGCTTTGCCGGCGGCGACTCCGGCTGAGGCGCTGTCGCGCCAGCCGCGTTTGAGGAGGAAGAGGTTCCACGCGAAGACGTGTTCGGTATTCAGCGGCTGACGTCCGGCGAAGAGGTCGTCGAAGACTTCGTCGGTGGTGCCGGGGTGGAGGGCGCGGGCTTTGACCTGATCGTAGTCGAGCGACCAGAAGCGGCAGAAGCGGGCGTCGAGGCTGGTGTTGTCCGCGAAACCGAGGTGGCCGATGAAGTCGGCGGGGAGCTGGCCGGCGGCGTGGAGGCGGATTTTGTCGATCATGCGGGCGAAGTAGACGATGCCGCGGGTTTTCTGGTGATCAGGGACTGGGAATGAGGTGCTCATGGGATTTTGGGGAAGAGAATTTTTAACCACGGATGACACAGATGAAGAGGGATTTCAGAGGAGGAGGCCTAGGTAAGCGCGGGCCAGAGGCCCAGCCCTACGGTTAGTCTTCGCCGGGGCCTTCGAGGATGAGGCGGAGGGAATCGAGGCGGAGGCGGGCGGTCTGGATGGCTTCGCGGGTGCGGGTGAGCTGCTCCTGGGCGAGGGCGACTTCTTCGGGGCGGATGTGGTCGTTGAGTTTTCTCAGATCGACGAGGCGTTGGAGGTCGGCGCTGAGGGCGGTGGTGGCGCGGGACTCGGCGGCGGTTTTCAGGCCGCGGCTTTTTTCGGTGGCGAACTCGGTGGCGCCTTCGAGGAGGGCTTTGAGGATGGCGGCGTTGAAGCCGGGGCGTTCGAGGAAGCGGTGGATGTCGGCGTCCTCGACGTCGCTCGCGAGTGCGGCGGCGGGGTGTTGTTCGGTGAGGTCGTTGCCGCGGATGTCGACGAGGACGCGGATGGGCGTGGGAGCGAGGAACTGGTCCACGTGCCAGCGGGAGTCGGCGATGGTTTCGAGGACGAAGATGGCTTCGAGAAGCAGGTTGGGCGTATCGGAAGTCAGGTGACTGAAGGCGGTAGTGCCGGACTTGGAGTTGGTGAGGAGATCGATGGCGTCCTGGACAAGCGCGTGGTCGGGGGAGAGGAAGCGGATGTCTTCGCGGACGATGGCGCGTTCGCGTTTGAAGGTGGCCAACATGCCGTCCTTGGGGATGGACGGGAAACTTTCGACGTAGGCGTGGCTCGGATCGAGGAAGAGGTCGCCTTCCTCGTGCTCTTTGATGCGGACGCCGAAGTGATCGAGGAGGTCGCTAAGGAATTTTTTGAGCGCGGGATCGGAGTCGGCGGCGCGGACGCGGTCGATGATGCGGTTGGCGTCTTCGCGGTTGAAGGAGTTGAGCTCGAGCAGGCGGTCCCGGCCTTTTTTCATTTTGAGCGCGAGCTCTTTTCGGAAGGCGACGGTTTCGGTGATGAGGCTGTCGAGCGCGGGCTCGTCGGGTTTGCCAAGGGCGAGGGCGAGGAGGCGGTCGCGGAAGGCTTCGCGGAATTCGTTTCCGCCGTGGAGTGACGTCTCGAAGGAATCGAGGCCGCGGTGGTACCAGTTGAAGACAGTCTCTTCGGCGCTGCCGGTAAGGTAAGGAATGTGGATGCGGATGGTTTGGGTCTGGCCGATGCGGTCGAGGCGGCCGATGCGTTGTTCGATGAGGCCGGGGTTAAGCGGGAGGTCGAAGAGGACGAGGTGGTGGGCGAACTGGAAGTTGCGGCCCTCGCTGCCGATCTCGGAAGCGATGAGGAGTTGGGCGCCCTCGGGTTCGGCGAACCAGGCGGCCTGGCGGTCGCGGGCGACGAGGGGAAGTCCCTCGTGGAAGAGGCCGATGTTGATGTTCAGCTTTTCCTTCAGGGCGGCGTCGATGGCGGCGACTTTGCGCTGGGATTTGCAGATGAGGAGAACTTTGGCGGGGCGGTGTTTTTGGAGGAAGGCGGCGAGCCACTCGATGCGCGGATCGTCTTTGAAGGAGTAGCGGATGGCGGCGTCCTGGCCGGTTTCCTCGGCTTCGAGTTCGCGGGCGGCGCGATGGAGGAGGGTGACGTTGTCGGTCGCGATGGGCGCGGGGCAGGCCTGGCGCTTGGGGAAGCCGGTCATGGCGGCGCGGGTGTTGCGGAAGACGACGCGGCCGGTGCCGTGTTGATCGAGGAGCGTCTTGATGAGGGCGTCGCGAGCGCCGGGTTTGGCGGCGGCGAGGGCGGCAAGGAGTTCGTCGAGGCGGGCGCGGTCTTTGGTGAAGATTTTCTTGAGCGTGGCGTGGTCCTTCGGCGCGAGGGGTTTTTGGTCGATGATTTTTTCGGCGACTTGGGCGACGAGGCCGAAGTTTTCGGACTCTTCGAGGAAGGTATCCAGATTGTCGTAACGCGCGGGATCGAGGAGGCGAAGGCGGGCGAAGTGTCCGGCGAGACCGAGCTGGGTCGGCGTGGCGGTGAGGAGGAGGAGGCCGGGGGAACGCTTGGCGAGTTCTTCGACGAGCGTGTACTCGGCGCTGGCGGCGTCGGGCGTCCACTGGAGGTGGTGGGCTTCGTCGACGATGACGAGGTCCCAGCCGGCGGCGATGGCCTGGGCGCGGCGTTGCTCGACGTTGGCGAGGAAGGTGACGCTCGCGAGGGCGAGCTGGGAGGAGTCGAAGGGATTTTTGTCGGGATCGCTCGTCTCCACATCGCGGAGACGGACCTCGTCGAAGATGGTGAACCAGAGATTGAAGCGGCGGAGGAGCTCGACGAACCACTGGTGCGTGAGCGACTCGGGGACGAGGATGAGGGCGCGCTTCACTTTGCCGACGGCGAGGAGGCGCTGGAGGATGAGGCAGGCCTCGATGGTTTTGCCGAGGCCGACTTCGTCGGCGAGAAGGACGCGGGGGATCTGGCGCGAGGAGACTTCTTGAAGGATGTAGAACTGGTGCGGGATGAGTTCGAGGCGTCCGCCGAGGAAGCCGCGGACATCGGAGGAGCGGAATTTGGCCTGGGCCTGGAGCGCGCGGTAGCGGAGATCGAAGACTTCGCCTTCGTCGACTTGGGCGGCGAGGAGGCGTTCTTGGGGGAGGGCGACGCTGGTGACGTCGGAGATGGCGTCTTCGCGGATGCGTTTGTTGCCGGCGCAGACGTAGAGGAGGAGGCCGGGGGTCTTGGGATCGTCTTCGACGGATTCGACGGCGAGAGTGAGGCCATCGCGGGTGGAGATGGTTTCGCCGGTGCGGAACTGGACGCGTTTCAGGACGGCGGTGCCGAGGGCGTAGAGGCGGTTTTCGCCGGTGGCGGGGAATTGGATGCCGATGCGTTTCGCGGATTTATCTACGGAGGAGACGACGCCGAGACCGAGCTCGGGTTCGCGTTCGCTCATGCAGCGCTGGCCGATGACAGAAAGAGACATGCCGCCGATGAGGACGGAGCGGGACGAGGGTTCAAAGGCTTTTTTAGAGGGCGCCGTGCTGAGCCGCGCCGTGTATAGGCTTCGCCCACGCGGTTGGTGGCGGTGCGGATGCGGGGGGCACCCCGCCTACATCCGAAAGCGAACTGTAGTTATGGGGTGGGCACGGGGGATTCGAAGGCGCCGAGGTCGGGGGATTGGCCGGTGAAGGGGCGGCCGAGGTCGGTGCCGCGGTCGATCGCGCGGCTGGTGGCGCTCAGGCGGAGGAAGGGGATGTCGGGGAGATCTCCGTTGGGCTGGCGGGGCTGGGTGAGGAGGGATTCGTCGAGGCTGAGGAAATCTTCGGCAGTAAGGGTGAGGGGAATCGTGAAGGTGTTGTGGGTGGCGTCGCAGGCGGCGGGGTCGAAGCGGACGATCTCGGCTTCGCGGGCTTCGAGGCCGAGGTTGTTTTTCAGGCGGTGACCGCGACCGTTGGTGAGGGTTTTGTTGTCGGCAGGATCGCGGCCCAGGAGGTCGTAGTTGAAGCGGTTTCGCAGCGCGGAGTTGTTGATGAAGTCGAGGCCGGCGATGTGGTGATTGGCGTCGAAGCCGCTAGATTTGTTGCGTACGGCGACGCTGCCGATGACGGCGTGGCGGGGGATGGGTTTCGGGAGCTGGTCGTAAGCCGTGCCGGCGTGGCCGCCGGCTTTGAAGCCGTTGCCGTCGGCGAGCGGGGTGAAGTCGGGCGAGTAGCCGTTGTAGAAGGCCCAGCAGTTTTCGATGACGGTGGGTTCGGTGGAGTTGATGAAGTCGAAGCCGTCGTCGCTGTTGAACCAGGCGCGGCAGCCGCGGAAGACGTTGTTCACGCTGCCGGCTTTGCCGTGGTAGCCGAAGCCATCGACGTTGCCGCCGCGTTTGTTGCCGGAGACGGTGTCGTGGTTGCGGTAGGCGTCGCAGTTGAGGACGAGGTTGTGTGCGCCGGCACCGATCCAGAAGCCGATGGCCATGCCGTCGTGTGCGCTGAGGCGTTCGTAGAGGTTGTGGCTGCCTTGGTTGTCGAAGCAGATGGACTGGGTGTGCGTGGTGATGGTGACCTGCACGCCGGTGACTTCGAAACCTTTGAGGTGTATCCAGTCGCCGTCGACGCGGAAGGCGGTGACGCGCTGGCCGGGAGGCTTCACGTCGGAGAAATCGAAAACGGGCGTTTCGCCGGGGTGGGCCCAGTAGCGGATGGGGGCGTCGGGGCGGCCGCTTTTGTCGAGGAGGGTGACGCAGGCGTAGATGCCTCGGGTGGCGGCGATCTGCGTGGCGGGCATTTTGTAGAGTCCGCCGCGGATGAGCACGGTGTCGCCGGGAGAGACCGCGGTTTGCGCGTGTTGGATGGTGGCGAAGGGAGCGTCGAGGGTGCCGGGGGCGGAGTCGTTTCCGTTGGGGGCGACGTAGAACGTGGCGGCGAACACGGATGATGCGAAGAGCGTGAGCGAGCAGGCGACGAGGCTAACAATGTGGAAGCGGCGGGTGAGGCGCGTCGGAGGGGAAAACATGAATGGAGGAATGCGTTTACGTGGTGGGGCGGCAAGGTGGGATGGAGCGCGGACAGTGGGAAAGGAGGAGCTTGGCCGACGACGTGGGCTTGTAGGGGTTTCGACTGGCGGGGTATCGGTGAGGACTCCGATTGGGGGCACGGTCCTACTAATAACCGAGTGGCACGTTGAACCGTGTGCGGATTCGCGAGTCAGCAGGGTTTCGGAAATGCGCCGGTTGCTTGGTCACACTCACTCATACGGTGGTCTCTGGCGCAGATCGTTTCACACATCGCACACCTCAAAATCCCTTCGATATCCTCTTATGAAAACCAAATTGTCCTCCCGGTCATTTATCGTTCGCACCTCCGTGGCAGCCGCAGTGCTGGCTGTTGCCGGTCTGACTGGCTGCTCGAAGCAAGAGCGTCAGGAAACCAAAACCACGATGGCCGATGCCGCTCACACGGTCGGCGAAAAGAGCAAGGACGCCTACCATGCCACAAAGGACGCGATGTCCAATGCGTGGGATAGCGTGAAGGGTGCGACGTTCGAGAAGCGCGATGAGTTCACCGCGAGCGCCAAGGCGATGTCCGCCGAGATGGAGGCGAAGGTCAGCAAGGTGAAGGCGGATTATTCCGACGCGCAGGCCAGCGCGAGTCGCAAGGCGGCGATGGAGGAGCTCAAGAACGATGAAGCGGATTATAAGGCCAAGGTTTCTGCGCTGGGCGACGCGACAGCGGCGACGTGGGATAGCGCGAAGCAGAACACGATCGCGGCGTGGGACAAGTTGCAGGCCAGCTATTACAAGGCGCGCGCTGACTGAGCGGCGCGTCGGATAGTAGAAAGAAAATTATCAACGGCCGGTGTCCCACCCTTTGGGGTGAGACACCGGTTTTTTTATGTGGTGAAATGCGTGCGGCGATGAAGGGATTTGCGACTTCGCGGGGTTGTTGGTTCTTAACTGCGCAACGGTCATGAGTTCTATCGAGCCCTTCCTTCTTAAACAACGGAAGGAAAGCGCGGGGTTGAAGGCGATCCTGTGGGGCGGGGTGATCGCGGGGGTGCTCGATCTGGCGTTCGCGATTTTCTATTACGGTGCGAAGGGCGCGACGGTGATGGGTGTTTTGAAATCGATCGCGGCGGGGTGGTTGGGGAAAGCGGCGATGAAGACGGGCGGACTCGGGATGGCAGCGCTGGGAGTGGCGTCGCACTTCCTGATAGCGACGGGAGCTGCGGCGGTTTTTTGGGCGGCGAGCTGGAAGTGGCCGGTGCTGGTAGGACGTTGTTTTTGGGCGAGTGGGATGATTTTGGGAGCGGGCGTTTATTTTTTTATGAACGGCGTCGTGATGCCGCTTTCGGCGTATCATGCGAAGGCGTGGCCGTTGACCGTGGATCTGTGGGTGCTGGCAGCCCACTTGTTTTTGGTGGGGCTGCCGATCGCGTGGGTAGCGCGCCGCGTATAGGGCTTCGCCCACGCGGTTGGCGAAGCGGGGGCTAAAGTGGGAGGGAGAATTGTTGCGTGGGTGGCCCGGGTGGTTCGCGAGTGGGACGGGCGAAGTAGGTGGAGGGCTGGGCGCGTTGGGCGAGAATGGCCGTGGCGATCTGGGGGATGCCGGCGCGGTTGATGTCGTCGGCAGTGGCTTCAGTGAGGAGGAAGCGTTCGTGGCCGACGGTGTCGATGAGCTGTCGCGAAAGTGTGGTGACGATGTCGCTGTCGGGTTTTCGGTGGTTCAGATGGGCAATCAGCGTGGCGAGCGGGAGTAACTCTTGGAAAGGTGGGGTGAAGGCGGGGAATAGGGGTGAGGAGCGGTCGGCGATTTTTTCGAGGCGGTCGCGAGAGCCATCGACGAGCGGGCGGCGGCATTTGGGGCAGGTGCGGGCGTCGAAGTTATCCTGGCACTGGCCGCACCAGTTAAGGAAGTAGCGGGTGCGGTGGAGCGGGAATTTGCGGGTGCCGAGGATGTGTTTCGGCGAGCCGGAGCGGAGGGCGGCGAAGAGGGCGTTGTAGGATGGCTCGATGTCGAGGAGCGTGAACTCGCGGCCGATGTTATCGAGGGAGTGGGCGTCGGAACATGAGAAGAGCGCGAGGCGGTCGAGGCTCACGATGCGGCGGCACATCGGGGGCGTGGAGGTGAGGCCGGTTTCGGCGGCGAGCAGATGTGGCGTGAGATCGCCGAAGACGGCGTCGAGGGTGCGGCCGCCGCCAACGGTTCCTAGGGCGGAGAACCACGGGTTGAATACATGAGCGGGGGCGAGGTGGCAGGCGGGATCGTGCGCGAGGACGAGTTCGAGGAGCTGGCGGGAGTTGAGTGCGAGATCGGGACGGCCTTCCTGGAAATGGCCGAAGGGGAGGAGCTTTTCGCGGAAGGTGTGGATGGTTTCGAGCGATGGAAAATAGAGGAGGTGATGAATGCCGCCGAGAGAGCGCGTGCCGGGCGGGGCGCAGTTGACCTCGGTGCTGAGGACGAAGCGGAGTGGGCGATGGAGATGCGCGGGGAGTTTTTCGTGGAGCGCGGATTCGATGTCGGGACGGAGGGCGAAGAAGCCGGGCTCGGCGGGGGTGAGTTTGGTTTCGATTTCGTGGAGCCAGTCAGCTTGCAGGCAGTCGCCGGTGGCGAGTAGATCGACGCCTTTACGCTGGGCCCAGAGCGCGATGTTTTCGAGGGTCATCGCGGGAGAGACGCCACCGGCGTAGCGGGAGTGGAGGTGGAGATCGGCGGCGAAGCGCATGTCGGGGAACAGTGATTTGGCAGAGGCGCGGGGATTTCAACTGTGCGGTGTGTGGGCGGCGACGGCGGCGAGACGATAGGAAGCCGGGCTGTTTGACAGGGGGAGGGTTCGGGGCGAGACGGGAGGGGTAACGATTCCAACCCTTAATCTATTCTATGAAATCAGTACGCGCGTTAGTTGCCTCGTTGTTGTTGTCTTCCGCTTTCGTGTCGGTTGCGTCTGCCGCCGATGCGCGGACCAAGCCGGATAAGCCGGAGAAAATTTCCCACGGTGCAGAGGTGGCGATCACGGATTATCTGGTGGCGGGTAAGACGGTGATTTTCGATTTCACGAGCGAGTATTGTCCGCCGTGCCGGGCGATCGCGCCGAAGCTGGATGCGCTGCATGCGGCGCGTGAAGACGTGGTGGTGGTGAAGGTGGACATCAACCGGCCGGAGCACAAAGGCATCGATTGGAAGTCGCCGGTGGCGCAGCAGTACAAGATGCAGTCGATCCCGTATTTCAAAGTGTACGGGCCGGACGGGAAGCTGATGGCGGACGGCAAGGAAGCGTCGGCGCTAGTGAGCGGGATGCTCGAGTAAGCGAACGCGAGTAGAGTTTTTAACGGGCGGCGTCGTCATGACGCCGCTTTTTTGTTGGGAGAGCACGGTGCGGCAGGTCGATGGGGCGGCTGGGCGGAAAAGTTTTGGAACCTCGACGCGGAGAGCGGTCTCGTGGTGGTGTATGTGTATGCGAGCCGGAATTTTTGCCCGAGCATGGAGAGCTGTCGGACGGTGGCTTTGGGTGGCGTGTTGGTGGGTGGTCGTTTCGGACGGGCGCGCGGCGGAGACGATTCGTGTATGGAGTCATCAAGGACAGGAGGCGGAGAGCCGGGCGCTGCGGAAAATCGCGGCGGTGTTTAATGAGGTGAATCGCGGGCGGGGATGGAGCGTGGAGCTGACGTTTTTCCCGGATTTTCAGTACACGGAGAAACTGGCGGTCGCGGCGGCGGCGGGGGATCTGCCGGATGCGTTCGATCTGGATGGGCCGCTCGTCGCGCGGTTCGTGGAGGCGGGATTGCTGGCGGATGTGAGCGAGGTTTATCCGCGCGAAGAGCTGGCGGATTTTTTGCCGACGATCATCGAGCAGGGGACGATCGGCGGGAGGCTGTATGCGCTGGGGAGTTTCGATTCGGCGCTGTTGTTGTACTATGACCGCGAGATGCTGGCGCGGGCGGATGTGTCGGCTCCAGCGGAGGGGAAAGGCTGGAGCTGGGCGGAGTTTGTGGACGCGTGCGAGAAGCTGAAGGCGGCTGGGATGGAGCCGGTGGGGTTGCACATGAACGAGAGCGCGGACGAGTGGTTCACGTATGCGTTTTCGCCGGTGGTGTGGTCGGGTGGCGGGGAGCTGATCGACGTGGAGGCGAGACGGGTGCGCGGCGTGCTCGCGAGCGAGGAGAACGTGCGCAGCGTGCGGGCGTGGCAGGGATTATTTGCGCGGGGATTTGCGGCGACCGATCCGGTGGAGCCGGATCCGTTTGGGCAGGGGAAGACGGCGATGGACTGGAGCGGGCACTGGATGGCGCGGTCGCATTTGAAGGCGAAAGGCGAACGGCTGGGCGCGATGCCGCTGCCGATGTTGGCGGAGCCGTCGGCACCGTGCGGGAGCTGGTGTTGGGCGATTTCGGCGCGGACGGAGAAGCGCGCGGTCGCGGAGGCGTGGCTGAGGTGGGTGACGGGCGTGAAGACGGGCGTGGTGCCGACGGTGCGGGCGAATGGCGCGGTGCCGTCGAGGCGGTCGGCGTTTGCCCATTTCCCGGAGTATTCGGAAATCCCTTATCGGATCTTTCGCGAGCAGCTGGAGACGTCGGCGCGGGCGAGGCCGCGCACTGCGTTTTATGCGACGCTGACGCAGCGGTTCGCGGCGGCTCTACGGGACATTTCGCGTGGGGCGGATGTCGAAGCGCGGCTGCGCAAGGCGGAGGATGAGGTGCAGCGCGTGATCGATCGGAAGACACGGTCAGTGGCGGAGGTGGCGCGATGACGGCGTGGCAGAGAGATTTCGCGAAGCGGGCGCCGTGGTTTTTGCTGCCGGCGCTAGGGTTGCTGGCGGTTTTTGTGATCTGGCCGCTGGGGCGGGCGCTGTGGTGGAGCGTGAGCGATGCGGATCTGCTGGCGCCGGAGCGGGCGCGTTGGATGGGGTTGGGGAATTATTCTGATCTGCTGACAGATCCGCGGTTTCGTCGGGCGTTTTTCAATACGGCGTTGTTCGCGGTGTTGATCGTGCCATTGCAGACGGCGGCGGCGCTGGGGCTGGCGTTGTGGGTGAACCGGCCGGAGCGGGCGTGGCGGTGGCTGCGGGTGGTTTTTTTTCTGCCGGTGGTGGTGTCGCTGCCGGTGCTGGCGGTGGTGTGGTCGCTGTTGTACCAGCCGGAGCAGGCGGGGGAGACGGGGCTGGTGAATGCGGCGCTGGGGATTTTCGGAATCGAGGGGCAGGCGTGGCTGCGCGATCCGCAACTGGCGTTGCCGGCGCTGGCGGCGATGTCGATCTGGCAGGGTGTGGGGTTGCAGATGATGGTGTTTCTGGCGGGCTTGCAGGGTGTGCCGCGCGAGCAGCTGGAGGCGGCGCAGATCGACGGGGCGGGGGCGTGGCGGCGGCTGGTGCATGTGGTGCTGCCGTCGCTGCGGAACACCCTGGTGTTTGTGGTGACGGTGACGACGATCCTGGCGTTCCGGTTGTTTGTGCAGCCGTATTTGATGACGCGCGGCGGACCGGAGGACCGGACGTTGTCGCTGGTGCAGTACATTTATGAGGCGACGTTTTTGAATCTGGAGCTGGGAAGGGCGTGCGCGGCGGCGGTGTTGTTTCTGACGTGGGTGGGATTGCTGACGTGGATGCAGCGGATGTTTTTCGGGGAGGAAAAATCATGAAGCGCGGACTGACCTGGCGTGTGGCGGCGATGTGGGTGGGGAGCGTCGCGGTGGCGGTGGTGTTCCTCGCGCCGCTGTTGTGGGCGGTGGCGGGATCGTTTCGGGAGGAGGCGGCGATCTTCCGGCTGGATGCATCGAGTCTCTGGGACGTGGATACGTGGACGTTGAGCAACTATGCGGATGGGTGGCGGCGGGCGGCGCTGGGGCCGGCGCTGCTGGTGTCGGTCGCGCAGGTGGCGTTGATCGTGGGCGGCGGGTTGATCGTGAACGCGCTGGCGGCGTACGCGTTTGCGCGGATGACGTTTCGCGGGCGGGACGGTTTGTTCGCGGCGGTGGTGATGTTGATCATCCTGCCGGTGGAGGTGATCGCGGTGCCGATGTTTTTCACGGCGCGGGATCTGGGGCTGACGGGGGAGTTTGGCGCGGCGATGGCGGGGCTGACGCTGCCGTTTATGGCGAAGGCGTTTAACATCTATTTCCTAAGGCAGCATTTTCTGGCGCTGCCGGTGCAACTGGAGGAGGCGGCGGCGATGGATGGGGCGGGGGTGTGGACGCAGTTCTGGCGGGTGGCGCTGCCGTCGGTGAAGCCGGCGCTGGCGACGGTGGTGGTGCTCGATGTGCTGACGCACTGGGGCGATTTTTTGTGGCCGCTGATGATCGGGACGCGCGAGAGCACACGCACGGTGCAGATCGGCCTGGCGAATCTGTTCACGCAGCCGCCGGTGCAGTGGGGGGACATCCTGGCGTGCGCGGTGATGGCGACGCTGCCGGTGCTGCTGATGTTCCGCTGGCTGCAACGCTACATCGTGGCGACGCAGGTGCAGACGGGGATCAAGTGAGGCGAGGGCTGGCGGCGGATGTCACCGTTGGGCAGACGGCTTAGGGAGACGGGCCAGGAGCGATTTGGCTGCGCGACGTTCGTTGGCGGATACACTGGGGTCTGCTACGATGGTGTTCAGATCGTCGGTCGCGCGGTCGAAAATATTTAGGCGCGCGTACAGGAGGGCCCGGTAGTAGCGCACATGGGAGCCGGCATCGCCGGGAACGAGGCCGGGTGTGAGTTCGTCGAGGTCCTTTTCGGCGAGCTTGGGGGCGAGAAAAAGCGCGCGGCCGAGGAGGCGGTAGGCGTGGAGGTTTTGCGGTTCAAGAGCGATCACCTCGCGAATTTCGGCGATGGCTTCAGCGGCATTGTTGCCCGCGTTTCCCGGCAAGTCGGTGCCATTGGTGCTGCTTTCGTCGAGACGTGCGGTCGCCGAGCGGAGGCGTGACATGGGGTTCTTGGAGCCCAGCTCGATGGCGCGGCGATAGTGGGCGATGGCCGTTTCTTGATCGTTTTCGCGGAGGGCGAGGCGGGCGATGGCTTCGTGGACTTCGGGTTCTTCGGGCGCGAGGGCGACGGCTTGAGCGAGTTCGGCGCGGGCCTCGGCTGGTTTTTGAGCGGAGGCGAGGAGGTCGGCGCAATTGATCATCACTTCAGCGAGAGGAGCGGGGGAAATGGTCCAGCCGGCGCGCAGGGCTTTCTCATCGAACGGGAACGCGCGGGTTTTCAGGCGGCCGCGGAAGTGCTTGTTGACCTCGCGATTCAGGGTCGCGAGCGGGACATCGAGCACGGAGGCGACCTCTTTGCCGTGTTGAAGCAGACTGTGTTCTTTGGATACGCGTTGGAAACGCTCCTGAGTGTTGTCCTGATTGAGCAGAACCCAGTGCATCAGTGACCAGGCTTGTCCGTGGAATGCGCCGGGGTCGTCGTCGCCCTTGTACTCGGGGGAAGCTTCGTTGATTTCGAGGAATCGTTTCCAGGGAATGGACAGGCGATGGTCGAAGCGGCCCGAGTCGCGTCCGAGAATGGCGTTGGATTTATCGATCTCCAGTGATGAGAGGACCTGACCGGCTCCTTGCGCGATCCAGGTCGGAAGCAGGTAACCGGAGCGGCCGAGGGTCCAGATGGTTTCGAATTCAAAGAGGGTGGCCTGGGCATTTTTGCGATCGCCGGCGACGCAGAGTGCGGTGAGGATGCGAGAGTCGACCTCGGTGGAAAACGCGGCGATGGTGAGGTCGGAATTTTGGATAGGCGCGGAGTGTTTTTTCAGGGAATCGAGGCGGCGGAATAAAATGATGGTCGAGGGCGGCACCTTGGTCTCGGGGCGAAGGAGCAAGTCGCGGCTGAGCTGGCGGAAGGCGGCGTAGGTCACGGCGACGCTTTCCAAGTCGCGTTGAGAGCCGTCGGTGTAGATCGAGAAATCCGCGCATTGAAGCCGCAGCCAGATGGGTTGGGCGGCGAGGGGAAGGCCGGTGAAGGCGATGATGACGGCGAGGCTGGCGAGCCATGTTGACGGGAAACGTCCGCTCCTGCCCGGGAAGTAACGAAGCATGGAGGTTGAGAAACGAAAGGAGGGCATGAGGCAATCCACGAGGAGGGAGTTGATTTAGATCTTTGCGTGAAGCGGCCGTAGCGTTCATTCAGAGAGGCATGGCGAAATTCCTTGGCGGGAGTCGGGCCGGGCGCGTGGCGTCTCTGGCGGTGTGGTTTTTGATCGCGTGGTTGCGTGGCGCAGCGGTGGAGGGCGTTGCGGACAACGCGGTGGAGCGTATGAACGCGTTGCGCGGGGAGATCGCGCGGCACGACGAGCTGTATTTCAAGAAGGCGGCGCCGGAGATCAGCGACGAGGCCTATGACCGGTTGAAGCGGGAGCTGGTGGAACTGGAGCGACGTGCGGGGGTGAAGGCGGGAAGCGATGAGGCGGGCGGTGCGATAAAAACGGCGGCTGTGGGCGATGATCGGAGCGGGCGGTTTCCGACGTGGCGGCATGGAGAGCGGATGATGAGTCTGGAGAAGGTTTACTCGGAGGCGGAGCTGCGGGTGTTTTTGAAGCGGGTGGAGGCGGAGGCGCGTGGAGGGACGGCGATGAATGATGGGGCGAAAGCGGGCGAGGTGGGCTGGGTGGTGGAGCCGAAGTATGACGGGCTGGCGGTGAGCGCGACGTACGAGCGCGGGCGGCTGGTGCGGTTGGTGACGCGCGGCGATGGTAGCGAAGGCGATAACGTGACGGCGAATGCGCGGGGAATCGCGGGGCTGGCGGAACGGCTGGCGGGCGCGGAGTGGCCGGATAGGATCGAGGTGCGTGGCGAAGTGTTGGTGACGTTTGCGGAGTTTGCCCGGGTGAATGCGGAACGGGCGGCGTTGGGCGAGGCGGAGTTTGCAAATCCGCGGGCGCTGGCGGCGGGGAGTTTGAAGTTGGACGATGCGGCGGAGGCGGCGCGGCGGGGGTTGAGCGTGGTGTTTTATGGGTTCGGGGAAGTGAGGCCGGTGAGCGCGCGGGCGGTGACGCAGGGTGATTTTTATGCGAGGGTGCGCGCGTGGGGATTGCCGGGAATCGCGGAGGTGAGGCGGGCGAAGACGGTGGATGACGTGTGCGCGGCGGTTAGGGCGTTTGAGCGGAGGCGGAGTGAGCTGGCGTTTCCGACGGACGGGGTGGTGATCAAATTAGATGAGGTTGCGCAGCAGGAGAGGATCGGGGCGACGGGCCATGCGCCGCGGTGGGCGGTGGCGTATAAGTTCACGACGGAGCGGGCTTGCACTTGGGTGAAAGCGATCACGGTGCAAGTAGGACGAAGCGGTGTGCTGACGCCGGTGGCGGAGCTGGAGCCGGTGCGGCTCGGAGGGGCGCGAGTGGCGCGGGCGACGTTGCACAATGCGGAGGAGATCGCGCGGATGGATGTGCGGGTGGGAGATATGGTTTTTGTGGAGAAGGCGGGGGAGATTATTCCGGCGGTGGTGGGCGTGGATAAGGCGGGGCGTGGGGCGGAACGGGTGGGCGGACGTGTGGCGGTGGCGTTTTTGTTTCCTGAGGATTGTCCGGTGTGCGGGGCGGGTGTGGTGACGCGGACGGAGGATGGGGCGATGCGGTATTGTCCGAACCGGGATTGCGAGGCGCAGGTGGTCGCGCGGTTGAAGCATTTCGCGGGCACGCAAGGTGTGGCGATTCGCGGGCTCGGGGAGGAGACGATCGCGGCGGCGGTGCGCAGCGGGTGCGTGCGGACCCTCGGGGATTTTTATCGGATGACGCGCGAGGAGTGGCGGGCGGTGCCGGGTGTCGGCGAGAAGACGGCGGGGAAACTTTTTGCGGCGGTGGAGGCGAGCAGACGGGCGGAGTTGTGGCGGGTGATCAGCGGGTTGGGTGTGCCGGGGGTGGGGGCGGCGACGGCGCGGGTGTTGGGGAGGGAGTTCGGTACGTTGGAGGAACTGGCGGCGGCGGGTGTGGAGCGGCTGGCGCGAGTGAATGGGGTGAGTGCGCGGCAGGCGGAGGCGTTGGTGGCGTTTTTCGCGGAGAAGGAAACGCGGGCGTTGATGGAGGCGATGCGTGCGTCCGCGAGCGGACGCACGCAGTGACCAGTAATGGGAGGACTATGAATGGGCTGGGAGGCGGCGGTGTGTGGGGCGTTACGGGCCAGTAAGGTGGGGGTGGCGGGATGGGGCGGGGAGGTTGTGGTGGGTGGCGATGAAAACCTACCCCTGTTTTTCGCGTCTGCGGGCGCGTGCTTTGGCTTTATCGAGTTTGCTGGCAGCGCTGACAGTGTGCGGGCGGGCGGCGAATCCGGCTATTGTCGATCCGCTGACAGCGGACCCGGCGGCGCTGGTGCATAACGGGACGGTGTATTTGTACACCGGGCACGATGAGGCGGGGGAGAAGCATCAGGGGTATGTGATGAAGAAGTGGCTGGTGTTTTCCTCGACGGACATGGTGACGTGGAAGGCGCATCCCTCGCCGATGTCGCTCGCGGATTTTCCGTGGGCGAAGGAGAACGCCTGGGCGGGGCATGTGGTGGAGAAGGGCGGAGAATTTTATTGGTACGCGCCGGTGTCGCGCGGTGGGAAGGCGGGCTTCGCGATCGGGGTGGCGGTGGCGGATAATCCGCTGGGGCCGTTCAAGGATGCGCGGGGGTCGGCGATGATCACGAATGAGATGACGACGGATGTGCCGATCGAATGGGACGATATCGATCCGGCGGCGTTCATCGACGATGACGGGCAGGCGTATCTATTTTGGGGGAATCAGCGGTGCCGGTACGTGAAGTTGAAGGCGAACATGACGGAGTTTGAGGGCGAGATCGTGAAGGTGGATGTGCCGCATTTCACGGAGGCGCCGTGGGTGCATAAGCGCGGGGAGATTTATTACCTGACGTATGCGACGGGGTTCCCGGAGAAGATCGCGTATGCGACGAGCAAGAGCATCACGGGGCCGTGGGAGTATCGCGGGTTGCTCGCGGAGCTGGCGGGCAACAGCAACACGATCCACCAGTCGATCATCACGTATAAAGGGCGCGACTACTTCATCTATCACAACGGAGGGACGCCGCTGGGCGGGAGTTTCCGGAGGTCGGTGTGCATCGACTATCTTTACTACAATCCGGACGGCACGATGAAGCGGGTGGTGCAGACTTCGGAGGGCGTGGAGCCGGCGAAGTGATGAGACGGCGGATGGCGGGAGGGCGCGGGCGGGTGTGAGCGCGGATGCAGAGGCGGTGCCGGAGGCGGAATGGACGGCACGGAGGTCGTCCCTCCAGGGAAGAAAGCGGGGAACTTGCAGGCGCTTATTTCCCGGTGGTGACGCTGAGCTGGTAGTCGATGAAGAGTTCGACGGAGGCGTCGTCGACCTGGCGGACGAGGACGGCACCGTCGAGGCCGCCGATGGTGACTTCGGAGGCGTTGAAGGTTTTTTTCATGGCGTCGGCGCTGTCGCGGATGAGGGAGAGGAGGCGCTCGCGCTGACGTTCGGGGGAGTCGACGGCGAGGGTGACGGAGACGATGCGGACGTCGGTCTGGGCGGGGGATTTGAGTTCGTCGACGAGTTTGCGGACGGCGACGGAGGCGGAGAAGGCGTCGTGCTCGGGGTCGTCGAGTTTGTAGAGGATGCGGACGCTGGTGGAGAGTTGGGAGGAGCCGCCGTAGCTGGTGCTGGAGAAAATTTTTCCGCTGCCGCCGGTGGAGAAGAAGCGGAGGGGGCCTTGGTGGATCTGGAGGCGGGGAGTTTTGGCGATGGTGGCGGAGAGGAGGTTGACGGTGTTGCGGACGTCGTCGGCCTGGCGGGCGGAGTCTTTTTCGCGGCTGGAGATGGCGACGGTGGCGCAGACGTAGTCGGCGGGTTGCACGAGGGCGATGGAAGTGGAGCGCTGGCCCTCGTAGGGGACGACGATGACACCGGTGACGGTACTGCCGGCGTGCGCGGAGAGCGCGAGGGCGGAGAAGGTGACGGCGAGGAAGGTGGGGAGGCGGCGAGGGAGTTTCATGGTGAGCGTGTGTCGAGAGAGGCGGTGATGAGGCGCGGGCGTTGACGGTGAATGCGACGGCGGGCACGGTCCCGGGTTCCGTTTATCTCATGAGCAACGCTGCCGAAATCATCGACGTCGAGCCCGGGCTTCAGGCCGATCAGCGGCTGCTCGATCGCGGGTGGCTGAAGATCGGGGCGGGGCTGGCGGTGGCGGCGCAGGCGATGGTGTTCAGCCTGGCGGTGAATTTATCGGAAGTGGACAACGCTTGGGCTTACGGCGTGGTGCATGGGATTTTAATTTTTGCGGCGCTGGGGTCGCTGTATTTTCTTGGCGGAGACTTGGTGCGGTCGGCGTGGGAGGCGGCGCGGGCGCGGAGGATCAGCATCGATTTGTTGTTTTTGGTGACGCTGGCGGGGGCGTTGAGCGGATCGCTGATCGGGACGTTCACGAAGGCGGGATCAGTTTACTACGAAGTGGTGGCGGTGCTGATCGTGGTCCACACGGCGGGGAAGATGCTCGGGGCGCGGAGCCGGGTGTCGGCGTTGCGCGCGGTGGATCGGACGCGGGAAGTGTTTGAGGTGTGTGCGGTGGTGGGGGCGGATGGTTTGGTTGTGGAGAGGAGCGTGAGGGAATTGACGGGAGGGGAGAGCGTGCGGGTGGCGCCGGGGGCGGCGATCGCGGTGGATGGGGAGATCGTGAGCGGGCGCGGGTATGTGCAGGAAACGTCGATGACGGGCGAGTGGCAGCCGGTGTCGCGCGGGCCGGGCGAGCGGGTGCTGGCGGGGACGTTTTCGGTGGATGGGAGTTTCGAGATCCGGGCGGACGCGGGAGAACGGAGGCTGGATGGGATTTTGTCGGCGGTGGAGCGGGCGCGGGTGGCGCCGTCGCGGTTGCAGGCGCAGGCGGATAGGTTGATGGCGTGGTTTTTGCCGCTGGTGGTGGGCGTGAGTGCGGGGACGTTTGCGGGGTGGTGGTTTTATGCGCCGTGGGAGCGGGCGTTGTTTAACGCGATGGCGGTGTTGCTGGTGGCGTGTCCGTGCGCGATGGGACTGGCGACGCCGGTGGCAGTGTGGGGCGGGCTGGCGCGGCTGGCGAAGCTGGGGCTCGTCGCGCGGACGGGGGATTTTCTGGAGGCGCTCGGCCGGGTGGATCACGTGTGTCTCGACAAAACGGGTACGTTGTCGATGGAGGCGCGGGAGGTAAAGGCGTGGCGGGTGGAGCCTGGGTTTGTTGCGAAGGAAGCGTGGTTGCGCGCGGCGGTGGCGGCGGTCGAGGAAGGGCTGGCGCATCCGGTGGCGGCGGCGTTGCGGGCGGAGGGAAGTGCGAGTGGCGAGGCGGTGGTGCGCGTGGTGGAGAGGCGGATTGTGCCGGGTGCGGGTGTGGTGGCGCGTGTGAGCGAGACGGAAGGGGCGATGATGGAGGTGGCGGTGGGAGAGCTGGCGTTGCTGGGGCGCGAGGTCGGAGTGGGTGCGGGTGAGGATGGGAAACGTGCGGACGTTTTGGGGAAGAACGTGTGGGTGTTTGTCGATGGGCGGATCGCGGCGCGGGTGGAGTTGAGCGAGCGGTGGCGCGAAGGGATGGGCGAGGCGCTGGCGGGATTGCGCGCGCTGGAGGTGGAGGCGGAGGTGTTAAGCGGCGATCCGGAGGCGGAGCGGGCGTTGCGCGGGCTTGCGGAGGTCACGGTGCGCGGTGGGATGACGCCGCAGGCGAAGCAGACACGGGTGGAGGAGCTCGTGCGCGCGGGGCGGTGCGTGGCGTTTTTTGGCGATGGGGTGAACGATGCGTCGGCGATGAGCGCGGCGGAGGTGTCGGTCGCGATGCGGGGCGGTTCGGAGCTGGCGCGGGCGTCGGCGATGGCGGTTTTCGCGGGGGAGGACTGGCGGTTTTTGCCGCACGCGATTCGCGTGGCGCGGGCGACGCGGAAAGGGATTCGCGGGAATCTGTGGTTCGCGTCGGTCTATAATATCATCGGCATGGGGCTGGCGGCGGGCGGGGTGTTGCACCCTGTGGCGGCGGCGTTGCTGATGGTAGGATCGAGCGTGTGGGTGAGCGTGCGGGCGATGCGGTCGAGCGGGGTGGAGTGATTATCGCCAGCTGGAAATTTTCACCACTTTTCCGGACAAGGCGTCGTACTCGACGGTCCGGCTCTTTCCGCTGATGTCGCCTTTGAATTCGTTGCTATAGTTTTCGCCGACGATGCTTTCATGCCAGAGCGAGAAATCCAACCGGCGGCCGGAGTCTTCCAAGCGGAGCTCGACCCAGTACTCGGAGGGGCGTAGTCCGGTTTCTTCGATGGCTTTGCTGACGGTGACTACGGGGTCGCGGTAGAGCGCGGGGAAATCCTGCGGACGATCAAGGCGGGGGATGTCGGGCTTGCGGAGATCGGTCGCGACTATTTCTGGGAAAGGCAGTGCGGAGAGACTGGTCTCGATGACGCGCTTTCTCCCGTAAAAGTGCCAGGCGATCAGGGCTGTAAGAACGAGGTAGGTGAGGAGCCGGATGCGTGCGAATTTGCCGGGGAGCATCAGTGGTAATACGACTGTTGCCGGGACTTCTTACAGGCCGCCGGTGTAATTGGCGGGGTTTTTCAGCTGGTCTTTCCAGCTGAGCATTTTGGCCTGGGCGCCGTATTTTTCGGCGGTGGTTTTGTCGCCTTTTTCCATCCAGATGCGGGAGAGGGTGGTGTTGATGAAGAGGTCGTCGGGGCGGAGGGCCAGGCCTTGTTCGGCGGCGTGGAGGGCGTTGTCGAAGCGGCGGAGGCTGAAATTGATTTCGGCGAGGGCGTGCCAGGCTTCGAAGGAGGCGGGGGATTGCTCGGTGGCGCGGGCGAGTTTGGCGAGGGCGGTGTCGTGGTCGCCCATGGTGTAGTCGAAGGTGGCGTCTTCGATGAGGGATTGGATGTCGTCGGCGTCGGGCATGGGTCGTGTTGTGAAGAGTGAGGGGAGAAGGGTGAAGGGTGAAAGTTTGAATGTTGAAGGAACGGGGCCGAGCGCGGGTGGAGTGGGGCGGAGTTTTTGGACAGGATTAAGAGGATTAACGGGATTGGGCGGATATGGCCGTCGTGTGCGGGCATGAAAAAGGACGGCCTTTTTGGGGCCGTCCTGAGAAGAGTGAATGGTGAAGGGGGAGGAGTGAAAGGCGCCGAGGGGCGCGAGTGCGTCAGGCTTTCGGGGCGCTGCCGGCGATGGCGAGGGAGATTTCGATCTCGGGCGAGACTTTGTCTTCCATCTGGCCGGGCTTGATGCCGTAGTCGGCGCGTTTGATGGTGAACTTGGTGCGGACGACGAGGATGTCGCCTTTGTTGCCGGGCTTGGTGCGCTTTTCGAGGGCGTCGGGGAGGAAGGTGAGGGTCACGGGGACGGTGATGTCTTTGGTGACGCCGTGGAGGGTGAACTTACCGGTGGCGTCGGCGGTGGTGGTGTTGCCGCTGGTCTTCACATTGGCGAGCGAGGCGAGTTCGAAGCTGATCTCGGGGTTGGCGGCGACATCGAGCCACTGACCGCCACGGAGATGCTCGGTCATCGTGGAGTTGGTGACGGTGAGCGTATTGGCGGCGACGACTATCTTGCCGGTCGTGGAGCCGGGGGCGGAGGGATCGAAGGAGACGGTGCCGGTAACGCCGTTGGCGGAGCCGGAGATGGGCTCGAGGAGGGCGTCGAGGTGGAAGGAGGCGGCGTTGACGCCCTTGGGATCTTTGAAATCGAAGGAGATGGGAGCGGCGAGAAGCGCGCTGGAGAGACCGAGGGCCATGAGGCCGGTGGACAGGATTTTTTTCATGATGTGTGTTTGGTTTTCTTGCGGAAGAAAGTGATGGCGATGAGGGCCAGGCCCAGGCCGGTGCCGGCGGCGAGAAACTCAATGCCGGGGAGGAAGTGGTCCTGATACTCGACGAATTCGATGCCGGTGACTTCGTCGGTTTTCTTGAGGGCGATCTTGTCTTTGGTGAAGCCGGTGTTGGCGCCGGCGGCGGCCCAGTAGGTGAAGATCACCACGGCGAGGAGTGCGCCGATAAAGCGAAGGAAGATGCGCCAAGCGGCGATGCTGCCGGGCGGGGGCGATTCGGAGGAAGGTGAGGACGCGGGCGTCGGGGACGCAAAGGGAGGGGCCATGCGCGGGCGGTGTTGTTGCGGAGGAGTGTGCCGGAAGCAAAGGGGTTTTGGCGGGGGGGCAAGAAGGGCGGCGGGATTTTTTCTAACCACGGATTGCACGGATGGGCATGGATTCGGAAATATCGCAAAAATGCTGAACGGCTGAGGGCTGAGTTTTGGACAGGATTGAGAAGATTAGCAGGATTGGGAGAAATGGAGGGCGGCCGCGTGTGGAGCTTTGCCCACGCGGTTGGGGGCTTGACGGTTTTAGTAGGGTTGGCGCTTTGTGAAACGCCGCGCGGTGCGGCATCCCTTTATCCCATGACGAAAAAAATCAAAGTATTGGTGTTGGTGATCGGAGCAGCGGTGGCGTTGGTGGCGGGCGCGGGCTGTTCAAAGAAGTCGGGTGGCGATGGGCATTCGCACGCGCATCATCATCACACGGCCCCGCATGGCGGGACCTTGGTGGAGCTTGGGGATCATCAATATAACCTGGAGCTGGTGCGCGATGCGGGGGCGGGCACGCTGACTGTGTATCTGCTGGATGGGCACGCGGAGAATTTCGTGCGCGTGCCGATGCCGGTGATCGCTCTCGTCGCTACGGTAAAGGGTGTGGCGCAGCCGCTGACGATGATGGCGACAGCGAATGCGGCGACGGGGGAGACGGTGGGGAGCACATCGCAATTCGTCGCGCAGGCGGAGTGGGTGAAGACGGCGGAGCAGTTCGAGGTGGTTGTCCCGGGGATCGAGATCCGGGGAGCGAAGTTCACCGACGTGAAGTTTAATTTTCCCAAGGGATCGGACGATCACGGGCATTGAGACGCGCGACTGTGGGCATGCGCTTTGGGAATATGTCGATCGGGGCGTGCGGAGGCGGTGGGTGGAATGGCTCACGCAAAGACGCGAAGGCGCAAAGGAAGACGGGCGGAGGGATGAGGCCGTGACGCATCGGTTTATTCCTGCGAATGAGTCGGGTGGCGAAGGCGCGGCGATTGCGGCTGTGATCGATCCGTCATATGCGGAGGCGATCAAGCGGTGGACGCGTGAGGTGTTGCGGCTGGGCGAGGACGATGTGGTGACGGTGAGTGAAATCGCGTGCGTGGATGCGGGGTGTCCGCTGGTGGAGACGGTGGTCGCGGTGTTCGCGGCGGAGGGCGAGACGCGGAGCTGGCGGTTTACGCGGCCGCGCGTGGCGGTGACTAAGATGATGGTGATGCAGACGCTCGCCACGCCTGCGAAGAGGAGTTGAGTGGGGCGATGTCGGATACTTGTTCAATCGCGCGCCCGCCGGTGACGGTTTTTTGCGGCTTCCTCGGGGCGGGGAAGACGACGTTGCTCACGCATCTGCTGACGCAGGCGGCGGGGCGAAAGTGGGCGGTGGTGGTGAATGATGTGGCGTCGCTGAACATCGACGTGTCGCTGGTGCGGGGGAGCGAAGGCGGCGACGGAGCGGGAAGTGAGGGGCGGAAGATCATCGATCTGGGTAATGGGTGCGTGTGCTGTTCGAGTCGCGATGAACTCGGCGAGGCGCTGGCGGAGCTGGCGGCGACGGGGGACTACGAGCATATCCTGGTGGAGACGACGGGCGTGGCGGAGCCGAGGGGCGTGGCGGCGTTGTTCACGCAGAAGAATCCGTTTGGGCGGAGTCTGTCGGATTTCGCGCGGCTGTCGGCGCTGGTGAGCGTGATCGACGCGGCGCATTTTTTGCGGGAGTGGCGTGCGTATCAGGAACGTGGGCACCGGGAGTTTCCCGCGCCCGGCGGGACGCGGCCGGTGTTTGAGTTGATGCTGGAGCAGGCGGAGTGCGCGGACGTGCTGGTGCTCAATAAATGCGATCTGGCCCCGGAGACGGAACTGGCGGAGCTGGAGGGGGTTTTGCGGGGATTGAATGAGCGCGCGGAGATCGTGCGGGCGGAGCAGGGGCGGGTGGATGAGGGGTTTTTGCTGGGGCGGCGGCGTTTCGATGCGCAGGAAACGCTGAAGGCCGCGACGTGGCTAAGGACGCTCAACCGGCTTGCTCCGGCGGGCGGCGCGGCAGGAGTGGCGGGCGTGGTGATCAATGCGCGCAAGGCGGCCACGACGAATGCGGTGCCGGAGCATGAGCGGAAGTTTGGGATTCGGACGGTGATCTATCAGGCGCGGCGGCCTTTCGTGGAGGAGAAGTTGCGGGCGTTTTTGGTAAATGAGGCGGAGGGGTTGTTGCGTGCGAAGGGCTTTTTTTGGACGCGAGAGCGGCCGGATGAGATGGGGTTTTTGTCGGTCGCGGGGGGCGTGGCGCGGATGGATTATCTGAATTATTGGTGGGCGGCGCTGGTCGGGAGCGGGAAGGTGCGGATGGACGAGCGGCCGGAGGCGATTCAGGCGGTCTGGGCGGAGCCGCAGGGGGACCGGCGGCAGGAGTTGGTGTTTATTGGGACAGGGTTGGAGGAAGGTAAAATCACGGCGGCGCTGGAGGCGTGTCTGGCCTAGGCGGGTTTTGGACTTAGCAATCACGTCGATTAACACATTCTTCCTTAGAGGCTTAATGTGAATTTGAGATCGGTTCTCATAATCTGACTTGACGGCGGATCATTAAGGCCGTGTCTCACTAGATGTGAAAATGAGACTCGATCTTAATGAATCATGGCCGCCAGTTGTGTGGGTCGAGGCGGGGAGCAACTGGGGATTTGTTGAAGGATTCGGAGTTGGCGTGGGGGGCCAATCGCGGCTGGAAGACGGTGTGGTTTTCGTGATCCGGGGGATTGATTTTCAGGGCGGGGGGCGGGCATGAGTGCGCGGGTCGAATCGCTGCCGATCATCTGCGAGATCCATGCGCCGCGTTCGTCGCAGGCGGCGGCGCTGGCGGAGATCGCGGCGGTGTGCGCGCGTGATGTGGGGCAGGCGCTGATCGCGCGGACCCTCGCGATCGGTGCGGACTGCGTGGAGCCGTCGCTCACGCTGCATCTGCCGGTCGAACTGGCGGAGGCGCAGCATCGCGTGTGGTGCCTGGCGTGCCGGCTGGCGTGTTTCTGCCCGAGCGCGCGGGTGAGCGTGCTGGTGCGCGGCGAAAATACCTTCGCGCCTGCGCCGCCGCGGGTTTCACGGAGGCGGAAGACGGCGTGAATTTTTCGGTCCGAGCATTTTTTTTCATCATGCAAAACTCACTCGCCATCTACTACGCCACCATGACCGGCAACGCCGAGACGCTTGCGCGTCGCGCGCATGAACGCGCCCTCAACGAAGGGTGGAGCGCGCGGCTCATCAATCTGTCGGAGGTGAAGCCGGCGGATCTCGGTGCGGAGACGCTCGCGCTCTTCATCGTTTCGACGTGGGGCGACGGCGAGCCGCCGGCGGATGCGTGCGATTTCCACTATGATCTGGAGAAAGATTCCGCGCCCGCGCTGCCTGCGTTGCGCTTTGCGATCCTTGGGCTCGGCGACAAAGACTATTCCGATTTCAACGCGTTTGCGCGGAAGCTGGACGAGCGGCTGGTGTCGCTCGGGGCGCAGCGGTTGCACGAGCGGATCGAGGCGGATCTGGATTTCGACGACACGTACGCGGAGTGGGAGAACCGGGTGTTTCCGCTGGTGGGCGATGTGTTAAAGGAAGCGGCGAGCCTGACGCGCTGAGGAACGGATCATGAGAGCCGACGTCGCTTATTCGCTGCGTTTCACGCTTTGCCTGGCGCTGTCGCTGGCGTTGCTGGCGGCGTTTGTGCTCTCGTTGCACTGAGCGTGGCCGGAGACTTCGGGGCGTTATCGTCATGACACTGCTTTCATTCGCCGATGAGCGCGCCTCGCGGACACAGGCGGTTGCACTGCCGGTGTGCGCGGTGGATCGCGGGGCGGGGATGCAGGTTTTGCGGCCGGGGATGACGGTGCGCTGGAGTGAAGACGGGTTGTGTGGGGAAGACGTGGAGGGCGGTGGGCCGGGTGAGGACGAGACGGTGTGTTTTTTTTTCGCGTTGAAGGAGGCGCGTGCGAGCGGGGCGGCGGCGTGCGCGGGAAATCCGGCGGGCGCGATGGGGTGGATGGTGGCGTTGCGGCGTGAAGAGCTGGGGCGGGTGCGCGACGCGGCGAGGGCGGTGGCGTTTCATCTGATCGTGGAACTGAGCGGCGACGTGCGGCGGGAGATTTTTCGCGAGGTCGTTTTGGAGATGGGGCGGGAGAGGGCGCTGACGGCGGCGGCGCGGATGGCGATGGAGTCGGTGCGGCGGTGTCCGCTGGCGGGGGCGTGCCGGATGCTGGTGTTGGCGGCGCGCTGTCACGATCTGCTGGTGGAGTTCATCACGGCGGGAGAGGCGAGGCCGACGGCGTTGATGTCTGAGACGGAGACGCGGGTGCGGGCGGCGGCGGCGGCGTTGGAGCGGAGGATCGAGGAGACGCCGTTGCTGGAGGCGCTGGCGTGCGAGGCGGGGCTGAGCGAGACGACGCTGAAGCGGGGATTCCGGCAGGTTTTCGGGACGACGGTTTTCGAGCATCTGCGCAGGTTGCGCATGGAGAGCGCGCGGGAGTTGTTGCAGTCGGGCGAGGCGACGGTGATCGAGGCGGCGACGATGGTCGGGTACAGCAACCCGAGTAATTTTGCCTCCGCGTTCCGGCGTCAGTTCGGGATGAATCCGAAGGAATTTCAGCTGGCCGCGCGCAGGTGAGAATTGGCCGGGGGCAGGTGGAAGCGGGCGGGCGAGGCGTGGGATGATGGGCGTCCCTATGAAAAATTATTTCGTTACATTTCTCCTCTTGGTCGCGGCCTCGTTGCCGCTGCGGGCGCATTTTGTCTGGATCGAGCGCGACGCGTCGGGTGGGACGGCGGCGTACTTTGGCGAGTGGGCGGCGAATGTGCGCGAGACGGAGGAGGGTTATCTAAAACTCATCGCGAAGCCGAAGGCGTTCGCGGCGGACGGCAAGGAGCTCGCGGTGACTCGGGCGAATGACCGGATCAACATCGCGGCGGGCGGTGTGGCGGGCGATGTGCGGCTGACGAACACGTACTTCGGCGAGAAGGCGAAGAGCGTTTCGTTTTATCAGGCGAAGCTGGGGCGCACGGAGACGGCGGGGAAGTTCGAGCTGGAGCTGGTGCCGGTCGCGGCGGACAGCAACCGCTTCACGTTGCTGCTGCACGGTGCGCCTCTCGCGGATGCGGATGTGGTGCTGTTCACGTCGTCGGGTTGGAGCCGTACCTGGAAAACGGATGCGGCGGGCAAGGTTACGATCGAGACGCCGTGGCCGGGGCAGGCGGTGATCGAGGTCGGGCATCTGGAGAAGAAGGCGGGCGAGCTCGATGGGCGCGCGTACGAAGGCGTGCGGCATGTATTCACGCTGACGTTCGATGTGAAGAGCTGAGCGAGCTGCGCCGTTTTTGTGATTCGTGACGCCAGCTTTATCGCCGGCGTTTTTTTTTGGCCGTCAGCAGGCGGCTATTGGCCGGGGGCAGGTGGAATTTTTGGGCGGCGAATTGGGATACTTCGCCTTTCCCATGAAGACATCGTTTGGAAAGTTCTCCCGGCCTGCGCGTGTTGTCGCGGGCTCTGTGCTGGTTGCGCTCAGCGCCGTTTCGGCGCTCACGCAAGAAACTCCGAAGGGGCCGAACGCTCCGGCGGCCAGCTCTGAGGGAGAGGTGATCGCGCTCGAAAAACTCGAGGTGAGCGATTCGCAGGTCGGGAGCGCGCCGATGGTCGCTTCGACGCGCCTCGCTCTCACGATCCGTGAGACGCCGCAGTCGATCAGCACGATCGGGCGGTTGCGGATGGACGAGGAGTCGCTCTTCAACGTGAACGACGTGCTCAAGAATGTGACGGGCGTGCATGTGTCGTTCTACGACACGCAGCGGCCGCTCTACTTCGCGCGCGGATTCCAGATCACGGATTTTCAGGTGGACGGGATTCCGACGTATAGCGGCTCGACGAATCAGGAGTACGACACGGCGTTGTACGAGCGCATCGATGTGATTCGCGGCGCGAACGGGCTGACGAGCGGCGCGGGCATCCCGTCGGCGACGATCAATCTCGTGCGCAAGCGGGCGGGGAAAGCGTTTGCGGCGTCGGCGCGCGCGACGGTGGGCTCGTGGGATTTTTATCGGGCGGAGACGGACGTGAATGTGCCGCTGTCGCAGGACGGTAAGTTTCGCAGCCGTTTCGTCGTGGCGGCGCAGGATGCGGAGAGTTTTCGCGACCGTTATGCGGAGAAGAAGCTCGCGTGGATGGCGTCGGTCGAGGGCGACGTGACGGCGACGACGACGCTGGGTGCGGGTTATCAGTATCAGGACAACGATCCGACGGCGCCGATGTGGGGAACGCTGCCGCGGTTCGCGTCGGACGGCTCGGAGCTGAATCTGCCGGTGGGGACGAATTTCTCCACGAACTGGACGCAGTGGGACCGGACGTCGGAGACGGCGTTCGTGACGCTCGATCAGAAGCTGGGTGAGAACTGGAATCTCCGCGCGGCGTACAACCGGACGGAAGGTTATGTGTTCAGTCTGCGCGTTTACGCGACGGCTTCGGGGGCGGGGCAGTTTCCCAATCCGACGACGGGCGGCGGGCTGCGGCTGCTGGCGGGGCTCGGCGAGACCGAGGATGTACGCGACAATCTCGACGTGTACGCGACGGGCAAGGTGGAGCTGTTTGGCCGGCAGCACGACGTGGTGCTCGGCTGGAACATGAACAATCTGGAGGCGGAGTCGCCGAGTTTTTATTCGATCACGGGCGGCACTTATCTCTGGCAGTACGTGATTCCCGACTACCGCACGTACGACGGCAACGCGCCGATGCCGACGGTGCTTAAGACTGGCGGCAAGCAGGTGGCGACGACCGATCAGAGCGGGTTTTATGCGTCGCTGCGTTATCGAGTGATGGATCCGTTATCGGTGATCGTGGGCGCGCGGCTCAGTTCGTGGGAAACACGGACGGATGTCTATGCGCCGAGCGGAGCGCGGAGCGCGACTGGGGCGTATGAGGTGAACGATGAAGTCACGCCGTACCTCGGCGTGGTGTACGACATCAACGCGGTGTGGTCGGCCTATGCGAGCTACACGGATGTGTTTCGGCCGCAGAGTAACAAGGACCGCAACGGAGATTTGTTGAAGCCGGTGCTGGGATCGAACGTGGAAGGCGGACTCAAGGCGGAGTTTTTCGCGAAGCGGTTCCAGGTGTCGTTCGGCGTGTTCGAGACGAAGCAGGACAACTATGCGGTGCGCGACGGGACGTTGAAAATTCCGGATGGCACGGCGGACGCGTACATCGGCGTGGATGGGACGAAGAGCAGCGGCGTGGAGTTCGAGATGTCGGGCTACATCCTGCCGGAGTGGACGGCGAATCTGGGCTACACGAACGTGAACACGCGCCGTCATCCGCTCGATCTCACGTATGCGAACGTGCCCGAGCATCTGATACAGTTTTCCACGAACTACCGACTGCCGGGCGCGTGGAAAAAGCTGTCGGTCGGCGCGGGTGCGAACTGGCAGGGCAAGGCGACGGGGTACGGGATCAATCATCCGCTGCTGGGAACGACGACGGCGGAGCAGGCGTCGTTTGCTTTGATCAATGTCTTCGCGAACTACCGGTTCACCGATCATCTCACGGCGACGCTGAGCGTGCGCAACGCGACGGATTATCAGTACTGGGCGACGCTGGATTATCCGAACTACGGCGAGCCGCGGAATGTGACGGCGACACTGCGGTGGAGTTATTGAGCGGCAGCACGCACGGACGATGACGATCAGGACGACGAGAGCGACGAGTGGCGGCGTGAAAACATCGCGATGGGCGATCGCGTCGCGGGCGCTGGCCGCCGTTTTGGGCGGCTATGCGCTGGCGGCGGGTGTGAACGTGGCGCTCGCGCTGGCGTTGAAAAATAGCGGGCCGCGCGAAGACGTGATCCTGCTGGCGACGATGCCTGCGTTTCTCGTGTGGGCGGGCGCGGTGGTGTGGGTGTTTGCGGCGCGCACGGCTTGGCGGGCGTGGGCGGGTGTGGCGATTCCCAGCGCGGTGATCGCGGCGGCGGTGTGGTTTTTGAAGAGTGGAGGAGCGGCGTCGTGAAGAACACGTTTCGACTGTCGATGACCTGGCTGCACACGTGGACGGGGTTGCTGCTGGGGTGGGTGCTGTTCGCGATTTTCGTCACGGGGACGGCGACGTATTTCAAGGCGGAGATCACGCAGTGGATGCAGCCGGAGTTGAGACGTGGAGACTCGCCGGTGGATGCGGCGGCGGTGGCGTGGAAGAGTCTGGAGGAGCGCGCGCCGGAATCGACGCGGTGGTTTGTCGGGCTGCCGGATGATCGGGCGACGGCGACGACGGCGTTCTGGCAGCCGGGCACGGGCGGGAAACGCTCGGGGAGCGCGACGTTCGATCCGGTGACGGGCGAGGTGGTGACGGCGCGTGAGAGCCGGGGCGCGGAGTTTTTCTATCGGTTTCATTTCCAGCTGCAGCTGCCGCATCCGTGGGGGCGCTACCTGGCGGGAGTGGCGGCGATGTTTATGTTTGTCGCGTTGATCAGCGGGGTGATCACGCACCGGCAGTTCTTCAAAGAGTTCTTCACGTTCCGGCCGGGGCGGACGTCGCTGCGGTCGTTTCTGGATTTTCATAACGTGACGGCGGTGCTGGCGCTGCCGTTTTATTTTATGATCAGCTACTCGGCGTTGGTGATCTTCATGGCGATGTATATGCCGTGGGGGCGCGAGGTCTTGACGGATGCGCAGGCGAGGGCGGCGGGCGCGGTGCGCGAGCGGGGCGGGCAGAGTGGCGCGGAGAAAAAGGCGGGCGGTGTGGAGAAGAAGCCGTGGGTTTCTCCTGCGCCGGTGGGGCCGATGCTGGAGGAAGTCGCGCGGCGTTGGGGGCGGGAGCATCCGACGGTGAAGCGCATGGATGTGACGGAGCGCGGGACGGAGAAGATGGTCGTGACGTTCACGCGCGCGGAGGCGGGGAGCGTTTCGATCACGCAGCGCGAGCAGCTGCGGTTCAACGGAGCGACGGGCGAGTTGTTACCCGAGGAGAAGAAGATGGGCGGCGTGGCGACGGAGGTGCATGGGACGTTGTACGGGTTGCACATGGCGCGGTTCGCAGGGCCGGCGATGCGGTGGACGTTTTTTCTCATGGGGCTTTTCGGGAGCGCGCTGGTGGCGACGGGGCTCGTGATGTGGACGATCAAGCGGCGCGCGAAGTATGCGAAGGCGGGGCGCTTCAGCTTTGGGCATGGGCTTGTCGAGCGGCTGAATATCGCGGGGATCGCGGGATTGTTTGTGGCGATGGGCGCGATCTTTTGGGCGAACCGGTTGCTGCCGGTCGGGATGGATGCGCGCGGCGATTGGGAGGTGAAAGCGTTTCTCTATACGTGGGCGGCGATGCTGGCGCATGCGGTGGTGCGGCCGGTGCTGGCGGCGTGGCGCGAGCAGTTGTGGGCGGGGGCGGTGTTGTTCACGGCGCTGCCGGTGGTCGATGCGGTGACGGGGCCGTTTTTAGCGCGGGCGTGGGCGGATGGAAATGCGGCGTATCTGGGGTTTCACGTCACGGTGCTGGCGACGGGCGCGATGCTGGCGGTGGTGGCGTGGAAGGTGTCGAGGATCGGAGCGGGGCGCGGGCGTGACGGTGAACGGAAGGCAGATGCGGCGCGTGAGAGGAAATCGCGGCCGGCGGAGGAGGCGGTATGAGCGCGGATGTGGTGGTGGTGTGTGCGGCGTTTGCGGCGATGGCGTGGCTGGCGCTCGGGATGGGAACGCATGGGCGCGCGGCGCTGGCGGGCGGACGGCTGGCGAATGTGCCGCGTGCGGTGTGGAAAGGCGCTGGCTGGCTCGGTGTGGCGCTGACGCTTGCGGCGGCGCTGCGCGGGCACGGGTGGGGCGTGGGCGTGGTGCTTTGGCTGCTGGCGCTGGGAGCGGCGGGTTTTGTCGTGACGCTTGTAGTCAGTTACCGGGCACGGTGGCTGCCGGTGGCCGGGGCGCTCGCGATGGTGGTGGCGGGCGTGATGGCGCTGATCGCTGCGTAGGCGGAGGGGCGCGCGGTTGAGAGCGGGATGGGCGTTAGCGGGGTGGGGGCACCCCGCCTACAACGGAATGGCGAGGCTTACGCGACGGTGAGGACGGCGTAGCTGCGTTTGCCTTTGCGGAGGAGGAGGTGTTTGCCGAAGAGGAGGTCGGCCGACGTGATCGCGCGGGCGATGTCGGGGGACTTCACGTTGTTCACGTAGATGCCGCCGCCCTCGATGTCTTTGCGGGCCTGGCCTTTTGAGGGGGCGAGTCCGCTGTGGACGAGGAGCTCGGTGAGCGCGGTGCCGGGGGCTTCGAGTTTGGCGCGTTCGACGGACTTCGTGGGGATTTCGCCGACCACGTCGTTGAAGGTTTCTTCGCTGGTGTCGCCGATCTCGGCGCCGAAGAGGATCTCGCTGGCTTTGAGCGCGGCATCGAGCGCGGCTTGGCCGTGGACTAGTTTGGTGACTTCGCGGGCGAGGGCTTTATGGGCTTCGCGTGCGCCGGGATTGACGGCGTGGGCGGCTTCGAGTGGCTCGACTTCTTCGCGGCTGAGGAATGTGAACTTGCGGAGGTATTCGCCGACCTTGGCGTCTTCGGTGTTCACGAAGAACTGGTAGAGTTTGTACGGGCTGGTGCGGGTGGCATCGAGCCAGACGGCGCCGCCGGCGGTTTTGCCGAATTTGGTGCCGTCGCTCTTGGTGATGAGCGGGAAGGTCCAGCCGAAGGCCGTGGTGTCGCTGCCGAGTTTTTTACGGATGAGATCGGTGCCGGCGGTGAGGTTGCCCCACTGGTCGGAGCCGCCGATCTGGAGTTCGCAGGCGAAGGTCTGGCGGAGGTGCAGGAAGTCGTACGCCTGGAGCAACTGGTAGCTGAACTCGGTGTAGCTGATGCCGGCGTCGCCCTCCATGCGGGACTTCACGGAGTCCTTTGCGAGCATGACGTTCAGCGAGAAATATTTCCCGACGTCGCGGAGGAAATCGAGGAAGGTGAAGGGGGCGATCCAGTCGGCGTTGTCGACGAGGCGGGCTGGGTTGGCGGAGGCGGTAAAGTCGAGGAGACGCGAGAGCTGGGCCTTGATGCAGGCGATGTTGTGGGCGAGTTGTTCGCGGGTGAGGAGATTGCGTTCGGAGGAGCGGCCGGAGGGATCGCCGACCATGCCGGTGGCGCCGCCGGCGAGGGCGATGACGTGGTGGCCGGCGCGTTGGAAGCGGGCGAGGGTGAGCTGGCCCATGAGGTGACCGACGTGGAGGGAGTCGCCGGTCGGATCGAAGCCGCAATAGACCGTGATGGGCTTTCCGGTTGCGATGCGTTCGCCGAGGCCGGCGAGGTCGGTGCAATCGGCGAGGAGGCCGCGCCATTTCAGGTCGTCGATGAGATTCATGGGAGGGCGAAGACAAGCGGGCGGGGCGGGGGAGGGTCAAGGCCGGGCGTGGGAGAGGGGCGGCTTGTGTGCGAGTGGGCGGGGCGTGTGGGAGCCAGTGGATGCGGGAGGTTTTTGGAGGGAAGGGGTGTGAGCCGATTTAATGGGAGGCGTTGGGAAAATAACACCGTCTCTTCTAGCGGGAAAATCGGTTTGTCTAAGCTCCGGGCGCGCCTCTATGTCTCGCGGCCTTTTCCGGTGCGTCCTGTGCGCTTGCCGGGTTCACAACAACAAAGACTCCACATACCATGCCTATCGCTGTCGGTTCCAAAGCTCCTGATTTCACTCTCAAGTCCAAGGCCGCTGATGGTCTCAAGGACATCAAACTGAGCGATAATTTCGGCAAGAAGCAGACGGTGTTGTTGTTCTTCCCGCTGGCATTCACAGGCGTCTGCACGCAGGAGATGTGCGACATGACGGCCGGTCTGGGCGGCTACGAGAAATTGGGTGCGGATGTGATCGCGATCAGCGTGGACAGCCCGTTCGCGCAGGAAGCGTGGGCGACGGCCAACAAGATCAAGCTCACGATCGTGAGCGATCTGAACAAGGAGACGACCAAGGCATACGGCGTGCTTTTCCCCGGGCTCGCCGGCATCGGTGACACCTCGGCTCGCGCTGCGTTCGTCATCGGCAAGGACGGCGTCGTCAAATATGCCGAGCAAACCGCCACGCCGAAGGATCTCCCCAACTTTGCAGCCGTCCAGGCCGCTCTCGCCTGATTAAATACTGTCAACGCCGGGCCGCGTGGCGGCGCGGTGAAAAACCTCCGCCACTTGTTTCGAGTTTCCCCAATCAACCTTCGATGAGCCTCCCGAATCCCTTCAACACGCTCCAGACCTTCACGGCTGCCGGAGCCACGCACTCACTTTACTCGCTGCCCGCGCTCGAAAAAGCCGGTATCGGTAACATCTCCCGCTTGCCGGTTTCCATCCGTCTCGTGCTCGAATCGTTGCTGCGCAACTGCGACGGCAAACGCGTCTCCGAGCAAGCCGTGAAGGAGCTCGCCAACTGGAGTGCGAAGGGCGAACGCACGGAGGAAATCCCGTTCGTCGTCGCGCGCATCGTGCTGCAGGACTTCACGGGCGTGCCGCTGCTGGTCGATCTCGCGGCGATGCGCTCGGCGGTGACGAAGCTCGGGAAGAACCCGAAGATAATCGAGCCGCTCGTGCCGGTGGATCTGGTGGTTGACCACTCGGTGCAGGTGGATTTCGCGGGCACCTCGGATGCGTTTCAGAAAAATCTGGAGCTGGAGTTCTCGCGCAATCGCGAGCGCTACCAGTTCTTGAAGTGGGGCATGCAGGCGTTTGATACCTTCAAGGTCGTTCCTCCAGGCATCGGCATCGTCCACCAAGTGAATCTTGAGTATCTCGCCAAGGGCGTGCTTAGCGATGCGAACGGTGTCTATTATCCCGACACGCTGGTCGGCACCGACTCGCACACGACGATGATCAACGGTATCGGCATCGTTGGCTGGGGCGTGGGTGGTATCGAGGCCGAGGCGGGTATGCTCGGGCAGCCGGTCTATTTCCTCACGCCGGATGTGGTCGGCGTTTATCTGACGGGTTCGCTCAAGGAAGGCGTCACCGCGACCGATCTCGCGCTCACCGTCACGCAGCTCATGCGTAAGACGAAGGTCGTCGGTAAATTCGTCGAGTTCTTCGGCCCTGGCGCGGCCGCACTGCCGCTGGTTGATCGCGCGACGATTGCCAACATGGCGCCCGAGTACGGCGCGACGATGGGCTTTTTCCCCATCGACGCCGAGTGCACGAACTATCTCCGCGCCACCGGTCGTGACGAGAAACTCGTCCAGACTTATGAAGCTTACTACAAGGCGCAGGGCCTGTGGGGCATTCCTCAGCAGGGCCAGATCGACTACTCGCAAGTCGTCGAGCTCGACCTCGCGTCGGTCGTCCCGAGTGTGGCTGGACCGAAGCGCCCGCAAGACCGCATTGTCCTGAGCAATCTCAAGAACGAGTTTACTACGTCGTTCTCGAAGCCGGTTACGGAAAACGGCTTTGGCAAAAAGGCGGACGACTTCATCCGTCGCGTCCGCATCGGCACCGAAGAAGTGGCGCTCGCTTCCGGCGGCGGCAGCCAGGAACCACCGTCGGCGGCGAAGGCCAAGGCGCAGGACACCAACCCGCATACCGAGTTGGAAATGGCGAACAACCGGCCGACGCCCGACACGGTGTTGCAGGTGAATCTGAATACGCCGCCTGCCACGCTGGGCCACGGCTCGGTGCTCATCGCCGCCATCACGAGCTGCACGAATACTTCGAATCCGTCGGTCATGCTCGCCGCTGGTCTGCTCGCGAAGAAGGCGGTGGAAAAAGGGTTGAAGCCCAACTCTGTCGTGAAGGCTTCGCTCGCGCCCGGTTCACGCGTTGTGACCGATTATTTGAACAAGACAGGCCTCACGCCGTATCTCGACCAGCTCGGTTTCCAGACGGTCGGCTACGGTTGCACGACCTGTATCGGTAACTCTGGCCCACTCTCCGGCCCGATCGAGGATGCTGTGGTGAAGAACGATCTCGTCGCGGCGTCGGTGCTTTCGGGCAACCGCAATTTCGAGGCGCGCGTCCACCAGAACATCAAGGCGAATTTCCTCATGTCGCCGCCGCTCGTCGTCGCGTTCGCGCTGGCGGGTCGGGTCGATGTGGATCTCACGACCGAGCCGATCGGTAACGGAACGAAAGGGCCGGTTTACCTGAAGGACATCTGGCCGACGATTCAGGAAGTGCGCGATCAGATGCAGGCCGCGCTGAAGCCCGAGGTATTCCGTTCTCTGTATACGGACTTCGCGTCGCAGAATCCGAAGTGGAACGAGATCCCGTCGAGCGTGGGCAATGTGTACGCGTTCGATTCCAAATCCACCTACATTCAGGAGCCGCCGTTCTTCGCGAACTTCGGTCTCCAGCCTGGCACGATCACTGAGATTTCGGGGGCGCGTGCGCTGGGCATCTTCGGTGACTCAGTCACGACCGACCACATCTCGCCGGCTGGCGCTATCAAGAAGTCGTCGCCCGCAGGCAGGTTCCTGGTCGATAACGGCGTCACCTTTGAGGACTTCAACTCGTACGGTTCGCGTCGCGGCAACGACCGCATCATGACGCGCGGCACGTTCGCCAATGTGCGTATCAAGAATCTGATGCTCGGCGGCGAAGAAGGCGGTAACACGATCTATCAGCCGACCGGCGAGAAGATGGCGATCTACGATGCGGCCGCGAAGCACATCGCGAACGGCACGCCGTTGATTGTCATCGCTGGCCAGGAATACGGCACCGGTTCATCGCGCGACTGGGCCGCGAAGGGCACGAACCAGCTTGGCGTGAAGATCGTGGTGGCGCAGAGCTTTGAACGTATTCACCGCTCCAACCTCGTCGGCATGGGCGTGCTGCCGCTCCAGTTTAAGGAAGGCGTGACGGCTCAGACGCTGAAGCTCGACGGTACTGAGACGTACGATGTCGTCGGCCTCAATCCGGCGATCAAGCCGCAGCAAGACCTGACGTTGAAGATCACGCGCAAGGACGGCCTCGTGGAGCTGGTGCCGGTGCGCTGCCGCATCGATACGCCCATCGAGATCGACTACTACCAGCACGGCGGGATTTTGCCGTATGTTTTACGCCAGATCGTGTCGAAGAACTAAGTAGTTGTTTCATTCATCCCACCGGCCCGGAGTCTGGCTTTACCGCCTCTCCGGGCCGGTCATTCTCTCCCTCCGCCATGGCCGACTCCGCCAAACCCGTATTCCTCGTCGATGCCTTTTCCGATCCCATCGTGATCCGGATTGATGGTCGCGCCTCGTTTCAGAACAGCGCGTGCATCCATGATTTTTTCAACGAGCGCATCAAGGAAGGGAAGACGCGCTTCGTGATCGATTTTCAAAACTGCGCGAGCATGGACAGCACGTTCCTCGGCGTGATTGCCGGGGCCGGACTTCAGCTCCGCAAACTCAAGCCCGCGGGAAGTCTGGTGCTTGCGCGCGTGGGCACGCGGAATCTCGAACTGGTCCGCAATCTTGGCCTTCACCGGCTCGTGACGGTGGATGCGGGCGAGACCTCGATCGGTGCCGGGCAGCCGGGCACGGCGCTCCAGTGCGAAGCGCGCAGCGAGCTGGATAGCGCGCGGCTGGTGCTGCAAGCGCACGAAAATCTGGTGACGACGGATGCGGCGAATATGAGCAAGTTTCAGGATGTACTGTCGTTTCTGCGCACGCGGGTGGAGCAGAAGTAAGGGCCTGCGGGATGCGGGGTGAGGGCACCCCGCCTACATCGGAAACGTCATCGGGAAGCGGCACCTAAAGGATTGTCTCCAGCGCGGCGGTGGCGGCATGTTCGCGGGGCATGTCGCAGAAACCGACTCCGGCTCAGAAGAAGGCGCTCCTCATCAAGCTGGGCATTATCGCGGTTGTGTTGCTGGCGGGGGCGTTGCTGGTGCTGCGCGGGCTGGATGTGCGGGCGTTGTTCGACGACACGCTCCGGCTGATGCGCGAAGTGGGGCCGTGGGCGTTTTTCGCGGCGATGGCGGTGCTGCCGGCGGCCGGATTTCCGTTGTCGCCATTCTGGCTGAGCGCGGGGCCGGTGTTCGGGCCGGAGCTGGGACTTCCGCTGGTAATCGCACTGGCGGGGGCGAGTCTGCTGGTGAATCTCGTCCTCACGTACTGGCTGGCCCGGTACGCGTTTCGGCCGTTGCTGGTGTGGCTGGTGCGCAAGCTGGGCTATGAGCTGCCGCAGGTGGCGGTGGCGGATCAGACGGAAGTGACGGTGTTGCTGCGGGTCACGCCGGGGCCGCCGCATTGCGTGCAGGGTTATTTGCTGGGATTAGCGGGGATACCTTTTCGGACCTACATGCTGGTGTCGTGGCCCATCGCGATGGTGTTTGGGGTCGTGTTTATCTATTTCGGGGACTCTCTGGCGCAGGGTAAGGGGAAACTGGCGCTGCTGGCGTTTGGGGGACTGGTGGCGCTGGCGGTGGGGTTCAGGTTTTTGCGGAAGCGGATGTTGAGCAAAAAAAAATCAGGGCTGGTCACGGGTGTGGAGCCGGTGGCGTTCGTTAAGGAATAATCATGGGCCGCGTGGACGAAGAACTCGGGGACGGGAGCGATGAGCGCGTGCAGAGCGTGACGGAGTTCACGCGGCGGGTGAAGGAACTGCTCGAAACGAATTTGCGCGGAGGCTGGGTGCGCGGGGAGGTTTCCAATCTGCGGCCGCAGGCGAGCGGGCATGTTTATTTTTCTCTGAAGGACGCGGGCGCGCAGATCTCGGCGGTGATGTTTCGCGGCGATGCGGCGAGGCAGACGGTGAAGCTGCGCGATGGATTGCAGGTCGTGGTTTACGGCGGGGTGAGTGTGTACGAGGCGCGCGGGCAGTATCAGCTGATCGTGCGCGCGGTGCTCGAAGACGGGGTGGGGCGGTTGCAGCAGGAGTTCGAGGCGCTCAAGCGGCGGCTGGCGGAGGAAGGGCTTTTCGACGCGGCGCGGAAGAAGGCGCTGCCGGCGGTCCCGGCGACGATCGGATTTATCACGTCACCGACGGGTGCGGCGGTGCAGGATTTCATCCGCATCCTGACGCGGCGCGGGTGGCGCGGACGACTGATTGTGCTGCCTTCGAAGGTGCAGGGCGAAGGCGCGGCGGTGGAGATGGCGGCGATGCTGCGCACGGCGGAGGAGCTGGGGATTTTTGATTTGCTGGTGATCGGGCGCGGCGGCGGGAGCCTGGAGGATTTGTGGGCGTTTAACGAAGAGCCGCTGGTGCGCGCAGTCGCTGGATGCCGGATACCGATCATCTCGGCGGTGGGGCATGAGATCGATGTGACGCTGTGCGACTTTGCAGCGGATGTGCGGGCGGAAACGCCGAGCGGGGCGGCGGAGTTGATTTCGAGCCGTTTCATCGACGCGGCGGAACGGACCAGGCGGGCGGCGGAAGCGATGAAGGACGCTCTGGAGCGCGCAGTGGAGGCGGCGGGCGAGCGGCTGGACCATGCGCGGAGCCGGTTGCGGTTGTTGTCGCCGGAGGCGCAGGTGGAGCGCGGGTTTTTGCGGCTGGACGATCTTTCGGGGCGGTTGTCACTCGCGTTGAGGCAGGCGGTGCAGAGCAAGCGGCAGCAGCTGGCGGTGCCGGCGGCGCGGCTGGAGCGGAGTTCGCCGGAGTTTCGCGTGCAGGGGGAATCGCAGCGGTTGCTGGCGCTGTGGAAGCGGTTGCAGGCGGCGAGTCCGGCGTCGGTACTCAATCGCGGTTTCGCGATGGTGCGCGATGAGCAGGGGAAGCCGGTGATGCGGCGCGCTGACGTGAAGGCGGAGCAGCGGCTCGATGTCGTCTTCGGCGACGGCGAGGTGAAGGTGCGGGCGGAGTGAGCTATAGGCCTGCCGTTGCGGGCGTTTAGAAATCGAACTCTGCGGGTGCGGGTGAAAGCGGCAGCGTGGGGTCGTCGTGATGGCGGCGGTAGTCGCGGATGAGATCGGTGATGCGACTGCGGTCGGCTTCTTTGAGATCTTCCTTTGGCCAGGGTTTTGAGGGATCGGCGTAGGGAGCGATGAAGCGGAGGGCGGAGATCATGCTGCGGCCATCGGCGCTGGTGTGGGTCCAGAGATCAATGTCGACGTGGCGGCCGAGGCGGGCGAGTTGGGCGAGGGCTTCGAGATTAAAAATGCAGTAGTCGAGCGATTTGGTGCGGGCGAGTTCGAGGGGCTGGCGTCCATCGGGCTCGATCTGGTGCTCGATGCGTTTGGAGAGTGCCTGCTGGATGATGGTGCGGGCGTCGTTGGTGCGGCCAAGGTACAGCGCGAGATGCGCGGCCTGCACATCGTACCAACTGCCGTGATTATTGCGGGCGGCGGCTTCGGCGAGTCCGTTCGGGCTCTTGATGAGCCAGTCGTAGAATTTTTCCAGCCAGTCGTGCAGGGCGGTTTGATCGGAGTGGGGCCAGGAAGGTGAGCGGGCGAGGAGGGCGAGGCCGTCGGTCAGGGCGGTGAGGTGGCGGGATTCGAGGACGCCAGTGCCGCGCACCTCGTTTTTGCCGGGGACGGCCTGGGCGTATTCGAGATGCGGAGTCATGGCGGTCGCGGGGTCTAGAAACCAGGCGCGGGTGAGCGCGGCGGCTTTCGCGGCGTAGGGTTCGTGGCCGGTGAGGGCGTAGGCGAGGCCGAGGGTGCGGACGGCGTTGCAGGTGCGGGCGAAGGCGATGGAGTCGGTGCCGGTTTTGCTTTCGGGATTCACGTGGCCGTCGCGGCGGATGTAGGGAAGGCCGTCGGGTTTGGTGGGGTTGGGCCACCAGTAGGGGCCGAGGCTGAAGTAGTCGTGTTTGTTTCCGCTGTCGGCGGTCTTGGTTTTATCGAGAACGGAGGCGGAGGGGGTTTTTAGGAGACGGTCGGCGTCGCGGCGTAGCTTTTGAAGCGAAGGCTGGAGCGGAGAACCGGGTGAAGTGAGTTGGGCGCGCGCTGCGGCGACACGGCTGGCTTCGAGAGAAACTGTACACGGCTCATCGGCGGCGAAGGCGTTGAAAGTGGAGAACAGAACCGAGAGCAGCAGGAGTGGGCGGATCATGGCGGGGGTTCACAGACTGACGCACGAGCACCGGTGAAGGTGATGCGTTTTCAGCGGAAGCGGCTGAGGTTACGGGTGGCCGGGGCCGTGATCGCGTCAGGCGCGGGCGAGCTCGGCGAACTGATGTGAAGAGAAAGCGGAGGGAGCGGGGCCGGAGGTCTCGCCGATAATGAGGCGGGCGGGCAGGGTGAGGTGCTGGTAGTCGAGAGTGGCGGCGGGCGCTGATTCGAGGAGAAGGCTGGCGGCGGCGTGGCCGAGGGAATGAGCGCAGGTGCCGGCACCGGTGACGGCGGGTTCGCGTTTGGTGGGAGGGCGCGGGAGATCGGCGCCGACGATGCTGAGGCGCGATGGAGTTTCCCAGCCGGCGTGGTTGAGGGCGAGGGTGGCGCCGGTGGCCATGAGGCTGTTGTAGCAGATGAAGGCGGTGGGGAAATCGGCGCGGCGGGCGAGGGGGAGAAGTTTGTGGATGGCCTCGGCTCCTTCGGCGCGATCGGCCTCGGTGCGGGCAGTTTCGTAGCGGGGATCGGAGGCGAGTCCGGCGGCGAGGAGGGCGGCGTGGAAAGCGTCGCGGCGGGTTTCGTGGCGGCCCTGACCGGCTTTGCCGCCGAGCCAGCCGATGCGGCGGTGGCCGAGTTTTTTGAGGTGCTGGACGAGGAGATCGAGGGACTGTTTTTCGTCGCCGTTGACGGTGTGGCCCGGGCGGTCGGGGCAGGCGGAGATGCTGACGAGGCGGGGCTGGCGGGAGAGGAGTTTCCGAAGGAAGGCGGGGGAGACTTCGCCGAAGATGGCGAGGCCGTGGAAACGGTGGCCGGTGGGAAAGAGGCGGGCGAGGCGGGCGGCGTCGAACTCGTCGGCGGAGCCGAGGAAGGCGGTGGAGCCGCCGGAAGCTTCGAGGCCGGCGTGGAGGCCGTGCTGGACGTGGCTGAAGTAGTTGCCGAGCCGTGACAGCGTGAGCGAAGGGCGCAGGATGGCGCCGATCTGGGGATGCAGGGCGGCGGCGGGGGCAGCGGCCGGGTTCATGCCTTTGGCGCGGTAGCCGCAGAGGGCGGTGTGCTGCCAGATGCGTTCGTAGGTGGCGGCGTTAATCCCGTCGCGGCGGCCGTTGAGGACGAGCGAGACGAGGGCTTGGGACACGCCCAAATCGCGAGCGATCTGGGCCTGGGAAACTTTCCGAGGCAGCGAGGACACGGGGTAATGGGGTGGGGCCAGGAGCGTGTTCGGTTTCCCTAGGGAAGAGAACCGGACGGGTGAGAACTACTGACGCGGACACGAGGCCGCTGGAGTTGTCCGAAGGCGAGTTTTTTCCAGCTGGCGCGCTGAGTTTCGGACGTGCCGGGGCGGCTAACCGGGGCGGATTATTCGTAGAGCCAGAAGCGGCGGCTGGACTGCTGGAAGAGGAGGGCGTCCTGCTTCCATTTGCGGAGGAAGCCAGTGAGATCCACGCGGGAGCCGTCGCGCTTGATAGCGTTCCACCACTCGGCAGAGCCGGTGTGTTTATTGAAGAGCAGGGCTTCAGCTGAAGTGGCGGCGGCGAAGGGGTTTTTCGCGTTATAGAGCGCGGCGAGGCGCATGAGGTGGAAGCTGAGCTCGGTGGGGTTCCAGTCATCCCAGTCGTTTACCTCGACGTAGATGCCGATGCCCATGGGGGCGCCATTGGGGGAGGTGAGGGAGACTTTTTTGAAGGCGAGGCCGGGGAGACGGAGGGCGGTGAGTTCCTTCTGCACCTGATCCATGGAGCGGAGTTTGGTGGAGACTCCGCGAAATGGATACTGGGTACCGATGCCGTGGGAGAAACCGCCGATCTGGCAGCCGAGGCCGGTCATGGCGTAGCCGACGCAGGCGGCGAAGTCCTGGATGTAGGGGGAGGTGGGGACGAATTTGAGGCCGGTCTCGGGCCAGCGCATGGAGCGGCGCCAGCCTTGCATGGGGATGACGGTGAGTTTGCCGCGGGCGCGGGCAGCTTCGCTGATGTCGAGACCGCCGGGGGTGCCGGCGGCGAGGCGGGCGAGCTCGCCCATGGTCAGGCCGTGCACGTAAGGCATGGCGAACTGGCCGACGCCGCTGAAGAACTGGCGGTCGAGGAGGGGCCCATCGACCTTGAGTCCGCCGAGGGGGTTGGGGCGGTCGAGGACGATGACTTCGATGCCGTGTTCGAAGCAGGCCTCCATCGCGTACTTCATGCAGACGGAGAAGGTGTAGGAGCGTACGCCGATGTCCTGCATGTCGATGAGCAGGGCATCGAGGCCTTGGAGCTGTTTTTTGGTGGGTTTGCGGTTGTTACCGTAGAGCGAATACGCGGGGAGGCCGGTGCGTTTGTCGATGGTGTCGGTGATGTTCACCGAGGCGGCGGTTTTGCCGTAGATGCCGTGCTCGGGGCCGAAGAGGGCGACGAGTTTGACATTGGGGGCGGCGCGGAGGACGTCGATGGTGCTGACGCCGAGGCGGTTCACGCCGGGCGGGTGGGTGAGGAGGCCGACGCGTTTGCCGGCGATGGGAGCGAAGTTTTGCGCGGCGAGGACGTCGATGCCGAGCATGACGGCGGGGCCGGAGCGGGGGCCGGGGAAGTAGACAGGTGTTGAGGCGGCGGACGGTTGCGCGGCGGAGCTGGCGGAGGCGGGGGCGGTCGGGGCCTGGACGACGGGCCGGGCGGAGGGCTGGCTGGTGGCGCGGGCGGGTTTGACGCGTTGTTTGGCCGGGGAGCTGGAGCGTGTACCGGGCTGGCCGGCCGCATAGCCTGCGACGAGGGAAAGCAGCAAAAGGGAAACGGTCAGCAGGAGCGCTTTGACGATGCGGGGCTGGCGGGAAAGGGAGGGGCGGGCGGGGCCGGTCATGCGAAGGCTCACAGTGCGAGCGGTGGGAGGTGCGTCGAGAGTGAAGACGCGCGGGATGCGATGAAGTGAGGCGGCGGGAGGTTCAGGTGCGCTCCAGGCTTTCGGCGGAAGGGATGACGCAGCGGTAGCCGTCTGCGGTGAGACGGGCGAGGAGGCGGGCGATGACTTCGACGCGGGGGGAACCGGGCGGGCCGGATTCGTGGGCGAGGATGATGGCGCCGGGCGTGAGGGAATGGCGGATACGGCGGACGGCGGCGTCGGGATCGCGGGTCTGGGTGTCGTAGCCGCGGGCGCTCCAGAGGACGAGTTCGAGGCCACGCTTCGCGAGCTGGGGGTGGAGCGAGAGGCTTTTCAGGCCGACGGGCGGGCGGAACCAACGCGGCGAGGGCGCGCCGACGGCGCGGATGGCGGCATCGCAGTTGTCCATCTGTGCGCCGGTTGCGGAGGGAAGGGCGCCCCAGTAGGTGCCGTGGGGATGAGTGTGGGTGTGGTTGCCCAAGGTGTGGCCGCGGCGGAGGATTTCGACGACGAGCGCGGGGTGGCGGGCGGCGTTTTCGCCGATGAGGAAGAAGGTGGCGCGGGCGCGGTGTTGATCGAGGAGATCGAGGACGCGCGGGGTGGTGGCGGGGTCGGGGCCGTCGTCGATCGTTAGCCAGATCTCGAGGCGGTCGGTGCGGAAGCGGCGGATGGCGGGGCCGAAGCCGTGGGACGTCGGGACGAGGAATTGCCAGAGGAGCCAGGGGGCGCCGCTGAAGAAGACGAACGGTGCGAGGGTGTGGTGGCCACGAAGGAAGAGGACGGTGCCGGTGATTTTTGCAGCGACGGTCCAGTAGAACCAGATCTTGAAGGCGAGGGGGCGGCGGAGCGGGGTGGCCGCGTGAACGGAGAGGGGGCGGGCGGTTTCTGTGGAGGAGGCGGACACGGGCGGGAGGGCACTAGTGACCAATGAGCAGTGACCAATGACCAGTGGAAAAGTCGGGCGCTGGTCGGACGGAATTTCGAAGGCGACGCGCTGGAAGAGAAGACGTGGACGACACGGAGGTCGTCCCTCCATTACGGAGGCGAGGGCGGAAGGCTTTAGAACTTCAGGTGCTTCAGGGTGAGGCCCTGATTGATGAGCTGCTTGAGGGAGGCGATGCCGATCTTGAGGTGGTCTTCGACGTAAGTGTGATCGACGGCGCGGTCGCTCTTGGCAGTTTTCACGCCGTCAGGAGTCATGGGTTGATCGCTGACGAGGAGGAGCGCGCCAGTGGTGATCTCGTTGTAGAAACCGGTCATGAAGATGGTGGCGGTTTCCATGTCCACGCAGAGGGCGTGGATTTTTTGGAGGTAGGCTTTGAAGGCGTCGTCGTGTTCCCAGACGCGGCGGTTGGTGGTGTACACGGTGCCGGTCCAGTAATCGCGGGCGAAGTCGCGGATGGTCGTGGAGATGGCTTTTTGGAGGGCGAAGGCGGGGAGCGCGGGAACCTCGGGCGGGAAGTAATCGTTGCTGGTGCCTTCGCCGCGGATGGCGGCGATGGGGAGGATGAGGTCGCCGAGTTCGGCGCGGTGTTTGATGCCGCCGCATTTGCCGAGGAAGAGGACGGCTTTTGGGTGGATGGCGCTGAGGAGGTCCATCACGGTGGCGGCGGTGGCGGAGCCCATGCCGAAGTTGATTATGGTGATGCGGCCTTTGGTGGCGCTGGACATGGGCTTGTCCTTGCCGCGCACGGGAACTTTGTGCCACTGGGCGAAGAGCTTCACGTAGCTCTGAAAATTCGTGAGGAGGATGTGGTCGCCGAATTCGCTGAGCGGGACGCCGGTGTAACGGGGGAGCCAGTTTTCGACGATTTCGCGGCGGGTCTTCATGAAGAGAAATATGCGGGGAGATGGCCGGATGGCACGGCTGAAAATGCAGGTCGCGTGCCGGGGGGCGCCAAGCCGGGTGTGGCGACATTTTGGAGACAATGGCAGCGATGCGGTTGGGGCGGGAGCGTGATTGCAGGGAGCTGTGGGTTGCTCAGAGTGCAACGTCATGAACAAGCGGATGCCGCAGGTAATGACCACGGATGGAGCGTTGGAAAAGACGCGGCCGGAGTTTCGGTTGCACCGGCCGAGGGCGGCGGAAGTGACGGCGTTTCGGATGAAGAACGAGCGGGCGGCGCTTAGTTATGATGAGCTTGGGCAGTCGGCGAGCGGGTATCCGGCGGGGTACCACGTGGATCACAATTCGGTGAGACTGGGGCGGGGCGAGGAGACGTGGACGCGAGCGTGTGAGGCGCTGAAGACGTGGCAGATGTTTCCGAAGGGCTGGGCGGCGATCGAACCGGCGGACGAAACTGTGCGGGCGGGGCAGACGTTGACGATGCTGGCGCGCGGCTACGGGGTCTGGTGGATGAGCGGCTGCCGGATCGTGTACATGGTCGAGGAGGCGGGGCCGGTGAGGCGGTTTGGTTTCGCGTATGGGACGCTCACGACGCATGTGGAGCAAGGGGAGGAGCGGTTCATGGCGGAGATGCTCGAGGACGGCACGGTGTGGTATGACCTGCGGGCGTTTTCGCGGCCGCGCTTCTGGCCGGTGAAGTTGATGAAGCCGCTGGCGCGGCGGTTGCAGAAACGGTTCGTGCGGGAGTCGCTGGCAGCGATGGTAGCGGCGACGACGTTGTAGAAGTGCGAGTCGGCTCGTGCGAGAGGACGACAAGCGGCGGTATGTGGAGCGGGCGAGCGGAGGTAGCGCCGACGTGCGGGCGGAGAGGTGCGGAGCGGTTACACGACAGGTTCGTGCGAGGTACGGGCGCTGGTGGCGTCGGAATTCATGGCGAGCAGGCGGGCGCGCAGGGTTTGGGCTGCTTGATCGCGGTCGTGGAGTGCGGCGGTGGGAATCCATTCGCAGCGCAGGAAGACGCGTGAAAAAGGCTTTGGCAGGTAGAAGCGGTCCCAACTGCGTAGTTGCCAGGCCGATTCAAAGGAGGCGCCGAGGAGCAGCAGTGGCGCGTGGACGCGGCGGGCGACGATCAGGCCGCCGGCTTTGAATTCGTAGAGCGGGCCGCGCGGGCCGTCGGGGGTGATGCCGATGTCGTGGCCCGCGCGCATGACCTCGACGAGGGCGTTGACGGCTTCACGACCGAGCTGGCTGCTGGAGCCGCGCACGGTGCGGATGCCGACGAGCGAAAAAAATGCGGAGAGCCACGCGCCGTCTTTGCTGGCGCTGACCAGGCCGTAAACTGTGCGGCCCCGGCGGTAGCGGCGGAAGATCTCGGAGGTGAGGATGAGGCGGTTGTGCCAGAGGACGAAGGCGACGGGCTGGTCTGATTTGGAGAGGAGTCGGAGTGCGGCGGGCGAGGCTTCGAAGCGCAGGCTCGCGCTCCAGGCGCGGAGGATGAGGCCGAGGGGAAAGAGCAGGGCGCGCCGCCAGCCGTGGATGGCTTTGACGCGCGTGGAGTTGGGTGCGGGCGCGGGTGGAGGTGTGATGGGAAAGTTGTGCGGAGCGGAGGGCACGAGGCGGATTTTGCGTGGGTTAGTTGGAGGATAGAGGCGGTTTCGCCAAGCATGGAGCGCGGGGATGCGGGGTGGCGGGTGCGCGGTGTGGGTGTAAGTCCGGGGTGGAGGATGGAGCGAGGCGCTGGATAAAAAATCTTGCTCGCGGAGAGAGGGATTTGGCTTCACCAAGCGCGGCCATGAGCAGCGAACGTTTTCCCGATTGTCCGCATCTGCCGGTGCCGCGTGAGCACATGGACTGGCGCGATCTCGACGGCCACGGGGAGAGGCGCGGCGCAGAGTTTTATGCGACGGTGCTGGAGTACGGGCATTATCTGTGGCGGCGCGGGCAGTCGGCTCGGGCGATGCTTTGTCTGGACCGCGCGATGGGGGCCGATCTGCGCGGCGATGAAGACGCGTTGAAGAAATGGCCGATGCCGTATGCGGCGATGGCGTGGTTTCTCGCGCACACGCCGGAGGGTGTCTTCATGGGGAATCCTCGCGTGCATTTTCAGCATTACGCCGGGCGCATGAATGAGCCGCGTCGCGAGCAACGCCGGTGGCGGGCTTGGGCGTGCTGGGCGATCGCGCGTGAGGTGCTGCCGCATCTACCGGGCGATCTGAAGCATGTGGTCGAGGAGCCGTCGCGGGAGTTGATCCGGGAAAAACTCCGCGAGCACGGGCACGCGGGAGAGGCGGAGTTGTGGGCGGCGGCGATGGGAAATGCGGTGAGGCGGAGTTTAGCTAAGTTGAGCTGAGAGGTTTTCGGGGAATGACTGGCGGACGAGGGCGGGGCTCTGGTACTGTGAGGATCGTCAGCAAAAAGCCGGTCAGAAGAAATTTCAGGAAATCTTTCGAGTTCCTCTTGAATTTCGATTCGCTCACTCCGTTCTAACCTTCCGAATACTTTAACCTTTTCTCCCTCTCACCTCATGAAATCCACCCGACTACATACTGCGATGGCTGTCCTTTTTGGGACTGCCGACTGGTCGTGTGCGACAGGCATGATGCGTACGATCAAGCATGGCAAAGGGCTCGGTTCCAAACGACCCGGCTATGCGAATTCACAGGGAAGTGGTGCCACGTAACCGCGAATAATTTCGCAGCCATACGCGCCCACTTCCTGCCCGGAAGTGGGTTTTTTGTGCTCAGAAATACTGGGCCGCTTCCGGGATCACCGAGCCGCGTGCTCGTTCGACTTTCAGATTCCGTTCGTGGCTTCACCGCTGAGCCCAGATCAATCAGCCAACGTCCGCACCCAATCCCGCGGCCGTCCAATCCGCGCCGACTTCATCGGCGAGAGAGGGACGACGGTGTGTGTTCTTTTTTGCGATGCAGGGACGCTAGGCGGTTCTGCTCAACGCGTGGTGCGCCTTCGGGCGGTCAACGGCGAGGCCGGCCACGCATTTCATTTTTCCGCGCGCATGAGTCATGAACCGTCGGTGATTGATTGTTTGTTGAGGTTCCTGCTCTCCGCACGGGTTCCACCAATTACCTGCGGTCACTGAGGGCGGACGTCGGAGAAGTCTTCCGGCGCCGAGCGACCTGAGCCGCAGATTAACGCGATGTACCCAAGCAGCGAAGGGACCGGCCTGCAAAGCCGTGTGCCGCGGGTGCGAGTCCCGCCATCGCGTCCACTTTTCAGTCGTAGGGTTTTTGGCAGAGGAGGTTTAGAGCGGCACCCGCATGGCGTGCCTCATCGCAAAAGAAGACACGCACCGACGTTGGCTGAGCTGTGCTCAGCGCGGGCCATTTTCTTTTTCCAATCATCCCATGCACACACCTATGTCCGCCGAAATTTCTAACAAGCCCACCGTCCTTTCACGCAACGCCGCAGCCTCCATCCGCGAGGCCAAGCATCCCTACTGGCGGCACTTCCTCCCTTCCTGAAACAGCGGGTCGGGGGAAGCGCGCCCATCGTTTCTTCCCTCCGTCAACGCTGTCATTTCACATGTCTCCTCTTGCTCCTAATTCTCTCTTGCTCACCGACTGTCTCGATATTGTGGACACGGCGGTGGCGACCGTTTCCCGGCGTATTCCAGTTCATGTCGCGGCCGACGATCTTTTGTCGGTCGGCAAACTCGCGCTCATTGCCGCGCTCGCGCAATGCAAGGGCTCGGTGGACGAAGTTCGCGCTTACTGCTTCGTGCGTGTGCGCGGTGCTCTGATCGATGAACTGCGTCGTCTCGATCCACTTTCGCGTAACCAGCGCGATAAGGTGAACCGCGTGCTGCGTGCGCAGGCGGAACTCAGCGGCCGGCTCGCGCGCGCCGCCACCACGGCGGAGATCGCGGTCGGGTCGCAGGTGGCGGTCTCCGAGGTCGCGGAGATTTTGCGCACGCTCAACCAGGAGTCCGAGTTTGTGGATTTCGATTTGAGCGCGCTGCCGGATCATGAGGCCGCGTCGCCTGCGGAAGTCGTCGAAGCGGACGATCTCCGCATGAGTCTGCGCAGCGCGCTTCAGCGTCTCGCGGGCAATCAGGCGGCCGTTCTTTACCGCTATTACTTCGAAGACGCCACGCTCGACGTCATCGCCGCCGAGATGGGTATCTCGAAGGAACGTGTGCGCCAGATTCGCGAAGCGGGTGAGAAAAAACTCCGCGCGGATTTCGCGGTGCTGGCGATCTGGCAGTCGCTGCTGTCGTTTGAGCGAGACTAAAAGCCTGTTCGAAATCCCGGCCGCATGTAGGCGAGTGAGCTTGCCGTGCTCCGTGATCGAGGAAGCGCGCGCGAGCGAGCTGGCCTACGGGTGGGTGAAGCGCCTGTGCCGCACTGGCAGCGTGCGCCGCGAGAAACGCGCGGCGCACAAAGCGGAGCGGAAGGACGCCGACGCGCAGATCGAGCTGGGGGGATGCAGGAGATTTTGCGTCTAACTCGATCCGGGTTTTCTGCGGCTGTTGATCAGAAGACGGGGTAGGTCACAGCGCCCTTGGCATCGATCACGAGGCCGGTGCGCGTGCGGAGCAGTTCAAATTTTGAAGCGAGTTCGGATTCGCTCAGGGTGCCGCCCAAATGCGATTTTAGGTGGGAGAGGAGCGTGGCCTTGCGCTTGGGTCGGTTGGACGCGTTGCGTTTCAGGTTATCAATGAACTCGGCCACACGATCTTTTGTGATCGGTGCGGGAGTAGTTATCACAAGCGCCGGTGAGGTTGGTGCGGGAACGATTTTGGCCAGCAATGGATGTAACGCGGCGAATGTATCGTGACGTGCTACGCGGGTGTGCTGCTGCTTGAGATGCGCGATCAGTGGGTCAAAGCCCTTGTCTTTCGAAATGATGTGAAAGAACCCCGTCGGATCGGCGGCGACCGCCCGGCCAAGGTGATATGCCAGCGCGAAGTCCAAGGCGTTTTTTCCAGATGCGCCGAGGCGAACCAGCTGAACGTGCGCAGCGCGTTTGAGCAGTTGTTCGACCAGGTCGGTCTTCAGGCTCGTTTGCTTCTCTCCTACCAGCAGCACGAGTGACAACGGCTTGTCGATAGGGGCGTCCAAGTCGACAGCATGGACATTTTCAAAATCGATAAAGACGTGGTTGGTTGCGGAGCGGTCCATGAGGAGGTGGGGCGTGTGATTTGGGATGATGTAGTGGGTGGTAGAAAGACAGTGGCGTGCTGCGGCACCTCAACTGATCAGCAGCAAGCGCGGTGGCTGGCCGGGGAGATTTTCCGGTGCGCGGTGGACGCAGGGCGGGACTGGGCTGCCGGGCCAGTCGGTCGCGATGCGCCAGAGGTTGCCGAGGCCGAAGGAGAACGGCTGTGCGCCGGGAGCGGGAGCGTAGTGAAGATCGTAACAGTTTTCGTTGAGGAACTCGCGGAAGGATTTGTCGTCTTCGCCGCCGAAGAGTTTGAGGAGTTCGGCGCGGGTTTCGGGGACGTCCACGCGGCGGCGAGTTTCGTCGTTGCGGAGGCCTTCGCTCGATGCGCCGTGATACGTGCAAAGCCAGGTGTCGGCTTCGACGGGGGCGCTGTCGGCGTGGTAGGAGTAAACGTCGATGGGAACTACGGTGGGCTCTTCTTCGCGCGGATAGGCGCGGATGCAGTTGAGCTCGGGTGCGCGGCCGTGTTCGCGGAGCAGGCGGAGGTCTTCGAGCATGAAGTCGATGGCGGTGCGGCCTGATGCGCTCACGGAGAGCGCGCGGAGACGGGTTTCATCGAGAGGTGTGATGCCGTCGCCGATGCCTTGAGTGCTGTCGCAGAGGGCGGTGACGACTTCGCTGAAGTTGCCCGAGAGAGTGCGAGGCCAGCAGAGGGCGTTGACGCCGTTGGCGAGAGGCGTGGAGAGCAGTTCTTGGAAACTATTCACGCATTGGATGCGGGTGTAGCCGGGCGGAAGGGCGAGAGGAGTCATGCGTGAAAAACGAAGAGCGGCGATTTTCGGATGCAGAAGGGTTTGGTCACCTCTGCATTTTTGCGACTATCTTGAGCACGGTGTTCCAGGTGCGGGTCGTGATGTGTTTTCCGTAGCGCTTCTCGAGATCGATCATCGCGTTGGGCCCGTCCATAGTGGCGCGGTCGATTTTGTTGAAGACGGGTGCGCCGTCTTTGCGGAAGGTGACGATGAGGTACCATTGCTTGCCGTGCTCCGCGCCTTGGAAGGGGGCTTTCTTAACGATCGCTTCGAGTTCGTCCTGAGTGCGGACGAGTACGTCGCTGGAGAGGCCGAGGTTATCGCCGAAGGCTTTCTCGATCTTGGTCTCCAGCAGCGCCGTGCCGCTCGCGAGGACGGGGCGGACGCTGGTGCAGCCGAGGGTTTTCAGGACGGCACCGAGTTTGTCGTTACGCATGTTTGGATTCATCGGACCGACACCGCGGATCAAGGCCACGTAGTTTGGCATGGATGGAAACTGAGTAGGTGATTTTTTCGCGCAAGCTCTCGTCGCGTAAGGTGCGGCGGCGCAGGTGTTCACTTCTTAAGAAAAGTATCCGGGATCGAGTGACCAAGTGATGTTTTTTCGGTCAGAGTACGATGCGTCCATTCCAGCGACTGACTTCTGCTTTGCTATTCGCATCGTTCCTGCCTGCGGCGGTTTTATCGGCGGCCACGGAAACCGGGCCTGCTTTGGCAAAGCCCACGCGACCTCCGGCGATCACGCCGACTGCACCGGTGGGAAATGCGCAGGTTGCCTCCGCTGAGGATGCCGACTTGTGGCTGCGCGCGCAGATCGCGCTTGGGCGAAACCGGTTTTCATGCGGTCCCATTGATGGTGTGAAAGGAGCTCAGACGACGGCGGCGCTATTTGCGTTTCAGGAGAGCCGGGGACTTCCGCGAACGGGCGAATTGGATACGGAGACGGCGGCGGCACTGTTGAGCGAGGATGACAGGATCATGGAGCTCGTACTCACCACGGAAGATCTGGCGGGTTTGCAGCCGGTGAGCGCAACCTGGCTGGGCAAGTCTCAGCAGACAGCGCTCGCGTATGAGAGTGTGCTCGAGCTTCTCGCCGAACGAACGCACGCGAGCACGGCGTTGCTTCAGAAACTAAATCCGGAGGTGAATTGGGATCAATTGATGCCGGGTGCGACGTTGCGCGTGCCGGCGGTCGCACTTCCGGCGGTGAAGATCAATGCGGCGCAAATCCGTATCGGTCTTTCCGCGCGCAGTCTTCAAGTGCGCGATGAGACAGGCCAGCTGGTGGCGCATTTTCCGGTGAGCATCGCGCGCGATGCCGAGAAGCGGCCGGAGGGAGAACTGCGCGTGGCGGTGGTGGTGGCCGATCCCGATTACACATTTGATCCAGAGGTTTTCACGGAATCGGAGGAAGCGCGGTCGCTGGGGCGGAAATTGATTTTGCCACCCGGTCCGAACAATCCGGTAGGCGTTGCCTGGATCGGGCTGGATCGGCCCGGCTACGGAATCCACGGCACGCCGCATCCGGAGAAAGTGGGGCGCACGGAATCACATGGCTGTTTCCGCCTGGCGAATTGGGACGCGCGCTCGCTGCTCGCGATGGCGTGGACGGGGCTGCCCGTTTTGGTCGAACCGTGAGTGGAGTGAAGGGAGACTTCTCGAGCTGAGGTGGGAGTAGTTAGCCGGGAACTTTGTCGAATTTTGGCGTGGCGGAGTTCATGATATCCCACGGTTGCGCGTCTGAAATCCAGAAGTCGGCTGACGCTTTGAATACACTGGGATCGTCGAGACTGCCAACGGTTAGGCCGATGTTGGGAGAGCCGGCAAATTCGCCGCCGGTGAGACGGGAGCCGCACTCGTAACAGAAACTGCGTTTGTGCGAGCGCGGGCCGGCTTGATCGCTATCCGTACTGAAATAGCGCGGGGTGCCTCGCGTGAACAGGAAAGTCGAAGTCGGCACGAAAATGACCGGCGTGTGACCGCCTCCCGTGATGTGCTGACAATCACGGCAGTGACAGGTGAACATTTCAATCTGGTCGGGCTTTGCGGTGCATTCGTAGCGGACAGCTCCGCAATAACAGCCGCCGGTGAAAGGGCTTTTGATCATGGTGGTCATGTGGGAATTTTTTTCAGACCGGGGGAAGTTAAGGGGCGGTCCTATCTTCAACGAATGATCACGGACGAAGCGGACATGCCGTAGATGTTTTCTCAGAGTGGCGGCGGCATCGTATCAGAACACAACAAGACGCAGTTTATGGCTGCGGCTTGTGAGCTTGTATACGTTGAGAAGAGGCTAGGGGCGGACTGCGCCTTCGACGCTGTCATCTATGGTTTTTCCCGTCACTGCGCCGACGACGATCTTGAGCGTGGCAACTGCTTTGCCGTGCTTGGTGTCCCAATAATAACCGTCGTTTGGCTCGACCTTGATCACCGTGAGATCCGGATCGTCCACGCCGCCGTTGAACCAAGTTTTTGCGAGCGGCGTCCAATGCTCCTTTCGCAGAGCGTAGTCGTCGCTGATGGTGGCGCGTCCATCGAGCGTTAGGAATTCCGAGCTGCTGGGATTCGCAAAGAACAACTGTACCTGCGCATCGGCTTCGATCTGCCGATTGATGTGCGTAGTGCGCCCGCTGAGGAACCAAAGATTACCGGCGTCATCCACGCTCTGCACGGTCATCGGACGAACAGTTACGGGCGGATGGGATAGATCGGTGCCGAAGAGACAGTAGCGGGCAGATTTGGCGAGGCCGCGGATTTTTTCGGCGGCGGCTGAACCGGAGACGCTTTCGTAGTGGGATTCGAGTTCTTGTTTCATGTGCTGGCAGACCTGTGACGCACAGAGACGTTCGGAATAGGAGCCTCATTCGGGAAAACTCCCATGGTTGAATGCGCTGTGGTGCGCACATCGCAGTGGGTTCACATAGAAGACGGACGTTTTGCATCGGCGCGCGGTAAAACGATGAAGGCTGGACGGCGCGGGTGATCCGGTGGGCATTGGTTTTTTTGGTCTTTCGGCTCCCGGCTGACGCCGACTCAACTGCGTCGGTTGAAGACGTGAAGAACTCTACCCCTGTCATGGTTGCCTGCGCTTGCGGCGCGGAGGCTGTGCTTTCAACGATCAAGAGCATGACGCCCATTGAAGGCTACCGATTGATTCCTCCGAGTGAACTGACCTGGCGTCCTTCGAACATGATGCGCATTCCCAATGCGGATTTTCTGGAGCGCACGGGAAGCGAACTGCTCGGTGCGCGTTTATGGCGCATGCCGCCCATGAGCGCGAACACGCTGCACAAGCACGTGCTCAAGGAGGAATTTTATTTCGTCCTCGAAGGCACGGGGCGCATTCGTGTCGACGAGGAAACGCTGACGGTGCCGAAATATGGCAGCGTGCTGGTGGGCCCGGCGATGTTGAGGCAGGTTTTCAACGACTCGGAAAAAGAGGAGACGCTTTGGTTGATCATCGGTGCGCCCGAGAAGGAGTTCGAGTCGGGGGTGATTGACCGGAGTCTGATTTATCCGGTCGAGCCGACGCAGCTGCCGCCTGAGTTAACGAGTGCCGTGTGGCCACCGAAGAGCTAGTCACTCGCACCGCCATTGGTCGCTCCAAGCCGCCAGCATGAACGAAGCATTGGAGTGGGGAAGAACTCCTCTGTGGCCTGTCGGATGCCGGTGGTGCGCGCGTTTCACGAGATGCCCGCCGCAAGCAACTGAACGCACTGGGTCTTCTGTCCCGGTTCGCTGCGTTCGACGGATTGAATCCCGGCGTGCCGTCCCGGGCGCTCTTGGGTTTTATTGGCGAGACAGATTACCCGTCGGCTCAGGCTGGGGATACTCGGCAGGGCTGTTTAGCTGAAGCATCGCGACTTTAAGCCTCACAATTCCGAGCACCACCACATGCCAGTCTCGGGCCGCGGTATCGGCATTTCCCAGATCGACGAGTCGCCGAATAAACGCTCGCAGAAAATGCACTTCGGTCCGGATGGAGATCCCCCATGGACCTTTCTCCTCAAGAAAATCCAGAATCAAAACCAGTGTTTCAATATCCCGGTCACGCGCAGCCACCATCAGCCACTGGTATAATGTCTCCGCCTCAGACATAATTTGATTAACGACGACGCGGAGCGTTTTTCAATCCTCAACTATCACGGAGTCTGACTCCGCGGCCCGCACTATTTCAGAACGTTCAGCGCCGTCGTGGTGAGCACGGCGTTGAAGAAATCGACGAGGAAGGAGCCGACGATGGGGACGATCAGCATGGAGCGCGGTGCGGGGCCGAAGCGGCGGATCATCACGCGCATCGTCGCCATGGCGTTCGACGTCGCGCCGAGTCCGTAGCCGATCATGCCGGCGCTGGTCACGGCGGCTTCGTAATCTCGGCCCATCAGGCGGAACGTCACGAAGTAGGCGAGTGCCGCCATCAACGCGACTTGCACGGCGAGGATCACCAGCAAGGGCAGGGCGGAGCCGAGGAGCTGAGCGAGTTGCAGGTCGATCATCACGACGGCGAGGAGCCACATGAGCGCGACTGAGCCGATGGCGTCCACACGCTCTGTTTTGAGCACGTTGCCGCGGAGCAGATCGTGCGCGTTGCGCAGGATCGCGGCGACAATCATCGAGCCCATGTACACGGGGAACGTGAGGCCGGAGCTTTGGATGAAAACGCTAAGAAACGCGCCGAGCTTCATGCACACGACGAGCGCTGCCAGGTGCAGCAACACGCTGCGCGCAGAGCGGGCGAGTTCCTTGAGTTCGGCGATGAAGCCAGCCGGTTCGGCGGATGCCGATTCGAGTTGCTGGAGACTGACTGAGCCTTCGCCCACGCGATGGAGTTTTCGTTGCACGAGGCGTCCGCCGGTCCAGCCCGCGACGAGTCCGCCGGCCACGACACCGAACACGGCCGCGGTGAGCCCGATGGAGGCGGCGCCGACGAGGCCAGCCTTTTCGAATTCGGGAGCGAATCCCGCTGCGGTGCCGAAGCCTCCCATGAGCGAGACGTTGCTAGCCATGAGGCCGAGGAGAGGCGTTTCGCCGAGGGCGAGCGCGGTGAGCGCACCGGTGGCTGCCTGGACGGCGGAGAGTCCGATCGAGAGCGCGAGCAAGATGACGAGCGGTAGACCGCCTTGACGCGCGACGCTCCAGCTCGCGTTAAAACCGATGCAGGTGAAAAACAGGATGAGCAGCGGTCGCTCGACATCGGTCATCGACGGCGCGCCGAGTCCCCACTGCGGGAGAACGGGCCAGAGCCAGACGGCGTTGGCCGTGCTTCCTTGCAGAGTGACGAGTCCTGGAGCGGCTTGCGCGAGGATCGCGAGGGTAATGGCGACGAGTAGTCCGCCGATGATCGGCGCTGGCACATTGGCCCGATGCAGCCAGCCGACGCGGTGGAAAATGAATTCACCCAGCAGCAGCACCGGAATGGCGAGTACGAGCAGGGCAAACGGTCCGATGAACAACGTCGATGACGCCGAAGCCCCCGCCTCCGCAATCTGGGCAAAGTGATCCATGCGGGCCGGACGGTGTTGAGCGGTTCAGGCGATGTCCAGACTGCGAGACCGGTCTGATTCTCTGATGGGAGCGGACGCTTACTTTGTAGAAACAGCTTTCGTGGCTAACGGCCTGCGTTTATCCATTTTGAGCACTATGGGCCAGCATGCTAAAAGAACTAACACTGCAATCCATGCTTTCGTAGGTCTCGCAAAGGACGAAAGGCTAGGAGCTGTCGCGTTGTCCGGTCCTTGGGGCACGGGGAAAACTTACCTCGTGAAACACTTCGTCCAAACGCATGCCGACACGCTCAAGTCCGCAAAGCTGAAATTTGCATATCTGTCGCTGTTCGGTGTTCAAAGTCTGGCTGAAGCTCGAGCCCGGTTGGCTGCCGCCGCAATCGCGGCAGAGAAAAAATCACTTACCACGATCGGAAAAGCAGCACTTTTGAAGGGTTGGGTTTCTGGTGAGGCAGGCGGATTCGATATTTCCAAAGTTGGAGACATCGCCAAAGAGCTGGTCGAAAATGCTACTCTAAAGGGCCTATATGTCTGCATCGACGATCTCGAACGTGCCGGTGAAGGCCTTCGTCCCATTGATGTACTCGGATTCATCTCGGAACTCACTGAGCAACGTGAATGCAAGGTTCTGCTGATCCTCAACAAGGAGAAACTCACGGACGGCGCTGTCATGAGAATCTTTGAAGAGAAGGTTTTTGACCTCACACTCGATTTTCGTCCTGAACCGTCCGACGTGGTTCATTTGGCCATCGAAAATAAGCAACAGCAGGAAGCAGCCTTGCCGATTTTTAAGGCGTTCGGCTCTGCCAACATTCGTGTGATGCAACGCCTCGCCTGGGTGCTGGCCGAGATTGGAAAAATAAAAGTTTCTGGGCGGAATTTTATATGGCCACGGGTGGTCCGCCACGCGGCGGTCCTCACTCTTCTGAAATTCGAGCGAGGGCTAAGCCGAGACGATTTCGAGAGAGTTCTCACTCGAAATTGGAGTGTTATCTACGCGCGCCAGATGAGGAAAGGAAACGAGAAGGACAAACCGGCCGCGGATAGTTATTCCGACATCTTGGACGACTTGGACTATTACCCCGAGGGCTACGACACACACATCGTCGAACTCATTAACGATGGAGCATTCGATGAAAAAGCGCTCAAAGCGGCATTCAAGCTTTCCGTAGAAAGCCACAAGGCAGACACAAAAAACAAAAGAGCTGACGCTATTTTGCGAGGGCTGCGATCAGGTCTTCAAGCAACGGCGGCCGATTTGTCCAAAGAGATCAGGGAGTTTTTCTCTGAGGATCTAAAAACCGTTCCGCGCGGAACTATTGCCGTAATCTCTGACCTGCTCCTTGCGGTCGATAAATCGCGTGAGGCAATGGCCTCGGTGGAGAAGTTAATGACTCCCATCTTCAAGTCCGTGCCTCCAGAGCAACGGGAAGGCAACTTGAAGGTATATCCATCACTGCTTGCGTCCGGCGTCATTCAGAAAATTCCATATGAGCCTTCTCTCGACGATAATCCAACCCTCCGACAGGCGTTCGACGAGGTGGCAGGTGATCCCAAGGGTTGGAATAAATCCGGACAGTTTGCCATTATCGCAAAGTATTCTGACGCGGAAATTAAAAGTCTGTTCATGAGTCTAAACGAACCCGACGCTATGGATCGGATCCGCCGGCTCCGGGGACGCTTAAACAGCATTGACGAACTCTCTCAAGATGCGCGCTCCAGTATTATCCGACGCATCGACAAAATCGTAGACGAGTTGGCTGCCATAGACCCTCTCCACAGACACAAGCTCACCAATTTTGCGGCACCGAGGCCCTAAACATAAAAGCAGGCATTTAGCCCTTGGCCATCTATCAGCCTTTTCGTGGCGGTCGTATTCCGGTCGAAAAATCACCCCTGCTGGGGTTTTCTTTCGTGAGTCGGTGCCCCCACGGGGAATCGAACCCGCTCTGGCGAGCAAAGCGCGTTGAGAGCGAATCGCGGGCGAGGCACTGCCGCTTTTCCGTTGCAGGGTCTGGACGTCTAACGGTTTTCGGGGAAGGTCTTTTTCATGGCTGATGAGTTTTCTTCTTTTTCGTCGGTGAATGCGGCTGCGCCGGGTGGCTGGCGGTTGGAGCATTCTTATGCGGAGTTGCCGGCGGTGTTGCATGAGGCGGTGGGGCCGACGGCGGTGAAGGGGGCGCGGTTGGTGGTTTTCAATGAGGCGCTGGCGGCGGAGTTGGGGTTGGAGGCGGAGGCGTTGTCGGGTGCGGAGGGCGCTGAGATTTTTGCGGGGAACCGGTTGCCGCGGGGGGCGCGGGCAATTGCGCAGGCGTATGCGGGGCATCAGTACGGGCACTTCACGGTGCTTGGCGATGGGCGGGCGATTTTATTGGGCGAGCAGATCACGCCGCGGGGCGGGCGTTTCGATATTCAACTGAAGGGCGCGGGGCCGACGCCGTTTTCGCGGCGGGGCGATGGGCGGGCGGCGTTGGCGCCGATGTTGCGCGAGTACATCATCAGCGAGGCGATGGCTGCGCTGGGGATTCCGACGACGCGGAGTCTCGCGGTGGCGGCGACGGGCGAGACGGTGTGGCGGCAGGCGGCGTTGCCGGGCGCGGTGCTCACGCGCGTGGCGGCGAGTCATATCCGCGTGGGGACGTTTCAATGGGCGGCGGCGAAGCGCGATGAGGCGGTGTTGCGGGCTTTGACGCAGTACACGTTGCGGCGGCATTTCCCGGAGCGGGCGGGCGCGGAGAATGCGGCGCTGGCGTTGCTCACGGGCGTGATCGAGCGGCAGGCGGCGTTGATCGCGCAGTGGATACTGGTGGGCTTCGTGCACGGCGTCATGAATACCGACAACATGGCGCTCTCAGGCGAGACGATCGACTATGGGCCGTGCGCGTTCATGGACGCGTATGATCCGGCGACAGTGTTTTCCTCGATCGACCGGCACGGGCGCTACGCGTACGGGAACCAGCCGGCGATTGCGCAATGGAATCTATCGCGGCTGGCGGAGGCGTTGCTGCCGTTGCTGCACCGTGTGGAGGCGCAAGCGATCGAGATGGCAAATACGGCGCTGGCAGAATTCGGGACGCAGTTTCACCGGCATCTGCTCGCGGGGTGGCGGCGGAAGCTCGGGTTGTTTAACGAGGAGCCGGAGGACGTGATCCTCGTGGAAGGGCTGCTCGAGTGGATGCAGAAAACGAAGGCGGATTTCACGAACACGTTCGCGCGGATCGCGGTGGATGACGCTAAAGCGGAGGACGCGAGCGGAAGCGTTGGCGCGGTGGAAAGACCGATCGTGATCGATCTGGAATTCACGGAATGGCGCGCGCGGTGGATCGAACGGTTGAAACGTCAGCCGCAATCGCGCGAGGAGTCGGCGCAGTTGAGGCGGGCGAGTTGTCCGGCGGTGATCCCGCGCAATCACATGGTCGAGGCGGCGCTGGCGGCGGGCGAGCAGGGGAATCTCGCGCCGATGAACCGGTTGCTCGGTGTGCTGGCGAAACCGTTCGATTACGACTTCCGGCGACCGGAGGAATTTTTGGTACCCTTGGCCGCGGTGGCGGGCGAGGAACCGTACCGGACTTTTTGCGGGACCTGAGCGTCGGTGTTTTTTCGCTTACTCCATGTGGCGAAGCCCTGCATTTTGGAGGCGCCGTGGAGGGTTTGGACGCCGACAAGGTAGGCTCCTTCTTTCAAACTGGCGGTGACTTTGGGATCGCGGCGCTCGCGTGCGGTTTGGATTTGAGCGGACTCGGCTTCTGCGAAGGTGAGCCCGCCGTTGAGTGCTTTTTCGAGAGCTTCCGCTTCGTGGACGGCCTCGCCTCTGGTTTTGCCGCGGGCACTGCGGTGAAGATCGTTTTGCATGACCGATCCGCGGCCGATGCTGCGGCGCACTAAAAGGACATAGCCGGGAGAGGTGGTGGGGGCGGGTCGGGCTGAGGAGCTGGTTGGTTTTCCGGGCATTTCGATCACCCTCACCGGTCGTCGCGAGAGTTTCAACGGTAGATACCAAGTCGTCTCAGGAACCGCGAACGAGGGGCGATGGCTGTCATCGAGCGCGAGGAGCGTGACGGGGCGGGGCGACAGGGAGGTCGTGAAGGGGTGCAGCGTGAAGCCGGCGGAGGTGTCGGTGGCTGTGCGTGGTGCCGTCGGCGGGGCGGGTGCAGGCGTGAGGGGAATTTTCTGTCCGGTGTGCAAAGGGCACCCGCAGGTGCATAAAAAACCCGCATCGGGTGAGGATGCGGGTTTCAAAACTGGCGGGATGAACGGGACTCGAACCCGCGACCTTCTGCGTGACAGGCAGACGCTCTAACCAACTGAGCTATCACCCCGGAAATGAGGAAAGAGGGCGGACGGTAGAAACGGAGGATTTCAAGTCAAGCGGTGTTTTTGAAAGAATGGCGGAGGCGTGGTTTTCCCTCTTGTCCCAAGGGGTGACGTCCTTACTACCGGTGTCGTTTTGCGGTGGTAGCTCAGCTGGATAGAGCAGCGGTTTTCTAAACCGCCGGTCGGGTGTTCGAGTCACCTCCACCGCACCACGTTTTTGAAGGCATCGCGGAAATGCTGAAGAGCCGAGGCGCGGGAGAGGACTCTGCTATGGTTTGAACTGATAGGTGCTGTTGAAGATGAGTTCGATCTTCTTGGTGACGAAGATGCGGACTTTGATGGTGCCCTCGGTGGCGCCGGGGGCGCTGGCGGTGACGTGACCTTCGATGCGGCGGTCTTCGCCGTCTTTATTTTTGGCGGTGCCGGTGAAGGGGACGCGTTCGCCGCGCTGGAGCTGGGCGAGTTGTTCGTCGGAGAAGTCGATGGAGAGCTGGCCCTCTTCGTTGTAGAAAAAATAGGGGAAGACTTTGGCGTGATAGGAGGTCGTGTAGGTCGCGTTTTCGCGTTTCAGGATGCCGGGCGTGAGCGTGACGTTGCCGATGTAGATGGAGGTTTTTGCCGGAGGGATGACCACTTGATCGTGCGGGGCGGCGGGCAGGAGGCCGGAGCAAAGCGCGAGGGCGAGCAGCGATAGACTGCGGAGTGACAGCGGTGCGCGGAAACGCATGGAGCGATAGTGCGGGCGGGGCGGAGGCGGGCAACTGCTGTTTGTTCGTGCCGTTTATGCTACGGGAATTGCCACGGTTTTCGCGTTGCGCGGTGAGGCGGGAGGGCGTGTGTTCGCAGGTCGTATGGCCAAACCCTCTCATGTCACCTGGGGCGGGCGCTTCAGCGCCGGTCCTGCCGAACTGATGCTCACGTTTAGCGAGTCCGTGTCGTTCGACCGGCGGCTAGCGCCGTTCGACATTCAGGGCAGCAAGGCTCACTCGGCCATGCTGGCGCATGTTGGCATCATCACGACGAAGGAGCGCGACGCGATTCATCGCGGGCTGGATGTTATTCTCGGCGAGATCGAGGCGGGGAAATTTGTCTGGGACAAGAAGCTCGAGGACGTCCACATGAACATCGAGCAGGCGCTGACCCAGCGCGTGCCGGCGGCGGCGCGGCTGCACACGGCGCGCAGCCGGAATGACCAGGTGGCGACGGACATGCGGTTGTTTTTCAAATACGCGTGCGCGGCGCTCGGTGAGAAGATCGTCCTGGCGCAGCGGGCGATCTTGAAGCTGGCCGAGGATAATCAGGATGTGCTGATCCCGGGCTACACGCATTTGCAGCGGGCGCAGCCGGTGTGGCTGGCGCATCATCTTTTCGCTTATCTCGAAATGCTGGAGCGCGACCGCGAGCGTCTGAAAGCAGTGGCGGATCACGCCAACTGGTGTCCGCTGGGCGCGGGCGCGATCGCGGGGACGACGCTGCCGATCGATCGTGAGTTCACGGCGGTGCAGCTCGGATTCGTGGATGCGAAGGGCAAGCCGCGGGTGACGCAGAACTCCATGGATACGGTGGCGGATCGCGACACGTTCATCGAGTTCGCTCATGCGTGCGCGTTGTTTGGCGTGCATGCGTCGCGCATCGCGGAGGATTTGATTTTGTGGAGCAGCGCGGAGTTCAAGTTTATCGAACTGCCGGACACGTTCTGCACGGGATCATCGCTCATGCCGCAGAAGAAGAATCCGGATTCGTGCGAGCTGTTGCGCGGCAAGTCGGCGCGGTTGCAGGGAAATCTACACACGCTGCTGACGCTCACGAAGGGGCTGCCGCTCACGTACAATCGCGATCTCCAGGAGGACAAGCCGCCGGTATTTGATTCGTTTGAGCAAACGGGACTGTGCGCGGAAGTGCTCGCAGGCACATTCACGGGTGCGGAGATGATTCGGAATCGTTGCGCGGAAGCGGTGGCTGATCCGGGCCTGCTGGCGACGGATATGGCGGACTACCTCGTGGAGAAGGGCGTGCCGTTTCGCGAGGCGCACCATGCAGTGGGCGCGGTGGTACGCATCGCGGAGAAGCTCACGGTGAAGTTGAACAACCTGCCGTACGAGGAAGTGCGCTCGGTGCACAAGGCGTTTGGGCCGGACTGGACGGAGGTCTTCGATTTGAAGCGCGCGATGAAGAAGCGCGCTGGGACTGGCATGCCGGGACCGGTGCAGATCAAGAAGCAGTTTGGGCGCTGGGCGAAGCTGCTGAAGTGAGCGTGGGCGTGCCGTTTTTTATTTTATCGCGGAAACGCTGAAGGGCGGAAGGGCTCACGCAAAGACGCCAAGTCGCAAAGAAAACCAACTTTGCGTTTTTGGAGGCTTGGCGTGAGATCACTGCTTAATTCCCGTGCTCCATTTAATTTTTCCGACGAAGAAGAGTGATCCGGAGCTGGCGCCGGTGCGGTCGGGGTTGGTGTTTGGATTTTTCAACGCGCTGACCTGGCAGGTTGGACTTGGAACGCCGCTGGTGTTGTTTGCGCAGCAACTGGGGGCGACTCCGTTGCAGGTGGGGCTGGCGACGTCGTTCGTGTTGTTGCTCACGCCGATTCAGATTTTGTCCACGGCGTTGCTGCCGCGTTACGGGTTTAAGAAAGTGATGCTGGGCGGGTGGGGGACGCGGAGTTTGTTTCTGGTGGTGCCGATCGTGCTGGCGGCGCTCGTGCCGTACTGGGGTGTGCTTGGGTGGATGGCGCAGGCGCTGGTGTGGAGTGTATTTTTCTTTTGTCTGTGTCGGTCGGTGGGAGCGGCGGCGTTTAATCCGTGGATCTATGCGATCGTGCCGGAGCGGGCGCGCGGGCGGTATTTTGCGAACGACCAGTTCGTGTCGAGTATCGCGAGTGTGGCGACGCTGCTGGTGTGCGCCGGGTTGTTTGCGCTGCTGCCGGTGTTCAACGCGTTGCTGGTGCAGTATGCGATCGCGCTGACGGGATCGACGTTGAGTTTCTTCGCGTTGAAGAAGCTGCCGGATGGGCCGAAGCCGGTGGCGATCAGCGTGGCGTCGGTGGTGCGCAGCACGCCGCGGCATATTTTTGCGCCGGGAATTTTCCGGACGTATCTGTGGATCGTCGTGGGGTACTGTGTGATCTCGACGCCGATTCCGGCGTTCGTGGCGTACTATTTGAAAGCGGTGCCGAAGTTTTCGTTGTGGGAGATCATCGGCTTCGAAGTGGTGCGGTACTTCGGCGTTTTTCTGTCGGCGTCGGTGATTCGTGGACGAATTGATCGCGTGGGGGCGAAGCCGTTTTTACTGATCTCGCTGGCGCTGTATGTGGTTGTGGGGAGTTTTTGGTGGCTGTTTTTGCGGAGCGGTTTTGGCGGAACGCCGGGGGTGATCGTGGCGTATTTTTTATTGGGAATGGGCGTGGCGGGGTGGACGATCGCGAATCTGGGGTATCTGCCGAAGATCGTGCCGGACGGGGAGCGGCCGCTGATGGTGTCGATTCACGGCGCGGTGACATCGTGTCTGGGCGGATGCGCGCCGATTGTGTGGGGCTGGTTTTTGAAAACGCCGGCGGACGAAAACGGTGGCGGCGGGGAGATCGATGTCGCGGTGTTCGGGTGGTTTTTTGTGAGCGTGATCGTGAGCGCGCTGGTGTTGAGCTGGCTCGTGAAGAAGCTGCCGGAGAATACGGAGGAGAAGGTGGAGCCGCTTTCGATTGGGAGTGCGGTGCTGCGGCCGTTCCGGGCGATGTCGTATCTGGTGAGTTTGATCGAGCAGCCGAAGAAGGGGGGCGCGGCGCAGGTGGACGAACCGGAGAATGGAAAAACGGATACGGAAGATCGCGCAGACGCGGAGGGGCGGAAGCGCTGAGAGGGCGCAGGGGGAGGAGGAAGTTTCGCGATCGGAGGCGTCGCGCGAGCGCGAGCCCTACGTCGGAATTATGGGGTGATCCAGCCGTGGAGGCGGAGCCAGGCTTCGAGGAGGACGGGCCAGTCGGAGGTGGGCCCGTTGCCGGCTCTCATGCCGACGCCGTGGCCGCCTTTTTCGAAGACGTGGAGTTCTGCGGGGACTTTGTTGCGCTTGAGCGCGGCGTAGAAGGCGAGGGCGTTTTCGACAGGGACGGCGCCGTCTTCCGTGGTGTGGAAGAGGAAGGTGGGCGGTGTGGCGGCGGTGACTTGGTTTTCGGTGGACCAGCGGGCGATGAGCTCGGGCGTGGGGTTTTCGCCGAGGAGGGCTTTGCGGGAGCCGGCGTGGGTATTGGGTTCGGTCATGGTGATGACCGGGTAGCAGAGGATCGCGAAGTCGGGACGGGCACTGACCGAGTCGAGGGCGTTGCCGGTTTTGCCTTCGGGCGCCTCGAACAGTGTGGCGGCGGAGGAAGAGAGATGTCCGCCGGCGGAGGAGCCCATAATGCCGATGCGGTCGGGCTTCACACCGAACTCTGCGGCACGGGAGCGGATGAGGCGGATGGAACGAAGGGCGTCTTGAAGCGGGGCGGGCTGGCCGTATTCGACCATCCGGTACTTGAGGACGAAGGCGGTGATGCCGCGGGTGTTGAGCCACTGGGCGTACTCGACGCCTTCTTTGTCCATCGCGAGGCGCATGTAGCCTCCGCCGGGGCAGACGATGACAGCGGTGCCGTTGGCTTTGTCGGCTGGCGCTGGATAAACGGTCAGCGAAGGGTGATGGATGTTGGACGTGCGGTTATCGGTGGTCTTCTCGTCGGTTGCGTCGGCGCGGAGATTGGGAACGCCTTCTGGCCAGAGTGGAATGACGGTGGGTTCGGCGGCGGACATGAGGGCGGTGAAGGCCAGTGTGAGCGAGGCGAGGATGGAGAGTTTCATGGGGATAAAGTGATGTCTGGTTATTTTAATGAGGCGGCAATCATGGCTATCATTTTAAGTCCGAAGCCTGCGGCCAAGACAGTGGCTGTCAGCGATACGAAGAGGATGAGACCGCGCAGGGCTTTCTTCCGGTAAGTCTGACCCCGCACCGTCAAGTTCGCCGGACTGATCGTGGCGTTGAGAGGATTCCATCCATAGCGGCTCTTCTTTTCTGGCTGAATTTCTGAAGCCGCGGCGATCCAGTATCCGGTACCGTAGAGAAGCGCTACGAGCGCGCTGGCCCAGACCAAAATGAAGAGGACGAATAGGATTTGAGGCATGGATTACGGGATGAACGATATAGGCGCTCCCGGCACTAGGAGCCGGCGGGGATATCGGCATTTTCGGAGGTACCGATTTCGTGGATGGTGTTGAAGACTAGGACGGGGCGGTTTTCGAGGCGAGAGGCGGTGAGGTCGATGGTGAATTGGGCTTCCCAGTCGTTGAGCGATTCGGGGTCGGCGAGTACTTGGGCGACGGGCCAGACGGAGCGGACGTTGAGCGGGGTGTCGTCGAGGGATTCGAAATGGGTGTGTTTCGCGGAGCGGCCTTCGGGGTCGAGGCGGAAGCGGGTGCGGGCGTCGAAGTAGGGCTTGAAGGCGTCTTCGAGTTTGCGGGCGGCGGCTTTGCGCGCGGGGTCTTCGGGGTCGTCGCTGAGGCCAGAGGCCGTGAGGCGGTAGAGGGCGGCGTCCCAGGAGCGGGCGGCGATGTCCTGAAGGAAGCCGAGGATGGCGGTGCGGACGAGGCGTTGGAATGCGGATACGTCGCGGGTGATGTCGAAGTTGGACGGGCGCGCGGGTTTGTCGGTGGCGAGTTCTTGGGCGACGTAGTCGGGGTTGCGCATGCGTTCCCATTCTTCGAGGAGACTGGAGTCGATGCCGCGGATGAGTTCGCGGAAGTAGAGTTCCATTTCGACGACCTCTTCGGTTTTGGCGTCGTCGGGGACAGTTTGAGCGAGGACTTTCCAGACTTGGGAGAGGTGGCGGAGGAGGAGGCCTTCGGAGCGCTGCAGACCGTAGTCGCGGATGTAGTCGGCGAAGGACATGTAACGCTCGTACATCTCGCGGGCGATGGACTTGGGGCGGACGTTTTCCTGACCGACCCATGGGTGCGCGGCGGCGAAGGCGTTGAAGGTATCGTAGAGGAATTCGCGGAGCGGTTTGGGGTGCTCGATGAGTTCGAGTTTTTCCATGCGCTCGTCGTAGGGGATGTCGGCGGCTTTCATGCGCGCGAGCTCCTCGGTCTTGATGACGTCGACCTGGCGGCGGAGGATCGTCTCGGGATTTTCGACGATGGATTCGCAGAGCGTGAGGACGTCGTAGGGATAATCCGGTGACTCGCGGTCGAGCTTCGGGAGAGTGTCGATGAGATAGAGCGAGAGCGCTTGGTGAAGAGAGAAGTCGTCCTGGAGGCCGACGTTGACCTTGAGTTTCCGGCCAGAGGGCTCGGGCGGAATCCAGTCGATGATTTTGCGGTCGAGGAGCGCGCGGAAGAGCTGCCAGGCGCGGCGGCGGAGGGCTTTTTTGCGGTGCGGGGTTTCGTGGCTGTCGGCAATGAGCTGGCGCATGACGCGGCAGCCGTCTTCGTCGCGCGAGAGGACCTGCATCAACATGCCGTGGGAAACATCGAAGCGGGATTGCAGGCCTTCGGGCTGGGCAGTCATGAGCTTCTCGAAAGTTTTCGCATCCCAACCGACGGCGCCCTCGGGGGCTTTTTGTTTCACGAGCTTCTTGGCCTTCTTCGGATCGCCGGCGGCTTTTTCCTCGGCGCGTTTGTTTTCGATGACGTGCTCGGGGGCTTGGATGATGACGTAGCCGACATCGTCGTAGCCTTTGCGGCCGGCGCGGCCGGCGATCTGGCGGAAATCGCGGACGGAGAGGATGCCTGCTTTTTGGCCGTCGTATTTGAAGAGCTGGGTGAAGACGACGGTGCGGATGGGGACGTTGATGCCGACGCCGAGGGTGTCGGTGCCGCAGATGAGTTTGAGGAGGCCTTTTTGCGCGAGCTGCTCGACGAGGATGCGGTAGCGCGGGAGGAGGCCGGCGTGGTGGACGCCGATGCCGTGGCGGAGCCAGCGTTTCACTTCTTTCCCGTAGGGACTGTTGAAGCGGACCCCTTCGAGGGCTTTGGCGATTTCGGCTTTCTCTTCGCGCGTGCAGATCGTGAGGCTCATCAACGACTGCGCGGCCTCGGAGGCGTCGCGTTGCGTGAAGTAGACGAGGTAGACCGGCGCTTTTTTCCCCGTGAGCAGATCGGCGACGCGCTCGGCGAGGGGCGTTTCGCTGTATTCGAAATTCAACGGCACGGGGCGGCGGTCGCTGCGGACGGTGACGGCGGGGGCTTTGGTGACGCGGGTGAGTTCGCGCTCGATGAAGTCGGCCGGGCCGAGCGTGGCCGACATGAGGAGGAAGCGCGTGCGCGGCATGAGCAGGAGCGGGACTTGCCAGGCGGTGCCGCGGGACTGGTCGGAGTAATAGTGAAACTCGTCCATGATGACGGCGCCGATGGAGTCGGCGCGTTCGCCACCGGCGAGGGCGATGTTGGCGAGAATTTCGGCGGTGCAGCAGAGGACCGCGGCGTCGGGATTAACAGAGGCGTCGCCGGTCATCATGCCGACGTTGTCGGGACCGAAGTCGCGGCAGAGGGAGAGAAATTTTTCGTTTACGAGGGCCTTGATCGGGCAGGTGTAGACGGAGCGGCGGCCGGCGCAGAGGGCCTTGTAGTGAAACGCGGCAGCGACGAGGGATTTGCCGGAGCCGGTGGGGGTGTTGAGGATGACGTTGGCACCGCCGAAGAGTTCGAGGATGGCTTCTTCCTGCTCGGGGTAGAGCTGCATCTTGCGCTCGGCCATGACGGCGATGAAGCGGGTCATCGCGGCGTCTGCATCGGGGAAGCCGGGAGGTGGGGCGAGGGGGGCGGGCGGGAGCGAAGATTGCGGAGCGGTGTCGGACATGAACGCGGTGCGGTGGAGGAGGAGACGTTTGGAGCGGAGGAGCAAGCGTGACGGGCGGAGGACGGAGACGGAATTTTGGGACAGGATTAACCGGAGGAACAGGAATTCAGAGAACTGTTGGGAGGCGATTGCGGAAACGCGGAAGGGCGGAGGCGCGGAATTTGGAAAAGAAAAAGGCCCGCCGGGGAGGGCGGGCCTAGTCGCGTGCGTGTGAAAGCGTCGGCGTTATTTACGAGAATGAATGCGATGGGCGGCCAATATGGTCAGGGCGATTAAGAACCAAACTGAAGGGGAGCCGCCTCCACCGCCGCCGCCAGTTCCGCTGTTTGATGCAGGCGGGTTTTCGCCGGCGATGAAGGGGACGCTGAGGGCGATGGTTTTAGGCGAGCTGACGATGGTGTCGCCGTCCATGAGCGTGATTGTCGCTGTGTAGGTGCCGTTGTTCGTGAGTTGGGCGTTGGAGACGGTGTAGCTCGCGGCAGTGGCGCCGGGAATGGGTGTGTTGTCGAGGCGCCATTGGTAGGTGGCTCCGGCGATGTTGGTGAGCGAGGCCTGGAGCGTGAAGGTGCCGCCGACGGGAATGGAGAAGAGCGTTTCGGCGATCGACATGGAGCCGAACTGGATAGACGCGGAGAGTGCACCCGCGGTGTTGCCGGCGTAGGTCGCGATCGCGGAGGGAAGGCCGGTGTTGTTGAGGGTGGCGTAAGAGTACGGAGGGACGAAGACGTTGTCGGAACCGGTGTCGGGTGCGGTTCCGGTGGTAGCGGTGTAGGTATTACCGAGTGTCCGGATGAGGCCACCGCTGGATTTGGTGAGTGGTGAAGCGATGCTGTGGTAGAGATTGCGCTCGCTGAGGAGCTGGGAGCTGGCACGTGCTTCGGTGCCTGCGACGTTGGGTGTGCTGGGGGCGGGTTTGAAGTAATTACTGTACTGGTGGATGTGGCCGTAGGTCGTGACCGGCATGCGTTGTTCAATGAGATCGGACCACCAATTGTGATGGAGGGTGATGTGGAGCGGCTTGGTTTCGCCGGAGGGGGCGCCGATGAGCATGCCGAGGCGAAGACGGGGCTGGCCGGGTTGATAATAAAATTCGCACCAGGAAAAAGTCACGTTGTCGGCGCCCCCGGTGACTGTGGCGAGGTAACCTTCGGCGTCGAAGAAGGAGCAGTGCGTCACGTAGATGCGGGAAGCGCCTGAAATAATTAAGGGGGTGCCGCCAGTCCCGGCCAAAGCGGCCAGAGTGCCTCCGGGAGAACTCCATAGGGCGTCGAAATCTGCGAGGGAGGGCGGGGATATTTCGGCACCGTCTTCAGGCACTGTGGGGTAGGTTAAGTTAAGGCCGCGAATGATCACGTTGCTCACGCCCGGGCCAATGAAGAGCTGGCCATCGATCGAGGCGGCGGCGTTCTGACCTTGGATGGTTTTGTCGGATTTGATGGAGACGCCGGGAAGGGCCCGAAGATCGATGGTGCCGGAAACGGTGATGACGGCTGGGGCGGAGGACTCGGCTTGCGTTTTGAATTCAGCAGCGGTCGTGACGATAACGGGGGTGATGTTACCTCCGCCGGTGGCTCCTCGTGCGAATCCGTCGGCGATCGGAGCAGTAATGACAGCACCGGGTTCCGGAACGAAGCGCGGGGCCGTAAAAAGGCGCCCTTGGAAGGCGACGCTTGCGGCGCTCACGGGAGAAACTTCCAGGGTGGCGGTGCTGCTGGTAGTCGTGGCCGAGGGATTGGTTATATCGACGGTGTAGTTTCCGCTGTCGCCGCGTTGCGCGGAGGCGATTTCGAATGAGTCGCGGGTGGCAGCGGCGATGGCGAAGCCGTCTTTTTTCCACTGATACGCGAGGTCGGATTCGCGCGTAACGACGAACAGTGTCACGGCGCTACCCGCCTTCACGGTTTGTGAGAGCGGCTGGGTTGCGATCACAGGTGCCGCTTCGGCGGCGAGGGAGTCTGCGTTGAGCGCGAGGTCGTTTGCGAATACCGCGCTGGCGGCGAAGGCGCAGATAAGTGCGATGACGTTGAGCACGCGAGGACCGGGGGTGAGGTGAAGCATGGATCGGGAAACGGATGCCGGTGAGAGTGCCAGCGCCGCCGGGCCGGAAAATGCAGAGGCGATCATACGACCGGCAAGAGGAAACCACGGGATGTGGCGCCGGGTTATACGGCTATAAAAGAGCGAGCCACGCCGATCCAGAATTGGCGTGGATCGCTCTTTCGGCGAAGCGGGAAACAAGCTAGCGCGGCTACGGAATGGAGGTGGCGCGGAAGAAGCGGCGGGTGGCGCCGGTAAGGTTCGTGGGAACGGTGAAGGGGTAGGCTTCGCCGGTGGCGGTGATGGTTTGCAGGTCGATCCAAGTGACGAGGTCGTCGGAGTATTGGATTTTATAGGTCTGGCCGGGAACGCCGATGAATTCGTTGCTGAAGGTGGTGGCGTTGCGGGTGAGTGCGAGAGTGGGATCGGGGATGGCGTAGGTGCGGACGCCGATGTCGCGGGTCATGGTGCTGCCGACGGAATCGGTGACGGTGAAGGAGAAGCGGGCGATGCCTTCGAAGCTGGCGGCGGGGGTGTAGCGGACAGTTTTGCCGTTGCCGATAAGTTGAACGGTGCCGGCGGTCGGAGTGCCGAGCGTGAAGACAGGGACGCTGGTGTACCCGCGACTGAGGGCACTGAGGTCGATGTCGACGGAACCGTTGATGGCGGAGTTGTAGCGCGGGAGGGCGAGCCAGTTGAGGTAGTCTTCGAGGTTGGTGAAGCCGTCATTGTCGAGGTCGGCGTTGGACTCGGAGAAGTCATTGGCGGCGGAGCGCGAGTTGAGGCCGAAGAGGGTTTCCCACCAGTCGGGCATGCCGTCGCGGTCGGTATCGAAATTGTCGGCACGCTTCATCTCGGGGTAGTTTTCCCAGCCGCCGACGTCAGCGGTGGTGTCTGGGAGGCCGCGTTTGCCGCTGATGCTGCCGGTGTAGGTGTAGGTGCCGTTGAGGGTTTCGTTGATGATGCGGATGTCGCGGTCGTCGATTTGCGGCTGATTGCAGCCGACATCGGAGAGCACCTGTTTGTAGGCGTCGGCGGCGCTGTGGATCGTGGCGTAGGACGGGAAGAAGGGGGCGTTGACGAGAGCGGTGTAGGCGGGCGTGGAGTTTTGCGGGAGGGTGCCGCCGTTCTCGGTGCCGATGGTGAAGCCGGCGGCTTGGTTAGATTCGTCGAAGCGGCCGGGCATGACATTGCCGGACATGTAATACTGCTGGGTGCCGGGGAAGCCGCCGTATTGAGGATTCAACGCCGTGAACTTGGTCGTGGCGGCGCCGGTCTTGTAGTAGTTGTTAACGAAGTTGACCTCGTGCGCGCCGCCGTCGGTGGTGCGTCCGCCCCAGTTGTAGACGACGTTGTTGAAGATATCGAGACGGCCGGCGTAGTAGCCAGCAGCGTCGAGGCCGCCGGCCATGGACCAGTTGCGGCCCTCGTTGTGGGCGAGGAGATTGTGGTGGAGCGAAACGATGTCGCCGCCAACGGAGGCCGCGTAGCCGTGCGCGGTGCCGGCCGGGTAGTTTTGGTGTCCGGCGACGTTGAGCGCTTCGGAAAGGGAGCAGCGCTGGAAGGTGACATTTTTGGCTGTGCGGGTGCTGAGACCTTCGTCGATGCCCCAGCCAATGGAGCAGTGATCCATGATAACGTTGTTGCTGCCGGAGATGCCTGTGGCGTTTTGAGTTTCGCCGCTTTCTTTGCCGACGAGAACGCGGAGGAAGCGGACGATGACGTCGCTCGCGCCGCTCATGCCGAAGAGCTGCCGCTTGATGGTGATGCCTTTGCCGGGGGCGGTCTGGCCAGCGACGGTGATGTAAGGCTGGGCGGAGCTGATGACGATGTCGCTCTGGAGGGTGATGAGACCGGAGACGTCGAAGACGATGGTGCGCGGGCCGGTCTCCTGCTCGATGGCGTAGCGGAGCGTGCCGGGGATGGGTGTTGCCGCAGTCGCGTAATCCGCGAGCGAGGTGACGTGCACGACTTTGCCGCCGCGACCGCCGCGTGCGAAGCGGCCGTAGCCCTCGGCGCCAGGGAAGGCGAGCAGGCGGGGACGGAAGTACCAGACGGTGCCTTTGGTGACGTTGCCGTTGGAGTCGATTTCATCGACGCGCCAGTAATACGTGAGGTGGCCGTTGAGACCGGTGACGTTGTAGGAAAGCGCGGTTTGGTTGCCTTTGAATTCCGGCGAGGTGCGGGTGGCGGTGAGCACGGCGTTGCGGCTGGTGCCGAAATAAACATCGCGGGAGATGGAGTCGCCGCTTAGGGCGGCGGACCAGCTGAGTAGGAACGAACCGGAGTCGGCGTTGACGTGTTCGTCGGCGTCGGCGGGGGAAGGGGTGTTGGCGTTGCGGGAAGCGTTCGAGGTATCGATTTCGAACGCGTTAATCATGACGTTCTTCGTCGTGGAGGTGGACGAAGTCTCGGTGGAGAAAAGGATGGTCGTGACGGTGCTGGTGTCAGCGACGTCGAACTCCAGGTAGGCGATGGGCGCGGCGATGTTGGTGGCGGCGCGGATGGTGGGCTGGAGGTCGTTAACGATGAGGACGCCGTTGACGTAAACGTCGATGGGGGCGAGCGAGACGAGAGCGGAAGCGGCGTCCCAGGCATTGTGATACGTGAGGAGTGTGTGATGGCCGGCAGAGAGACCGGTGATGGTCATCTGCATTTCGCCGCCGGTGGTCATATTGGCGGGGGCAACGGTGAGGCCGTCACTGACGAGCTTGGCGGTGCCCTGGGCGCCGACTTGGTACCAGTTGCTCACGAGGCCGGTGCCGCCACGGGATTGAGAAGTGGCGGTCTGGGCGAAACTGACGGTGATCGCCTCTCCGGTGGCGGAGGTGAAGGATTTGGTGACGGCGGCGAGGCCGGAGGAGGCACCGCCGGTAGTGTCGGAGCTCCACTTGGTGTAGCCGGTCTCGGTTTCGGCGGCGGAGTTTTTGGAGTCGCGGTTGATGTCGACTTTGAGCTCGCCGGCCGAGAGCGGGCTACCGCAGCTCAGTGCGAGAAAGGCGAGAAAGGGGATGGAGCGAAGACGCAGCGGTGCTGAAGGCATGGAAAGAAACGGAGGGAACGACGGAAGCGGGGAAGGGAAGACAGCCCGGGTAGACGCGGGAAGTCATTATGGGTTTGGTTGGGGTGACGGAGGAGCGGCAAGGGGATTATTGCGCACCGTGTTGACTGGATGGATGGACAGTTGGCGGAGGACGATGCGCGAATGTTTGCGCGCGTTTTGTTTTGGAATCGGGCGGGTGGGCGGGCAAGACAAGCGGCTTCGCGGACGGTGGTCGGACGCGATTTTTTCGATTCTTTCACCCCGTTTCAGTTCATCCTCACATGAGTCTTTTCATCGGCATCGATTCCGGAACGCAGAGCACCAAGGCGGTCGTCCTCGACCTCGATACGCGCCAGGTCGTGGCGGAGGCGCGCGCGTCGCATCAGTTGATTGAGGGACTGCCGGTGGGGCACATGGAGCAGCATCCGCAGGATTGGACGGCGGCGATGGACAAGGTGATCCTAGAGGTGGCGTCGAAGATCGATCGCGCGCAGGTGCGCGGTATCGGTGTGTCGGGGCAGCAGCATGGATTCGTGCCGCTGGATGCGAAGGGTGAGGTGATCCGTCCGGCGAAGCTGTGGTGCGACACGAGCACCACGAAAGAATGCGCGCTGCTCACGAAGAAGCTGGGCGGAGACAAAGCGGCGTTGAAGAAGGCGGGGTTGTTGTTTCTGCCGGGATTCACGGCGCCGAAGATTTTGTGGCTGAAGCGGAATGAGCCGCATCATTACAAGCGGTTGAGGCATGTGCTGCTGCCACACGATTATTTGAATTTCCATCTGACGGGGAATTATTTCATGGAGCACGGCGATGCGTCGGGCACGGCGTTGATGGATGTGCGGAAGCGCACGTGGTCGAAGGATGCTGTCAACGCGATCGACAAGAACCTGTTGGACTGGCTGCCGGAGATTTCGGAGTCGAGCGAAGCGGCGGGGACGTTGCGGCCGGAGATCGCGGCGAAGTATGGATTTTCCAGTGACGTGGTCGTGAGCGCTGGCGGCGGCGACAATATGATGGGCGCGATCGGGACCGGGAATGTTTCGCCGGGCGTGGTGACGGCGAGCTTCGGGACGAGCGGGACAATCTATGCTTACGCAAACAAGCCGGTGGTCGATCCGACGGGGGAGATAGCGGCGTTTTGTTCGTCGTCGGGCGGGTGGCTGCCGTTGCTCTGCACGATGAATGTGACGACGGTGACGGAGCAGGTGCGGGCGTTGTTTGGCTACGATCACGCGGCGCTGACGGCGGCGGTGTCGGCGGCTCCGGTGGGTGCGGGCGGACTCGTGCTATTGCCGTATCTCGCGGGCGAGCGGACGCCGAATGTGCCGGATGGCTCGGGCGTGTTGCTCGGGTTGAACGGGAAGACTTTTTCCCCGGGACACATCGCGCGCGCCTCGATGGAAGGCGTGACGATGGGGATGAATTACGGATTGCAGCGGCTGGCGGGGCTCGGTGTGAAGGCGAAGGAGATTCGCGTCACGGGCGGCGGCGCGAAGTCAGGCGTGTGGCGTCAGATCATGGCGGATATTTTTGGCGTGCCGGTGGTCGGCATGGTCGAGGACGAAGGCGCGGCGGTGGGCGGGGCGTTGCAGGCGGCGTGGTGCGTTGCGCTGCGCGAAGGAAAGAAGAAGGCGAAGCTTAGCGATTTCACGAGCGGGGTGGTCGCGGTGGATGAAGAGACGCGGTGCCTGCCGTCGAAAGCGAACGTGGCGCGTTATCGGGAGCTGCAGAAAGTGCAGGACGGGTTGAGCGTGGCGCTGCGCGAGGTTTTCCCGGCGCAGCGGAAGCTGGCGTGAACGCTAGCCGCGGCGTGCTGTAGCAGAGCGGTTATTTTTTCTTCAGAAATATGAGGAGCGCCGAATGAAAGCGATCCGGCGCTTCGAGGTGCGGGATGTGGCCGACATTTTCAAGTTCGACTAGCTCGGAGCCGGAGATGTCGGCTTGGGCTGATTTCCCGAGAGCGGGATAATTGCCCAGCAGCGATCGCATGTCGGGAGTGGCATAGATTTTCCCCACAGCTGTGCGGTCGGCCTGGCCGATGACGAGTAAAGTAGGGCGCGCGATTTTTGCGAAGTCTCCACGAACGGGCTGTTGATAAATCATCTCGTAGGTGAGCGCGGAAACGTGAGCCCAACGAGGGAACTCGGCGCCACGCGTCAAGCGGTCGCGCATCTCGACGAAAGGCTCGACGATCGCGGGGCTCGGAGTGGCGTGGTAGTTGGAAACAAACTTGCGGTAATCGTCGGCTGTCTGAGTGAGTTCAGCATCACGAAGGGTCTCGATCGTCTGTGGAGGAATAGCGGACGCGTAGTCTTCCAGACCGATCGGATTTTCCAGGACCAAGTGGGTGACAAATTCCGGATGGTTGAGTGTGAATCGGACGGCGAGCATGCCGCCCATCGAGTGACCAACCACGGCGACTTGGGAAATTGCGAGGCGGTCCAGCAAGAGGGCGGTGTTTGCGGCCAGTTGATCGAACGTGTAGTTGATAATTGGTTTCGACGATTTCCCGAAGCCGATCTGGTCGGGGACGATCACCCGGTAGCCGGCGTCGCCGAGGGTACGAATAGTATTTTCCCAATAGCTGCCGTAGAAATTTTTCCCGTGAAGCAGGAGGACGGTATCTCCATTTGCGTGGGCGGGCCGCACATCCATGTAGGCCAGCCGCACTGGCTGACCCTCGACGTCCAAGGACAGGAATTTTACGGGGAACGGGTAGGGCGCACCTTCCATGGCGATGCCAAATGCGTCGTCGATAACGCGCGGTGACGAGGGAGGAGGCGTCTGCGCGGATAGGGATAAGACTGACAGTGCGATGGAGAAGAAAAGAAGAGACGTGAAGCGCATGGACCGTTGGTCCAGGTGGTGGAACTTCGGTTCCAGCGGCGAAATGCATGGAGGTGCTTGCTCGAATGCGGCGGGCGGTGCTGAGTGGTGCGATATGAGTTTAGATCTTCAGGCACGGATTGAAGCGGGCAAAGCGGCGGTGATGGCGCAGGCGGAATTGATGCACGCGGAGTTCGGTCGCGCGCAGAGCAACTGGAAGTATGACGGCACGCGAGTGACGGCGGTCGATATTGCGATCTCGGAGAATATCGTGCGGTTGATCGGGGAAAAGTTTCCCGGCGATCAGGTGTTCAGTGAGGAGCTGGCGGAGACGGATGTGCCGGTGCCGGTGACAGCGCGGTTTTTCTGGGTGCTCGATCCGATCGACGGGACGAATAATTATGCGACGGGGATCGCGCATTGCGCGATTTCACTGGGGCTTTTTGAAAACGGGCGGCCGGTGTACGGGCTGGTCTATGATATGAGCCGGCGGGTGTTGATTCATGGCGGGCCGGGGATCGGGCTGTGGGATGGAGAGAAGCCGGCGAAGGTGAAGAGCGAGGCGCCGACGCCGCAGAGTTTGCTGGGGTTTCATAGTCCGTTTGACCGGAAGTACGCGCAGCATGCGTCAGCGCTCGTGGAGAATTTTAAGATTCGCGGGCTGGGCAGCAGCACGCTGCATCTGGCTTATGTGGCGGTGGGGATTCTCGACGCGACGGTGGATCACAATGTGAAGATCTGGGACATCGCGGCGGCGATTCCGCTGTGCATCGCGGGCGGAGGGGAGGTGCAGTTTTTGAACGGCGAGCAGTTTCCGATGACGCAGTTCAATCTGAAGATGGGGCGCATCCAGTATGTAGCGGGCAATGCGGCGGTGTGCGCGAAGCTGCGGGGGTTGATCGGGGCGTGAGTTGAGTGCGGGCGGGACGAGGGCTGGGCGGTTCGCGGGCGAGGGTGAAGTGAATCGCAAAGATGCGAAGGCGCTAAGGTCGGAGCGAAGGTTTGAGCATGGGACCTATGGGACTTATGGCGGAGAGCGTGGTTTTTTTGGCGGCAGCCGAGGGCTGGACGCAAAAAAACGCGCACGGGAAAGTGCGCGTTTGAGATTGGTGACGTTTCGCGAGCTTAGACCTGGTAGGGCTGGAGCGGGACGGGGTCGATGACCGTCGTCTGGGGGAGCTTGATGGCGAGCTGTTCTTTGAACCAGTCACGGGCGGATTGCTCGCCGTGGGTGAGGATGATGCTGCGCGGGGTGGCCTGGACGGCGAATTCGAGGAGTTCTTCGCGGTCGGCGTGGCCGGAGAGTTCGAATTTTTCGACGCGGGCGTTGATCTTGGCTTTGACGCCGGCGGTTTTGAAGAGGAATTCGTCGCCGGTCTTGGCGGCGAGGAGTTCGCCACCCGGGGTCTCGGAGTCGCAGTAGCCGACGAAACCGATGGTGTTGCGCGCGTGGCTGATGAGGCCGGAGGCGAGCGTGTAAGAGGGCGTCCGCTCGACCAACATGCCGGAGCTGATGATGTAGAGGGCGTTTTGTTTGGGATCTTCGCCGGCGACGAGTTTGCGCGGAGCGGGCTGGATCTTGAGGTCTTTGATGACGTTCTTGGAGAAGTTCACGTGCTTGGTCTTGCGCGCGATTTCGTCGAGGTAGTCGGCGAGATCCATGCCGAGACCGGCGGCGAAGATCGGGCAGTCGACGAGTTTGCCGAATTTACGGGCGTCGCTGAGGATGGAGAGGATTTCCTGCTGACGGCCGAGGGCGAAGACGGGGAGGAGGAAGGAGCCGCCGCGGTTGATGGTGTCGTTGATGCTGGTGATGAGGCGGGCGACTTCTTCGACGCGGGATTTGCCGAGGGGGCGCTCAGTGTTTCCGCGCGTGGTCTCGATGATCATCGTGTCGAAGTGACCGGCGGGGAATTTCGCGCCGGGGAGGGTGCGCTGGTTTTCGAAGAGGACGTCGCCGGTGATGAAGATCTGGCGTTTCTTGTGATGGATTTCGACGGCGGCAGCACCGGCAACGTGGCCGGCGGGGTGGAAGATGATGGTGATCTCGTCTTTGCGGCCCTGGAAGCGTTTGGCCTGGTTATACGGGAAACCGAGGAGGCGCTTGGAGAGGCGGTCGATGTCGTCGTGGGTGAACAGGACGGGTTCTTTGCCGCCGTTATCCTCTTTTTGGCGGAGCATGACGCTCGCGGAGTTGTGCATCATGCGCTCGATGAGCATGCGGCTGGAAGTTGTCATGGCGACGGCGGCATCCTTTTGCTCACGCATAAGTACCGGGAGGCTGCCGATGTGGTCCAAGTGGCAGTGCGTGATGATGATAAGGTCCACGCGCACTCCGCGCAGCGGGCTGAAATCGGGGGTGGCGGTGCGGCCGGTTTGTTTCGGGTTCAGGCCGCTGTCGATGACGATGTTCAGGTCGCCAATCTGGAGAAAATGGCTGTTAGCCCCGATCCCGCCGTCGCGGTTCAAATCAATTAACTTCATGTATAAAGGATGAGTGAAGACGGCGCAGGGGGTGACCGGCAAGCGTTGATTCTGCCCGCCGAACAAACGGTGGACGTTTCAGGTCAGGAAAGCCCGGCGGGAGATCTGAATCGGGTTTTTGGCGGGGTCGCGGGCATTTGCAAATTCGTAGCCCTCGCCTTTGAATGTTTTGCCGAACTTCAGCCCCTTTTTGAGCGAGTTGCTTTTGAAAGTTTCGATGTCGTCCACATCGAACACGATTTTGATGCAGGACTGGCCGAGGCGGTGGCCTTTGCTGGCTTGGTGAAGCAGGAGGGAGAATTTCCTGTCGCCGGTGTCGATCTGGATCAGGTCGGCGTGGACCTCGGAGCGGGCTGAGAAGCCGAAGTGAGTAATGTAGAAGTCCGCGATTTTTTGCGGGTCTCGCACATAAAGCATGATGCGTGAGATCGGGGGTGGGAGACTCATAGTGGCGTCGGGCCGGGGGGCGGCTCAGGTGGCCGGGACACGCATGTCGAAGGGGGCGAGGAGCACGTGGATTTTGTTACCGAGCTCGTCGATACCGTGGAAGCAGCCGGCGGCGCGGGCATCGACGCCGGTGACGTGGTAGCTGTTGTAGGAAAAGTGTTCGCCGGGGGGGAGGCGGGGGGTTTCGCCGACGATTTTATCGCCTTCGACGACGAGGTGGGTGTCGTCGGCGTGCTGGATGACCCATTTGCGACCGAGCAGGGTGATGGTGCGGTCGGATGCGTTTTCGATGGTGATGAAGTAAACGAAGGCGTGGGGCTTGTCCTCGGGCAGGCTCATGCCGCCGTGGTGATAAACGAGTTTATCGAGACGGGCGGTGAGGCCGGGTAATGCGACGGAAGCGGACACGGGCGGATTGCTTTGCACAGGGGAACAAACGCACGCAAGGGCGGTTTGCAAACGGGGGCCGGTGTGGGTGGACGGGCGGACTGGCGGGGATATTGTTTTAACCACGGATTGCACGGAGGGCACGGATGATGGACCGGAGGAGGGAAGTGCGGACGCGAGGTCGGGCGGGTGAAGTATCGGGAGCAGCGATTGTCATTAGCAGCCGTGGATCGAGGTGCGGATGATGGTGATAGACGGGGGGCGCGGTGGCTTTCGGTTTGCGGCGGGTGGGCGGGTGCGAAAGGTGACGCGGAATGTTTTTTAGTGATTATGTCGGTGTGCTCGTGCTCGGTTTGCTTGGCAGCGGGCATTGCGTGGGGATGTGCGGGGCGTTCGCGATCGCGGCATCGGCGGGATCAAAAGGGGCTGGCGGGGTGGTGTTGCGGCAGGTGAGTTATCAAGTGGGGAAGGCGACGTCGTATGTGTTTCTTGGAGTCTTGCTGCTGCTGGCGGGGCAGTGGATAGAGGCGAGGACATCGATTGAGAATTTCCAGACGGTGCTCGGTGCGATCGCAGGTGCGGCGATGATCGTCGCGGGGCTGGCGTATGCGCTGGAGTGGCGGCTGCCGCCGGTGGTCGCGCGCTGGTGGCAGGGGAGCGCGGTGTGCGGAGCGCTGGGAGGATTGTGGCGCGCGCAGTCGTTGTTTAAGAGTTTGTTGATCGGGTGGGTGAATGGGTTTCTGCCGTGCGGGCTGTCGCTGATGGCACTGCTTTATTTGGTGAGTTTTAACTCGGCGAAGGGTGTGGTGCTGGGCGCGTATGTGTTCGGGCTGGCGACGTTGCCGGGGCTGCTGGCGGTGGCGCTCGTGGGGCAGAAGATCAGTGTGGCGAAGCGGCGCTGGCTGGTGCGGGCGAGCGGGGTGGCGCTGGTGGTTTTTGGCGTGCTCACGCTCGTGCGTGGGCAACCGGCGGTGCATCACTGGATGCATGAGCATCTGATGTGGGGAGATGGTGGGGCGGCTGGCGCGGGGCATGAGCATCACGGGCACGACGGGCATGCGCATTGAGGCGGAGTGGGCGGGTGGTGAGCCGCCGTTGACCGGTGCGGGGGGCTTCGCCACAACCGCGGGCGATGGCTGGCAAAAAACATTCTTCGCTTGATCGTGTGCTGGGGCGTCTGGACACGCTGGATTCGGTGAATCTGGCGAATCTGGTGCAGCGGCTGGCGCGGGAGCGGGGCGTGTTCGAGGACATTTTCAACACGTTGCAGGAAGGGGTACTCATCATCGATGCGGACGGGGTGATCGAGTACGCGAACCAGGCGGCGCATCCGTTGATCGGGTTGCGCGAGGAGGAGCTGACACGGGTGACGTTGTGGCGTCTGGTGCCAGGGTTGCGGGCGTCGCTCGAGTCGGCGCTGGACGATTCTGTGAAGGGCTCGCCGGTCGCGACACGGGAGATCGAGCTGACTTATCCGGAGGCGCGGGTGGTGCGGCTTTATCTGGTGCCGTTTCAGGCGGAGGGACGCGGGGCGGAGCGGCGGTTTGCGGTGATTTTGACGGACATCACGCGGGACAAGCAGACGACGGAGGCGCGGATCGAGAGCGAGCGCACGTCGTCGATTTTGCTGCTGGCGGCGGGGGTGGCGCACGAACTGGGGAATCCGCTGAACTCGCTGACGATCCACCTGCAGTTGATCGAGCGGCGGTTGAAGAAATTGAAGGCGGCGAAGGACAAGGACTCGGAAGCGCTGGCGGAATCGATCCGTGTGTGTCAGGGCGAGGTGCAGCGGCTGGATGGGATCATCACGAATTTCCTGGAGGCGATCCGGCCGCGGCCGCCGGATCTGGCGGAGACGCATCTGACCGAGGTGCTGGCGGAGGTGTTGAATTTTCAACATAACGAACTCGAGGATCGTGGCATCACGGTCGAGGCCGAGCTGCCGGAGTCGTTGCCGGTGATTCTGGCGGACCGGAATCAGTTGAAGCAGGTGTTTTTCAACCTGATCAAAAACGCGATGGAGGCGATGGAGCCGGGTGGGGCGTTGCGGATGAGGACGTGGTCGGATGACGAGTTCGTGTTCCTGTCGTTTGGGGACACGGGGAGCGGGATCAAGCAGGAGGATTTGGTGAAGTTGTTTCAGCCGTATCAGACGACGAAGGTCGGCGGGAGCGGGCTGGGGCTGATGATCGTGCAGCGGATTTTGCGCGCGCATGGCGGGCAGATCGGGATCGAGAGCAACCCGGGCGTGGGCACGGTGGTGACAGTGCAGTTCCCGCGGCGGGACCGGCGGGTGCGGATGTTGACGTGAGCGAGGGCGGGAGGAGGGGCGGGGATTTTACAGAAATTTTGGCCAGCCGACTGCAATAGGCAGGGAAACACCTCAAGGGACAGCGAGCAGGGGTCGTTGTTAAGTGCGTCCGCTGTTTTGCGGACTGACCTATGAACAACTCCAAAACCTACCTGCACGCGCTGATGGTGGCGGCTGCGCTGACGACTGTCGCGCATGGCCAGAATCCTGAATTATCCGTTGAAGAACGGCTCAAGCGAATCGAGGCCGCGATCTTGCGGCTCGAGTCGCGGATGAACGATACGGTGAGCGCCGACGAACTGGCGCCGACGTTGAAGGAATTTTCCGATCTGACGCGGCAGATCGGCTATGACGGCAAGCCGATGACGGTGGTGAAGGCCGCGGGCAAAGAGAAGGCGCTCACGCTCGGCGGCTACATCCAGATGCAGGGCGAGGCGGGCGATGCGCCGGACTCGCGCTTCACGGGGATCAACGACCGTTTCCTGCTGCGGCGCACGCGGCTGACGGTGAAGGGCGCGTTCGCGGAGAACTTCGATTTCACGATCCAGTCGGACTTCGGCAACAACTCCGTCGGCGGCGTATCGGGATACCGGGCACAGCTGGCGGACGCGTTCGTGAACTGGAACAAGTACGCGTTTGCGAATGTGCAGATCGGGCAGTTCAAGACGCCGCACGGCTACGAGCAGCTGCTGTCTGACACCAAGACGATTTTCATCGAGCGCTCGCTGCCGAACGACCAGCTGACGGTGAGCCGGCAGATCGGGCTCGGCGTGAACGGCGTGGTTGCGAACAAGCGCGTGAACTACGGCGTGGGACTTTTTAACGGCAACGGCGTGAACAACGGCGCGAACGACAACGAGAACTTCCTGTACGCGGGCCGCGTGGCGGCGACGGCGTGGACGCGCGGCACGGACAAGCTGGCGTTTGGTGTGAACGGGTTCGCCTCGGCGGACACGGGGATCACCGTACCCATACTGACGGGCACATTTACCGGGCACCGCACGGGCTGGGGCGCGGATGGACAGCTGACGCTGGGGCGGCTGGATGTCGGCGGCGAGTTTCTCCACCTGCTCGCGAACCGGCGCACGGGCGTGGACGCGACGGCGGAAGGCTGGAATGCGTTTGCCGGATACTTCGTGCTGCCGAAGACCCTGCAGGCGGTGCTGCGTTTCGAGACGTATGACTCGAACACGAACACGGCGGACACCACGAGCGACACGTGGACGCTGGGGCTCAATTATTACCTAAAGGGCGACGACTTGAAACTGTCGCTCAACTATCTGCTGGGCGATCCCGCCGGTGTGCTTTCCGACCAAGGGCGTCTGCTGGGGCGCTTGCAGGTCATTTTCTGAGTTCTCAACCGCGTCCCATGCTTCTTTTTCCCATGAAAATCCGTCTCTCATTTATCACTGCCGCGCTCTGGCTTTTCGCCAGCGCGAGCATCGTCCACGCGCAGGCTCTTGCGCCGGCGGTTCAGTCCAAAGTCGAAGAACAGATCAAACTCATCACGGCCTGGGCCGCCGAGCCGGCGGTCGTGGAGGCGGTGCGTGCGCATAACGCATCGGTACCGCCGGAGCAGGCAGCGCTCACGCAGGACAAGTGGCGTGCGCTCACGGTGCTCGATCCGCTGGTGCGTGGGTTCACGAAGAATCCCGTCGGGCAATTTCTTAAAACGAAGAAGAGCGACCTCGTCACCGAGGCATTTGTCTCGGATGCGGAAGGATTGAAAGTCGGCTTCATCGCGAAGACCTCGGGCTGGTCTCACAAAGGAAAACCCAAGCATGATGTGCCGATGACTGGTAAAGCGTGGCAGGGTCCGGTGGAGGTCGATGAGTCGAGCGGGATGCAGCAGCTGCAGATCGCGGTGCCGGTGCTCGATGGGGGCAAGCCGATCGGCTCGCTCGTGGTCGGGATCAGCGTGAGCAAGCTCTCGAGCTGAGGGGGCGGAGGGAATTTTTATGCGTCACTGGTTCTCGTCGGTCCGGGGGCGACTGCTGGCATTTGCGGGGGCGGCCATGGTTGCGTTGCTCGTGGTGGCGCTGGCGTCGGCGTGGTTCGTCCGCTGGACGCGCGAGGCGGATGCGCGCATCGCGACGTCGGTGAGTGCGGGACTGCGCGGATCTTATTCGGCGTTGGAAAAGTTGATGACGGCGCAGGCGGTGTTGCAGGGCATGCTGCGGCTGAAGGACGCGGACGAGATCGAGGCGGCGCTGGAAAAGTACGAGAAGACGGACCGTGAATCCGTGGCTCAGATACTGACGTTCTCGCCAGGTTTGCGCGCAGGGCTGACGGCGTTGCAGGAGGCGGGGAAGGCGGTGATCGAGCAGGTGATCACGGGCAATGGCGCGGGGGCGCTGGAAGTTTATGTGGACCGGTACAACCCGCGATTCGCGGTGTGCGTGCTGGCGTTGCGGCGACATGCGGATGAAGTCGAGCGGCTGGCGGCGGTCGAGATGGCGGAGCGCGAGCGAGCGGATGCGCAAGCGATGCAGATCGCGGCGGGCGTGTTGCTGGCGACGTTGCTCGCACTGGCGTTGGGCGCGTGGCGCTTTCAGCGGGCGATCTCGCGGCCGCTGGCGGATACGGCGGGCAAACTCGATGAGGTGGCGGATGCGCTCGCGCAGTTTGCGGAGGAAGTGAACCGCTCGAGCCAGAATCTGGCCGAAGGCGCGAGCAGCCAGGCGGCGTCGCTTCAGGAGACGAGCGCGTCGCTCGAAGAAATTTCCAGCATGACCCGGCGCAATGCGGACAGCGCGGGCCGGGCGAAGAGCAGCTCGGCGATCACGCGGCAGGCGGCGGATGCGGGCACGGCCGACATGCAGGCACTGACGAGTGCGATGGGCGCGATCAAAGAGGCGAGCAGCAACATCGGGAAGATCGTGAAGACGATCGACGAGATCGCGTTTCAGACGAACATCCTGGCGCTCAATGCGGCGGTCGAGGCCGCGCGTGCGGGCGAATCCGGGGCGGGCTTTGCGGTCGTCGCCGATGAAGTGAGAAATCTTGCGCAACGCTCTGCGCAGGCGGCGCGTGAATCGGCGGAGAAGATCGCCGACTCGATCGAGCGCGGGGAAACGGGCGTGACGCTCAGCGCGAAAGTGGCGGAGGGGCTGAACCAGATTTTGGGATCGGCGCGGCAGGTGGACGATTTGATTGGCGAGATCGCGACGTCGTCGAACGAGCAGAGCACGGGTTTTTCCCAGATCGTGACGGCGGTGACGCAGATCGACCAGGTGACGCAGGGGAATGCGGCGGGCGCGGAGGAGAACGCGAGTGTGACGACGGAGATGAAGCGGGAAGTCGCGGTGTTGCGCGCGGCGATTGACGATTTGCGGGCGTTGCTGGGCGGGGCGGCGGAGGGGAAGCGTTTGGGGAGAGATGAAGCGGGCGATGATTCTGGGAAGCCGGGTGCTGGTGAAGTGGCGAAGGGAACTCTGGAGAGTTCAGACGTGAAAGCGAAGTGAGGTCGAAGCGCGGGCGGGGTGGTTTCGCCGCGCTTGACCGGTCCGGGGGCGCTCGTGTGAATGGCGCGCATGGTCCCCAGTGTCCTCATCGTCGATGACGAGAAACATACCCGAGAAGGGCTGCGTCAGGCATTGGAGGACAACTACGATGTGTCGGTGGCGGCGAGCGCAGACGAGGCGTTCAACCTGATCGAGTCGCAGGAGTACGATGTGATTTTGACCGATCTGCGGATGCCGGGGAAATCGGGGCTCAAGGTGATCGACAAGGCGCTGACGCTGCCGAACAAGCCGGCGGTGATCATGATGACGGCGTACGGCAATGTGGAGACAGCCGTGGAGGCGATGAAGCGCGGCGCGGTGGATTTTCTGACGAAGCCGGTAAACATCGAGCGGCTGGAAGTGCTGATGCAGCGGGCGCTCAAGACGAAGACGCTCGAGGTCGAAGTGAAGCAGCTGCACGAGCGGCTGGACGATAAGTTTAGTTTTGAAGGCATCATCGGGCATTCGGCGAAACTGCAGGAAGTGATCGACCGCGTGAAACTCGTGGCGCCGTCGAAGGCGACGGTGCTCGTCGAGGGCGAATCGGGCACGGGCAAGGAACTCATCGCGCAGGCGGTGCATCAGACGAGCACGCGGGCGCGGGGGCCGTTTGTGGCGGTTCACTGCGCGGCGCTCTCGGAGAATTTGCTGGAGAGCGAAATCTTTGGTCACGAGCGCGGCGCATTCACCGGTGCGATGGAGCGGCGGGTGGGGCGCTTCGAGGCGGCGGATGGCGGGACGCTGTTTCTTGACGAGATCGGCGAGATCTCGGCGTCCACGCAGGTGAAGCTGCTGAGGTTTCTTGAGACGAAGACGGTGGAGCGCGTGGGTGGATCGAAGCCGATCCCGCTGGATGTGCGCCTAGTCGCGGCGACGAACCGGACGCTGGAGCAGCTCGTGCGCGAAGGAAAGTTTCGTGAGGATTTGTTTTTCCGCCTGAACGTGGTGCGGATCACGATGCCGCCGCTGCGGGAGCGCCGGGAAGACATCCCGGTGTTGCTGGCGCATTATCTGAAGTTTTTCAGTGAAGAGAACAAGTTGCCCGCGCTCTCGATCGAGCCGGGAGCGTTACGGCATTTGCAGGCGTATCCGTGGCCTGGGAACATTCGTGAGCTCCGCAATTTTACGGAGAACGCGGTGGTGCTGCGTCGTGGCGGGAAGTTGACGGAGTACGATCTGGAGCCGCGGTTTCGCGGGGAAGTGCTGGCGCTGCCGTCGGGGAGCTCGATGGCCGCCGGATCGGCGGGTGCGGCCGGGACTCAGGCGGGCGCGAGTGGGCTCGCGAGCACGGGAGCCAGTGCGGCGGGGAGTGCGCCTGCGGGGGCGCAGGTGTTTTCGAGCCCGGCGAGTGCGTCGCTTTTGATTCAGGATAACGAGAAACGGTTGTTGCGTGAAGCGCTGATCAAAGCGCGGGGGAATCGCACGAAGGCGGCGGAGTTGATGGGCATCAGCCGGCGGACGCTGCATCGCAAACTGGCGGACTGGCCGGAGCTGGATGTAATCGATAAGTGAGCGCGCGCATTCGTTTTCGATGAATTCACGTCGTTCGCTTCAAGAATGGGTTCACTGGCTGGAGGTGGGCGCGGGCGGGCGCTGGGTGGCGCGGGTGGCGGTGATCCTAGGCGTGGTGTTGCTGTCGTTGAGGATCGGGTACGTGCAGTTTCACGGGCCGCTGACGGAGACGACTCTGGCGCAGGCGGTGGTGGCGCGGCAGTTGGTGAAGGGCGAAGGATTCACGACGCTGGTGAATTATCCGCAGACGGTGGCGTGGATGAAAGAGCACACGGGCAGAGCGGGCGGAGGGACGGAAGCGTCGCAGTTCGATCCGGCGAAGGCGTTGCCGGAGCTGCATCAGGCGCCGCTTTATCCGGTGGTGATCGCTGGGGCGCTCAAGGTGTTTCCCGAAGGCAAGCGGGCGGCGTTGTTCGACACGGTGCCGAAGCCGCCGGATGGGTTTGGCGCGGACTATGTGCTGCTGGTGCTGAACATCGTGCTGCTGTGGGTGGCGGCGTGGCAGACGTATGCGCTGGGGCGGAGGCTTTTCGATGAACAGGTGGGCGTGGTGGCGATGCTGGGGTTGCTGCTGTCGGCGTCGATTTGGAGCACGACCGTGGCGGTCGGCGGAATGCCGCTGCTGATGGTGCTGATGCTGGCGTTGTTTCACGCGCTCGTGCGGATCGACCAAGGCGCAGCAGCGGGGAAAATGCCGTGGCTGGCGCTCGGTGCGGCGGGCGGCGTGAGCGGGTTGATGTTTCTCGCGGACTATGCGGCGGGTGTGGCGCTGGTGGCGGCGCTGGGTTGGGCGTGGTTAAGGTTTTTGGGGCGAGCGCGAGTGATTGCGACGGTCGTGGTGGCGGGCGTTTTTCTGATCGTGGCGGGGCCTTGGATGATTCGGAACGTGGTGCTGACGGGGAATCCGGTGGCGCTGGCTTGGCAGGGGATCGCGTTGAAGGCGGGCGATCCGACGGCGGAGCCGGAGACGGTGCGGGCGACGTTGTCGGCGGCGGCACCGGTGGTGGATCTGGACAAGCTCGGAAACAAGATGCTGACCTCGCTGCAGAAGAGTTTTCGCGAGCGGTTGTGGGCGGGCGGGGGGATTTTCTTCACGGCGTTTTTCGTCACTGGGCTGGTGTATCGGTTTCGCGAGGACCGGGTGAACCGGGTGCGCTGGCTGTTTGTGGCGACGCTCGCGCTGCTGGTGGTGGCGCAGGCGTTTTTCGATTCGGGGGAGGGTGAGCGGTTTCCGGTGGTGTATGCGACGCCGTTGATCGCGATTTTTGGTGCGGGGTTTTTTGTGGTGCTGGTGGCGAGCAGCGAGGCGTTGCGCTCGCACGCGCGGTGGGCGGCGGCGGTGCTCCTAGCGGTGCAGGCCTTGCCGCTGGCGCATGATGTGATGGAGCCGCAGAGGCTGCATTTTAGTTATCCGCCGTATTATCCCGGGCTGTTTCTCGGAATGCGCGAGGAGATGACGCGGCGCGGCGGGGCGCATCCGGCGTGGCTGGCGGATGTGCCGGCGGGGGCGGCGTGGTACAGCGGGCAGCGCGTGTGGGCGCGGCCGGCGACGTTGCGGGATTTTTATGGGGTGTGCCAGGAGCAGGCGCAGGTGGCGCTGGTGTTGACGCCGCACACGCTCGACCGGCCGTTTTTCAGCGAGCTGACGAAACGCAACGAGGCCGGGGGGAAATTAGGCGACTGGTCTGAGGTTTATGGGGCGCTGGTGACGAACCGGTTTCCGGCGGGGTTTCCGCTGAGCCTGCCGCAGAAAGTGGCGGATAATTTTTATGTGTTGATCGATCCGCTGGCGATGGGCGGGGCTGGGCGGAGGCAGTAATGCGTTGCGCGTTTTCGTTTGGTTTCCGTAGCGTGCGCGTTCGTTACATCCGCAATCTCGCTATGATCCGACGTCTGAAGCACCCGATATTCGCCACTGCCTGCGTGGGGCTTTTGTCGGCGAGTGCGTTCGCGGTGTACGCGCCGATCCCGGAGCAGGAGCAAGGAAAGTTGCTCACGATCTACGCGACGGCGGGCGCTTACTATGACACAAACATTTTTGGCGCGCCGGCAGATGAGTTGAGCAGCATGGTTTATCAAGTGTCGCCGCGGTTTGTGTTTAATGTGTCGGCATCGGACCAGACGCTAGTGTCGGCCTCGTACCAGCTATCGGTCGATTATTTCGTGGACCGGCCGGGGAAGCAGTTCCTCGACAGCCACAGCGCGAGTGCGAGCGTGAAGCACACGTTCAGCCCTCGGCTGGAGATGGAGTTGAGCGATGCGTTTCAGCTTTCGAAAAATCCCGAGTCGTTGCTGCCGGGGTTGTCCACGGTGCTGAACACGGACCAGTCGTACTCGCTCAACCAGCTCGACGGGCGGCTGGCGGCGAATCTGACGAAGCGGACGGGGCTGACGTTCAAGGGGCGCGTGGCGACATTTTCCTACGACAACGAAACGCTCGCGGAGGAGCTGGACCGCAGTGAGTTCCTCGGCGGGCTGGTGCTCACGCACGCGCTGCTGCCGGAGATCCAGGCGGTGGCGGAGTACCGGCATCAGGCGATCCGGTACGCGGATGGAGGGGAGACGAAGGACAAGGACTCGGACTTCGTGCTGGCGGGGGCGGACTATGTGCTCAGCGCGCGCACGGCGTTGAGTGGACGGCTGGGCGCGGAGTATCGGCGGCGCAAGGACGCGGACGATGAGCTGATGCCGTATGCCGAGCTGGCGGTGAAGGCTGACTATGCGAAGGGCTCGTACGTGTCGGCGGGTTATGGTTTTTCGGTCGAGGAAGTTTCCAATCTCGATGTGTACACGGACATGACGGTGCATCGGTTCTTCGCGAATGTGCAGCAGGTGATCAGCCCGCGGCTGGTGGCGACGGGCTCGCTGAGCTGGGAGCCGGGAAAGCTCAATGGACGCGAAGGAGTCAGTCCGGATCGCGACGAGACGAACGTGAAGCTCGGGGTGGCGTTGATCCACCGGCTGAACACGCGCTGGACGGTTTCGGCGACGCTGGATCGCGACGATGTGACCTCGGACGACCCGGGCCGGATGCTGAAACGCACGCGCGGCGGACTCACGGTGCGGTGCGTGTTTTGAGGGTAGGCTGGTGTGGTGAAGAGAAGGCTTGAATGAGTGGGAGCGAAAGGTCCGGGAGGAGGAAAGCGGCTAAACGCAGCCGAGATGCTTTGGTGGAGTCGGCGCGTCTGGTGGTGGAGGCCGGAGAAAACGAGCTTGCTGACAGGAGGTGAGGGAAATTCCCTAGCGGCTCGATCAATGGCCCATACCCACGTCAGCAAAGAGGGCGCTTCGCTCGCCGATTTCTTCCATCTGCTCCGCCTGCGCAAGGCGTTGATTTTTCTCATCCTCAGCCTGGTCGTGATCACGACGGTGGTGGTGACGGCGTTTTTGCCGAAGTGGTATCTTTCGACGCTCAACGTGCGCGTGGAGAAGCCCGAGGGAGAAGTGAAACTTTTCCAGGCGCAGTCGAGCGGCTACTACGACCCGTATTTTTTGCAGGATCAGTTCAAGATCATGCAGTCGGCGAAGGTACTCTATCCGGTCATCGAGAATCTCGGGCTCAACGACAAGATCGGGCGCTCGATCGGTGCGTATGCGCCACTCGCGACGGATGAGACGTATAATTATCTTTTGAAGAAAATGCTGCGCGTGGAGTCGCCGCGCGGTTCCTCGATGATCGAGGTCGGTGTTTACTCACAGGACGCGGCACTGGCGGCGGCGATCGCGAATGAGATTGCCCGGGTTTACTCGGACGACCGAATCATGTTCGCGACGTCGGAGCAGCGCGAAGGGCTGACGCAGCTGCGCAAGGAACTGGAGTCGCAGGAGCGCACGGTTTCGTTGCAACGCGATATGGTGGAGCAGTTGAGGAAAGACCTCGGGATCTCGGGCGTGGATCTGAACGCGCGCTACAGCGACATGGAGATCGAGACGCTCCGGCAGATGCAGAATTCGCTCATCGCGTTGAGTGTGGATGCGATCGGGCGCAAGACGCGGTATGAGCGTTTCAAGAGCATCCCGGCGGAAGACCGGATCAACCTGATCAACTCGGAGCTTATCCAAGATCCGAATATCCAGAACCTGCTTCAGGCTTATCTCATCGCTGACCAGAACGTGACGAAGTTTCGCGCGCGGCTCGGTGCGGCGCATCCGGAGTTGATCGGTGCGACGGACAATCGGGCGAAGATCAAAGAGCAGCTTGATGCGCAGCTACGTGGTTATGAGAGCGCGCTTGAAATAGCCTACAAGGAAGCTGACGCGCGCGTGGCTGAATTGAAGAACCAGCTCGCACAGGCGAAGGTGGATCAAATCCTCTCGGCGCGTGACCGGATGCGGCCGTTCGAGGAAGCGGCGCGGAAACTCGAAGACGAGACGCGGCTGCTTTCGACTCTCAAGGTCACGTTGCGCCAGCGGGAAATCGATTTCCAGGTGCCGAAGCGCAGCATTGAGATTTTGAATTATGCCGAGCCGGCCCGGCGTGCGGCGAAACCGAGCTGGCCGCTGAATATCGCGTTCGCGGTGCTCTTCGGTGGAGTGCTGGGCATCGGCACGGCGGTGTTGATCGAATTTTTCGATACGAGCTTTCGCAATGTGGCAGAGCTGGAGGGGCGTCTGGGCAAGCCAGTGCTCGGAGTCATCCCGCACTCCAGCGAGGCGGTGCCTCCGGCCAAATCGGGGATCGTCGAAGATCCTGCGGAGTTGGAGCCGTTTCGCGTGCTTCACACTAATCTCAATCTGGCGCTTAAGGGCGTCACTCCGGGACGCAGTTTGGTGATGCTCTCGGCGGGGCCGGGCGAAGGTAAATCGACGACAGTGCTGCGGCTGGCGCGTTCGATGGGAGCGGCGGGCGAGCGGGTGTTGTTGGTCGACTCCGACCTGCGCCGTCCGACGCAGCATCAGCTGGCGGCGTTGCCGAAGGAACCGGGGCTGGCCGATCTTTTGCAGGGTAAAGCGACGCTCGAGAAGGTCACGCAGCGTGGCGTGTCGCCGGGTTTGGATTTCATTCCGTGCGGAGCGGTCGGTGGATTTACGCTGAGCCTGCTTTATATCGACCGGTTGAAGGCGTTACTAGCGGAGCTTCGCGGGCGCTATGATCGTGTAATTTTTGATGCGCCGCCGATCATCGGTGTGAGCGATGCCTCGGTGCTCGCGAGCGTGGCGGATGATGTTCTCCTGCTCGTCCAGCACAGGCGCAATCCGCACAGCATGGTGGTGCGCGCGCAGCAGATCATCGAAGGGCTGCACAAGCAGATCGTGGGCGTGGTGTTGAACCGCGTTCCGGTGAATTCGAGTGACGACTACGGCTACTACACGCGCAATTACGCTTATTACAGTGCTCGGGAAAACCGCTCGTCGGAGCGACGTGACAAACGGTCGCGCACGGAGCAGGCGGAGCGGGCCAAGAGCGATGAGCGCATCACGTTCACCGAGCGCGAACGGGATGAGCGTAGGAAGAGCTGAGACTAGGGCGGAGGGATTTTTCGTGATGCGACTTATTGTTTTTTTAGCGCTGTGGTTGGTGCCGCTTATCGGGTTTTCGGCGGATGTGCGCGTGGTCGGCAGTGATCTGTTGGGGGCGGATTTCGGAACGGTGTTGGAGGTTTTTTCAAAGCGGGAAAACCTGCGGCTCACGACGGCGTTTGCGGGCAGTCGTGCGGGTTTGGATGAGTTGAAGGCGGGCAAAGCGGATGTGGCGCTGGTGGCCTTTGCGCCGGATGAAAAAAAACCGGAGGGGTCTTTCGTTGCCCTGCCGTTGGCTTACCGGATCGCGGTGGTGGTGGTGCCGGAGCACATCGAGCTGACGCAGATTTCATTCAAGGCGCTCGATGGGGCTTTTGGCGTGGGCGGCGCGGCGGGGTTTTCGCTATGGCGTGATTTGGGTGCGGGCGGAGCTGCGGCACCGTTGACGGTGACCACGCATGTGCTGGCGGGGAAAGGCGATGAGTTGTCGGTCGATCTTTTCGCACGGACGGCGTTGCGCGTGCCGAAGCTGAAGTCGTCGGTTTTGCGCTATCATGATTTCGCGACGTTGAAGGCGCGGTTGTCGGCTGAAGAGGGCGGACTAGCTGTGTTGCCGTACGTGCCGCCGGTGGGTGGCGGCTTGCGAGCGTTGCTGGTTGCGCGAGGAGAGGGCGAACCGGCTTTTGGCCCGTCGGCCGAGAACATCCACACGGGAGATTATCCACTACGGCTGCCGGTGTATGTCGTGTATCGGAGCGAAAGTGCGGCAAGGCTCCGGTCACTGCTGACGTTTTTATGGAGTGATGAGGTGGCGGGAAGTCTCGCGAAAAATCCTGCGCTCATGCCGGTTCCGCTCAGTGGACGGCCACAGGTGCGTTGAGTGGAATTCTTTCTAAAAAGCTATTGACGGATGCGAAGCGGACTTTACTTCTCTCCGCCTGCCCTGCGGGCGTAGCTCAGTTGGTAGAGCACCACCTTGCCAAGGTGGACGTCGAGAGTTCGAGTCTCTTCGCCCGCTCCATTTTAACCCGGTCTTCGGACCGGGTTTTTTATTGGCCGGAAAGCACCTGGCAATGTCTGGTGGTTAAGGGTGAGTGATTACATCAGCATGCTACAAGTGAAGCGGCTGATGGACGTGAGTATGTGGCCGCTTTGGTCCTGTCCTGACCGTGCTAAGCTCAGCAGAGCAGTTTATCGAGAATTGCGCGGAGTTCTTCGGCGCAATCCAGAGCGGAAAATTAAAGCGCTTTGGCGCCTTCTTCGACCCAGCGGACGCAGAACTGCACAAGCTGGATGGCGTTCTGGAGATTGAGCTTTTCTTTGATACGGGCGCGGTGGGATTCCACCGTCTTAATACTGATGTGAAGCTTGCCGGCAATTTCGCGAGTTGGGAGACCGCTGCCGATCATGTTCACTATTTCGAGTTCTCGATCACTCAAGAGATCGACCGGCGAGTCGGGCGCGGGATCTCCGCCGACGACGACTTGGTCTAGCATTCGGCTGGCGACGCGTTCGCTGACAAAAACTTTTCCTGCGCGGATGCGGCGGACAGCTTCCATCACTTTATCCACGACTTCCTGCTTCATCACGTAGGCTTTGGCTCCGGCCTTGAGTACACGCATCGCGTAGATCGACTCGTCGTGCATCGAAAGCACGAGGATCTGGATCTTGGAGTCGAAGGCCTTGATATTCTTGATGAGCTCGATGCCGTTGTAGCCTTTGAGCGAGATGTCGACGATGACCAGATCGGGTTTGATCTGGGAAATCATCTTGAGGGCCGAAGGTGAATCCTCGGCTTCGCCGCAAAAGACCATGTCGGGTTCGCGGTTGATCAATTCGGCGAGGCCACGTCGCAGGAGCGGATGATCGTCCACAATGAATATGCGAGTTTTGGCGCTCATCGATGCTGGGTGGCGCGTATTAGTTTTGGAAAGGATAGCGAAGGCAAGCTGTTACCCCTTGCGGAGTGGCGTTTGCGATCGAAAGCTCTCCGCCGAGGATGCCGGCGCGGTAATGCATTATGTGCAGACCGACGCCTGCGGTAGAGGTATCCGACTTAGCCAGACCGCTGCCGTTATCGCGAATGTTGAGCTCCATGCGGTCGGGGAATGATTCGAGGCTTACGTCGATGCGAGTTGCACGGCCGTGCTTGATGGCGTTGCTCATGGCTTCCTGCGAAATGCGATAGATTTGGATGATCTGCGCTGACGAGTGCTTCGGGAAACGACCTTTGAACTGGGTTTGTATTTCAACCGTGAAGCGAACTTTGACTTGGGCACTGAGCTCGAGGAGAGCACCACGAATATCCGCAATCTGGATTTTCCCGGGAAACAATCCGTGAGTGAGTGCGCGAGTACGATGCATGGCATCGATGATCTGCTGGTTTAACTCTTTGAAGTTACCGGCTTCTTCCGGGGCCTTGGCGGCGATGCGGCTTTCCGCGACGCGCATCAGGCAGCTGACGCCGGCGAGAACTTGGCAAAGGTCGTCATGGAGATCCTGACCGATGCGATTTTGTTCACGTTCGCTGACGCTCAAGCTTTCCAGTTGGTAGCTTTTTTCCTTTTGAATATCGGTCACGAATCCACGAGTGACGGCGTTCTTTCCGCGGCCTTGAATTTCGTGGATGGAGTGGCGGACCCAGAGGATGGAGCCGTATTTGTCGATCAGACGGTAATCGATGCTCGCGGGGAGATTTTTGGCGTCGAGTTTTGAAAAGTGCAGCTGAGCCCGGGCGCGATCAAGGGGGTGGATACAGCGATGCCAGTTGGCCGGGGAGGCGGTGGGCAGTGATTTGAAAACGGCGGCATCGGTTGGGAAGATTGTGGTGGCGGAAATGGGAGAGGCCTTGCCCTCCCACGCCATGATGCGGGCTTCACTGAAAATGCCGTGAGCCGCCCAGGCGGGAGCTTTCGAAGAGGTGATATCGCTCTTTAACGTGGCGGGAACCGGCTGTGGCTTTCCCGACGGCTTAGTCGTGGCGGATTCTTTTTTGCGGGCAACTGAGGTTGAACCCGCGGAGGCCTTTTTAGGTGTGAGGGATTTCATTTAAGTAAGCGGATTCGTTGCAGCTGTATTGAAGTAGTCGAGGCTTTGGACGGTTTGGCTAAGGTTATTCCTTTGGGGTTTGTAGTGTTTTCCATGAGCGACCGGAAATGTAGAAATCTTTCATGACTATGACCTTGACTAAGATAATTGATGCGGGAGGTTCACGGCACCCCTCGGGTATTTTAGTCTAAGCCTGAATTCTTGCATCCTTTAGCTTACCTACAGGTTCCTAGCTAACCCCACATATCGAGCATCATTGTAGCGATGGACTGATGATCACCCTAAATGAATCCATCGAGCAAAATTTCCCAAGAGCTAGGTAATGTACGTAATTCCAATAACCCTTGGGTTGATCGGATTTACTTGGTAGATGACCACCCGTTTTTCGCCACGGCGCTGGCATCCTTGATCAATACGGAGGCGGATATGTCAGTGTGTGGACATGGATCGGATTTCGCAAAGATCCTAGCCGATGTGGTGCAGTTCACGCCTGATATTTTGGTGATGGATGTGAATCTCAGTTCTCGGAATAATTGGATGCTCGCGATTGAGCTGAGAAAGTTGTCCAAATCGGTACCGCTACTATTTGTTTCCAGCTTGCAAAATCCACAGGTGGAGATGGGTTTGAAATGGCTGGAACCGTGCAGTTTCGTTGAGAAAACCAAGGATCCTGCCGATATCATCAAGGCGATCCGCCAGACCTTGGTTAAGCTTCGTCTTTTTCAAAGTCTTCATCCTGCTGGTCAGTCATCCCTCAAACGTGAAACCCAAAGAGAACAAAACCATCCTGGTAGTTGATGACAACGAACAGGCTTTGACGCTCGTTAAAGAAGCGCTGTCCACGCGTGGTTTTAATGTGATGACCTATAATCGCGGGACTAACGCGATGGCCTTTCTCGATTCCAAGAAAGGCGATGTCGTGGATTTGGTCATCATTGACTTGGTGATGCCTGATGTGGATGGGATGGAACTCGCGGGTAAAATCCTGGCGAAGCGGCCCGAGATTAAAATTCTCGTGATGTCCGGATATGCCGACGATGTCGTCGTTCACGGAATTTTTGAGAAGAAGAGCGTCGATTTTCTTGGGAAGCCTTTCAGCATCCGGGATTTATTTACCAAGGTGAGCGTGCTGCTGGCGCAAACTGCGTAGTCAGGGCCTCGTGAGAGGAGCGTTTCGCTCCCGAGTTGAGAGTTTTAGTTTTGTCTGACTCTGACTCTGACTCTGACTCTGACTCTGACTCTGACTAATGGCGAATATGTGGCTTTTGCCGTGTACTCTGTTTCGAGCCTCAAGTTCTCAGCAGAAAGACCGATATCTTTTTTGAAACTTTTCGAAAGGCGCCGCGTCATATGTATGCAGATCGCTTAAAAAACTTTCTCCCGCTTAGCGGGAGATTTGGGGTAACCAAGAAAGCAATGGGCGGATCGTCTAGGGGTAGACGGTCCGCCCTCTTTTTTTGCCCAAAGCGAGCGACACGCGGCACAGATAATTTCGAGCGGATGTTCACATCGGCTGTTGCAACGCTGAGGCAACTTTCCGCCGTTTTCTTGCAGTCACGAATCGACAGGCGGCACACCCTGTGCTGACTTCTTCACACGTTATCCACAGATGGAAATTCTGAGCAGGGTCACAGACCCCAAAACACAGCTCAAGGTGTCCGCGAAGGTGAAAACCTTCGTTTTGGACACAAACGTCCTACTTCACGATCCACAGTCGATCTTCAAGTTTGAGGACAACAACCTCGCCATCCCAGTCGAGGTCTTGGAAGAGCTGGACGCCATCAAGACTGAACAATCCACCGAGCGCGGCCGCAATGCGCGCCGGGTGCATCGAATCCTTCAGGAGTTACTGCCCGATTCCCGGACGATGCTCGAAGGCGTCAAGCTGCCTAACGGCGGCACGCTCTCGGTGATTATTAACCGGTATCTGGTTGATCAAAAATTCGATTCTCCGGCGATGCAGCGCTTCCGCGCGGTGCTCCCGGATTTCTCGAAAAAGGATAACCGGATCATCGCGTGCGCGCTTTTCGTGCAGGAGCAGTACGATCCGCCGACGATCCTCGTGACCAAGGACGTCAACGTGCAGCTTAAAGCGCGCGCGGTCGGTCTCGAGTCAGAGGACTATCTCAACGACAAGGTGCCCGAGGCCGTCGAAGAGACGTCCTACCGCGAGATCCCGGTCACGATTTATGAACTCCAGCGCTTTTGCTCGGAGGGTGAATTCGATCTCGGTCCTGATGTCGGCAAAGACCTTTTCTTAAACGAGTACATCCTCCTGCGTTCGAATGAAGGAAAGACGATGCCCGCCCGTTTCTATGGAAACGGATCTGTGCGCCGTCTGAAAATTCCTGACTTCGTGAAAGCGCCCGGCGGTATTCCGATCCGGCCGCGCAATCTTGAGCAGCAGTTCTTCATGGATGCGCTGCTCGACGAGTCGTTGTCGATGGTGACGTGCTTCGGAAAAGCCGGCACGGGCAAGACGCTGATCTCGATCGCGTGCGCGCTGCATCAGACGCACGACGATCATTCGCACTACGACGGCCTTTCGATTTCCAGGCCGGTGATCGCCCTGGGTAAGGACATCGGTTTTCTCCCTGGCACTCTCGAGGAAAAGATGAAGCCGTGGCTCCAGCCGTATTTCGATGCGCTGGAAGTCATGCTGCCGTCGAAGCCTCAGAAAGAGCCGCAGTTCGCCGCGAAGAAGGTTTCGAAGAAGCATAAGAAGAAACAGTACGAAGACGCCGCTCTTCAGGCCGCGCCGGCTCCGGCGGTTCATTCGAATCATCATCATGGCAACGGGAATGGTGGGCAGCCGATCAAGCCCTATGAGAAACTCATCAAGAGCGGGCTCGTTGAGATCGAAGCACTCGCATTCATCCGCGGTCGCTCGATTGCGCGCCGGTTCTTCATCCTCGATGAAGCACAGCAACTGACGCCGCATGAAGTGAAGACGATCATCACGCGTATTTCCGAAGGCTCGAAGATCGTACTCATCGGTGATCCTGCGCAGATCGACAATCCGTACGTCGATTCGCGCAGCAACGGCCTCGTCTATTGCTACAACCGCATGAAGGGCCAGTCACTCGCCGCGCATATCACGCTGATGAAGGGCGAGCGCTCCAAGCTCGCTGAACTAGCAGCGGATCTGCTCTGAGTTCTTGCTGAAAATTAGTTCACACAAAAGGCCACCGAGTGATCGGTGGCCTTTTTTTTCGGCGTCGGAGGAGGCTTTGTGTTTCAGCGATTGTTCGCGAATCAGACGACTGTCTCCGCCGGTTTTTTCAGTGCGGCGATGTGCGTCATGATGCGTTCGCTGGCGCGTTGGTAGCGTTCTTTTCCTGCGGATGGATCGTCGTAGTCGGCGGGAGAAATCGGCTTCCCGTAAACGACGGTAACGGGAGTCGGGATGTGGACTTTGCCGTCGCGGCCGAAGGCGTCGAATGAGCCGAAGATGCGGGCGGGCACGACAGGTACGGCCGTCCGGCAGGCGAGGAGGCCGACGCCGGGTTTGGCGGATTGAAGATTTCCGTCAGGTGAGCGCGTGCCTTCGGGGAAGAGGATGATGACTTTGTCGTTCTTGAGCGCTTGAAGGACACGCTTGATCGCGCTCACGTCGGAGCCGCCGTCGCGGTCGACGGGGATAGTGCCGACGATGTCGAGCCACCAGGAGGCGAAGCCTTTTTTCCAAAGTGTTTTTCTCGCGAAGAAACAGACCTGCTTCGGGATCAGGGAGCCGACGATTGGCGGGTCGAGGTGGCTGGCGTGGTTGGACGCGATGATGAACGCGCCGTTCTTCGGCAGGTTTTCCAGGCCGACGACTTCGCCGCGGAAGGCGATGTCGAAGATCACGCGGAACACGTAATGGCAGAAGCCGTAGACGCGGGTCATCTCGACCTGGCGGAAACTGTAGCTCATGCGGCGGTGAGTTTGGTGGCGAGTTGCGCGGAGATTTTATCCACGACCTGTTCGAGCGTCAGGTAAGTGCTGTCGATGAGCTCGGCGCCCTGGGCGCTTTCAACAAGGCGCTGGTGATCGAGCGTGTCGCGTTTGGCGACCTGGTCTTCGCGGCCTTCTTGTTCGCGGCGTTTCGCGCGGGCGACGGGATCGGCGAAGAGGAAGAAACGGAAATCGGCGTCGGGGAAAATCTTTGAGCCGATGTCGCGGCCTTCCATGACGAGGCCGCGGAACGTGTGTTTGCGGCCGGTGGTGGTCTGACCGCGTTGATAGTCGAGGAGAGCGGCGCGGACTTCGGAGATGGCGGCGAAGTGGGCGACCTCGGCATTGACGCCGGGGCTGCGGATTTCTTCGGAGTCCACGACGCGGCCGTTGATTTCCATCTGGGCGCTGCGGCCGTTGAGGCGCGTGCCGAATTTCAGATTGGAGACGGCAGCGCGGACGGCGGGCAGATCGTCGGCGCGGAGTTTTAGGCGTAGCAACTCGGCGGTGACGGCGCGGTAGAAGGAGCCGGTGTCCACGTGCAGCAGGTTGAAGCGTTCGCTGAGAGCTCGCGAGGTGGAGGATTTGCCGGAGGCGGCGCCGCCGTCGATGGCGACGATGATGAAAGGGGAGTCGGTCATGCGCTTAGTCGGAGTGGGATTGCGTCCAGAGCTGGCCGAGGACGTCGAAGAAGTGGGGGAAAGTTTTTGCGCAGCAGGCGGGATCTTTGATGGAGAGCCACGGGATGCCGTTTCCATCGAGGTCGTGGCAGCCGAGGATGCCGAAGCTCATGGCGAAACGGTGGTCGTGGTAGGTCTCGATTTCGACGTCGCGCTTCAGCGGACGTGGGTGGATTTCGAGTGAGTCCTCGGTCTCGATCACGTGCTGGCCGAGTTTGATGAGTTCGCAGGCCATTCCGGCGACGCGGTCGGTCTCTTGTTTGCGCGTGTGGGCGATGCCGGTGATTTTGGTCGGGCCGCTGAGGAGCGGAGAAATCGCGGCAAGCGTGAGGAAGGTGTCGGAGAAGGTGTTGAAACTGGCCGTCACTCCGGAGCGTGCGGCTGGGGAACTCCAGGACGTGAGCGTGTGGTTGCCGGTGGGGTCGAGGCGCACGGTTGCGCCGACTTTTTCGGCGATGGTGAGAAACTGGGTGTCGCCTTGCAGACCGGCGCCGACACCGCGAAGGCCGGAGAGTTGTATCTGGCCGCCGGTGACGAGCGGGAGCGCGGCGAAGTAGCTGGAGGCGGTGGCGTCGGGCTCGATGGCGTAGGTGCCGGGATTGCGGTAGCGCGCGCCTTGTGAGAGCACCGGTGCGCTGTAGGTGCCGCCCGCCTGACGATCAGCGGTCAGGCCGGAGAAGCTGGTCATCAGCCTGGCGGTCATTTCGACGAATGGCTCGCGGACGCCGCCGACGGGTTTGATTTCGAGCGGCTTGGCGGCGAGCGGCGCGACCATGAGCATGGCGGAGAGCATCTGGCTGCTCTCGGTGGCGTCGATTTCGACGGGGCCGCCGCGCAAGCCGTGGGCGTGGATTTTGACGGGGAAGAAACCGGGCTGGCCGAGGTATTTGATTTCGGCGCCCTGGCTGACGAGGGCGTCGAAGAGGCCTTTCATCGGGCGTTTCCGCATCTGGGGGACGCCGTCGATGGTGTAGATGCCGCTTTGAGCCGCGGCGCAGAATGCGGTGAGGAAGCGTGCGGCGGTGCCGGCGAGGCCGACGAAGATTTCGGCGCGTTGCGCGGGGATTTTTCCACCGCAGCCGGTGACGTGGATGGTTTTACTGGCTTCGTCGGTGCGGACGGGGATGCCGAGCTGGGTGAGCGCGGTGGCCATGAGCTGCGTGTCTTCGCTGAAGAGCGCGCCGGTGAGCGTGACGGGGCCGTCGCAGAGGGCGGCGAGGAGGAGGGAGCGGTTGGTGAGGCTTTTCGAGCCGGGCAAAGTCACGTCGCCTTTCACGGGTTTGGTGAAGGGGCGGATGGGCAGGAGATCGGGCAGCGACATGCGTGGAAATTGGTCAGAAAAACCGGGCATGTCTGCAAGGCGAGCTTTGCCTTGATTCGAAAAACGTGGCGTGGGGGGCTTGCGAGGTGTGCAGCGTGCGTTCCGGCTAGATCAGAGATTCCGAGGCGCTCGGTGAAGGTTTCGACTGAGGTTGAAGCGCGAGTGCGCAACGACGCGAAGGAGGCGTGAGGGGCGGTTGGTAGGAGAGTGTTGGTGGGGCTGGTGTGGGTGGTGACGCGGGGCAAGCGTTGGGCTCTAATCTTTCTCCCCTGTGAAAACGAGGCACTGCATCTTCACCACGCCAATCGCCAGCGGACGGTTTGTTTGTGCGGGGCCGAGCCCCCCGTGTTTGCGCTGAGTTGAGATAGTGGAGGGGAAAGGCCTCACGCGAGGTGAGGCCCCACGGCCGGAATTTTAATGGGGGAATTTGGCGAGGAGCTCGGTCACCCAGCGGCGGTGGGGGCCGGAGAGGGTGATGGTTTCGAGGTCGGCGATGGGAACCCAGTGGAGTGCGAGATTTTTTTTGAGGCGGCGGCGGGTGGCGACGTCGGGCGCGAAGGCGTGGATTGATTCGCTGATCTGGTAGCGGGTGATGCCGCGTTTTTTCCGAGCGAGGAGCGGGGTGGCGAGCAGCGTGGCTTCGTCGAGGCCGAGGTCGGCGTGGGAGGGGAGCTCGTGCATATTGGCGAAGCGTTTCGCGCCTTCGGCGGCGCGGTGCAGGAGGAGTTTGCCATCGTGGAGTATCCACGCGCGGGTGATGGCGAGGTGCTCGATTTTCTTTTGGGCGAGGCGAGGGAAGTTTTCGGGGTCGCCCGATTTTTGTCCGGCGCAGAAAGCGAAGACGGGGCAGACGGTGCAGAGCGGGTTGTGGCGCTGGCAGATGGTGGCGCCGAGTTCCATCATGGCTTGGTTGTGGTCGCCGGGGTGGTCGCGGTTGAGGAGGGCGTCGGCCAGCGGGGTGACGGTTTTGACGGCGGTGGAGTTGTCTTTGAATTCCGTGGCGTCGGCCGTCAGGCGGGCGAGGATACGGACGACGTTGCCGTCGACGACGGCGGCGTGGGCTCCGAAGGAGATGCTGGTGACGGCGGCGGCGGTGTAGGGGCCGACGCCGGGGAGTTCGCGCCACTCGGAGGGCGTGCGCGGGACGGCGGGGAGAGCGGCGATGGTTTTGGCGAGTTTGTGGAGATTGCGCGCGCGGGAGTAGTAGCCGAGGCCTTCCCAGAGTTTGAGGACGCGGGCTTCGGGGGCGGCGGCGAGGGCGACGAAGTCGGGGAGCTCGGCGAGCCAGCGGGCGAAGTAGGGGAGGACGGTTTTCACCTGCGTCTGCTGGAGCATGAGCTCGGAGACGATGGTCTTGTAGACGGAGGGAGCGTCGCGCCAGGGGAGCTTGCGGTGATGGACGCGGTACCAGTCGAGGAGCGCGCGCTGGAAGGCGTCGCGGGCGGCGATGAGGTGTTTGGCGTTGGTCGCTGTGGAAGGAATGGAAGCCACGGAACTGGGTGTGGAAATCAGGAAGGCTGGAAACGGAGGACGTAGATTTGTTGAAACCACAGAGGCACAGAGGGCACGGAGGATGAAGACGGAAATTTGGGAACGTTTTTGGGGAGTGACTATGAGGTCGGAGAGCGGAGGTTTTTAACCACAGATTCGGAAGGATGAGGACGGGATTTCGGAGCTGATTTTTTTGGGACGGGATTAGCGAGATTGGAAAGCACCAGGAGAGACTGGGCCCATAAATCCGACGGGGCTTATCGGAATCAAATTATGTTGGGAGTTTCTGGCTCTGAACTTGGCGACTTCGTTTCGTTGAGGCTTCAAAAATCGTCGGGAAAACGGGCGTGTCTTTTGGAAAAAAATGTGGCCTGTGGCGCGATGCCTAAGAAGACGGACTTTGAATCCGATCAGCCGAAGAAGCTTTCGTCGTACACCGTCAAATTGGACGATGCTCAGATGGAGAAATTGCGCGCGATCTGCGCGGCACGGCATTGGGAGCAGGCGGAGGTGGCTTACACGCGGTTCGCCTTCAAGGGCGAGCAGGCAAAGGTGAACGTGACGGCTTACACGAGCGGCAAGGTCGTGATCGCTGGGAAAGGGACGGAGGATTTTGTGCGCGATACGATCGAGGCCGAAGTGACGGGCGCGCCGAAACTGGGCTACGATGAGGTGAATCACCCGGACTGGTTTGAGTCGCACGCAGGGCTCGATGAGAGTGGTAAGGGCGATTTCTTCGGACCGGTGACGACGGCGACGGTGATTGCGGATCGCGATGCGGTGGAGTCGTGGCTCGCGGCGGGGGTGAAGGATTCGAAGAAGATTTCCGAAGGGCAGATCTTCAAACTGGAGGACGTGATCCGCAACACGCGCGGCGTGGTCGTGGAGACGTTTTCCTGGGAGTACATGACTAAGTACAACGAGCTGATGCTGCGGCCGGGCGCTAATCTGAACCGGTTGCTGGCGTGGCAGCATGCGAAGGGATTGCTGGCAGCGCTCGACCGGAAGGCGGTGTCGTGGGGGCTGCTCGACCAGTTTACTGAGCAGCCGCTCGTGCAGAAGGAACTCGCGAAAAAGGAGCTGAAGAACTTCGAGCTGAAGATGCGCACGAAGGCGGAAGAAGATCCGGTCGTGGCGGCAGCATCGGTGTGCGCGCGTGCCGAATACGTGCGGCAGATGGTGAAGCTCTCGCGGAAATTTGGCGCGAATCTGCAGAAGGGCGCGGGTCCGCTGGTGAAGGATCAGGCGCGCGGGATCATCGAGAAGTTTGGCGCGAAGTCGCTGGGCGAGTTTGCGAAGCTGCATTTCCGCACGGCGTACGAAGTCGTTTCAGAGATGGGAAAACTGGATGAGCTGCCGTTGAAGCCACCGCCGCCGAAGATGGAGTGGTGAGAAAGCGCGCGCGGATTTTTATCGCGGAAGCGCCGGAGGGGCGGAAACGCGGAACTGAAGCGGGCGATGTTTAGGTGAATCGCGAAGACGCTAAGGACAGTTCAGAAAGAACATCGCTGTTCGGATGATGGCTGGACAGGGACGACACGGAGGTCGTCCCTCCATTTTGTCAGTGGGCGGTTAGTTGAGCCCTTGAGCATTATGCAGCGAGGATGGTTTTGCCGAGTTCGGCGTCGGCGAGGCGCTGGATGTATTTGGTGAATTCTTCGTCTTCGCCTTCGAGGAGTGTGGGCAGCGCGGCGCGGAAATCGGCGCGGCGGAGCCATTCGCGCATGTAGTCTTCCCAGCTTTGCCACATGCGGCGGGTTTGTTTGTCCATCTTCTCCTCGTAAACGAGCAGGTGGGCGCGTTCGAAGAGGGAGATGAGGATGCCGAAGATGGCGAGGCGGCGCTCTTTTTGCTCCTCGGTGAATTCGATACGCGCGCTTTCGCGGCGGAGGAGGTGAAGGTCTGAGTTATCGAGGACGAGCTTGAGGAATTCGCGGTACTCGTCGGAGAGGCGTTGGAAGATCTCCTCCTGGTCGTTGGTGCGTTCTTTGCGCTGTTCGAGTAGGTAGACGATGATCGCGAAGGGGAGGCCGACGACGGTGACAGCGTAGCTGAGGAACTCGAAGGTCTCGAAGAGGTTCATGGGAGGTTAGCCGGTTTCCGAATACGGTACGAAGAAGGCGCGGGCGGGCAATGGTGGCGAGGCGAGTCCGGTGCTTGCGCGTGGCGGGGAGGTCTTTACAACGGGCCGGATGAAGCGCCGCCAGCTGCGCGGTTACGACCTTAAACAGATCGACGGATTCGCCAGTCTCATCGGTGTCGATGAGGCGGGGCGTGGCGCGCTCGCGGGGCCCGTGGTGGCTGGAGCAGTGTTGGTGACGAAGGAGTTTTTGGAGAGCCGCTGGGCGGTGACGCGGGCGAACAAGGTGAACGATTCGAAGCTGCTCACGCCGGCGGAGCGAAGTGAGTTGTGGTTCGAGTTCGAGACGTTGTCGGCGCAGAACGAAATCCACGCGCACTTCGGCGTGGCGAGCGTGGAGGAGATCGAGCAGCTGAACATCCTGGGCGCGACGAAGCTGGCGATGCGGCGGGCGCTGGAGGGGATTTATCCGCCGTCGGCGTTTCAGCAGAAGAGCGAGCCGGACTTGTTTGCGTCGCCCGATGAGGTGGCGAGTTTCCAGCCGCAGGTGTCGGCGAGGATTCTTGTGGATGGGTTGCCGTTGAAGAGTTTCCCGTATCCGCATAGTGGGATCGTGAAGGGCGATGCGCGGTCGTTGTGTATCGCGATGGCGTCGATCATCGCGAAGGTGACCCGGGACCGGCTGATGTCGGAGCTGGAGGGAACGTTTCCCGGCTATGGGTTCGCGCAGCACAAGGGGTACGGGACGGAGGAGCATCGGGACGCGGTGCTGCGGATCGGGAAGTGCACGCAGCACCGGGAGATGTTTTTGAGGAAGTTGCTGGCGCAGCGGGTGGACCCTGCGCAGGGGGATTTTTTGACGGAGGAGTGACGGGGAGCGGGGGAGGGAAGCGGGCGGACGCTATGCGCGACGAGGAAGTCGCTCCTCCATCTCAGGTGGGCGGGCGGCGGGTTTGGGCATGAAAAAACCCTCCCGTTGCGGGGAGGGTTTTGAAAGGGAACCTGCGGGAGGTTTACTTGGCAGATTTGCCGCCACCACGCTTAAACTTGGTGGTGAACTTCTCGACGCGGCCGGCGGTGTCGACGATGCGCTTTTCGCCGGTGTAGGCGGGGTGCGAATCCATCGTGACGTCGCGGACGACAACGAAGTAGTCCTCGCCATCGATCTTCTCTTTACGAGCAGACTTCATGGTGGACTTGGTGAGGAAGCGTTTGCCGGTGCCTACGTCGAGGAAGCAAACGTTGTTGAGTGTGGGATGGCCTTCGGCTTTCACGGTGGGAAAAATAGAGGTTAGAAAATCAACCCTGACGCGCCTTGTAGCGGGGTTCGACTTTGTTGATCACGTAAATCTTGCCGCGGCGGCGGACGACTTGGCACGCCGGGTGACGCTTCTTCGCAGATTTGATGGAGGAGACGACTTTCATAAAAGGGGTGAAAACACCGTTCGCGAGGGGGAGTGTCAAACGGAATTTTGGGGAAGGAGCACTCTGATGGTTAGGCGGGCGGCAAATGGCGATGGGCTGCTTAATTCAGGCTGGGGTCGTCGGGTTCGCCGGCGAGGAGTTTCCACTCGTGGCCGATGTTGCCGAGGATGGCGCGCCAGAGGGTGTCGTCCTGATCGAGGTCGAGGACGTCGGCCATGAGGGGGCTGACGATCCAGGTGTTTTGTTTGAGTTCGTTTTCGAGCTGGCCGGCGCTCCAGCCGGAGTAGCCGAGGAAGGCACGGAGGTGCATGCCGTCTTCGGATTGGAGTTCGAGGGCTTTTTGCGGGTCGATGCCGAACATGAGTTGGAAGCCGGTGCCCTCGGGATTGAAGCGCCAGGCGCACAGGAGGAGACGGTCGGTGTCGACGGGGCCGCCTTGGAAGATGGGGACGGCGGAGAGGGGGCTAAGGGCGAACTCGGCGTTGAGCTGGCCGAGGCGTTTGCCGAGGGGGCGGTTGAGGACGATGCCCATGGCGCCTTTTTCGTCGTGGGCGGAGAGGAGGATGACGGTGCGGCGGAAGTTATCTTCCTTGAGCGAGGGGTGCGCGAGGAGGAGGGCGCCGGCGAGGGCGGAGGGGTCGGAGTGGTGGGATTCGCGCATCGGCGGGCGAGGCGGCGGTCAGGCGAGGTGGGTGATTTTCACGCCGCCGTCGGCGAGGAGCGGGGCGACGAGGGGGTCGCTTTTATAGTCGGTGCGGTAGCGGATTTCGGAGATGCCGGCGGCGGCGAGGATTTTCGCGCAGTTGATGCAGGGGAAGTGGGTGACGTAGGCGATGCAGCCATCGACGGGGGAGCCGCGGCGGGCGGCTTCGGCGATGGCGTTTTGCTCGGCGTGGACGGTGGCTTGTTCGTGGCCATCGCGGACGCGGGAGACGTGCGGGGTGCCGGGGAGGAAACCGTTGTAGCCGGCGGCGACGATGCGGTTTTTGCGTTCGCCGCCGCTGACGATCACGCAGCCGACGTGGAGGCGTTCGCAGGGGGAACGGGTGGAGATGAGCAGCGCGGTGGCCATGAAATAATCGTCCCACGAGGGGCGGTTTTCACGGTTCTCGGCCGCGCGGGCGACCCAATCGACGAGTGACTCGGTGGCTAGACTGCTCATTGCGCGGGCAGCGTGGGAGGGGAGTCGGAAAAGGCGATAGCGAAGAGGGCGGCGCGCGGAGCGCGCGCCGCAATGACCAATGACCAATGACCAATGACCAATGACCAATGACCAATGACCAATGACCAATGACCAATGACCAATGACCAATGACCAATGACCAATGACCAATGACCAATGACCAATGACCAATGACCAATGACCAATGACCAATGACGGATGGGCGGTGATCGTTGGGGCGGAGCGTGGGGGCGGCACTTGAGAAGTGCCGGTCCGGGGAGAATGCGTGACGGAGTCATTGCTCGTTGGTGGTTGGAAAAAAGTTTGAGCGTTTTTTGCGTCGCCGGGTCTCTTGAGCAGCCTCTTCGCATCTTTTCTATGACCAACGTTTCCACGGGTTCGCGCGCGCGTCGTTTTGTTTGGGGGCTGGTTGGCGCGTTGGTGGTGCTGGCGATCGCGGGTGGATTTTTTTTGCGGGCGCGAGCTGGCGGGCCGCCGGGCGCATATGTGGTCCCGCTCGATGCGAACAGCCGGGCGGGTGGGGCGTGGTTCGTGCAGGCGCTGACGACTGCGCGCACGTTTGCGGTGGGGCAGACATTGCGGATACCGGATGAATCGCGCGTGCGTGTGATTTATCCAGACGGGCGCACTGAAGACGTGAGCGGACCGGTCACGAGCCTGGTGCCGGCGATCGCACTGCGCGGGGAAACGGTGGATAACTTTTTGGCGGTGCCGCTGGCAGAGCTGGTGGATGTCGCGCCGGAGCGGACGAGCGGGACGACGGGCGATGTGCGCATCGTGTCGCCGGTGAGTGTGACGCGTTTCAGGAATCCGGTGGTGGCTTGGGCGGCGCGTCCAAAAACCGACTACGACGTGGCGATCATCGATCCGGCGGACCCGATGGCGCCGCCGCGCATCGCGCAGAAAGTGCGGTCGCCGGTGGAATTTGCGCAGTTGGAGAGTCCGCAGAAGCGCGGGTTGCAGGCGGACCGGTTGTACGAGGTTTATGTGCGGGAGTCGGGCAATGTGACTGTGGTGGGCGCGGCACGAATACTCGTGGCGGAGGCGGCGGGCGAGGGATCGCTCCCAGCGGAGCCGGCGGATTTGTTGCGCGAGGCGGTCGAGGCGATGGCGAAAAAGCCGACGCGGACGGGCGATGCGTGGCTGGCGTTGTCGCGACTGCCGGTGGAGTGGCGGGAAAGCGAGCTGGCGGTGCGGTTGCGGCTGCGCGTGGCGGCGGAGGTGGGGTTGGACGAGGAATTTGCGCGCGCGAAAGCGGCGGCGGAGCGGCTGGCGAAAGACTGAGCGCGGGAGAATTGACCGGGGCGCGCGGGCGCGGCGTAGTGGCGGGCATGGCAACGCTTCAAGAGCTGGTGAATTATTGCGATGAGCGGACGCGGCGCAGCGCGTTCAAGGATGCGCCGGGGGCGTTTAACGGACTCCAGGTCGCGAATGATGGACGCGTCACCAAGATAGGCGCAGCGGTGGATGCGGGGCTGGTGCCGTTCAAGAAGGCGGTGGAGGCGGGCGTGGATTTTTTAATCGTTCACCATGGGATGTACTGGGACATGCCGCGTCCGTTGACGGGGCCGGTTTATGAGCGGGTCGTGAGTTTGGTGAAGGGCAACTGTGCGCTATACTCGAACCACCTGCCGCTCGATGGGCATCCGGAGCTGGGGAATAATGCGTTGCTGGCGCGTCAGCTGGGGTTGGAGGCGAAGCGGCCGTTTTTAGTGAGGGATGGAGAAGCGGTGGGCTGGATCGCGGCGCATGGGGAGACGCGGGCACAGTTGCGGGCGCGGCTAGAGAAACTTTATGGGCGGGTGATCGCGATTGAGTGCGGATCGACCGAGCCGGAGGCGGTGGCTTTTTGTAGCGGAAGCGGCAACAGCGCGGTGCCGGAGCTGGCGAAGGAGAAGGTGGATACGCTCGTGACAGGCGAGCTGCGTGAGGAGTGGTTCAACACGGCGCAGGAGCAGAGGCTGAATCTTTATCTGTGCGGGCACTATGCGACGGAGGTGCACGGCGTGAAGGCGCTGGCGGCGGAGCTGGCGGGGAAGTTCGGGGTGCCGTGGGAGTTTATCGGGACGGAGAATCCGCTGTAGCTGAGAGAGCGTGAGAGTCGGAAGGGGGCACGCAAAGGCGCGAAGGCGCAAAGAAAGCAGGAGGAGGGGACGGTATTCTTTGCGCCTTGGCGGCTTTGCGTGAGGCAAAGATTGGCCATGAAAATTCTGCTGCCCTTCGGAGGGGTTTCGTGTTTTTCCTGAGGGACTTCCTCGATGAAAAAGATCGCGATTCTCAATGGCCCCAATCTCGACCGGCTCGGCAAACGTGAACCGGAGATCTATGGTTCCACGACGCTGGCGCAGCTCGAGGAGTTGGTGCGCGCGGAGTTTGCGGGGAAGGCGCAGCTGGAGTTTTTTCAGTCGAATCACGAGGGTGCGCTGATCGACAAGATCGCGGCGCTGGCGGACGCGAAATTCGACGGCGTGGTGATCAACGGCGGGGCGTTCACGCACACGAGCGTGGCGCTGCGCGATGCTTTATTGGGTGCGCATTTGCCGACGATCGAGGTTCACATTTCGAACATCTATAAGCGCGAAGATTTCCGCCACAAATCGCTGACGGCGCCGGCGTGTATCGCGGTGATCACAGGGCTGGGGCTCGAGGGGTATTTCGCGGCAGTGAGGTTTTTGCTGAAGAAGTGATGGCAGATTAAACCACGGATTGCACTGAGGGCACGGATGCCGGACTGTTTACCGGATAATTTGATGAGTGCGTGTTCAACGCTGGCCGAGGAGGCGGGCGGGGAGCAGCAGAATCGCGCTGAGGAGTGAGACGATGGCTTCGAGGAGTGCGCCGATAATTCGGAAGGGAATTGAGAGCAGCCAGAGGACGGGCCCCGCGAGCAAGATGAGGAAGGCGAGCGGCCAGCAGAGGGCGAGGAGCAGGGACCAGAGGAGGAGAGCGAGGAGGATTTTCATCGGTGGGAGGATTCTCGTTGTTACGACGAGAACACCGATGAGGTGTGCAAAGTTGCGCGGACCGCTCGCTGGTGCTCGCGGCTACTTAACCGAAGTGAGCTATCGCGAGTGCGATGGCGTGGAGGGTGGCGCAGGTGGCGAGGGCGGCGGCGGCGTCGTCGGCGACCACGCCCCAGCCGCCGGGGAGGTTTTGGAGTTTCGCGATGCCGAGGGGTTTCAGGATATCGAAAAAGCGGAAGAGGGCGAAACCGGCGAGGAGTGGAATCCAGGGGCCGATCCAAGGAGCGTCGGGCAGGGCGCGGAGCATCCACGGCCAGCCGAGGAAGCAGAGGGGCATGACGACGAATTCATCGAGGACGACTTCGCCGGGGTCGCGGCGGCCGAGGCGGAATTCGGCTTCGCCACAGAGGGCGACGGCGAACCAGAGGCCGGGGATCGCGCAGAGAAAACCGACGATGGGGCCGAGGTAATGAAAGAAGACCAGTTGGTACATCAGGCCGGCGAGGGAGCCCCAAGTGCCGGGGGCTTTGAGGCGGCCGATAGGGCCGAGGCGGGCGATGGCGAGGACGGTCGGCGTCGGGAGAAAGCGCGGCCAGATCGGGTGCGCGAAGCTCATTTGGCCGAGTCGTCGAAGACCTGCTGGTATTTGCGCAGGTAGCTGATGCCGGAGGTGACGGTCAGCACAGTGGCGACGATGAAGAGCGCGTAGCCGGTGCGGTGAAGGATCGTGCCGTATTCAGAGACTGGAAACGGGAGCAGCGGGGCGAAGTCGATCTCCAGCATGGGGACGAACAGGAGAAAGCCGACAGCGATGAGCTGGAAGAGGGTCTTGGCTTTGCCGCCGCGCTCGGCGGCGACGACGACGCCTTTGGTGGCGGCGACCATCCTCATGCCGCTCACGAGGAATTCGCGGCAGATGGTGAGCAGGACCATCACGAGGAAGGGTGGCCAGTTGTATTGAGGGAGCGACACGAAGGCGACCATGAGCCCGAGGATCAGGATTTTATCCGTGAGGGCGTCCATGAATTTGCCGAAGTTGGAGACAAGGTTTTGTTTGCGCGCGAGGTAGCCGTCGAGCCAGTCGCCGATGGCGGTGGCGATGAAGATCCAGAAGGCGAGCGTGGCGGACCAGCGCCATTCGCAGTACATGAGCCACACGAGGAGAAACATCGTGGGGATGCGCGAGAGGGTGATGAGATTGGGGAGGTTGAGCTTCATGGGCGCGCGCAGCGGCGGCGGGCTGAAATCAGCCTCGTCATCGCAGGGTTAATCGTGTTCGTGCTCATGGCGTTCGTCACCGGTGGAAAAAGACGTCCGATGACGAGCGCGATTACCAACGCGAGCAAGAATCCTTTCACGAAAATGCGGCACTGCATCTATCCCGGCACCTTCGATCCGATCACGTACGGGCATCTCGATGTGCTCGGGCGCGCGGCGAAACTTTTCGACAAAGTCACGATGGCGATCGCGCACAATCCGGGGAAGGGGCCGCTGTTCAGCGCGGAGGAGCGCGTGGAGATGATCCGGCCGAATCTGGCGAAGCTGCCCAATGTGGAGATCACGACGTTTGGCGGGTTGCTGGTGGATTTTGTGGTGGAGCAGAAGGCGGTGGCGATCATCCGCGGGTTGCGGGCGCTGTCGGATTTCGAGTTTGAATTTAACATGGCGCTGATGAACCGGCATCTGAAGCCGGAGATCGAAACGCTGTTCGTGATGCCGAACGAGATGTACAGCTACACCAGCTCGAATCTGGTGAAGCAGGTGGCGCGGTACGGCGGCGATGTGGGGCATTTCGTGCCGGCGAATGTGGCGGAGGCGTTGACGAAGGCGTTCGCGAAGAAGCAGAGCTGAGGCGGACGGCGATATGCGTGTGGTGTTGATGCGATGGACGAGGTAGCGATGGCGTACGCGATTTTCTCAACGGCTCTCGGCGACTGCGGAATCGCGTGGACGGAGCGCGGGGTGAGCGGGTTTGTGCTGCCGCCGGTGGATGCGGAGGGTTTTCGGGAGCGCGATGGCGAGGGAGGGGCGGCACTTGATAAGTGCCGGTCCGGGGACGGGCGGACTGTGTGGGTTGATGAGTTGATCGCGCGGGTGACGCGGCACCTAGAGGGGAAGGCGGAGGATTTCGCGGATGTGCGGTACGACTTCAGCCGTGTCACGGCGTTTCAGCGGGAGGTGTATGAGGCGGCGTTGCGCGTGAAGGCGGGGGAGACGCGGACGTATGGCTGGCCGGCGGACCAGACGGGGCGCGGGACAGTGGCGAGCCGGGCGGTGGGCGGTGCGCTTGGGCAGAATCCGTGGCCCTTGCTGGTGCCGTGTCACCGGTTCATCGGGGCGAACGGGAAGATGACGGGGTTTTCGGCGCCGGGCGGGCTCGTCACGAAACGGAAGCTGCTGGCGATCGAAGGTGCGGAGTTGATCGCGGAGGGCTGAGCGGTTTGCGTCTCGCGGCATGAAGATCACGCCTGTTTTGAAACGCCGTTTGGAGAAGGCTGCGCGTGAGGCGGCGAAGAAGTCGTACTCGCCTTACAGTATGTTTCCGGTGGGCGTGGCGATCTTGATGGAGTCGGGGAAGGTTTTCACGGGGACGAATGTGGAGAATGCGTCGTACGGGCTGTGCAACTGCGCGGAGCGGACGGCGATTTTTTCGGCGGTGGCGGCGGGCGAGCGCGTACTGAGTTGCGTGGTGGTTTACACGCCGACGCGCGAGCCGACGTCGCCGTGTGGCGCGTGCCGGCAGGTGATCAATGAGTTCGGGCCGAAGATCCCAGTGATCTCGGTCTGCGATGGCGAGGAGCGGATCGAGACGACGCTAGACGTGCTCCTGCCAAAGGCGTTTGGACCGCACAATCTGGCGCAGGGGTTGTTTTGAGCGGGGACCGCTTGCTGGCGCTCGCGGCTACAAGGGCGTTCGCTGCGTTTTTTCTACTGGTTCACTCTCGTTTCTCAAAGAGCTGAAAGAGGCTTTTTGTTTCAGCGCCGAAAACAGCGGCTTGGTAGATTTCGAGAGGCTTGGAGTCCTCTTCAAACTCCAAGGTAAACCGGAAAATCATCGTGGTGTCTTTTTTGGAGAAGATCCAAGGACTCGCGCGCTTGGAAACTTCAATCGGCTTCGAGTTTCCGATCCAGCGCCCCTTCTCGGCTTTGGGCGCGAGATCTTCCACCATAACTTGGGCTTCCTTTCCAGAGACTTCCTCCACGACAACCTTCTTAAGCTTTTTGGGGTTTTTGTACTCGAATCCGAAGGAAGGAATGAGCTGTCGGTTATCTATGATGAAACCTGTGGCGTCAGTTTTCACACCTTCGACCACGGACGCTTTCGGCATCTTTCCATCGAATTCGAGCCGTACCTTTTTATCACCTAAAACAGTGAGCGTTTTGGTACCTGCAAGCATAGGCAGGGCAGTGAGGAGAAGTGTCAGTATGACGTAGCGTGGCTTCATATGATTGAGTGGGAGAGGCAGTGTTACCCCTTTGAGCGGACGGATTGGGTGATCTGCCCGCCGGGGTGTTTGGGAGTTGGTTAGATGTGGGTTAAAGCTGGAGCGAGTGTCTAATTTCAACGGAGTTGGCCTGTTGGTATGAGGAGGGTTTTCGACTGACTGGCGTTGAGCGTAACCACTCGAACCCGGCGTTGACATCGACTGGGGGGGACTGCTGAGTTCGACCCTTTCAAATGTCTATCCTCATTAACATTTTCATGGTCGTGTTGGTCCTGGTGTCGGCGTTTCTGGTGCTGATCGTGCTGGCTCAGAAGGCGAAGTCTGACGGCGGTGTCGGTGCGGCCATGGGCGGCGGTGTAGCCGAGGCGACGTTTGGCGCGGAGACGGGCAATGTGCTCACGAATGCCACGATCAAGGCATCCATCGCGTTCTTCGTGCTCTGCTTCGGTCTCTACCTGGGGAAGATTTATCAGTACAAACACAAGGCGAAGGAAGAGGGCGCACTGCCGACGATCACGGCTCCGGCGGTGCTCCCAGCTCCAGCGGCCACGGCTCCTGAAGCGGCTCCGGCCGCAGCGACGCCAGCTCCCGCTCCGGCGACCACGACTCCCTGATCGGTCGAGGTAACGACATGATGCGGGCGCTCAGCTCGACTCTTTCAAGGCAGGTGGCTTCGGCTGCCTGCCTTCTGTTTTTTCTAGGCGCGGCGACGGTGGTGTCGGCGCAGCCGAAGCGGTTTCGGCCGCAGCCGCAGTATGTGCAGATCGGCGAGCCCGATCAGGCGGAGGGGAAACGCATCCTGGAGGATTTTCGGATGCGCGGAATCGAAGGGGAGTATTACTGGGAGTTTTCGCTGCGGGTGAAACCGCGGCGCGGGGAGGATTCGTTTATCCCCGGGCGCTTGTGGGGGAGCCGGAATGAGAAGGGGCCGATCACGCGGATCGTGTTATGGCCGGGCGTGGCGGCGAACGAGCGGCGGCTGCTCATTCAGAACGGGCCGAAGAACGCGACGTGGAGCTGGCAGGCGGACAAGGCGGCGGCGGGCGTAAGCGTGATGGATGCGTCGGCGTGGTTTGCACCGCTGGCGGGGACGGAGCTGTCGGCGTTCGATCTGCAGATGCCGTTCATCTACTGGAACGATTTCGTTTTTGAAGGCGTGACGAACCGGAAGAACCGGCCGGCGTATGTGTTTCTCTTTTATCCACCGGCGGAGGTGGCGGCGCAGCGTCCGGAGCTGACGGGCGTGCGTATCTATGTGGATACGTCGGAGCGGGCGATTTTGCAGTTTGAGCAGATCGGCGATGCGGGGCGGGTGTTGAAGACGCTGAACCTGGTGTCGCTGAAAAAAGTCGATGGGCAGATGATTCCGATGTCGGTGGATTTCCGCGGCGAGGAGACGGGGAACAAGACGGAGTTCATCGTGAATGGGGCGGCGATGGGGATCGATCTGCCGGCGCGGATCTTTGAGCCTGCTTCGCTGGAAGAAACGGTACGTCCGCCCGCGGCTGACCGGATCAGGGCGGTTGCGCGGTGAGCGGGGCAGGCGTTTAATTTTTCAAATCATGGCCACCATTTACGAAACACTCCGCGCCGACATCGTCGTCGCTATGAAAGCCCGTGACGCTGTCACCACGACTGCCCTGCGTACTGCCGATGCCGCGATCAAGCGCGCCGAGATGGATACGAACAAGCCGATCGACGACGCGCTCGTGCTGACGACGCTGCGCAAGGCGGTTAAAAATCTCGCGGATGCGAACGTGGAGTTCGCGAAGGGCGGGCGCGCGGATCTGATCGCGGCGAACGAGAACGAGATCCGGATTTTGGAAAAGTATCTGCCGAAGAATCTCGATGCAGCGACGGTCGAGGTGCTGGTTGACGCGGCGATCAAGGAGACAGGCGCGGCGTCGAAGAAGGAGATGGGCAAGGTGATCGGCGCGCTGAAGAAGCATCCGGACGCGGCGTTGATCGACTTCGGTGCGGTCAGCAAAATCGTGCAGGCGAAGCTGCCGTGAGGGCAGCGAGCACGAAAAAGGTGCGGTGAAGTCCGCGTCTTAAATGACGCGGCTACGGGCGGGAACTGAAGCTGTGGCGATCAGACGATTTTCAAGCCTTCGAGTTCGAGCAGGCGTCGTTTGATTTCTTCGCCGAAGGCGAAGCCGGTGAGGGAGCCGTCGGCACCGATCACACGGTGGCAAGGGACGATGAGGCAGATGGGATTTGTCGCGTTGGCGCGGCCGATGGCGCGGGCGGCGGTGCGGAGTTTTTTGGCGAGGTAGCCGTAGCTGCGGGTTTCGCCGCGGGGAATGGAGCGGAGGGCAGACCAGACGCGTTGCTGGAAGGCGGAGCCTTCGGGCGCGAGGGGGAGATCGAAGTCGGTGCGTTTGCCGGCGAGGTAGGCGGAGATTTGGTCGCGTGCTGCCTGAGTGCGTTTCGAGTCATCGATGACCGTGTCGGCGTCGAAGCGGTCGCGGAGGGCGTCGAGGTTGCCGAAGGCGGTGGCGAGGACGGCGCCAGTTTCGGAGACCGCGACGGAGAAGGGGCCGAAGGGCGTGGGAAAGGTTGAGGTGTAGGCGGTCATGGAATCGGCTGGTTGAGCTGCCAGAGGTGGGCGGTGGCGAGGCTGCGGTAGGGGGAGAATGGCGTCATGAGGCGGCGGGTGGCGTCGAGATCGGGGCGTGTATCCAGTTTCAGGAGCGACTGGAGGCCGCTGGTGACGCCGGTGTCGCCGTAGGGGACGCAGTCTGCGAAGCCGAGGGAGCGTATCATGACGTAATTGACGGACCAGGGGCCGAGGCCGCGGATGGCGAGGAGGGTGCGTTCGGCGCGGGTGGCGGACATCGCGGGCAATGCGGTTAGGTCGAGCTGGCCGGTGGCGATGAGGCGAGAGATAGCGATGACGTAGTCGGCTTTCTGGCGGGAGAATTGGAGCGGGAGAAGATCGGCGGGCGTGAGTTTGGCGACGGTGGCGGGAGTGGGCAGGGCGTAGAGATTTTCGGCGAGTGGGGTGCCGCAGAGCTGGATGAGGCGGGTGCGGAGGAGTCGGGCGAAGGGGAGGTTGATTTGCTGGCCGATGATGGACCAGAGGAGGCCGTCGTAGATGGAGGGAGTCTGGACAATGCGGAGTTCTTCGCGGTTTTTGACTAGGCGGGTGAGGCCGAGTTTTTTGGCGAGGCGGGCGAAGGCGCGGGCGTCCTGGTCGAGGCCGAGGAGGGCAGTGACGAGGCGGTGGATTTCGAGGGTGTGGGTGGTCGAGGGCGAATGTGTTAGTCCGAGGGAAAAAGAGACCGAGATGGAAGCGGAAGAAAGCGCGAGTGTGAGGAGGGCGGGGGAGTCGTCGGCGAGACGGAGGGCGGTGGTGTAGCTGTCGCCTTCGAGCTTTTCAGTGATGCTGTCAGAATCTCGGCTGAGGGCGCGGCGGAGGTAGTTGAGCGGGTAGTTCTCGGGGAGGGTGAGGGTGAAAGTGTTTTGTTTCGGAAGCTGACGGAAACCGGCGGGTGTGAGGCCGGTGAGGCGGCGGAAATGGTCGTGGAAGACGGAGAGCGATTCGAAGCCGGAGTCGGCGGCGATGGAGGCGAGGGGACGGGATGTTTGCGTGAGGAGCGAGCGGGCGGTGGTGAGGCGGGCGGTGAGGAGGAGGTCGGCGGGGGTGGTGTGATAGTGCTGGCGGAAGAGTTCGAAGAGGCGGGTGGAGCCGAAGCCGGAGCGTCGCACGATGGTGGGGACGTCGGGAAAGGCGGAGGGGGTGGCGCGGATTTCGGCGACGAGCGTCTCGATGGATTCGAGGACGGGATCGGCGCCGCGGGCGAAGTCGTCGGGGTGGCACTTCAGGCAGGCGCGCAGGCCGAAAGCGCGGGCGGCTTCGCAGGTGGGGAAGAAGCGGACGTTTTCGGCTTTGGGTTTACGGGCCTTGCAGGAGGGCAGGCAGTAGATGCCGGTGGTCAGCACGCCGGTGAAGAAGCGCCCGTTGTAGTCGGCGTCTCCGGCGAGGACGCGGGCGTACATGGTTTTATCGGTGAGGCGCATCCGGACAAACTAGCACGAGTGTGGCGGGGTGTCGTCCGGGGAATTTCGGAGCAATTTTTGGCGCGGGCTCCGCGTCTTAAGTGACGCGACTACGAGGAGCATGGGAGGCGAGCGGACTATTTGGACTCGGTGCGTTTGAGGGTGAGGACGTGGGTGTCGCGGGTGTGGACCTCGTCGAACATGGCTTTGAGCTGGGGGTATTCTTTGACGGGGATGTTGACGACGGGGCGGATGAAACCGCGGCGGAGGGTGAGGGTGCGGTTTTTGGGCTGGAGGATGATGGCGCCGAGGTAGTGGCCCATTTTTTCGAAGTCGGTGCGGCCGGGGCTGCTGCCGGATTCGATCTGGTAGTCGGCGGGCAGGAGGATGGTGAGAAGGTCGTCCTCGGCGCAGGGATACGGGAAGTGGATGGAGTGGCGGCGGGTGGCTTCGGGGAAGACGGGGGTGGAATTTTTGAGGAAGACGAGGGGCTGGAAGAAGAGGCGGGTGCCGGTGAGCTCGGCGTAGTGTGGAATGCGAAGATCGCAGGAGAGGGCGAGGGGAAGATCGGGGCGGTCGGCGTTGGTGACGCGGATGTCGGTGATCTCGGCGTGTTCGATGTAGGGGGCGATTTCGTTTTTTACGAAGAGGTCACGGGCTTGCTGACCGGCGTCGTCGAGTTCGAATTTGGCGCCGGTCTGCCAGAGGCCGGTGTATTCGATTTTCACGGTGCCCTGGAGCGTGCCTTCTTTGTCGAGGTTGAGGACGGCGACGCGTTTGCGGACGGAGGCGGTGGGTGGCGGGGCGTAGAAGAAGAGGAATTCGGGCTGGCCTTTTCTGGCGACGAAGAGGGTGGTCTCGGAGTTTTTCCAGGCGAGTTCCTCGAAGGGGAGGTAGGCGGAGCCGGGGTCGAAGAAGCGGTATTTTTTCTCTTTATCGAGGACGGCGATGACGCGGTGGGTGAAAACGTAGGGAGTGCGGGGGATGCGGTTTTGGGCGCGGTCGAAGCCGAGGAAGTAGAACTCGCGATCGCTGCAGAGGACGGGGGTGATTTCAAAGCCGGCGGCGCGGGCGAGGGCGGCGAAGACGTCGTTGATGTCGTCGTCGGTGCCGTGGCCGGCTTTGAGGGTGGCGGTGGCGTTTTTGTTTTCGTGGGCCCACTGAGAGTCGGTGAGGCGGGTGGTTTCGAGGCTGTGGTTGAGGATTTTGGTGCGGGCGTAGTCGTAGATTTTGCGGAGCTTTTGTTCGGGGGTGTCGGCTGGCGCGACGAGGGAGGCGAGGGTGCTGGTGACGAGGCGGGTGGGCTTGGTCTGGTGCTCGGTGTCTTTGAGCAGGGCCTCGTTGGTTTCGTGGGCCCAGCGGGAGTGGTTGTAGCGGGAGAGGAAGATGAGGACGGGGACGCGGTTGATGAGCGGGGGCTGGAAGGGCTCGTCTTTGGCGGCGGGGATTTTTTTGAGAATGTAGGTGGCGAAATCTTTTTTGAGGACCGTATCCAGGTCGTCGCAGTTCAGGTATTGGGGGCTCATGCCGTAGTCGCGATGATCGGACTCATTGAATCTGAAAATGGAATGCCGGGTGGGCTGGCTGTTCTGAAATTCGATGATGAGCGGGTAAACGTCTCCGGATTGTTTCACCTCGTAGCGGTACTCGATGATGGCGCCGGGGCGGAGGCCGGGAGGGGCAAAGGATTTGAGGTTTTGGCGGAGGCTGCCGGCTTTGATGATTTCGCGGTCGAAGAAATCTTTGGCGGCTAGCGGGAGGATGGTGCCGTCGGGGAGAATGGTGCGGGCGGCAATTTCCTTGATCCGGTAGTGACGGCTGAAGGGGATATCGATGAGGGCGTTGGCGGAGACGCCGCGGTCGTTGTACACCTTGATGCGGACGAAGATTTCGAAGTGGGCGACGGTGCCGGTGTAACTGGTGAGAGTGGTTTCCTGGAGGAGGATTTCGGCACCGGCGTCGGGATCGACCTGCGGGGTGGTTTCGGTGAGGGCGGCGGGGAGAAGGATGGGCCATTCGGGGGCGGCGCTGGCGGTGGACGCGAAGGCGATGGTGAGGATCAACGCGCAGGGAATCCTGTGGAGGCGGCGCAGGAGGGAAGGCATGGGCGAGGTGGAGAAGCTGAGGCGCGGGGGTCAGAGTCGGCGGAGGACGACGGGGGATTGCTCGGCCTGGAAGATTTTTTCGAAGAAGGTGCGGGCGGTTTCGAATTGATCGGGCGGGAGCGTGGCGGCGCTGAGCTCGCGGGTGCGTTCGAAGTGGAGTTTGCCGTCGCGGACTTCGGCGCGGGCGCGGTAGTGGCCGAATGGGGACTGGATGTCGGCGGCGGGGAAGGCTTCGTCCACGGCGTAACCGGGCGGGAGCTCGATCTCGGTTTTCTCGGTGAAGGAGCTGGAGGTGATGACGACAGGCTGGGTGCGGTTGCCGCGTTTGAGGGAGACGGAGTCGCGGCGGGCGACGATGACGGGCTTAAAGACGAGGAGGGTGTCGCGCATCATTTTGCCGTAGGTGTGGGCTTCGAAGCCGATGGTGAGGTCGAGGCGGGCGGCGGAGAAGTCGTCGGTCGCTTCGAGCTGGGTGACGCGGACGGAAGGCAGGGTGCGGGCGAGCCAGGGCTGGATGACTTTGGTGCGGTAGTCCGATTCGGAAAGGGGCTGGCGTTCGTCGCGGACGGAGTTGGAGGCGTAGCCGTCAAAGCGTTCGACGATGGTGCCGGCGATGGAGCCGAAGGGATCAAGGCGGGCGGTGATGGTGCGGGTGACGCTGTCGGTCGCGGGAGTGGTGGTGGGGAGCTGAACGAGGCGGCCCCGGGGGCCGGCGAGGACGAGGGCGTGACCGCCGTGGGTTTCCCTGGCGAGCCAGCCGGGCGGGGTGGTTTCGTTGGTGGGATCGAAGAAGAGGATACGGCCGAGTTCGGGGTGGACGAGGACGCCGGGGAGGGTGACGGAATCATCGACGGGGATGGCGAGGATGCAGTGGTTGAATTGGAACGGGGAGGGCCAGTCGGGGCGGACGCGGGTGGCGTCGCCGGAGTAAACGATGACGGGGTGGGAGACGATGCCCTGGGAGCGGAGCAACGAGCGGAGAAGGGAGCTCTTATCTTTGCAGTCGCCGTAATTGCACTGGAGGACGCGGGTGGCGGGGCGGGGGATCATGCCGCCGGCGGTGGCGGCGTTGAGGTTGATGGAGATGTAGTTCACCTGCTGGGCGAAGCGGCAGAGGCGGGCGATTTTTTCCCACGACGTGGTGGCATCGGCGACGAGGGTGGCGGCGCGGGCTTTGATGGCGGCGTCGGGTGTGGAGGAGATTTCGTAGTGGGGAGTGAAATACTCGGAGATGGATTGCCAGGAGGCGAAGGAGACGCGGTTGGTGGCGGTGCCGGGGGGCGGGACGAGGTCGATGGCGAGCCAGGGGGCGAGCGAGTGGGTGGGCGGGCCGAGGGGTTCTTCCTTGAGGGCGGGGAGGTTGGTGAGGGCCCAGGTCTGGCTTTTGCCGGTGGCGGTGGGGGCGATGGGGTCGCGGTTGAAGGTGAGGGTGCGGGTGGTCCAGCCGTCGGGGAGGGTGTAGGTGATGGCGGAGTATTCGACGGGGACGGATTGCTGGAAGAACCAGATGTCCTGGGTGTAGATGGATTTTTCGGTGGTGATGGATTCGTAGGCGAAGAGGGAGCCGGGGGTGGCGGCGTCGGAGGCGGAGATGACCAACATGCGGGCTTCGCCGTAGAGTTCGCGGGCGTTGGAGAAGCTGGCGATGTCGAGGGTGTGTTTTTTGCCGTAGTCGATGGGGGCGCCGGTGGCGGGGATGAGCCAGGCCTGGAAGGATTTCACCTTGTCGGAGCTGGTGTCGTAGCCGAGGCGGGCGATGGCGTCGTCGCGACCGTCTTTGGTGAGAACGCGGATGACGTGGCGGGTTCGTTTGGTGACGAGACCGGTTTTATCGAGGGTGTAGTCGGCTTCGTCCAAGAGGACGGCGTGGGAGGCGTCGCCGTAGGGCATGGCGGCGGGTTTCGCGGAGAGGGCGGTGAGCCAGGCGGGCGGTTTGGCGTGGGCGGCCGCGGTGAGGGAAAATGCGAGAAGGACGGGCGCGAGGAAGCGGAGGAGGCGCGACATGGGGAAAGTAGAGGCGGTAGAATGACCAATGACCAATCGCGGATCAGGGGCTGGCGGGGGCAGGTGGGGCGGCGGGTGCCGGAGTGTTGGATACGGTGGGGGGAGTGTCGGCGGTGGGTTTACGGCGGAAGGTGACGGTGTGGGCGTCGCGGGCGTGGATGGCTTCGAGGGCGTCGCGGACGGCGTCGTAGTACTGGGTGGGGATGGCGATGGCTTTGCGGGTGAAGTTGCGGCGGAAGACGAGGGCACCGGTGTCTTTGGCGACGCCGAGGGTGGCGGCGTAGGAGCCGAGGGCGCCGAGGTCGAAGGAGGGCGGGGCGCTGGCTTGTTCGAGTTCGTAGCCTTCGGGCGGGGTGATGCGGATGTCGTCGGTGGTGGTGTAGGTGAAGTCGAAGGCGAGCGGGGTGCGGCGGGTTTTTTCGGTTAGGAGGAGCGGAAGATTTTTTTGAAAGAGGGCGGGTTGGACGAAGAGGCGGGAGCCGGTGCGGTCGGCGTATTCGGGGACGCGGAGGCGGAAGGAGATTTTGAGCGGGGCGAGGGGGTTGGAGGCGTTTTCGACTTTGATGTCGGAGAGCTCGGCGAGCTTGAGGTGTTCGCGGATCAGATCGCGGACGTACTCTTCGAGCTCGGCGGTACCTTTGTCGTGGAGATCCCATTTGCGGGCGTGGGCGTGGTGGCCGTCGTATTCGAGGGTGACGGTGCCTTCGAGGGTGCCGTCGGCGTCGAGGGTGAGGAAGGCTTTGCGTTTGATCGGGGAGGCGGCGGGCGCGGAGACAGAGATGGCGATGAGAGTGGCGTCTTTGGGGGCGGCGATGAGGACGCCGGTGTCGGAGTTGCGCCAGTGGGGGACGGCGTAGGGTAGGTAGAGGACGCCGGGGTCGAAGAACTGCCACTGGCCTTCGAGCTGAACGGCGGCGATGAGGTCGCTGGTCATGAAGGGCTCAGTGATATTCGCGTCAAAGGAGAGAAACGCTCTGTCCCCGGCGGCGGCGTAGCGGGCGTCGAGGCCGGCGGCGCGGGCGAGGGCGACGAAGGCGGCGTTGAGATCTTCGGCGGTGCCGTGGCCGGTATTGAGGGTGTCGGTGGCGGTTTCGTTGGGTTTGAATTTCGCGCGCTGTGCGTTGGTGAAGCCGGCGAGGGGGCTGGCGCGGTTGAGGAGTTTGGTGCGGGTAAAGTCGTAGAGTTTGCGGAGTTTTTGGTCGGGTGTGTCGGTCGGGGTGACGATGTTCGCGAGGGTGGTCTGGACGACTTTCGTGGCTTTGGTTTCCTTGAGCATGCGCTCGTGGAGTTCTTTGCCTTGTTTTGCCCAATACTGGGTGGGGGGAAGCTGCTTTTGGAGACTGTAGCAAACAATGCGGGATGACTCGGAGTTGAGGCGAGGCGGTTGGTAGGGCTCCTCCCTGGCAGCGGCAACGTTCGCTAATTCGAAGACGAAGAATCCGTTTTTATCCGGTTTGAGCGGCTGCGGTGCGCAGTTGAATGACAGGACGCGTGCGGTGAGTTGGGTTTCTCTGGTCGTGTACATCCCGCTGAGATCCACGGGCTGGAATTTATACCGTACGAGTCGCGCAGGCAGGTTGCTTTGAAAGTACATCGGTACGTACCAGCTCCACCCTTCGGTGATTTCGGTATAGGCATATTCGACGATGGCGCCCGGCTGAAGGCCCGCCGGGGAGAAGGATTTTGCCTTCACACGCTCTTTGCCGAGCTTGATGATTTCGCGGTCGTAGATGTCTTTTTTCTCCAGCTCGATTATCTGGCCATCCGGTTTGGTGGTGCGGACGGCGATGTCGCGGATCTTGGTTTTTTGATCGTAGGGAAGGTCGATTTTAAGGAAGTCCTGGAGCCCTCTCTCTGAGTAAATTTTGGCGCGCACAAAATGCCTCCGCTCAAATTCCTCGACCAAGTTGTGCATGATGACGGTTTCGCGGAAGAGGATTTCGGCGCCGGCCTCGGGGTCGATGGTGGGTTTATCGGAGGCGAGTTCGGCGGCGGGGATGGGTTCCCATTTGGCGGCGTGGAGGGGCGGATGTGCGCCGAGAAAAAGGGCGGCGAGAGCGAGGCTGCGCGCAGCGAGTTTCAGGATACGGGAGTGCCCGGGGGTGTAGGGAGCTGGAGCCGCCATGGTGACCTAGCGTCAGGACCGGGGACGGCGCTGGCAACCGACAAAACGGGCAGCCGCGGAGGCTTACGTTTCATTTGAGTGTGGCCGTTACGGGCGGCGCGCTGCCCGCTCGGAGGCGGGCGAGTTCGCGGAGGAAGAGGTGGCAGGTGGCGGCGCCGATCCAGGCGGGGGTCATCAGGCCGAGTATGGGGATGGCGGGGGCGGCGGCGAGGAGCGTGCCCAGAAAGATCATACGGAGGCGGGCGCGGCGGATGAGGAGGCGTTGCTCGTCGCGGGTGGCGAGGCCGTCGAGGGCTTCGTTCACGAGGGTGCGGATGTTGAGGTAGCCGAAGAGGACGAAGAGGAGGACGACGTTGGCGACGGGTATGAGGAGGAAGGGGAGGCCGAGGAGGACGGCGAGCGCGCCGGTCTTGGCGACGTTGGTGACGGAAGAGAGGAGGCTGTAGGGCGGGCGCGGGGGAAAGGGCGGGTAGTGTTTTTCGACGGCCTGGCGGATGACGGGCATGAGGAGGAACTCGACGGCGATGCGCACGGTAGCGTACACGGCGACGAGAATCAGGAGGACGAGCATGATCCAGGTGGCGGTGCCGAAGGTGACGTTGCCCAGGAGGGCGGCCGCGCCGTCGGCGAGGGGGACGCCGGTGATTTTTTCCTGGGCGGAGGCGGGCAGCCAGTTGGGGAAGAGGCGGAAAAGGCCGAGGAGCGACCAGGCGGTGAGGAAGGCGGCGGCGGTTTTTATCGGGGTCCAGGCGAAGACGAGCAGGATGGCCCAGAGGGCGAGCGCACCGGCCCAGAGACCGAGGGAGAAGGCGATCATGCGAAACGTGAAGCCGTCGCGCAGGCCGAGGAGGGCGCAGGTGAAGGCTTCTCGGATGGAGGAGACGGGGGACGGCGGGGTGCGCATGGTGGCGTGTGGGCGAGTGAGCGTGGGCGTGAAAGTGGGCGTGAGGGAGAGAGCGGGCGAGGGCGTGAAGGCGGAGTGAGAAGAAAGGGTGAGGGAATAGAAATAAGGGTGGAGAGCGTGAGGGTGGGAGTGAAGGAGTCAGTGAAGGAAGAGGGAGCGTGAGAGGTGTCTCACAACACGCAACTGGTGTGGGAGGTTGCAGGGGATGCGGCGGGTGGGAGCGGAGGTATTTTGAGGCGCAGGCGGGAGGTGGAGCGGTGGTGGGAGGGGGAGTGAGGAGCGGTGCCGGGGGATGGGCTTTATTTGGTGTGGCGGTGGGCCGTTTAAGGCTTTTGCGTGCGTGGCTGCCCGGCCGGGTTATTTGTTCCCGGCTGGGATGCCCGATTTTTTCTCACCCCGTTTTTTATGGCCAAGATTTTGATCGCTGACGATTCCACCGTATGCCGGACCGTGCTGTCCATTTTGCTGACGAACCAGGGGCACGAGGTGAAGCAGGCGCGCGATGGGAAGGAGGCGATCGGTTATCTGGAGCGCGAGGGGTTCGATATTATTTTGCTCGATCACGAGATGCCGCACGCGAGCGGGATGGAAGTGTTGCGGCTGGTGCGGGATCACTCGGAGATCCCGGTGATCATCGTGTCGGGGACGGTGACGCCGGAGTTGTCGCAGGAGTACGCGGCGCTGAGGGCGGGGGGGATTTATGCGAAGCCGGTGAACCCGATAACGCTGCGGGATGGGATCGCGGCGTTGTTGTCGCCGGTGGCCGCGGAGGTGGTCGTGGAGAAGACGGACAAGGAGCGGGCGTTCGATAAAGAGATCGCGCGCGTGAAGGATTTTCCGGCGACGCTGACGCTGCTGGGGAGCCGGAAGACGCCGTTTGCGGCGGTTATCAAGCGGATCGTGGGCGATGCGCCGCAGGTCGAGATCGTGCTGCCGGAGTCGGGCGGGGCGGATCTACTCGACGATGTGCCGCATGACCGGGTGATTGTGATTCCGTCGGCGGCGGATTTGTCGGATGCGGCGCAGCTGGTCTTGAAAGACTATGTATCGAAGCCGCGGGCACGGGTGATTTTGTGCGTCACGTCGTCGATCGAGTTGCTGGAGGATCTGGGGTTCAGCCAGACGTTGCTCATGCGGTTCGGGACGCGGTGCCTGGAGATTCCGGAGGATGTGAAGGGGTGAGGCGTTGAGGGGCGGTGGGGCAGACGTGTGCGCTGTTGCGTACGAGTGAAGATGAGGCGAGTGCTCACTGGGATGTGCTGCGGTGATGGGGGGGGCGCGCAAACCGGTTCACGCAAGGGGGCTAAGGCGCAAAGAAGGAGGATGAAGGGTGTGCAAGGCGGCTGATCCAGGGGATGTGCGTGCCGGTCTCTATCGCGAGGGTGGCGGCGGGTAAACTTCTGCCGAACGTTAAAGGTCAGACGCGCGCTGGCGAGCGCGGTCTCGGCTCTTGGAGCCACGGCGGGAGGTTGAGCGGAGAGGGCGCTCGCGAAAAACAGCCCCGCTTAAGCGCGTTGTCTGTACCGCCTGGTTCGGCAACGAGCGATGCCAGCAAACAGAAGTCATCGTAGCGGCGCGTGCGCTCTCGTCGAAGACTCCACGGAAACTTTTCTTCTCGCTGAAACGGCTGCGACGACCCGCGACCACCTCTTCTTTGAGCGACGCCAAACGCTCGCTTGCGTCGCTCACAAAACTCTCCGCCCGTATCGCCATAAATCTTACGCCGAACGTTTGAGATGAGGCACGGCGTTGCTTGGCGCGACTCGTGCGTCAGCACGAGGCGTGACAGACGTAGGCGTTGGCTGTAGCGTCTGGTTCGGCTCTTTCTTCTGTCTGGGCTGGGGCGCGGTACCTGAGTGGTCACCCGACCAATCAGGATATATGATCTGAATCCACAGCAGTCGCGTTTGAGGATCTAGAATCGCAGTCCAAGACTGATACTCAGTTTGCGCATCCGCTGTGAGGATATCGGGACGAACGGGGATGCTGCGATACTTCGGAGGGAGCGAGCGTGCCGTATCGATGCTTTTCGGGTCGCCTAGACTAAACCTATGTGCGTTCGCAAACGCCGGAATCTGTCCGCTGGGCAATTCCACCACAGAGACGACGAACCATTCGGCGTTATCGAATTGCGCAAGATACTTCGTTCCCGTCGGAAAATGAAATCCGGTGACCTGTCTGACGAAAGCCCAGTCTGGAGCGTTCCACTTCCAGGCAAAGGCGCAGACACAAACCACAGCCAACGCAGTGACTGCCATTATGATCCTCCGCTTCTTCATGCCGTCATCTTCTGCCGAACGAACACTGGTCAGCCACGCCGAGCTGGCGACTGGAAATTCGAAATGGGCCCCGTCGAGGCGTTGCGCTGTAACGGCTGGTTCGCCCTTTGGGGTCTCATGGTTTGCTCCTCCACTCATTCCCGCAGTAGCCGCACCTCTTCTTGGATCCCTTCATGCTTCTGCAGAAAAACCAGATCATCTTCGGGATCATCAGCAAAAACACTGACACGAAGAACAGCCAACGTGGCGGGTTATCGTCGGGGCATTCGACACGCCTCTTTTCACAGCGGGGACAGGCTAGAATGGTCTCGTAAGGCGGCTCAGGCTCCGAGTCGGGCACGACCTCAACCATATCCAGGACCCTCAGCGCGTCCTGAAGATCTTCCTCTTCTACCCAAACTCCATACATAGGTCTGGAGAAAACCGGACCCCGCAGATAGCGAATCTTAGCCGGTACATTGTTCTGCACTAGCTGGGTCATCTCGCTCTCGGCGTGCTCTCGACTAATCTGCTTGTGGATGAAAGGCATGCTTTCGGCGAACGATCACTGTTCAGCCACGCCGGGCTGGCGACTCGAAATTCGAAACAGGCCCCGTTCCCGGCGTTGGCTGTACCGGCTGGTTCGGCTCTTTCTTCTTGGAGATCCGATAACAAGACGCGGACATGAAAAGGAAAAGCGCTCCTAAGCCTAGCTGAAACCAGCCTGTAGACGGGCCGGCCCTATTCGCACTGGTCCCGCGCCACTCGCTCATTGGTCGACTGGAAACAAGCGGGCTGGCGATGCCGAGTAAGCCAGCGCACAAGAGGCCAATACTCCAGCGTCTCGCTGAATTTCGATTCTTCTCCTCTGGCGACTTAGCGGGCCCAGAGACCGAACGATTCTTGCGGAGCGAGGACTTCATCCTTTGCCGAACGATCACTGGTCAGACGCGCGCTGGCGAGCGCGCAGCAGGCTGTTTGAGAAACGGCTGAGGGTTGAGCGGAGGAGGCGCGTGAGAAAAACGGCCCCGCTCCAGCGCGTTGTCTGTAGCGCCTGGATGGGCGCTTCGGAAACGGCGCCGATGAGCGAGACGCTGTCGCTGGAAAACGCCGAAGTCCGAACGACCACTTTCTTTCGAGACATCGCTTCGCCAGTGGCGACGAACGTCGCGTGCGCTTTCTTCGAGCACCGTGAATGCCGGACGGCCTCTTTCTTCTTCGCCACGAATCTCGCGATAGCCTCCGGAAAATCTCCCGCTACAATGCTCATGCTCTTCCGCCCATCGATCACTGATCAGCCACGCCGAGCTGGCGACTCGAAATTTGAAACGGACCCCGTCGAGGCGTTGCGCTGTAGCGGCTGGTTGGGCTCCGTTTTCATTCTTCGGGAGGCGTAAATTTCTCCTGAACGAATCTATCGGTGCCCTCTACACGGCCTAACTGCGTGCCGATAGCGGCGCCGAGATGCAGGATTATCGCGGGATCATAGTTCGCGACCGTATTGATGTCGTAGAAAGCGAGGTGCTCCGGCTGATCGACGTATGCTTGGTCTTCTTCGCCTGAAAAGAAGCGCCATCCGCTATCGACCGTATTCGACGGAGACTCGCGATACATGAAACCAACTTTCTTGCCGTCGACGACGATGTGATCGCTTGCAATGCAAGCACCGTGGCCGACGGCCAACGGCTTGATTTGCTCCTTCGCCAACTTGTATCGCTTTTCCGCCATGGTCTTCTGCCCAACGATCACTGGTCAGCCACGCCGAGCTGGCGACTCGAAATTCGAAACGGGCTCCGTCGAGGCGTTGCGCTGTAACGGCTGGTTCGCCCTCATTCTTCCCAGTGCTTCGCAAACAATTTGGGCCAGCGCTTCCGTAACTCGTCGGGATCATCGCTGCGCTTCTCTCCGACGGGCTTTGGCGGATGAGGATGCGATCGCTCGAGGAGCACGCCCGTCCGCTCTTCATAGATGCTTCCTGCTACATACTGGAATCCCTCGGCATAAAGCTCATCGAGGTCCTCGGCTGATAAGCTCGCTAAGCTGTCGGGATCGCGGATGGCCCGCTCAAACGCATCCTTTCCCATGGATATCAAAACGCTTCTGAAGTCCCAGAAGGCGTCATCGCTGCAACCGCCTTGGATGATGTAGGCGGCTCCCCACAAATCGTGCGAATACGCTCGATCTAAGGTTTCCGTGAAACGCCGATCAAAGGCCGCGACGTCTTCCGTGGATAGTCGCGATAGTTTCGCGCGCAGAACTTCAGTGCGCTCGTCGATATCAGCGGAGGCATCCTTGGTTTGTTCTATTAGGGTCCAAAACTCGTCTAGGGTCATGGCGGCTTCGGCGAACGTTCTCTGGTCAGCCACGCCGAGCTAGCGACTCGAAATTCGAAACGGACCCCGTCGAGGCGTTGCGCTGTACTGGCTGGTTCGGCTCTTTCTTTCTGAATCCTTGGAGCGGATCGACCCAGTAATAGACGCCTAAACCTGCGGACGACGACTGCTGGCGCGGCTGAACATCTTCGATTTGGAGCTGTGCGCGGGGAATCTTGATGAAGACGAAAAAGTCGATCGGGCGCGCGATGAAGTAGTGAAACGACTCGTCGGTACCCTGATAACCAATACCGCGATGGATCGTAGCAGGAATCGAGGTGCCTTGGTACCACTCTGTAACTTCCGCAGGCGACCAAGCAGCCTTCTTCTTAAACGGCCCAACGCATCCAGCCCCAACCAGCAGCAAGATTAGGAGTAGAAGAATAGGCTTCATCGCTTTTGCCGAACGATCACTGGTCAGCCACGCCGAGCTGGCGACTCGAAATTTGAAACGGACCCCGTCGAGGCGTTGCGCTGTAGCGGCTGGTTGGGCTTTCTTTCATAACCACGGGTAGCGAGCTAACTGCAATGGGTCACCAAACGGACCTGAGCGGGAAATTGCGCGTGAACTGCCATGCTCCTCGTCGACGGAAACGACAGCGATAATCTCGTCGCGATAACGTACTGCGGCGGCATCGCCATCCTCGCGCCAGACGAAAGAAAAATCGTCAGGGTATCTTTCCGTGATCACCGCATGGCTCGAGGCATAGTCGGCCATCAGAATCGGCGTATCGCCACGTCCTACTTTGGCTTGGAACTCTGAACGACTCACGGGAGCGATCGGAGAATAAACAATCACTGACCTTGTCGCACCGTCCGGACAACTGTCGCGGAAGTATAGCCAACAGCTACGACCGTCGTCCTCCAACACGATAATCCGGCCGGACGTAGGATGTGTCTCAGATAACCAGATAACCGCCTTAGAGTCCGCCTCGCTCATTGTCTTTGCCCAACGATCACTGATCAGCCACGCCGAGCTGGCGACTTGAAACTCGAAACGGACCCCGTCGAGGCGTTGCGCTGTAGCGGCTTGTTAGGCTCCGTCTTCATTGTGCATGGCTAGTCTTCGAGCCCTTCACCTGGGGGCGGCTGATCCAGCGCATCATCTAAGAACAACTGCAAGAACTCTGACAATTCCGTGGCCACTGGCACCGCGATCCTAAGCAAAGTCTTCCGCGCCATTCGCGGGCCTACCTCATCGTGGGATAACAAAACAATCCGGCTAGGGTTACTCTTGGAGCCCGCATCGAAGCAGTACGCGTCTCCAGCAAACGTCGAAGCGAAAGCAACAAACCCTCTACGAGACGCATAGCATCCAGGAATCAAGTCCTTGTTTTCGGCGACGATCATCTTGATAGGAAGCAAGCGTACGCAGCCTTCGACTATGTCCACCGGCTCGTATCGACGATAAAACTCAATAACATCACTTGGGAACTTTAGCTTCTTGAGCTGCGTGATTCGGTACGTGGAGGCTGGCCCAAATTTACCTCGAGTTTTCCTACCGATTTTAGCGACGAGTGAGCTATATTTTTCCATGCGCTTCTTTGCCTAACGATCACTGGTCAGCCACGCCGAGCTGGCGACTCGAAATTCGAAACGGGCCCCGTCGAGGCGTTGCGCTGTAGCGGCTGGTTCGGCTCTTCTTTCATACTTAGGATAGGATTAGATAAGCGCCAACACCGGCACATAGCGTGAAAAGACCGCCGACGAGGATGATGCTTTCCGGAGTCCAGAATCGAATGCCAGAACGGCGGACGAAAAACTGATACCAACGCATTTCCTTTTCGTAGCCTCGATCAGTCAGCGCCAAGATCCTAGCGCGCCCAAGCGACAAGATCTTAACGACAATAAAACCGATGACGTAGAAAATCGGGTACGCTACGACCTCGAGAACAACTTGGGCTATTGCTTCAGCGGCCATCTTCTTTTGCCGAACGATCACTGGTCAGCCACGCCGAGCTGGCGACCGGAAATTCGAAACGGACCCCGTCGAGGCGTTGCGCTGTAACGGCTGGTTCGGCTCTTGGGTTCGGTTCACGATGAAAAACTCAGCAGAATCCAAATGGCTATAGCGACCATAGTGATTCCGGATGCACCAGCTAAATACATGGCTGCTATTGTCGGTACCGAACGAGGTCTGCGTCGCGCTCCGTAGAAAGTGCCACCGATAGCGGCGAGAGTAAGTATCGCGCTCGCACTCAAGCAGACGAAGAAGAATGCGATCGGCTGAAAGTCGCCCGACATCGCCAACATGCGGAACCAGCCCAGCACACCGACCGCCATGGCGATGAACATGCAGGCGAATGCCGCCCAGACGCTCTTCGGTGTGTGAATACTTTCGCTCATTCTTCCGCCGAACGATCACTGGTCAGCCACGCCGAGCTGGCGACTCGAAATTCGAAACGGACCCCGTCGAGGCGTTGCGCTGTAGCGGCTGGTTGGGCTCTTCTTCATTCTTTTCTGCGGTAAGTGATCACTTCGAACTCAGCGCCTCTCAAGTCGTCATCGGAGACAACGATCTCTTCATTCCAAGACCATCGACCGTCATCAAATGCCGCGAGAACCTCGGTCGCTACACAAGTGACGTCTTCCTTATCTTGGTCCGTCGCGTCCGTCGCCAAAATCGCCTTAAACCAAATCGCTCGATCCGCATGGCGGAAAGATAAGCTGCGAAGCGAAAGCGGCGTCTCGCCAAGAAGCGCGATTTGAGCAGCAGCGCGCAACTGGAGTTCGCGTTCTTTTTCGGGAGTCATCTTCGCCCAACGATCACTGGTCAGCCACGCCGAGCTGGCGACTGGAAAATCGAAACGGACCCCGTCGAGGCGTTGCGCTGTAGCGGCTGGTTCGGCTCTGCTTTTGGATTCTGAATCTTAACTTTCATGAAGGTGCCGATGGAAAGAAGTACACCGATAGGCAAAGCAACGACGGCGAAGAAAAAACCGTAGAGAACTACTCCCCACGATGCCTCGTCTGAATTCCTGAAAAACAGAAACAGGACGAGAAGCTCTAGTGCCCAAAATGCCAACACCACCGCGACAGTCAGGCCGAAGGTCACAAGCGCTGCTTTAAGTGGCGACTTGGAGATCATCTTTCTTTTGCCGAACGATCACTGGTCAGCCACGCCGAGCTGGCGACCCGAAATTCGAAACGGACCCCGTCGAGGCGTTGCGCTGTAGCGGCTGGTTAGGCTTTTTCTTCATCGTGCTGGAAAAGCTGCTTCAAGCCAGGAGCCGCGTACTTGGCTGATAGCTCAATCTGCTCGGTAACGATGTCGTAGTACTTACTACCGACGCCGCGGTACTGCGCTCTCATCTTCTTCGTGTCTATCGCGCCAGCCTTTTCGAGAGCGCTCATAGACCGATTAAAGCCGTCGCTAATGATGGAGACTAAACGACCGGCAATTTCTTCGTCAGAGAGCTGCTTCATCTTTCTTTGCCGAACGATCACTGGTCAGCCACGCCGAGCTGGCGACTCGAAACTCGAAGCGGACTCCGTCGAGGCGTTGCGCTGTAGCGGCTGGTTCGGCTCTTTCTTCATCGCAGCGAAAGTAACGCGAACAGACATCCGATTACCGTGCAAGCGACCGCGAATGCGAACGTGCCGCCTATCCAGCGCCTCGCATAGCTAGCAGTCGCGATCTCTGCCGCATCGCCGTGATAAATCACATCGACCTCTTCGGGATGGATAAAACCGCGCGTGCGTCGCGGGAAACGCGAATGAAACTCTCGGGTCGCACCTGACGAATCTTCAAACCGCACGACCGGCAGCGGCGCTTCTCCAATCCGTCGAGGGGCCTGGCCGATGATATGGCCCTTCGCTCGCACACCTCTCGCCCGCAAGAGTCGGAAACGTCGATAATCAGCCCACGCCATCTTTGCAAAAAACGCCGAGGTTGCGACTGCCAGAAGCGCCAGAGTGAACATCGCGAGCTTCATCTTTTGCCGAACGATCACTGGTCAGCCACGCCGAGCTGGCGACTGGAAATTCGAAACGAGCCCCGTCGAGGCGTTGCGCTGTAACGGCTGGTTCGGCTTTTTCTTCATTTGGCGACAATCTCGAAGTCAGTGTCTAAACCCACAATTTGGCGCTTCTCTTCCAAGAGCCAGCCACCGAAGTAGCGCTTTCCGTCTGCTTCTTCCGCTTGGAATAGCACGCAACGCTGACGGTCTCCAGATTCGTGGTCTATGAACCTAGCGTAGCAGGGAAGCGGCATCTCGATAGGAGAGCCGATGCGCTCACCATTCACTTCCAGAAGGAATGAGGCGCGATTCGCGCGCGTATCTTCAGCGGTAGCAAGTCGGCCAATCGTCGCCGGAAAGTCGGAAAGTGGCGGCCAGTCATTCATGCTTTGCCGAACGATCACTGGTCAGCCACGCCGAGCTGGCGACTCGAAATTTGAAATGGGCCTCGTCGAGGCGTTGCGCTGTAGCGGCTGGTTAGCCTCTTTCTTCTTCGACGTTGGCCACACAACAACGGGTTCAGGCCCGTCCACGATTCCCGATGTCAACGTGACTTGCTCGATGGTATCTTCGGGATTCAGCTTTCGTGCGTCTCTGAGTGTGAAGGTCACACGATAATAAAAGCCTTCTTTTTCTTGGGCGTAATACATCAGCCAAGGAAGAACTACGGCGACCGATGCTGGCGCCCCGAGCTTTCGAACGACCTCTTCAGGAGTGTCGCCGCGGCGAAGGGTGGCGATATGCTGAATGGTCGTGCTGGAATATGCTGCGGGAGGAAGCGCCTTCTCGGACTGACAGCCGCAGCATACGCACATCGCGAGCAGAAGTATGGCTGCAAAGACCTTCATTTTTGGCTAACGATCTCTGGTCAGACGCGCGCTGGCGAGCGCAGTCTCTGCTCTTCGAGCCACGGTTGAAGGTTGAGCGGACTGGGCACTCGAGAAGAACAGCCCCGCTTAAGCGCGTTGTCTGTACCGGCTGGTTCGGCTCTTTCATTCTTCAGTTAGAGGATCGCTTTCGCTCTCGTGAGGATCGGCTACCGAGGAGGGAATAGCCCTGATTCGAATCTCGTCTCCAACTGAAAACGGCATCCGCTCCTTCCAATAAAGAACTCGCTGCTGCTCTCCCTCTACATACTTCGTAACGCCGAAAACCGTGAGGAGTACCTTGTCCTCGCATGTATCGGGCACGTCGACACTCGCACCAATCATTCCGCCTTCAAGGGCCTCCGAGCCGGCGAGCACAACTTTCGCGCCGTTACAGGATACTTCGATGGCGATCATCTTCTTTTGCCGAACGATCACTGGTCAGACGCGCGCTGGCGAGCGCGCAGCAGGCTGTTTGAGAAACGGCTGAGGGTTGAGCGGAGGAGGCGCGTGAGAAAAACGGCCCCGCTCCAGCGCGTTGTCTGTAGCGCCTGGATGGGCGCTTCGGAAACGGCGCCGATGAGCGAGACGCTGTCGCTGGAAAACGCCGAAGTCCGAACGACCACTTTCTTTCGAGACATCGCTTCGCCAGTGGCGACGAACGTCGCGTGCGCTTTCTTCGAGCACCGTGAATGCCGGACGGCCTCTTTCTTCTTCGCCACGAATCTCGCGATAGCCTCCGGAAAATCTCCCGCTACAATGCTCATGCTCTTCCGCCCATCGATCACTGGTCAGCCACGCCGAGCTGGCGACTCGAAATTTGAAATGGGCCTCGTCGAGGCGTTGCGCTGTAGCGGCTGGTTAGCCTCTTTCTTCTTCGACGTTGGCCACACAACAACGGGTTCAGGCCCGTCCACGATTCCCGATGTCAACGTGACTTGCTCGATGGTATCTTCGGGATTCAGCTTTCGTGCGTCTCTGAGTGTGAAGGTCACACGATAATAAAAGCCTTCTTTTTCTTGGGCGTAATACATCAGCCAAGGAAGAACTACGGCGACCGATGCTGGCGCCCCGAGCTTTCGAACGACCTCTTCAGGAGTGTCGCCGCGGCGAAGGGTGGCGATATGCTGAATGGTCGTGCTGGAATATGCTGCGGGAGGAAGCGCCTTCTCGGACTGACAGCCGCAGCATACGCACATCGCGAGCAGAAGTATGGCTGCAAAGACCTTCATTTTTGGCTAACGATCACTGATCAGCCACGCCGAGCTGGCGACTTGAAACTCGAAACGGACCCCGTCGAGGCGTTGCGCTGTAGCGGCTTGTTAGGCTCCGTCTTCATTGTGCATGGCTAGTCTTCGAGCCCTTCACCTGGGGGCGGCTGATCCAGCGCATCATCTAAGAACAACTGCAAGAACTCTGACAATTCCGTGGCCACTGGCACCGCGATCCTAAGCAAAGTCTTCCGCGCCATTCGCGGGCCTACCTCATCGTGGGATAACAAAACAATCCGGCTAGGGTTACTCTTGGAGCCCGCATCGAAGCAGTACGCGTCTCCAGCAAACGTCGAAGCGAAAGCAACAAACCCTCTACGAGACGCATAGCATCCAGGAATCAAGTCCTTGTTTTCGGCGACGATCATCTTGATAGGAAGCAAGCGTACGCAGCCTTCGACTATGTCCACCGGCTCGTATCGACGATAAAACTCAATAACATCACTTGGGAACTTTAGCTTCTTGAGCTGCGTGATTCGGTACGTGGAGGCTGGCCCAAATTTACCTCGAGTTTTCCTACCGATTTTAGCGACGAGTGAGCTATATTTTTCCATGCGCTTCTTTGCCTAACGATCACTGGTCAGACGCGCGCTGGCGAGCGCGCAGCAGGCTGTTTGAGAAACGGCTGAGGGTTGAGCGGAGGAGGCGCGTGAGAAAAACGGCCCCGCTCCAGCGCGTTGTCTGTAGCGCCTGGATGGGCGCTTCGGAAACGGCGCCGATGAGCGAGACGCTGTCGCTGGAAAACGCCGAAGTCCGAACGACCACTTTCTTTCGAGACATCGCTTCGCCAGTGGCGACGAACGTCGCGTGCGCTTTCTTCGAGCACCGTGAATGCCGGACGGCCTCTTTCTTCTTCGCCACGAATCTCGCGATAGCCTCCGGAAAATCTCCCGCTACAATGCTCATGCTCTTCCGCCCATCGTTCTCTGGTCAGCCACGCCGAGCTAGCGACTCGAAATTCGAAACGGACCCCGTCGAGGCGTTGCGCTGTACTGGCTGGTTCGGCTCTTTCTTTCTGAATCCTTGGAGCGGATCGACCCAGTAATAGACGCCTAAACCTGCGGACGACGACTGCTGGCGCGGCTGAACATCTTCGATTTGGAGCTGTGCGCGGGGAATCTTGATGAAGACGAAAAAGTCGATCGGGCGCGCGATGAAGTAGTGAAACGACTCGTCGGTACCCTGATAACCAATACCGCGATGGATCGTAGCAGGAATCGAGGTGCCTTGGTACCACTCTGTAACTTCCGCAGGCGACCAAGCAGCCTTCTTCTTAAACGGCCCAACGCATCCAGCCCCAACCAGCAGCAAGATTAGGAGTAGAAGAATAGGCTTCATCGCTTTTGCCGAACAGTGTTATTGGCATCAACTCAGTTGAGCTTTGCCAGGATGGGGTTGAGAGAATGGGAGGGGGCGGGGCATTGGAAAGGCGACGTCATAACAAATTTTAGCTGAGGGGATTCGGGAGATTTTGAGGAAAAGGAGGTTGCTTCATGTCGCCTAGCAAAGCTCAACTGCGAGTATGGCTTTGCAAGGCGGGAAAAGTGGGCGCAACAGCGCGGCTGTGTCGTTTCCGGATTGGCGGGACGCGCTGGAACGGGTGGTGACCGAGCGAGAGCGTGTGGTGTATACGCGCGCGATACTCGGGTTTCTCCGCCATTGTAAATCGGTCCGTGCGCCCGCGACGATCATGCGTGCGAAGGAGTATATCGAGGCTTACGAGAAACAAGAAAATTGCCGTCTCGAAAAGGTGCGGGAGGCGCTGCGGTGGTTTTTCCGCGCAGCGCAGACGCGGGAGACGTCGGAGAAGGTGGGCGCAGCGGACCGCGTAGAATCTTCGCCTACGCGACGGGTGCAGGTGGACGCGATTGGTCGCGGAAAAGCCGGCGGGCCGCCGGCGCTCCCGGCACGGAGTGGAATCGCTCCTAAAGCGGGAGAGGATTTGGGCGGTGCGGATTGGGAGCGCGATTTGATCGTGGCGTTGCGTAGGAAGGGCGTGCTTTGGCGGACGGAGCAGACGTACCGGATGTGGGCGGCAAGGTTTAGTTCACAGTTGGATGGGCATTCTCCGTATGCGGCGACGGGCGATGATGTGGCCGCGTTTTTGACCGGGCTGGCGGTCGAACGGCGGGCGAGTCCGTCCACTCAGAAACAGGCGCTCAACGCGCTGGTTTTCTTTTTGCAGGAGGGGCTGAAGCGAGATCTGGGGCAGTTCGATTTCAAGCGGGCGCGCACCCGGCAGACGGTGCCCACGGTGTTGACCCGGGCGGAGTGCCAGAGGGTTTTTGACCAGCTAAACGATACGCCGAGGCTGATGGCGGAGCTGATGTACGGGGCCGGATTACGACTGATGGAGCTGTTGCGGCTGCGTATTCATCACCTGGATCTGGAGCGAAGCCAGTTGAAGGTTTACGCGGGCAAGGGAAACAAGGACCGGGTGACGGTGCTGCCTGAGTCGTTGAGCGAAAGGCTGGGCGGGCATTTGCGCAGGCTGGAGTTGCTATTTGAGAAAGACCGAAAGGCGAAGGTGCCGGGTGTGTGGCTGCCGGAGGGGCTGGCTCGGAAGTATTCCAAGGCGGGAGTATCGTGGACGTGGCAGTGGTTGTTTCCGTCAAGGGAGCTGATGCGCACACCGGAGACGGGTGTGTACCGGAGGCATCATGTGCAGGAGGGAACGTTTCAGAACGCGGTGCGCAAGGCGGGGGTAGATGCAGGGCTGACGAAGCGGGTGACGCCGCATGTGCTGCGGCATAGTTTTGCGACGCATCTGCTGGAGGGTGGGACGGACATACGGACGGTGCAGGAGCTGCTTGGTCACCAGAGTGTGGAGACGACGCAGCTTTACCTGCATGTGATGAAGAAGCCGGGGATCGGGGTGAGGAGTCCGCTGGATGCGGGGTGAGTGTGATCGGGGGGGACGGATTGATTGAATCGCGAAGGCGAGAAGGCGAAGGGGAGTGCAGAGATGGCAGCGGAGTGGGGGAGCTGCGGGGTGTCGCGCGAGCGCGAGTCTTGCGGGGAATCGGGCGAAGGGGAGGCCGGGCACGGCGTGCCGGCCCTACCTGGGGATCGGAGGCTGGGCACGGCGTGCCAGCCCTACCGGGGGAAGCCGCCTTGGTTTTTCATGGCTTCCATCTGGCGCATCATCTTTTTCGCGCCGCTGCCTTTGAACATCTTCATCATCTGCTGCATTTGCGTGAACTGCTTCATGAGCTGATTCACTTCGACGATCTTCACGCCGGAGCCGTCGGCGATGCGTTTGCGGCGGCTGCCGTTGAGGAGCTCGGGTTTGCGGCGTTCCTGGATCGTCATCGATTTGATGATGGCTTCGGTGCGGGCCATTTGTTTGTCGGCGCCTTCAGGTAACTGCATGCCGCTCATGCCGGGCATCATGCCGATGATGCTCTGCATGGAGCCCATTTTTTTAATCTGCTGCATCTGCGCGAGGAAGTCTTCGAGGTTGAAGTCGGCCTTGCGGAGTTTTTCCGCCATCTTCTCGGCTTCCTTCTGATCGATGTTTTCCTGAGCGCGTTCGACGAGGGAAACGACGTCGCCCATGCCGAGGATGCGGGAGGCCAGGCGGTCAGGATAGAAGGTGTCGAAGTCGGCGGTCTTTTCGCCCGTGCCGACGAATTTAATCGGGACGCCGGTGATCGTCTTGATGGAGAGCGCAGCGCCGCCGCGGGCGTCGCCATCCATCTTGGTGAGGATGAGGCCGGTGAGCTGGAGCGCGTCGTTGAAGGCTTTGGCGACGTTGACGGCTTCCTGGCCGAGGGCGCCGTCGGCGACGAGGAAGACTTCGTCGGGTTGGATGCGCTCGCGGAGTTTTTTCACTTCCTCGATGAGGTCGTGGTCGATCTGGAGGCGGCCGGCGGTGTCGAAGAGGATGGCGTCGGCGGTGGCTTCTTTGGCGGCGGCGAGCGCGGCGGTGCCGATGGCGGGGACGTCTTTGGACGCGCGGTCGGCGTAGAAGCCGAGCTCTTCCTGCTTCGCGAGGATTTCGAGCTGGTCGATGGCGGCGGGGCGGTAGATGTCGCACGCGGCGACGAAGGGGCGGTAGCCGCGTTTTTTGAGGAGTTTGCCGAGCTTGGCAGTCGAGGTGGTTTTGCCGGAGCCGTGGAGGCCGACCATCAGGATCTTGAGCGGGCGGGCGCCGGAGAGATCGGTGGTGCCTTCGCCGAGGAGGCGGACGAGTTCGTCGTTGATGATTTTGACGATCTGCTGGCCGGGCGAAACGCCTTTGAGGACTTCCTGGCCGACGCATTTTTCTTGGACGCGGTCGACGAATTCGCGGACGACCTTGAAATGGACGTCGGCGCTGAGGAGGGCGGTGCGGACCTCTTTGAGGGCCTCGGCCATGTTTTCTTCCGTGAGTTTGCCGACGCCACGGAGGTTGCGGAGGGCGTTGCCGAGTTTTTCGGTGAGCGATTCGAACATGTGAAAACGCTCAGTGAAACGGGCGATGCAGGTTTATCGAATGATTTTTTTGGGCAGGGAGGATGGAATGCAGAGGGGGATTAAGGGGAACTCAGGAAGGCTGGAATCGGAGGGATCGGAGTTTTGGACAGGATTAGAGGAAGGGGCGAATGCGCGGTGGGGGCGTGGTGACGACGGAAACGGAAGGCGTCGCGCGAGCGCGAGCCCTACAAGGCGGAAGGCGTCATACGACGCGGTAGAAGGTGGCGCGGCCGAAGGGGACGGGTTCGAAGGCGGGGTCGAGGTTGATGGTGGTTTCGGCGCCGCCGAGGCAGAGGTAGCCGCCGGGCTCGAGGACTTGTTTCACCTGATTCAAGATGCGGCGGCGGGTTTCGAGGTCGAAATAGATCATGACGTTGCGGAGCATCACGACGTGGAAGCGGGGGAGGATTGGCCAGGGTTTGGCGAGATTGAGTTCGATGAAGTCAGCCCGCCGGCGGACATCCTCGACCAGTTGCCATCCGTCTTTCACGGGCTGGAAGTATTTGGAAAGAAGTGAGGGAGGAAGCCCGCGAGAGACTTCAGTCTGTTGATAGAGTCCGGTGCGAGCGCGGGCGACGACAGCAGCGCAAAGATCGGTACCGACCAGTGTGGTGGGGAGACCGGGGAAGTGCTCGGCAAGCAGCATGGCTACGCTGTAGGCTTCCTGACCGGTGGAGCTGGCTGCGGACCAGAGAGAGAAGGGGCGGCCGGGATTGTTTAGGCGGAATTGAGGGATGATGTGATCGCGGAGCGCATCGAAAGGAGCACCGTCGCGGAAGAACAGGGTTTCGTTGGTGGTGAGGGCATCGATCGCCTCGCGGTGGAGTGGTGTGAGAAATCCTGGAGTGGTGCGGAGTTGGGCCACGAGGGCGTTGGCGCAGGAGAAATTGCGGCGGGAGGCGAGGGTGCCGAGGCGGGTTTCGACGAGGTATTCCTTGCCGGGTTCGATAACGATGGCGGCCTCGCGCGCGAGCAGTTCGCAGACGTAGGTGAAATTTTCCGGGGCGAGCGGCACCGCGATGGGGGGCGAGGAAATCATGCGGGTGCGAGGTGCGGGGAGCCGAGGCGGCGGACGATCTCGAAGGCGAGCTCGGGGATGGGTTTCACGGTGTTGGCGAGGCCGGCCTGGGCGATGGCGCCGGGCATGCCCCAGACGACGGAGGAGGCCTCGTCTTGAACGAGGATGCGGCCGCCGCGGGCGGCGATGAGGCGGGCGCCGTGGAGGCCGTCGCTGCCCATGCCGGTCATGACAACGGCGAGGATGTGGGCGTTGGTTTCTGCGGCGGTGCGGAAGAGGACATCGACGGCGGGGCGGCAGGAATTTTCGGGCGGGGTGTCGGTGAGTTGAGTGACGAAGGTACCGTCGAGCTGGCGTTTGATCGCGAGGTGGCGGCCGCCGGGCGCGAGGTAGGCGTGGCCGGGGAGCATGGGCTCGGCGTCGGCGGCTTCGTGGCAGCGGAGGTGGCCGGGGATGTTGTTGAGGCGGTCGGCGAGGAGCTTGGTGAACATCGGCGGCATGTGCTGCACGATGGCGACGGGCACGGGGAGCGGGGCGGTGAGTTTCTGGAAGAGCTCGGCGAGAGCGTTGGGGCCGCCGGTGGAGGTGCCGATGCAAAGGAGATCGAAGGAGCGGGGATGGCCGGCGAAAGGCGGCGTGGTGCGCGCGTTGGCGGTGGGCGGAGCGGGTTGCACGCGCGTGGTGAGGGCGCGGCAGTGGGCGTGGATTTTCGGAAGCAACTCGGCTTCGAGCTGGGCGATGCAGGCGGCGAGGTCGGAGGATTCGACGGGCTTGGTCACGTAGTCGTCGGCACCGGCGGCGAGGGCATCGAGGGTGGAGACGGCTCCGCGCTGGGTGAGCGCGGAGAACATGATGACGGGGAGCTTCGGGTGGGTGCGGCGGAGTTCGCGGAGCGTGGAGAGGCCGTCGAGGTCGGGCATCTCCATATCGAGCGTGACGAGGTCGGGATTGACCTGCGGGATTTTTTGCAGGGCGATGCGTCCGTTGGGAGCGGTGCCCACGACTTCGATACGCGGGTCGCGTTTGAGCGCCTCGGTGAGGAGGCGGCGCATGACGACGGCGTCGTCCACGATGAGGACGCGGAGTTTGGGCGGCACGGGGGACACTGGAAGGAAGAGTGACGGGTGAAGGGGGAAGAGTGAAAGGCGGCGGAGGAACTGCCCCTGCGTGGCCACGCCCTAAGGGGCGCGGCTACGTTTGGACGCGTTACGCGGCTCAGCGGGTGTTGGCGGAGTCGACGATGCGCTTGAGGTCGGCGGCCATTTTCGCGAGTTCGGAGGAGGCTGCGAGGGTCTGGTTGGCGCCAGCGGAGGTGCTTTGCGCGGCTTGCGAGACGTGGGCGATGTTGCGGGTGATCTCGGTCGCGCCCTTGGCGGCTTCGCCGGCGTTGCGGGCAATCTCGTTGGTGGTCACGGACTGCTCTTCGACGGCGCTGGCGATGGTGTTCTGGATGTCGTTGATGCGGGCGATGACCTTGGAGATTTCAGCAATGGCGGAGACGGCGCCGCGGGTGTCGCCCTGGATGGCTTCGATCTTGGCGGAGATGTCTTCGGTGGCGGCGGCTGTCTGCTTGGCGAGTTCTTTGACCTCGTTGGCGACGACGGCGAAACCCTTGCCGGCCTCACCGGCGCGGGCAGCTTCGATGGTGGCGTTGAGCGCGAGGAGATTAGTCTGCTGGGCGATCGAGGTGATGACCTTGATGACCTTGCCGATCTCGGTGCTGCTCTCGCCGAGTTTCTCGACGGTGTGATTGGTGTCGTTGGCGACCTTGACGGCGGCGGAGCCGACGCGGGCGGCCTCGGCGGCGTTTTTGGCGATCTCCTTCACGGAGGCGCTCATCTCCTCGGCGCTGGTGGCGACGGTGGTGACGTTTTTGCTGACCTGCTCGGCAGCGGAGGCGGCGCCGCCGGACTGGGCGGCGGTTTCCTCGGAGTTGCTGCTCATGGTCTGCGCGGTGGAGGAGAGCTCCTCGGAGGCGGAGGCGAGGGTCTGGGCGTTTTGGGTGAGGGCGGCGAGGGTGTTCTTGAGGCTGGCCTCGGCCTGTTTGCGGGCGGTGATGTCGATGGCGTATTTCACGACGCGGGCGACCTTGCCGGTGGCGTCGAACATCGGGTTGTAGGTGGCCTGTATCCAGATTTCGCGGCCACCTTTGCCAAAGCGTTTGAACTCGGCGGTCTGGAAGCGGCCGGCGTTGAGATCGAGCCAGAACTGGCGGTAGTCGGAGGAGTCGCGGAGGGCGGGATCGACGAAGGTACTGTGGTGGCGGCCCTTGATCTCGTCGAAGGTATAGCCGGTGGCGGCGAGGAAGTTGGCGTTGGCGGAGACGACGGTGCCGTCGGCGAGGAATTCGATGACGGCCTGGGTGCGGTTGATCTCATCGATCTGGCGGGATTTGTTGATGGCATCGACCTTGGTGGCGGTGATGTCGGTGGCGATTTTGACGATCTTCTGGACGCGGCCCTTCTCATCCTTCACGGGAGCGTAGACAGCTTGTATCCAGATTTCGCGGCCGGACTTGGTGATGCGTTTGAAGGTATCGGCCTGGATGTGTCCGTCGCGGAGATCGGCCCAGAATTTGCGGTAGTCGGCGGATTCGCGTTGGGCGGGCTCGACGAACATCGCGTGGTGGCGGCCTTTGATTTCGTCGAGGGCGTAGCCGGTGGTATCGAGGAAGTTTTTGTTGGCGGCGAGGATGTTGCCCTCGGTGGTGAACTCGATGAACGCATACGAGGAGTCGATGGCGCCGAGGATGCCGCGCATGTTCTGGCGCTCGATCTCGAGGTCGGTGATGTCGTAGCGAACGCCGATGTATTTGCGGGGCTTGCCGTTTTCGCCGAGCACGGGGGCGATGACGGCGTCGACGTAGTAAGGCGTGCCGTCTTTTTTGCGGTTCTTGACGACGCCGCGGAAGATTTTGCCGCGACCGATGGTGGCCCAGAGATCTTTGAAGACCTCCTTGGGCATGTCGGGGTGGCGGGTGGTATTGTGGCCGCGGCCGATGAGCTCGTCGCGACCGTACTGGGAGACCTCGCAGAACTTGTCGTTGCAGGAGAGGATGTCGCCCTTGAGGTCGGCTTCGGAGACGATGGAGGTGAGGTTGGTCATCTCGGCGCGGACCTTGTACTCGGCGAGGAGGTCGTTTTGCGCGGTGAGGCGGTTCTCGACCTCGGCAAGGCGGGCGAGGAGGGCGTTGTGCTCGGCGGCTGGGATGGCGGGGGCGGATTTTTTGGCGGACTTGGCGGAGACGCGGCCGTTGCGGGACGGGGCGGAGGATTTGGCGGAGCGGCGGGAGCCGATGGAGGAGCTGGGCGTGATCATGGCGATGAGGATTGAGACGGGTTTTGGTTGGTTGGTTTTGAGAAATTTGTTTTCGGAGAATCAGGCGGCGTGCGCGGAGGCGGCGGTGATCTCGCGGGCGTCGAGCACGTGGAGGAGTTGTTTGGGGAGTTTGTGAACGCCCGTGAGTAAGGAGCGCATGGCGGCGGGAAGTGTGTCGGGCGCGGGTTCGAAGGTGGCGTCCTGGACCTCGATGACGTCGCCGACGCGGTCGACGAGGAGAGCGACGCAACCGTCTTCGTCGCGGACGATCATGATCATGGGCGACTCGTCGGCGGCGCGCGGCGGGAAGCTGAGGCGGCGGCGGAGGTCGATGGCGGTGACGATCTGGCCGCGGAGATTGAGGAGGCCCTCGACGTTGGCGGGGGCGAGCGGAATGAGCGCGAGCTCGCGGGCGCGGAGGACTTCCTGGACGGCGAGGACATCGAGGCCGAGAAAGAGGCCGGCGACGTGGAAGGTGCAGAGCTGGTGAGGAGTCTTCATGGGGATCAGGCGGCGCGGACGGAGGTGAAGCCGGCGGCTTGGAGGACGGCGGCGACGTCGACGAGGTCGGTGATTTTTCCCTGTACGACGGTGGAGCCGAGAAGGCCGGAGGTTTGTGAGCCGGGCTGGAGATCGAGGGTGTGCTCGATGATGTCGTGGATCTGGCCGACGATGATGCCGACGGAGTGCCCGGATTTTCGATACACGATGACACGGAGCGGGCCGTCGGCGTCGGACGTCGCGGCGGAGGAGCCGGGGAGGAAGCGGGCGAGGCGGAGGAGCGGGAGGATCTGGCCGCGGTATTGAACGGCTTCGCGGCCGGCGGAGGATTCGACGGCGGAGGCGGGAAATTCTTCGAGGCGGGCGGCTTGATCGAGCGGGAGGGCGAGGCGGGGGCGACCGGGGAGGGAGAAGAGGAGGAGTTGGGAACGTGCGGCGGAGCTGGCGGCGGCGTTTTCGGTGGCGGCGAAGGTGCGGGCGCGGTCGGGGTTTTCGCTGAGGACGCGGGCGTGTTGAGCGAGGCCGAGGGCGTCGAGGATGAGGGCGACGCGACCGTCGCCCATGATGGTTGCGCCGGCGTATATCGGGAGGCCCTTGAGGTGTTTGCCGAGGGGTTTGACGACGATCTCCTCGGTGTCGCAGACGGCGTCCACGACGAGGCCGAAGGAACGCTGGTCGGCTTGAAGGACGACGATGTTGAGAGCGGTGTCGTCGGCGGGCGGTTTGAGTTTTAGTTCGCGATGGAGAAAGACGAGCGGGAGGAGATTGCCGCGGAGGCGGAAGACGGGGGAGTCGTAGACTTTTTCGAGGGCATCGGCCGCGGCCTGGCCTTCGAGGCGGAGGAGTTCGAGGAGGCTGACTTGCGGGATGGCGAACCGTTCGCCACTGGCGCGGACGATGAGGGCGGGGACAATGGCGAGGGTGAGCGGGATCTTGATCTTGAGCGTGGTGCCCTGGCCGAGGGTGCTGGAGACATCGACGGAGCCGCCGATTTTTTCGATGTTGGTTTTGACGACGTCCATGCCGACGCCGCGGCCGGAGACGTTGGTGATTTTTTCGGCAGTGGAGAAACCGGGGAGGAAAATGAGGTTGGTCGCTTCGCGGTCGGAGAGCGCGGCGGCGTCGGCGGCGGAGATGAGATTTTTCTCCACGGCTTTCTGGCGGATGCGGGCGAGGTTGAGGCCGGCGCCGTCGTCGATGATCTCGATGTTGACCTGGCCGCCCTCGTGGTAGGCGCGCATGAGGATGTGGCCCTCGGCGGATTTGCCGGCGGCGAGACGGCGCTCGGGCGACTCGATGCCGTGGTCGATGGAGTTGCGGATGATGTGAGTGAGCGGGTCGCGGATGGACTCGATGACGGTGCGGTCGAGCTCCGTGGTGGCGCCGACCATTTCGAGGCGAACCTGCTTGCCGAGCTCGCGGGCGACGTCGCGGACGATGCGCGGGAATTTTCCCCACACGCCGCCGATGGGCTGCATCCGGGTTTTCATGACACCCTCCTGAAGTTCGCTGGTGATGAGGTTGAAGCGCTGGGCGACGTCGTTGAGGGCGCGGGGGGCGACGTTGCGGGTTTGAGAAAGTTGGACGAGCTGGTTGCGGGAGAGGACGAGCTCGCCGACGAGGTTCATCAGCTTGTCGAGGAGTGCGACGTCGACGCGGACGGTGGAGTGGTTGGTGTGCGAGGAGGCGTGCGCGGCCGAGGACGAGGAGGGAGACGTCGTGTGGACGGCGGGCGTGGTGTGCGCGGTGGCGGGTGTGGTGGCGGAGGCGACGGGAGCGGTGGTCGCGGGAGTTGCGGCGGGGGCGGCGGTTGGCGCGGGGGCGGGTTCGTCGTCGAAGAGGCCCCAGCCTTGATTGAAGGCGGGGGCGGGCGGGGTGGCGGCGGGTTGATTGAGGAGGGAGGCGGCGGCGAATTCGTCGGCGGAGAGCGGGAGATCGGCGGGGGAGACGGATTCGAATGTGGGGAGCGCGGAGGCGGGAAGTGAGTTGCCGGATACGGAGGGAGGAGGCGCGGATTTTTCGGCGGGGCTGGTCAGCGTGTTGCGGAGGGCTTCGAGGTCGGTGACGAGATCGGGATCGACGGCGGCTTCGTCGCGGCCGGTGGTCTCGATGGCCTGCAAGAGGGAGCGCAGGGCGTCGGAGAGACGGAGGAGGACGGCAGCGATATTGGGCGAGAAGGCGAGCTGTTGATTACGGAGGGCGTCGAGGAGGTTTTCGCCGACGTGGGCGATCTTGGTGATCTGGTGAAAGCCGAGGCAGCCGGCGGTGCCTTTGAGGGTGTGGACGACGCGGAAGATGTCGTTGAGGGTGTCGTCGCCAGCGGTGTGTTGTTCGAGGTGGAGGATGGCCTGGTCGTAGCGGTCGAGGCCCTCGAAACTTTCCGTGAGGAGATCACGGATGAACTGCTGCTGGAGGTCGGTGTTCATCGGGATCAGGCGGCGGGAGCGATGGCGCCGGGGAGGACTTTGCCGACGACGGCGAGGAGCTGCTCCTGCTGGAATGGTTTCACGATCCAGCCGGAGGCACCGGCGGCGCGGGCGAGATTTTTTTTCTCGGGATCGGACTCGGTGGTGAGCATGAGAATCGGGACGGTCTTGCCGTGCGGCAGCTGGCGGGCCTGACGGGTGAACTCGATGCCGTTGAGCCTGGGCATGTTCACGTCGGTGATGATGAGGTCGAAGCTGCGGGTTTTGAGCAGCTCGATGGCGTCGGCTCCATCGGGGGCTTCGACGACGTCGAGGCCGGCGGTGCGCAGCGTGAAGGAGACGAGTTTCCGCATGGTGAGGGCGTCGTCGATGGCGAGTACGGTGCGTTTCATGGTGTGAGAAGTGAGAGGCGGTTAGTGATGCGGTAGGGGTGAAGTGGAGACCGGGAGCGGAGGCGGCGCTTGGATAAGTGCCGGTCCGCCGGAGGAGGCGGATCAGAAGAGTTCGATGTTGGAGGAGGCGGTGGTGGGCGTGGGAACCGAAGCGGAGGCGGACGGAGCGGCGTCGAAGAGCTCGGGGGTGGCGTCGGTGGTACCGGTGGAGGCCGATGCGGAGGCGACGGTGGCGGTACCCAAGAGAGCGGCGGCGGTGGCGTGCTCGGAGGCCATCGTATAGCGCGCGGTGTGCGTGCTGAGGTCGGACGCGGAGGAGGCGGGGAATGTTTCGCTCAGCGTGTGGAGGGCACTGGCGGCGGCGGTGATTTCGGTGCGGAGTGGCGGGAGCCCGGCGAGAGTGGTATCGAATTCACGGGCACAGGACTGGAGCGACTCGATGGAGACGGCGATTGACTCCTGGCTGGTGGTGGCGCGTTCGCGGAGCGTGTGGAGGCGGGATTCGGCGGCGGGGCGGTCGGCGTCGAGGGCGATGATTTGTTCGGAGCCGAGGCGGCGGAATTCCTCGAAGGTGGCGAACATGGCGTCGAGATCGACGCGGAGGGCGGCGAGGGCGTGGGAGCTTTCTTCGCTGACGCCATCGATTTCGGCGGAGATGGAAGCGGTGCGGGAAGCGAGGGTTTCGAGGCCGGTGAGGTCGCCGATCTGGACGGAGCGTATCTGGGCGTTGAGCGCGATGAGGCGCATGTTGGTCGCTAGCTCGACCAGGGTGGAGGAAAGGCTGGAGGCGAGATCGCCGGCGGGGCGGATGGCCTCGTGGGTTTGCGCGGTGGTGTCAGCGAGGCCGTGGATCATCGCGTGGACTTCGGCGATCGAATCGAGGAGGCGTTTCACCATGCCGTCGGGGGAGGCGATGTCGGCGAGGGTGTCGAGCTGGCGGGTGTTTTCGTCAAAGCGCTCGATGGAGGCGCGGATGCGGGAGAGGCCGGTGGAAACTGTCTGGTGGCCGTCGGCGATGTCCGTGGCGACGGCTTCGAGCTGGAGGGCCTGGAGGCGGGCGAGCGGCTGGGTGGGCGATTCGTTTTTCCACGCGTCGAGAGCGGAGAGGACGTGGTCGGATTTTTGCTGGACGATGTCTTGAAATTGGAGGGCCTGGACGATTTGCGAGACCTCGGTGGCGATGGTCTGGCTCTGGCGGCGAAGGACGGAGTCGCGCTCGGTATTTTGCGCGAGCTGGTCGTCGAGAAGGCGGATGGTGTCGTCGATCTGGCGGCGGCGGGCGGCGATGTGGGCGAAACGGGAGCGGAAGTCTTTTTCGAGCGATTCGCGGACGCGGGCGAGGGTGGTGTGGGCGTTGGCGAGGAGCTCGGCGTTTTTGGTGAAGGTCTCGTCCACGAGCTGGCGCATGCGGTCGATCTCGGTGGTGACGGTGGCGAAGGTTTCGCGGAATTCTTCGGAGAGGGTGGCCGACTCGATTTTGAAGAGCACGGTCATGTAGGTGAGCGGCGCGAGCGTGGTGTGCATGCGGGCGCGGACCTCGATCATGGAGCGCGTGCGATCTTCGCAGGCGGAGAGGCGCTGAAGGAGCTCGGTGTGGCGATCGCGGCAGAAATCGAGGTAGCCGAGCGGGCCGGCGAGAAGATCGAGGGTGGCGCGGGCGAGGCTCTGGCCATTAAGGCGGCCGCTGGCGATTTCAAGGAGGGCGGAGCAGTCGGCGACGAGTTGGGTGGAGCCGTTGCAGAGAGTTTCGAGTTTTTCGCCGCCGGTGACGCAGAGGCGCTCGAACTTCGGGAGCGTCGCGGAGAGACGCGCGCGGATGTCGGCGGCGGGCGCGGGGGGCGTCGTGCTGGTGAGCGCGTATGCTGACGCGGATAGGTCAGAGGTGCGCGCGGGAGCGGTGCGAGAGAACGAACGGATTGCGGATGACTGGAGCAGGGAGCGCCAGTGGAGAGTCCGCCAGTTGAAGCGTCGGTCCATGGTCAGTATCGTGTCATCCTTCGCGCGACGCCGGACGCGGGCGGAGTCATGCTAGTCGTGCGTGCGGGTACAGACGACTGAACGGGTTGTGGAAGTGAGTTAATAAACGTAGCAGACATTTTTTCCTCCGGGGACGTGCATCGGCACACAGGTATGCAGGTTAAGAAACCACAGCCGTGGAAATGCCTGTATGAAGTATTTACTTCATAAGGGCGTGAGCTGTTCTGCCTCTGAAGAGCGCTGGGGGTGCGGTTGAGACGACTGTAATTCGCGGCGAGGCGGTGCCTGATTTTCGTGAACGATTCGCGCATGAACGAAATCGATTCGAGCAAGCAGGGAGGTGACCGGTGTTGGTGGCTCCGGGTGATTCTCCCTCGCGCTTGCATGGCTTACAGAAAAACGACTCAGCTCGCTCCGGGAATGGGTGACGCGCTGGAGCTGGAGGGAAGGCGGGCGGAGGCGACGGGGCGGCGGCGTTGGCCGAACTCCTGGATTTTAGAGAGGAGGTTTTCCAGTTTGAAGGGCTTCACCAGGTAGTAACTGGCGGCGAGCTGGCCGGACTGGAGAATGGTTTCGCGGTCGTTGTTACCGCTGCAGACGATGACCGGAAGGTGGCGGTAGCGCGGGCAGGAGCGGACGCGTTTGAGCAGGGAGAAGCCGTTTACCTGGGGCATCTTGATGTCGAAGATGCCGACATCGAAACGTTGTTCGAGGTCGCTCAGGTGCCACCAGGCTTCCATGGCGTTGCACGCACTGGTGAGTTGGATGGTGGGGTCCGAGCCGAGCGCATCGCGCAATAGGCCGCGAAAGCCCTCCTCGTCGTCTGCGATCAAAATGTTCATGGTGAAACAGCTCTCCGCTTTTAGTCATACATCGGCCAGGGAGGGCGGTGATTTAACGGAAACTCGGGCTGCGGCTGTGAGGAAAACGCCTTAGGCGCGATGACGTTAGCCGGGGAATTTTAAGGGAAGCGGGTGTGAAGAAGCTAAGGGGGCAAGACTGTGCCGGTTTCGCGGGAGGCGGGATGTGTGAGCGGCGTGAACTTTTGTGTGGATTAGCCGGGCGCGTTTCTGCGAAGGTCCGCGTCCCTTATGAACCCTGTTCTCAAGCTGTTACTCGAAGGCGGCAGTCTCACGACGGCGCAAATGGCGCAAGTTGCGGGCTTGTCCGTGTCGCAAGTCGAACAGCACCTGGAGCAGTTGAAGAAAGATAACATCTTCCTCGGCTGGCGTCCGGTGCTCGATCTCTCGCACGAGGCAGCCGCAGCCGCCTCGGTTCGCGCGGTCATCGAAGTGAAGGTCACGCCGGAACGCGGCGGTGGCTTCAACCGTTTCGCGGAGCGCATCGCGCGCTTCGATGAGGTCGAGTCCTGCTACCTGATGTCGGGTGGCTACGATCTCCTGGTTTTCGTGAAGGGCGGATCGCTGCAAAAAGTCGCCGCGTTCGTGTCGGAAAAGCTCTCGAGCATCGAGGGCGTGCTTTCGACTTCCACCCATTTCATGCTACGGTGCTACAAGGAGCAGGGCTTCCTGCTTCGCGATACCGAGCGCAACTCGTCGCGGCTCAACGTCGCTCCTTAACCTTCAATCTAAGGAGAACATTTTGATGAGCACCGACCCGAAACGTTGGGTGGCGGGCCACGTGGCCGCGCTTCCTAAGAGTGGCATTCGCGATTTCTTTGAACTGGTCGCCAAGATGAAGGGCCAGGACGTGATCTCGCTCGGCGTGGGCGAACCCGATTTCGTGACGCCGTGGCATGTGCGCGAGGCGGCGATCTTCGCCCTCGAGCGCGGCAAAACTTACTACACGTCGAATCTCGGCATGATCGAGCTGCGCCGCGCGATCTCGACCTACGTGGCCGAGCATTTCTCGGTGAGTTATCGCCCGGAGGACCAAGTGATCGTCACCGTTGGCGTGTCCGAGGCGATCGATCTGGCGCTGCGCGCGTTCTGCAATCCGGGCGATACGGTGATGTTTCACCAGCCGTGCTACGTCTCGTACAGCCCGAGTGTGGCGCTGGTTCATGCGCAGGGCATCGCGGTGCCGACGTACGCGAAAGATAATTTCGCGCTGACGGCTGAAGCGCTGCGCGCCGCGTGGAAACCGGGTGCGAAGATTTTGATGCTGAACCTGCCGTGCAATCCCACGGGCGGCACGTGCAGTCTCGAGCAGTTGACCAAGATCGCGGAGTTCTGCCGCGAGAAGGACCTGCTGGTGTTGAGCGACGAGATCTACTCGGAGCTCACGTTCGACGGCGTACACACGAGCATCGCGAGCCTGCCGGGAATGGCGGAGCGGACGATTTTCCTCCACGGCTTTTCGAAGGCGTTCGCGATGACTGGCTGGCGCATCGGCTATGCGTGCGGACCGGCGGCGCTGATCGATGCGATGATGAAGGTTCACCAGTACACGATGCTGTGTGCCTCGATCGTCGCTCAGGAAGCTGCGCTCGAAGCGCTCACGCGCGGCTGGGACAGCGTGCTCAAGATGCGCGAGCAGTATCATCGCCGCCGCGATTTGATCGTGCGCCGTTTCAACGAAATCGGCCTGACGTGTCATTCGCCGCGCGGCTCGTTCTACGCGTTTCCCGAGATCAAATCGACCGGGCTCACCGAGAAGGAATTTTCGTTTGGCCTGCTCGAAAAGGAGAAGGTCGCGGTCGTGCCGGGCGCTGCGTTTGGCGAGAACGGCATCGGCCACGTGCGCGCGTGTTTTGCGACAAGCTACGATCAGATCATCGAGGCATGTAACCGCACCGAGCGCTTCGTCCAGGGCCTCAAGAAGTAACTCACTCACTCGAAACCCGAACGGGCGCAGGGGAAGAATTCTTCCTTTGCGCCCTTCGCGTTTATTCCGTCCACTGTCTTCAAATTTATGTCACGCACCGTCGTTATTGTAGGCCGTCCCAACGTCGGCAAAAGCCGTTTGTTTAACCGGCTGGCGAAGAAGCGCATTTCCATCGTCCATGACCAACCGGGCGTCACGCGCGACGTCATCATGACGGAAATCAAGGACGGCGATTACACGCTGCTCGATACCGGCGGTCTCGGTTTCAAGGACGGCAACATCACGCCGGCGAAACTCATCGACGCGTCGGAGACGCAGGTGGGTTTCGCGATCGATACGGCGGATCTCATTCTGTTCGTCGTCGATGGCCTTGAAGGCATGACGGCGCTCGATCTGAAAATCGCGCAGATGCTGCGGAAGAGCAAAAAGGACGTGCTGCTGGTGGTGAACAAAGCGGACTTCAACGAGGACAAGATTGACCTCGCGGAAGCGTATCGCCTCGGCCTTGGCGAACCGGTGCGCGTCTCAGCGGAACACGGCGCGAACGAAGGCGTTTTGCGTGATGCGATTCTCACGAAGCTAGGACCGATACCGTTGGAAGATTTGCCAGATCGCTCGGCGGAGAAACCGCTGTGCGTTTGCTTCATCGGGCGGCCGAATGTAGGAAAGTCGTCGCTGAGCAACCGGCTCCTCGATAGCGACCGGTTGATCGTCAGCGACGTGCCTGGGACGACGCGCGATGCGGTGTCGCTGGATTTTCAATTCAAGGGCCGCGATGGCGCGATGTACCCGTTCAAGCTCATCGATACGGCGGGCATCAAGGCAGCGACGAAGCTGGCTTCGCCGGTGGAGTATTTTTCGCGCCTGCGCTCGCTCGACTCGATCAAAGAGACGGACGTCGTTTTCCTCGTGCTCGACGCGATGGACGGCGTGACACAGCAGGATAAGGCGATCGCGGGCGAAGCGGTGAAGGAGAAGAAGCCCATCGTGATCATCGTGAACAAGTGGGATCTCGTGAAGAAGACCTTCGAGAAGGACGGCGGAATTCCGGGGTACAAGAGCGAGCGCGACTATCGCGAGAAGTACGAGAAGGCCGTTTTCGAGCGCTTGTTTTTCACGCCGGGCTCGCCGCTGATCTTCGTATCGGCGATGAGCGGCTACGAAATCGATCGCATGCTGAACGCGGCGGTGAAGCTCAACCGCACGCTCGATATCAAGATCTCGACGGCGAAGTTGAACAAGATCATCGGCTATCTCGCCGAACGCACGCCGCCTCCGGCGGTGGGTGGAAAACGTTTCCGCGTGTACTACGCGACGCAGACCGGGACGCGTCCGTTTCGCATCAAGATTTTCTGCAACCGCGAAGAGAAGCTCACCGAGCAGTATCGTCGTTATCTGGAGTCGGGCATGGTCGATGAGTTTGGCCTGAACGGCTGTCCGATCTATTTCGATCTCGTCGGCAAAGAAAAGCACGAGCCCGGCACACCCTACTCGGGCAAGGAAGCGCGGGGTCTACCGCATCGGCCGAAGTGGAGATCGAATGAAAAAGTGGTGGAAGAAAACGACTCCAAGTATGAAACCTTCGAAGAGTGATTATCGCGGTGGTGAAGCGCTGACGCTGACCACCAAAGCCCTCGAACTCACGGTCACGACTTCGGTCGGGCCGCGCATCATTTCGCTGAAACCGCGCGGCGCGAAGGCGAAGAATCTGTTTTTTGAATTCGCGCCCGATGCGCCGCGTGCGAACGGCTACAATCTGCGCGGCGGGCATCGTCTGTGGCATTCGCCGGAGCACGCGGTACGCACGTACCAGCCCGATGATGAGTTGCTCGCGATGAAGCCGGTGAAGAACGGCATCGCGCTCGCACAGCCGGTTGAAGAGAAGACGGGCATTCAGAAGGCGCTCAAGATCGAGCTCACGGGTGATCGCACGGTGAAGCTGACGCATGCGTTGACAAATCACGGACTCTGGCCGGTTGAGTGCGCGGCCTGGGCGCTCACGATGTTGAAAGGTGGCGGCTACGGCGTCCTGCCGCTTCCGCCCAAAGGCGATCATGCAAATGGCGATTTGTTGCCGGAGTACGCGCTGGTGCCGTGGACGTACACGGATCTGTCGTTGCCGGTTTGGGAGATGAATCGAGATTTCCTAGGCATCAACGTGCCGAAGGCGAAAGCGCCTCAGAAGCTGGGCATCACGAATTACGCGGGCTGGTCCGCGTACTGGGTTGGCGGCGTGACGTTTGTGAAGTACTCGCCGGTGATCAAAGGTGCGACGTATCCGGATCTCGGTTGCGCGTGGGAAACGTTTACGAATGGCGAGATGATCGAGTTCGAGACGTTGAGCCCGCTGACAAAATTGTCTCCTGGCGAAAACGTGCAGCTCACCGAGCACTGGACGTTGATCGAAGGGCTGGAAAAGCCGTCCACGCCTGCGGCGTTTGCGAAGTTGAGCGCTGCGGTGGGGAAGTGGATCAAGACGCTGAAGTGAGCACTCGGGTGAGCGGTGGTTTGTTGACTCGCAAAGACGCGAAGACGCTAAGGAAGGAAGCAAAGGCAGAGACTGAGTTTGGCTCTTTGCTTCTTGGCGTCTTCGCGATTCAAAACTGAGCACCAATGATGAAACCGCTCCGACTTGTTTTCATGGGCTCCGATGGCATCGCGCTGCCGTTGCTGGAATGGCTGGTGGGCGAGGGGAGTGCGTGGGCCACGGTGATCGCGGTTTATACGCAGCCGGATCGGGCAGTCGGGCGCGGGCAGAAGGTGCAGGCGAATGCGATCAAGATGTGGGCGCTGTCGCGGGGGCTGCCGGTTTTTCAGCCGGAGAAAGTGACCGAGGAGACGCGCGTGGAGCTGGCGGGGCTGAACGCGGATGTGTCACTCGTGATGGCTTACGGGCATATTTTGAAGGATGCGTTTATCGCGGCGCCGCGGTTGGGAACGTTGAATCTGCACGCGTCGATTTTGCCGAAGTATCGCGGGGCTTCGCCGATTCAGACGGCTGTGGCGAACGGCGAAAAGGAGACGGGCGTTTCGCTCATGCGCATCTTGCGGAAGCTCGATGCGGGTCCGGTGGCGGATGTGGAGCGCGTGGCGATCGAGCCGCGCGACACGACGCTGGAGATCGAGGGAAAACTGGCGGGGGCATGTGTGCCGCTGTTGAAGAGGACGTTGCCGAAACTGGCTGAGGGGACGCTGGTGTTTGTTGAGCAGGATGAAGCGCGGGCGACGTTTTGCCGGAAGCTCGCGAAGGAAGATGGGGCGCTGGATTTTAATCAACCGGCGGCGGTGATCGCTGCACGGGTGAACGGGCTTTTTCCGTGGCCGGCGTGTTCGGTGGAGATTGGCGGGCAGGTGGTGAAACTGGGGCTTGCAGAAGTGGCGGCGGAGGGAGCTGGGAGCGGCGACGGTTCGTCGGTATCTGACATCGGAAGCCGGCCAGAGGCCGGCGCTCCCGGGGAAGTCATCGGAGCGGATGCGGAGGGTTTGCTGGTGGCAACGGGCGGAGGCGCTGTGCGTTTGCTGCGGTTGCAACGGCCGGGCGGGAAGATGCTGGTGGCGGCGGAGTTTTTGCGCGGGTTTACCGTGGCGGCGGGGACGCGGATCGAATCGCGGGCGTTGCCTGTGCTGGTGGGGTCGCAGCCGTTTCCGTACAAGAAGTGAGTCGGAGAAGGCGGGTTTAGCCGTCGGACCAGAGGGCGGAAGCGTCAGGACGCGGCACCGCGTTTAGCCACGTTTGGTGAGGCGATTTTCCAGTTCGGCGACCGTGAGCTTTTTCCCTGCGTCCATCTCGCTCATACGCTTGGAAATCATTTTCCGCCATTCTGGGCGTTCGTGACGGAGGCGGATCATGTAGGCGTTGAGCTCGTGGCGTTCGCGCAGGGAGAGACGGGAAATCTCCTGTTTGAGCTCAAGCATCGTTATGGCGGTAAGTTTGCCGGAGAGTGCAAAACGTCAAGGGGAGGTTCAGCGGCACTAGCGAGTGCTTCGATGGTCCTCAGGTTTCATCCTGAGTGTTTTGATAATCTGGTACGCGCAGAACGAAAAAATCAGCAGCATCCAAAACACGAAGCTCCATCGAACGATAAACGATCCGGCGAGTGGGCCGTGACCGGGGAGAGTTAGTATGGGAATGGTTTCTCCCACATCGTACCATTTGCTCCGCCAGTCGATGATGGCGGGCACGCGAACATCCGTTGGGGCGCTTGTTAGTTCAATCACCGGCCTCCACCGTGTCCGGCTACCTTCGATTCGGATGTAGTCTCTAACGATCCCGGTTGTTTTGGTTCCTTTGAATTCATGTGGGGCTATTTTGACCAATCCCAGGATGGTGCCTGCGCCACTGAATGTGAGCAGTGCGTATAGCAGAAGTGCTCTTTTCATTGGGGAGTTTATTCGAACGAAGCTAGACGGCGTTCGTAGATAGCCCGTCTGAGCCCCGATGTGAGACAGAAGGCCTCAAACTTGTTTAACCAAGACCTTCGGATTGCGGCCGCTTTCTTCGTAGAGCTTCAGGCGGGCTTCGGGGAGGATGTCTTTGGTGGTTTCCTCGAAGTTGAGAGCGCTCGTGAAGAAGGAATAGCTCTGCGTGGAGAGGGCGACGATGGTTTTGGCGCCGCGTTCTTTCGCCATCATGCAGGCGTAGTCCACCATCTTACGGCCGATGCCGCGGTTGTGGTAGAAGGGCAGGACGTAGAGCGAACCGACTTCGGCGAGCGTCGGTTTGTCGGGGTAGAAATAGAGCGAGACGCAGGCGATGAGATTCTCGTCGATTTCGAAGACGAAGAACTGGTCGATGTTTTTCTCGATGGCCTGCTGGGTGCGGTAGACGAGCTCTTCGCGTTTCACGGCGCCGCGCGTGAGGTTGTAGATGGCGCGGACGTCGCTGCGTTTGGCGCGGCGGATTTGTTGATAGTCGTTGCCGTAGATGAGCGAGCCGACGCCTTCGCTGGAGAAGATTTCGTTGATGAGGCCGTCGAAGATGCGGCCGTCCACGAGGTGGACGCGCGGGGTGCCGGTCTCGATGGCTTTGATGGCGTGGAGGGCTTTGCTGCGCGTGCTCTCGGGGATGGCGTCGGGCTGGTCTTTCAGGAGCGCACGAAGGGCGTCCATCGAGATTTCGCGTTTCACGTCGCCGTTGATTTCGAGACCGGACTGCGGGGCGAGGTAGATGATTTTCGAGGCGTGGAGGGCTTCGGCGATTTCGGCGGCTAGGAGGTCGGAGTTGACGCGCAGGGCTTTGCCGTCGGGGCCGTAGCCGATGGGGGAGAGAATCGGGATGATGCTCTTGTTGATCAGCGTGAGGATGAACTCTGTGTCGATGCGATCGACACGGCCGGTGAACTGGTGATCGACGCCTTTGAGGATGCCGAGCGGGAGGGCGCGGACGGCGTTGGTGATGGCGCACTTCAGCGCGTTTTGGGTGAGGCCTTCGAGGATGACGTGCGAGACGCGGGAAGAAGCGCGGATGGCGAGGTCGAGCGTGGCGGCGTCGGTCGCGCCGGTGCCGAAGGCGTCGCTGATGGGGATGCCGCGCGAGGTGGAGAGTTCCTGGAGCTGCTGGCCTATGCCGTGGACGAGGACGACTTTGATGCCGAGGCTGCGGAGGACGGCGATGTCGACAAGGAGGTTGCCGAAATTTTCGTCGGCAACGATGGAGCCATCGAGGGCGATGACGAAGATCTGGTCCTGAAAACGCGGGACGTATTTGAGGATGCCGCGGAGATCGGTCGGCTTGATCGTGGTCGTCGTGGCCGAGGGAGTGGCGCTGTTGCTCATCGAGGAAGTGTGCGGAGTTTTTCGACGAGCGGGGCGGGCGCGTCAATGCACTTGCAGGGTCCAGTGCTTGGAGCCGGTTTTGCCGACGAGGGTGATCTGGAAGGTTTCGCCCGAGCGGAAGATGCCGGCGGGGAGCTGGAGGAGGACGGTGGCGTCTTTCGTGCGCGCGAGCAGGTCGGCGTCGATGCGGTCGAAGTCGGTGATGATGGCGATGTCGTTATCTTTCACATACACGCGGGTCTCGCCGAGGACGCCGCTGTTGTCGGGGAGCTGGCAGACGTACTGGATGGAGTAGGGGAGCATCGCCGTGTGGCTGGCGGGGGCAGAGACGTTTTGAAACGAGTCAGGGAGCTTGGGCAGTTCGGCGAAGGTCTCGGAAAGTTCGGCGGGGACTCCGGCGGGGGCGTCTTTGACCTCGGCCAGCGGGCGGAGAAGTCCGGCGAGGGTGCGCGACGGATCGGCGGGGCGCTCGGCGATGGCGGGCGTGCGCAGGTAGCCGGCCTGGCGGAGGCGGCTGACGGTGAAGCGTTCCTTGGCGTCTTCGATGGGGCGGTGTGCTGTGGCCGGATCTTTGCGGAATTTCAGCGTGACGTAGGTGTACGTGCCGAGACCGATGACGATCGCGAGGACGACCCATTTCATGGGCCAGGGTTTTTTAGACGGCAGAGGAGAGTCAGGCATGAGCGGAAGGGCGGGAGTAATCGCGCGGGCGGGCGGGCTCGCAAATAAATTTGCGCCACCCTGTGGGCGCTGCTTCGGTCGCGGGCTTCATGAAACTCTGGTCACAGTTCTTTATTCCCACGCTCAAAGAGAGTCCGGCTGACGCCGAAATCGCCTCGCACAAGCTGCTCGTGCGGGCAGGGCTCGTGCGCAAGCTCGGCGGCGGGTTGTACACGTATATGCCGCTCGGTCTGCGGGCGCTCCAGAAGATCACGCAGATCTGCCGCGAGGAGATTGATGGAGCGGGCGGCATCGAGTTGTGGATGCCGCATGTGCATCCGGCCGAGCTTTGGGAGCAGGGACCGCGTTGGGCAGCGGCTCGTGAGATCATGTTTCGCGCGGACAGCGCGGGCGACGGCAAGCGCGCGGGACGCGATCCGGAGTTTGTGCTCGGGCCGACGCACGAGGAGATCATCACGCCGCTGGTGAAGGCGGAGATCACGAGTTACCGCGACCTGCCGAAGAATTTTTATCAGATCGCCACGAAGTTCCGTAACGAGATCCGGCCGCGTTTCGGTCTGATGCGTGCGCGCGAGTTTATCATGATGGATTCGTACTCGTTCGACGCGAACGACGAGGGTGCGATCAAGAGCTACCACGCGATCAAGGCGGCGTACGAAAAGTTTTTCAAACGCGTGGGCGCAACGGCCATCGCGGTCGAGGCGGACACGGGCGTGATGGGCGGGAGTTTTTCCCATGAGTTCATGATCCCGGCCGAGATCGGCGACGATGATGTGATCTATAATGAAGAGAGCGGCTATGCGGCGAATCGCGAGAAGGCCACGAGCGGCATCGTGCCGAAGGATCTGGCGGACGCGGCTCCTGCCGGGGCGCTCGAAGAGTTTGCGACGCCAGGTGTGCTGACCATCGCGGCGCTCGAAGCGGCGCCTTACTCGGTGCCGGGTGACAAGCAGTTCAAGACGCTGGTCTTCATCGGCGACGGGAAGCCGTTCATCGTGATTATCCGGGGCAATGACGAACTCGAAGAGGCGAAGCTAGGTTCGCTGGGTTTCACGGTCACGCGTGCGGCGACGGCAGAAGAGATCGAGCCGGTGCTCGGTGCGAAGCCGGGCAGTCTCGGTGCGGTTAAAGGCACGATCAAAAACGCGGGCGCGCTTGCGGGCGTGTTCGCCGATCATGCGATCCGGCTCATCGGCAACGGCACCACCGGTGCGAACAAGGACGGTTTCCACGTGCGCAACGTCAACGTGGCGCGCGATCTCGCGATCACGTCGTTTGGCGATTTCCGCCGCGTGCGTCCGGGCGAGCCTGATCCGAAGTCAGGTCAGCCGCTCAAGGTGCGTCGCGGCATCGAGGTCGGACATATTTTCAAACTCGGGACGAAATATTCCGAGAAGTTCGGCGCGGTGTACACCGACGATCAGAAGCAGAGTCACCTGATGGTGATGGGCTGCTATGGCATCGGCATCAGCCGTACGATGCAGGCGCTGATCGAGCAGAGTCATGACGCGGACGGGATCGTCTGGCCGTGGTCGGTGGCTCCGTTCCAGGTGTTGATCTGTCTGCTCGATCCTAAAGTCGAAGAGGCGGCGGGCGTGGCGAAAAAAATCGCGACGGCGGCGGAGGCGGCGGGCGCGGATGTGCTCATCGACGACCGCGACGAGCGGCCGGGCGTGAAGTTCAAGGATGCGGATCTGATCGGCATCCCGCTGCGCATCGTCATCGGCAGCAAGGGACTCAAAGATGGCGTGGTGGAGCTGAAGTGGCGCACATCGAAAGAGGTGACCAAGCTCCCGCTGGCTGAAGCCGAGGCGAAGATCGCCGAGGCGGTGCGCACGGCGGCGGCGAAAAGCTAAGAAAAGCGAAACACGGGAAAACGTTTTCCGATTCACCTTGGGCGCGGTTCCTTGCGGACCGCGCCTTCGTTATTTTTTGACGTTGACCGACTGATTTCACGGCGGGGCGGCGCGAAAAAATGCGATGCAAGTCTAGTTCCCGCAAAGAGGAGCCTTCATAGGAACTTTACGTATTCGGTGTTCGGATAAGGTGCGCACCTCACCCGACACTCAAACAGGATGTAAAAACCCGGACACGTGAGGTGTATTCGTTGACCGGTGCGCGCTTCGTTCCGACAGAGGCGCATGTTCAAAAAGGACACATTCTCTCGCCGGATTTTTTCGGTCCTTCTGCTCGTTGTTGTTGGTGTGACAGCGTTTTTACTCAGCCATAATTCCACCCCCGAAAACGCGGCCACCGGCCACGTGGTCAGCGCCCCCGCCCGTGCGTCGGTTTTTTCCAGCATGGGATCGTCTGAGGCGATTTCCCCTGCGGTTGCTTCCACGGTCACGACGGCTTCGCGTGCGATCTACCGTTTTGAAACGCCGGTCGTCCCCGGCAAGCCCGCCGTGATCGCCGCTCGTTTCGCCACGCCATCCGCCGCTGAGGCCACGATCCGCTCGGCCCGCTTGATAGAGTTGGTTGAGGGCAGCCTGTCGTCGCTCCGCCAGGGTGACACGATCCAGCTGCCGTTGCCCGATAATCGTTTCGTCACCGGGCGCATCAATATCGTGCAGCGCGAATCCGGCGGCCAGGTTTTGGTCGGCGGCCAGCTGACCGGCGACATCAAGGGCACGTTCAGCCTCGGTGAAGACGAGAGCCGTCTGGGCGGTGTGATCTTCCCGACTGAGGGCAAGGTTGCTTATGAGATCGAGACCGGCACCGATGGAGCGGCGTATCTTTTGGAAAAGAACAAGGGTTCGGTCGTGTGCATGGAGCTGCCGGTCGTGGTGGTTTCGCGCGCGGTGGTGCGCGACGCGCAGCGCGGGGCGATCGCCGAGAGTTATGTGGTTCCTGATTCCTCGACGCTTACGACATCGGCTGCGGCCTCCCCTGAGTATCTGCTGAGCAGCCGGCCAACGGCCACGGTGGTCGCATATCTCGATTTCGACGGCGAGACCGTCACTGACTCTTACTGGAACGGCGGCAACGCGATCAACGCGTCCGCGAGCGGGCTTTCTGCGTCGCAGATCACCGAGGTGTGGCAGCGCGTGTCGGAAGATTACCGGCCATTCAACATCGACGTGACGACCAGCCGCAGCCGTTACGACAACGCTCCGGCCGGCAGCCGCATGCGCTGCATCGTCACGCAGACCAGCAGCTGGTATGGCTCCGCGGGCGGTGTGGCCTACATCGGTTCTTTGAGCGCATCCGGCAGCAGCATGAGCAGCACGATCCCGTGCTGGGTGTTTGCCGACATGCTGGGGGTCAATGCCCGCTATGTCTCCGAGGCGATCTCGCATGAGCTCGGCCACACGCTCGGTCTCTCGCACGACGGGCTGAACGATTCCTCGGGCAATCTCTATCAAGGTTACTACAGCGGCCATGGCTCCGGTGCCACCAGCTGGGCGCCGATCATGGGCAGCGGTTACTACTCCAGCGTCATTCAGTGGAGCAACGGCAACTACAGCAACAATGGCAATTCCGGTAACAACACCGAGAACGACCTCGCGATCATCTCCGACTCCCGCAACCGCGCGGGCTACATGACCGATGACGCCGCGGCCACGCGCGCCACGGCGAGCGCGCTGCGCTTCAGCAGCGGGTCCACGGTGTCCACGGTCGGAACGATTGAGCGTAGCGGCGATGTGGATATGTACAGCTTCACGACTTCGGGTGGCGGCGTGACGTTCACCTTGGTCGCCGAGGCCGGCAGTGTCAGCGCGCAGGCTGACCTCGACGCCAGCGCGACTCTGACCGATGCCTCGGGCAACACTCTGGCCACCTCCAATCCGACGGGTTCTCTCTATCCCTCGATCTCCACCACGCTCGCCGCCGGTACTTATTATCTGGCGATCACGGGTGTGGGCGAAGGCTCCGTCCCGGGCACGGGCTACACGAACTACGGCAGCCTCGGCCGCTACGAAATCACGGGCAGCGTGGTCTCTTCCGCCGCTCAGCCACCGGCGATCACGAGCGCCGCTTCCGCCAGCGCGGTGATCAGCGCCTCGTTCAGTTTCCAAGTGACCGCCAGCAACTCGCCCACCTCCTACAGCGCGAGCGGACTTCCCTCCGGCCTGAGCATCAACACCAGCAGCGGCCTGATCTCGGGCACGGTTTCCTCCTCGGCCACAGCGGGCGTCTATTCGGTGAATCTCACCGCCACGAATGCCAGCGGCTCCGGCACACAGACGCTCTCGCTCACGCTCACCAATCCCGTCCCGGCCGCTCCGTCCATCACGAGCGGCTCCACCGGATCGGTGGTGCGGGGTAATTCCTTCAGCCACCAGATCGTGGCGAGCAACAGCCCGACTTCTTATGGTGCGAGCGGACTTCCCTCCGGCCTGAGCATCAACACCTCCACCGGCTTGATCTCGGGCACGGTTTCCACGTCGGCCACGGTGGCGGTTTATTCAGTCTCGCTCACGGCGACCAATGCCGGTGGCACCGGCACGCAGACCTTCTCGCTCACGGTAACCGCTCCGCTCCCGTCCGCACCGGTGATTTCGAGCGCGAGCTCGGGCAGCGCGGTGATCGGCTCCGCTTTTAGCCACCAGGTTTTGGCGAGCAACAGCCCGACTTCGTATGCTGCGAGCGGACTGCCTTCCGGCGTGAGCATCAACAGTAGCAGCGGCCTGATCTCGGGCACGGTGTCCACCTCAGCCACGGCGGGTGTTTCTTCGGTGACGCTCTACGCGACCAACGCCGGCGGCACCGGCACGCAGACCTTCTCGCTCACGCTGACGAATCCGTTGCCCTCCGCTCCGGTGATCTCCGGCTTGGCCGCTGAGAGCACTCTGCGCGGCACGGCGTTCAGCTACCAGATCACGGCGAGCAACTCCCCGACCTCGTACAACGCCACCGGACTTCCTTCGGGCCTGAGCATCAACACGAGCAGCGGCCTGATCTCGGGCTCGGTTTCGACTTCGGTCGCGGCGGGTATTTATCCTATCACGCTCACGGCGACCAATGCCGGCGGCTCCGGTACGCGCGCACTTTCGCTCACGGTGACGGCTCCGATCATCTCGGTCCCTGTGATCACCAGCGCTTCCTCGGCGCGCGTGGTTTTGGGCGTCGCCTTTAATTTCCAGATCGTGGCGAACAATTCGCCCACGGTGTACGCGGCCGCCGGCCTGCCGACGGGCATGAGCATCAATAATCTCACGGGTGCCATCTCGGGCTCGGTCCCTGTCACTCAGGCGACGGGCAACTACGTCGTCACCGTCACGGTGACCAACGCGGGAGGCAGCAGCACGCAGCAGCTCACGCTCGAAGTGAAATCCGCGTACGCCGCCTGGGCTCAGGACAAACAGATCGGCGACATCAACAGCGTCAGCTCTGCCGATCCCGATGGCGACGGCATGGGCAACCTGCTTGAGTACGCTTTCGATCTTTCGCCTTCTTCGCCTGACACCGTCGCAGTGACTCAAGTCACCGTGGCCAACGTCAGCGGCACGAAACGCATGGAGATCTCCTTCATCCGTCCCGCCAACCGCCCCGACCTGGTCTATACCGTGGAAGTTTCCGCCAATATGCAGACGTGGACGGCTGGCCATGCTTACGGCACGAGCGTCTCAAACGGCTCTGGACTGCCCACGCAGGAAATGGAACGCACCTCGCTCGGCGCCGCAGGCGAACGCATCCGGGTGCGCGACATCGGCGGCGTCGGCCAGCGCTTCATCCGCGTGAAGGTGAACTCACTCTAAGTACACGCGGAGAACGCTCCGGGTTTTTCTCAAGGCGCACGGTTCACACCGTGCGTCTTTTTTATTCGGCGCGGCTGGAGTGCTGACGTGCGTGTCGGGGGAGATGGGTGCATGTGAGCTGAAGCTGGCGCCACCTTGCGGGTTGCGCGACGCGGTGCGGGGCGTTTACTGCGCGTCACGTGACCACGACTCTATCCGCCACGCAGCCGCAACACGACACGCACACCGAGCTCGCGCTCGCCGGTGTCTGCCGGGTCGTCGTGCTCAACGATCCGGTCAACCTCATGTCCTACGTCGTGCTCGTTTTCAAAAAGGTCTTCGGCTTCGACGAGCAGACCGCGCGCAAGCACATGCTGGAAGTCCACGAACTCGGCCGCTCGGTGGTCTGGAGCGGGCTGCGGGAAAAAGCGGAGGCCTACGCTTTCACGCTTCACGAATGGCACCTGACCGCGATCATCGAGCCGGATGAAAAGAATTGAGGTCAAGTTGAGTCTGCCGGTGGTTGCCCCGTTACTCGACGTCATGAAGACGGTCGCGGACTCGTTGCAGGACCGCCTCGCCGTGCCGCTCGAACACGTGGAGGTGGACGAAGACATGCACGAAGTCTGGAACGCCGATCTGCTCGTGACTCAAAAGGACGGGCTCAGCCGACTGCTCGCGATGTTCGACAAGGAGTTTTTCGAGAGCGGCATGATCGCCTTCGACGAAGAAAACGCGGAGCCGATCCTGCGCGCCTGCGCCGCGCTGCGTCTGCGGATGCGCGAGCAATACCTGAAAAATTTTGGCGACGAATCGCTCGAATCGGGGGACGTCGAGATTGACGAACTCCCGGAGCCGATGCGGCCCGTGTTCATGTGTTATGTGTTTCTGGCGACGATCCAGGAGCTCATCATCCAGCACCTCGATTCGGAAATCCTCGAAGGATGACGCCCGTCGCCTGCCGTTATTGCGGACTGCCTTTCAAGGTCACGCGCGTGGAGCCGGGGCGTGATTATTTTTGCTGCACGGGGTGCGCGATGCTGGCGCGCGTGCCGGTCGATGCGCAGGGCCAGTTTCCGGTGAACGCGCAGCTCATCTCGGTGCTGGTCACCGGGTTTCTTTATTTCAACCAGCTGCTCTTCTGGCTGCTGAGCGTCTTGCTGGCGCGTGAGGATGCGCAGGCGGCGCTCGCGGTGCGCTTCGGCTGGCTAGCGGCGGGTGCGGCGTTGGTGGTGTGGGCGGCGGTGCTGCTCGTGCAGTTGCGGGAAAAGTCCGCGCGGGCGGGGGATTTCGTGGGCGCGGCGCTGGTGCTGGCGATGCATGGCGTGGCGTTCCGGGTGCAGCCGCCCTCCGCAGTGTGCATGGCGGGCGCGAACGCGTTGCTGCTGCTCTGGAGTGTGCGCGGATTGCTGCGCCGGAAACGGCGCTCAGCCAGGCGGACGGATGTAGCGAGCGAGTGATGCGGGCGTGGTGGGCGGCGGCGCGGGCGAGGCGTGGAGCTGCGAGGGATGGAAATTGGCGTGCAATGGGCGGTGTTTCGCCGGAGAAGTGCGCGGCGTCATCCCTGCGCCCGCAGTCCTTCGATGGTCCGTAGTTTAGTCCCGGTTACTGGTTGGGTCCGTCGTCTGAATGCGTGTGGAAAATTTTCTCATCCAGCGTGACGCGTTGCTGAAGCCGCCTGATTTACTCTGATGTTTTCCTCGCCTGCTTTTCTACCCCCTGAGCGCCAAGGGGCGCTCGATCTGCCCGGTATTTTCGGGCGCGTGCTGCTGGCGTTTGCCGGTTACTACGTGATGGCGAGGGTGGGGCTGGCGTATGCGATCGTGGGCGGGGCCATCTCGCCGGTGTGGCCGCCGGCGGGCGTGGCGGTGGCGCTGGTGTGGTGGCTGGGGCCGTGGGTGCTGCCGGGGATTTTTCTGGGATCGTGGCTGGCGAACATGCAAGGCGCGCCGGGGCCGGTGTATTCGCTGGGGATCGCAGTGGCGGCGACAGCCGGCGCGTGGGTGGCGGCGCGGCTGGTGCGGCGTTGGGCGGCGGGCTATGATTTGTTGCAAAGCCTGCCGGGGCTCGTGCGGTTCGGCGCGGGCGCGGCACTGGTGGCGACGATGGTGGCGGCGAGTATGGGCGCGCTGACGATGGCGTGGTCGGGTCTGCTGCCGTGGTCGCGGCTGGGCTCGGGCTGGCTGACGTGGTGGCTGGGCGATGCGATGGGCGTGATCGTGATGAGCCCGGCGTTGCTGGCGTGGCGGCTGCCGATCCACTGGGCGTGGACGCGCGCGCGGGTGATCGAGCTGGGGGCGTTGTTGTGCGGACTGCTGCTGGCGGCGATGATGGTGTTTTTATGGGGCGCACCGCAGCTCGCGGGGGATGCTCCGCTGGCGTTTGTGGTGTATCCGTTCGTGATCTGGGCGGGACTGCGGTTCGGTGCGCACGGGGCGGCAGTGGCGACGTTTTTATTGGTGGCGATTTCGTTGTGGGGAACGACGCAGGGGCTGGGGCCGTTTGGGCGGTTCAGTTCTCCGCAGGCGTTCTGGTTGATGCAGATCTACATCACGTGCCTGGCGACGACGGCGCATGTGCTGGCGGCGTTGTCGGCGCAGCGGCGGGCGGCGGAGGAGAAGTTGCGCGAGCAGGCCATGCTGCTGGACAAGGCGACGGATGCGATCGTGGTGCGCGGGCCGGACGACCGCGTGGCATACTGGAACAAGAGCGCGGAGCGGCTTTTTGGATTCACGGCGGCGGAGATGATCGGGCGCGATGAGACGCCGCTGCTGTACAAGGATGCGGCACCGTTTCATGAGGCGAAGGCGGCGGTGCTGCGCGATGGGGAGTGGGCGGGGGAATTGAAGACGCGCACGAAGACGGGGGATGAGCGGATTATTTTCAGCCGTTGCACGCGGCTCCCGGGAGCGCCGGGGGCGGCGAGGTCGGTGCTGGCGATCAACACGGACATCACGGACCGGAAGCGGCTGGAGTCGCACTTCCTGCGGTCGCAGCGGATGGAGAGCATCGGGACGATGGCGGGCGGGATCGCGCACGATCTGAACAATGTGCTCGCGCCGATCTTCATGGGGCTGCCGATCGTGCGGGAGAGCGTGACCGATCCGGAGGCGCTGGCGACGATCCGGGCGATGGAGCTGAGCGCGGGGCGGGGCGCGGAGGTGATCAAGCAGGTGCTGCTCTTCGCGCGCGGCGTGGAGGGGCAGCGCGCGCCGTTGCACGCGGGGCGGTTGCTCCGCGATGTGGAGCACATGATCAGGGAGACGTTTCCCAAATCGATCCGCATCGAGCGGGCGTGGTCGGCGGATCTGTGGACGCTCGTGGGCGATGCGACGCAGCTTCATCAGGTGTTGCTCAATCTCTGCGTGAATGCGCGCGATGCGATGCCCGGCGGCGGGGAGCTGAAGCTCCACGCGGCGAACGTGACGCTGGACACGAACTACTCATCGCTCAATCCCGAGGCGCGGTCGGGGCCGCATGTGCGGATCGACGTCGTGGATACGGGCGAGGGCATCCCGCTGGACAAGCTGGAACGGATCTTCGAGCCGTTTTTCACGACGAAGGATGTGGGGCGCGGCACAGGGCTGGGGCTGGCGACGAGTCAGGCGATCGTGAGGAATCACGGCGGTTTCATCCATGTGTACAGCGAGCCGGGCAAAGGCTCGACGTTTCGAATTCACCTGCCGGCGCAGCCGGGAGCTTCGACGGACGAAGAGATCGCGCGGGCGCCGCTGCCGCGCGGGCAGGGGCAGTTGCTGCTAGTCGTGGATGACGAGGAGGCGATCCGCACAACGCTGGCGCGCACGCTGGAGCGGCATGGCTACCGGGCGATCACGGCGAAAGACGGGGCGGAGGCGGTGGGGATTTACGCGGAGCAGAAGGCGGAGATCGCGGCGGTGATCACGGACATGATGATGCCGGTGATGGATGGACCGGCGACGATCATCGCGCTGCAACGGATGAACCCGCACGTGAAGATCATCGGCGCGAGCGGGCACGACGCGAACGGGAAGGTGGCGAAGGCGGCGGGCGCGGGTGTGAGGCATTTCATGCCGAAGCCGTACACGGCGGAGACGCTGTTGAAGACGTTGCGCGAAGTGCTCGGGGAGGAGTGAAGGCTCGGGGTGGCGTGCGGACGCGGGCGGTGCCGCTGCGGACAATGCGGAGCATTGTCCCTACCACGGAGATTATTTTTGATCGAGGACGGTGCGGATGGCGCGGGCGAGGTCGGTGATTTTGTAGGGCTTGGGGACCATGCCGCGGAAGCCGTGCTTGCGGTAGTTGGCCATGACCGGGTCGCTCGAATAGCCGCTGGAGACGATGGCGGTGACTTGAGGATCGATGGCGAGGAGTTCGTGCATGGCTTCGAGTCCGCCCATGCCGCCGGGGACGGTGAGGTCCATGATGACGAGGCGGAAGGGATCGCCGGAGGCTTTGGCTTCCTTGTAGGCGGCTACGGCGGCGGCGCCGTCGGGCGTGGTCGTCACCACAAAGCCGAGACGGGTGAGAAGCGTTTTTGCCATGAGGCAGATGGTGGCCTCGTCGTCCATGAAGAGGAGGCGGCCGGACATGGGGACGATGGGGCTGGCGGTTTCCGACGGGACGGGGTGGGCCTCGGGGGCGGCGGGAAGCCAGATGTGGAAGGTGGTGCCTTTGCCGAGCTCGGACTCCACTTCGACGTGGCCCTGATGTTTGCGGATGATCGAGTAAACAGTGGCGAGGCCGAGGCCGCTGCCGGACTGCTTGGTCGTGAAGTAGGGATCGAAGATGCGGGCGAGGTGATCGGCGCGGATGCCCATGCCGGCGTCGGCGATGGAGAGGCGCAGGTAGCTGCCATCGGCGAGTAGGCCGGGCGCGCCGCGCTGGCCGGTCTTTTCGTTGGCGATGGAAACGCGAACGACGCCGCCCTCGGGCATGGCCTGGACGGCGTTGATGACGAGGTTCTGGACGACCTGGCCGATCTGGCCCTTGTCCACGTCGGCGGCCCAGAGGTTTTCGGAGATGGCGAATTCGCAGCGGACCTTCGAGCCGTGGAGGCCGAACTCGGCGGCTTCGCGGACGACCTCGGGGAGGCGGACGGTTTTGCGCACGGGGTCGCCGCCTTTGGCGAACGTGAGGAGTTGCTGGGTGAGGTCGCGGGCGCGGAGGACGCCGCGCTCGGCTTCCTCGAGCCAGCGGCCCACGGCGTCGTTCACGGTGGAGTCGAGCATGGCGAGGGTGACGTTGCCCATGACGACGGTGAGGATGTTGTTGAAATCGTGGGCGATGCCGCCGGCGAGGATGCCGATGGATTCGAGCTTCGAGGAGCGGAGGAGCTCGGCTTCGAGGCGGGAGCGCTCGGTGACATCGCGGAAGACGGCGACGGCGCCGATGGCGCGGCCGGAGAGGTCATGCATGGGAGCGCAGCGGCCGTCGACCTGGCAGGTGAGGCCGTTGCGGCCGGTGAGGACAGTCTGTAGTGGGAACTCGATGACGCGGTGTTCGGCGATGGCGCGCTGGAGCGGGAGGGAGGCGTGGGTGAGGTTTTTCTCGTGGCGGAGGCGGCTGATCTCATCGACGTGGCGGCCGATGGCGGAGCCGGCGGTCCAGCCCGTCATGCGTTCGGCGGCCTCGTTCATGAACTGGACGACGCCTTCGGTATCGGTCGTGAGGAGGCCTTCCGCCATGGCGCGGAGGGTGACGCGGAGGCGTTCGCGCTCGGCGGCGAGTTCAGCCTCGGCGGTGCGAATATCGGTGAGGTCGACGAGGACGATCTGGGTGTGGGAGATGGTGTCGCCTTGTTCGAGCGGGGGCATCCACCAGCGGTAAAAGACGCGGCGGGGGGAACCGTCGAGGCGGAGGAGAGTGACCTCGCCCTCGACCTCGGATTTGCCGGCAAAGAGGGCGAGGAAGGTTTGTTTGCGTGCGGCGTAGGCGTCGGGCGTGAAGACGCGGTGGATGTTAGCGGAGAGTTCTTCCTTGGAGGAGGCGCGCACCATGCGGAGGGTTTCGCGGTTGGTGTCCACGATCTTCACGGAGGTGAGCATCCGGGCGAGTTCGTCGGGATGCTGGTCGAGGTAGGTGGCGAGGTCAGGGACGCCGGCGGTGCGGAGGCCTTCGAGCCAGACGCCGACTTCGCTGTAATCCTGCTCGATGATGGCGACGGGGGATTGTTCGAAGAGGACGCGGTAGCGGGCTTCGCTCGTGCGGAGGCGCTGGTCGGCTTCCTGGCGTTCGGTGACGTCCTCCACGAGCGTGAGTACGGCGGGGCGGCCGGCGAACTCGTGCGCGTGAGTGGTGACGTTCATGAGCATGAGGCTGCCGTCCTTGCGGCGGTGGAGCCAAAGGCCGGGGAGGGCCTGGCCACCCCGCCACTCGGAGAGGGCTTTGCGGAGGCGCTCGACTTCGTCGGGCGGGCGGATCTCGAAGATGGTCATCGCGAGGAACTCGGCCTCGGTGTATCCATAATGCTTTACGGCGGCGGGGTTGACGGCGAGGAAGCGGAGCGTTTCCAGGTCATACACCCACATGGGGCAGGGGTTTTCCTCGAAGAGGCGGCGGTAGCGGGCCTCGCCGTCTCGGAGGGCGGCCTCGGCAGCCTTGCGGTCGCTGATGTCGGCGTGGGCGCCGATGAGGCGGAGGGGTTGCCCATCGGGGCCGAAGATGGCGCGGCCGCGGGCCTCGATCCATTTATAGGAGCCGTCCTTGCAGCGGATGCGGTAGTCGACGTCGTAGCAGTCTTTCTCGTGGCGCAGATGCGAATGGAGAGCGGCGAGGACGCGGTCGCGGTCATCGGGGTGGACGCGACCCTGCCAGGCTTCGCGGTGGGAGGGAAATTCGTCGGGGAGGTAGCCGATGATTTCTTTCCAGCGATCAGAGAGGTGGGTTTCGCCGGTGAGGTAATTTTGCTCGAAGATGCCGGCGTTGAGGCCGCGGACGGCGAGTTCCCAGCGGTCCTCGACTTCGCGGAGGCGGGCCTCGGCGGTGCGGAGGGGCGTGAGATCAGAGACTGCGACGACGACGCGGGAAAGGTCGGGGCGGCCGGAGGCGGTGTGAACGCTCCAGTGCATGACGCCGTGGTTGAGTGAGCCGTCGGTGCGGCGGAAAGTGAGTTCGCAGATAACCTCGGTGCGGCCGGCCCAGATGGCTTCGAGTTCGAGGCGGAAAGCGTCGAGGACGGAGGGCGTGATGGTGGCGCTGAGGTGGGCGCGGTAGGAGTCGAGATCGGGTGTGCCGGCGACGCGAAGAGCGGCGGGGTTGGCGCTGAGGATGCGGATGCGGCAGAACTGGGCGGCGAGTTCGTCGGGGTGTTTTTTAAGGTAGTCGGAAAGATCGGGGAGGTTTTGAGCGCGGAGGGATTCGAGCCAGAGGGCGGGCTCGGTGAAGTCTTCCTCGATGATGGCGACGGGGGCGTTGGAAAAGAGCTCGCGCAGACGGGCTTCGGAGCCGCGGAGGGCCTCTTCGGCGCGGAGACGGGGACGGAGATCGCGCAGGATGACCTGCATGTAACGGCGCGAGCCGGCGGTGATGAGGGTGGAGCGGGCGTTGACAGGCACGCGTTCGCCGGAGCGGTGGAGGACGTGTGTATCTTCATCCACGATACCGCCGCGTTTGCCGTGCTCGATGAAGGCGCGGCGGACGAGTTCGCGCTCGCTGTTCTGGTGAACGGTGGTGTGGCGATGGCCGACAAGCTCGGTGGCATTCCAGCCGAGGAGTTCGCTGGCGTAGTGGTTGGCTTCGATGATGACGCCGGTGTCGGCATCGGCGACGAGGATGGCGTCGCTGGCCTGGGCGAGAAGGAGACGGTGGCGCTCTTCGGAGGTCTCCAGCTCGCGGGCGTGTTTTTCGAGTTGAGCCCGGAGTTTCTTACTGGAGCGGTGGACGAGAAAGGCGGTGGTGGCCGAGGCGGCGGCGATGCCGGCGAGGGCGAGGCTCCAGCCGGTGGCTGCGGAGCCGGGGGTACACCCGCTCGAAAGGCTGGCTACCGATCCCAAGGCGGTGGCCAAGAGAGTCCGCTGCCGATAGATACGGGACAGGTTCATGGAGGATGGTTTCGCTAAAAAATGTGGTGCGACGGAAGTCGGGAGCCTCGGTTTTGTCGAGGGGCAATCCCCTAGCGGCGGGGGAGTTTTACGAGAACTTTAACCGGTTGTTGGATACCACGATTTTCGGAGAAGGAGCCGATAACACAGGTTCGTAGCGAAACTGAAAGCGCTGTGCTGGCTTCGTGAAGCGGAGGTGATGTGGTCGTGCCTGACCTATGACGCTAGTGACGGGAAGGGAGGGGGAGCCGATGAGAATTTCGCGGGAACGCTTGCAGAGGCGGGCGGGGCACGCACCGGTATGCGCGCCATGTCATCCACTTTTTCCGGTCTTCGTGTGTCCTTAATCGCCTTGCCGATGATTTCGCTGGGGCTCGCCACGGGTGGCGCGCAGCCGGCGTCCACGACATTCCGGCCGGCGCTGGCGGAGGCGTATGCGTTCGAGTATTCTTGGTCGGGAGCGGCGGATGTGGAGCGCGGGCAGACCGTGGGCGAGGTGTCGGTGCATCACACTGAAGGGAGTTTCTCGGGGCGCCTGCCACTGGGTGAAGGCACGGCGCTGTCATATGGCGCGGCGTTTAGCATCAACCAGCTGGAGGCGGACGGGCTACTGCCGCTGCCGGACCGGCTGGGTGAGCTGACGGTGAATCTCGGGGTGACGCACCGGTTTTCGCAGCAGTGGAGCGGGTCGGCGTTTGTGCGGCCGGGTTTTTATAGCGATCTGAAGGATTTTTCGTCGGACACGTTTAACGTGCCGCTGATCGCGATGGCGAATTTCGTGCAGAGCCGGGATCTAGTGTGGATTTTCGGCGTGGGGGTGAATGGTTTTTCGGACAGAGTGGTCATGCCGATCGCGGGCGTGCGCTGGAAGTTCGCGCCGGAGTGGACGCTGAACGTTGGGTTTCCGCGACTGGGTGTGTTGTGGGAGGCGGACAAGCGGTTGTCGGTATTTGCGGGCGCGAGCGTGCAGGGCGGGAGCTATCGCATCACGGAAAATCTGGGCGTGCCGGCGGCGGGTGTGTCGCGGCTGGCGAACACGTATGTTTCTTATCGCGAGATCCGGCTCGGGGCGGGTGCGAAATGGGCGGTGACGGAAAAGGTCTCGGTATCGGTCGAGGCGGGCGTGATGACGGACCGGCGCTTCGAGTACTTCGACCGCAACTATACGTTGAACGGCGAAGCGGCTCCGTATGCGGCGATCAGTCTGGATGGGCGGTTCTGAGATGGACGTCGGATAGGCGGGAGGGATGTGAGACGAGGAAATTGTCATGGTCACAGTGTCGGTGGCGCGCCAACTGTGCTGGTGGCAATCATTGCCGGGTGCATCTGCGCACGGAAGGAAGTTGCCGGTATAAAAGCGTCCTTCATTTCCTGCCATGATCGCCACCGCTGCCAAATCCGCCGCTCCGCTTTATGTGACGCTTGCCGATTCGTTGCAGGGGCTGGTGGAGCAGGGGACGTTGCGGCCAGGGCACCGGGTGCCGTCGGTGCGGCGTATGGCGCTGCAGCGCGATGTGAGTATCTCGACGGTGTTGCAGGCGTACACAGTTTTAGAGAATCGCGGTTATCTGGAGGCGCGTCCGCAATCCGGATACTACGTGCGGCCGCGGTTGCCGCTGGATGCGCCGGAGCCGCGCATGGCGAGGCCGATGGCGAAGGCGAGTTATGTGGGCGTGAACGATCTCACGGCGGAAGTGGTGATGCGTTCGGCGGAGCCAGGGCTGGTGCCGTTTGGCGCGGCGTGTCCGGATGCGTCGCTTTTTCCGGTGAAGAAACTGGCGCGGTTCATCGGCTCGGCGGCGCGGAGCGATGCGGGGGCGCTGGGGCGGTACGCGATGAACTGGGCGTACGAGCCGCTGACGCGCGAGATCGCGCGGCGGTATCTGCACGCGGGGGCTTCGCTGGCGCATGATGAGCTTGTGGTGACGATCGGTTGTTCGGAGGCGTTGAATCTGTCGCTGCGCGCGGTGACCAAGCCGGGCGATACGGTGGCGGTGGAGACGCCGGCGTACTTCGGGATTTTGGAGATCATCCAGAGTTTGAATCTGCGTGTGGTGGAGATCCCGACTGATCCGCGCGATGGGCTGAGTCTGGAGGCGTTTCGCGATGCGCTGGAGCGGCATGAGGTGAAGGCGCTTTTCGTGATGCCGGCGTTTCAGAATCCGCTGGGCACCTGCATGCCCGACGAGAAGAAGGAAGCGCTCTATGAGTTGCTCGCGGAGTACGATGTGCCTGCGATCGAGGACGACATCTACGGCGATCTCCATTTCAGCGAGCGGAGGCCGAAGCCGCTGAAGGCGTGGGACCGCGATGGGCGCGTGCTGTTGTGCTCGTCGTTTGGGAAGACGCTCGCGCCGGGTTTGCGCGTGGGCTGGGTGGCGCCGGGGCGTTATCTGGAGCGCGTGCAGCGACTCAAGTTTACGAATACGCTGGGGACGCCGGTGGTGTTGCAGAAGACGGTGTCGGACTTCCTGCGCGATGGCGGGTACGATCATCATCTGCGGTCGATCCGGCGCGCGTACCAGAACCAGCTGCATTTGTTTTCGCAGGCGATCTTGAGGTATTTCCCGACGGGCACGCGGTTGAGCCGTCCGCAGGGCGGGTTCGTGTTGTGGGTGGAGCTGCCGTCGCGCGTGGACACGTTGCGGCTGCACGGCGATGCGCTGAAGCAGCGGATCAACACGGCGCCGGGCGCGCTGTTTTCGGTGAAGGATCGTTACAAGAACTGCCTGCGCATGAATTGCGGGCTGCCATGGACGCCGACAGTCGAAGCGGCGCTGAAGATATTGGGCGAGCTGGCGAAAGGGCAGTTGTGAGCGTGTCATTGTTCACATCGACGAACCGGGCGGAGCTTTTCGTGACAGAGTCGTCTCTATGAAAAAGCACGTGGCTATTTTGATCTTCGACGATGTTGAGATTCTCGACTTCGCGGGACCGTTCGAGGTTTTCGCGGTGACGGACGAGTTGCGGGCGCATGAAACGTTTCATGTGTTTACGGTAGCAGAGCAGCGGGCGACGATCCGGGCGCGCAATGGGTTGAAAATCGTGCCGGATTTCTTGCTGGAGAATTGTCCGGCGGCGCAGGTGCTGGTCATCCCGGGCGGGAAGGGGGCGCGTGCGTTGTTGAATCGTCCGTTGCTGATGGAGTGGGTGCGCAAGCAGGCGCGCGGGGCGGAGATCGTGATGAGCGTTTGCACGGGTGCGCTGGTGCTGGGGAAGGCAGGGCTGCTGGATGGGCTGCGGGCGACGACGCATCACGCGTGTTTCGAGGAGCTGCGGGCGGTGGTGCCGACGGCGGTGATCGAAGCGGGTGTGCGGTTCACGGATAATGGGAAGGTCTGCACATCGGCGGGGATCGCTGCGGGGATCGATCTGTCGCTGCATGTTGTTGGCCGCTTGCTCGGTCAGGAAGTGGCGGATACGACGGCGCGTTATATGGACTATGAGCGCCACGCTTGAACAAAAGCCGTCGATGACGGCGATGGTGACGGCGTTTGCCGCGATCTATCTTGTCTGGGGAAGCACGTATCTGGGGATGCATGTGGCGATCGAGACGATGCCGCCGTTCTTGATGGGGGCGGGGCGTTTCGGGATCGCGGGCGCTCTGTTGTTGGCGTGGCTGGCGGCGACGAGTGCGGCGATGCCCACGAGGCGGCAGTGGGTTGAAAATCTTTCGGTGGGGGCGGTGATGCTGGTGGGCGGGAACGGGTTGGTGGCGTGGTCGTTGCACTATGTGCCGTCGGGGGTGGCGGCGTTGATTATCGCGATCAGCCCGATTTTTTTCGTGCTCATCGAGTGGGGTTGGCCGGGCGGGGAGCGGCCGTCACTGCTGACGTTCGTGGGGCTGGCGCTGGGATTCGGCGGGGCTGCGTGGCTGGCGGCGCCTTGGGAGAATGGGGTGGGCGGACATGCGGTGCATGTGGGCGGGTTGCTGGCGCTGGTGGGGGCGTGCGTGCTGTGGCCGTTCGGGTCGATTTATGCGAAGCATCTGAGGAATCCGGTGGCGCCGTTTATGGCGTCGGCGGTGCAGATGATCGGTGGAGGACTGGGGCTTGGGGTGGTGTCGTTGCTGGCGGGAGAGTGGGCGGGATTTCACCTGACGGGGGTGAGCGCGCGGTCGTGGGGAGCGTTTAGTTATCTGGTGTTGGTGGGATCGCTGGTGGGATTTTCGACGTTCGTGTGGCTCATGAAGCACACGACACCGGCGCGGGCTTCGACGTATGCGTATGTGAACCCGGTGGTGGCAGTGTTTCTCGGGTGGCTGATTCTGGATGAGCACGTGGATGCGCGGACGGTGTGGTCGGCGGCAGTGATCATCGCGGGCGTGGTCCTTATCACGTCGCAGAAGGGGCGGCGGAAGGAGGGGAAAGTGTCACGTAATACGTGACACTTTTTCCAGGCGGGCCGGCGGGCCTGGGAGGATGGGTGGAGTGGGAGCGCGGATGGAGTGTGCGATGAAGGGCGGGGAGGGTGGAGCGTGGCGTTGCGGAGGGGCGGGGAGGGCGTTTTGTTTTTGGGGATGATCACTCCGCGCAAACGGCTCGCTTACGCGCTCGGCTATATCGAGCTGAGTTTGTTGAGGGAGGCGCGTGCGGAGCTGGCGCGGCTTTCGGTGGAGGAACGGGCCGAGCCGGAGGCGATGGCGGTGTTGGTGGAGCTCGCGATGGTGGAGGATGACTGGCGGCAGGTGATCCGGCTGGCGCCGTTGGTGGCGAAGGCGGCGCCGGCGGTGGAGCGGCCATGGATCGCGTGGGCGTATGCGTTGCGCGAGGTCGGCAAGATCGAGGAGGCGCGGGAGATTTTGCTGCGTGGCGCGGAGGTGATCGAGAAGGCCACGGTGCTCGTGGAGTATAATCTGGCGTGCTACGATTGCCTGCTGGGCGATCAGGCGGGGGCGAAACGGAGGCTGGCGAAAGTTTTTAAGAGAGAGCCGGGGTGGCGGGCGCAGGCGAAGGCGGACCCGGATTTCAAGGCGATGGATTGGCGGAGTTTTGTCTGAAATCTGCGGTGACGGCAGGTGCGCCAGGTGTGAGTTGCGCGGGAGCCAGGGGGTGGGATTTCAGGGAAGTGTCACGTATTACGTGCCACTTTCGTCGGGGGGATTTTCGGGAGGACGAAGTCGCGGGCGGGAGCGGTCGAGTGAGGCCAGGAGGTCGGGGAAGGCGGCGCGGATGGGGGAGTCGGCGAGGTAGGCGTCGGCTTCGGCGAGGCGGCCGCGACCGCGGAGACCGGCGTAAACGTGGAGCTCGAACTGGAGTTGGAGCGTGGCGTGCGTTTCCCGGAGGCCGAGGGAGTGGAGGAGAAACATGAGGGCTTCGACGGTGCTGAAGCGGCCGGGGATGTTTTGCTGGGAGCGGAGCAGGTATCGGCTTTTCCCGGACATGGGGAGGCTGACGCGGCGGCCCCAGCCGTTGATGGCGCGGGACATGTCGCCGGCTTGGGCCCAGGAGCCGTCGAGGAGGAGGAGCTGGATGCGGGCGGGGGCGGCGTTGGCGGGGGGCGGATCGCCGGCGGGGTGGAGAATCCAGAGTTCGCGGCCGGGTAGGCGGACGGTGGCGGGATCGACGGGGCGGTCGTAGCGCCAGACGAAGCGGCGGGAAGCGGGGATGGTACGTTGGATGAGGTGGCCGGTGGAGGTGGGTTTCACGACCTCGTCGGCGTGCATGAGGATGTCGATGGCGAGGGGCGTTTCGAGGGTGCGCAGGCCGGCGCAGATGCACCAGCGGGGGGCTTGCTGGCAGCGGGGGCAGCGGACGGTGCCTTTGAGAACGACGCTTCGGGCCATGGAGAATGCGGATGGGGAGCGCATGCATTGGCGACGCCAAGCACAAACCGGGAACACAGAGGAGGCGGGAATGTAACGTAATACGTTACATCGGGCTTTTGGGGAATTGGAGGGCGTTGGGAGGTTGGCGCTGCATCCGGGGGCTGGGGTGGGTCGTAGCTGGGGGTGACGTTACGATATCTGGACTGGGAACCACCGGGCTGGTTGAGACGTCTACCTTTTATCATGAAAACTCCCCTTACCCTTTTTGTCTGTCTCGCGGCCCTGGTGCTGGCGGGTTGTAGCACGGTCCAGAGTCGCATCGAAGAAAAGTCCGCCGTGTTTAACGCGCTGCCGTCAGAGACGCAGTCGCGCATCCAGCAGGGGTTGGTCGATGTCGGGTACACGCAGGACATGGTGTATATCGCGATGGGCCGGGCGGACAAAGTGGTGGAGCGTGCGACGGGTGCGGGGAGCGAGACTGTGTGGATCTATAACAGCTATTATCAGGAGTATCAGGGCTCGGCTTTCGCGGGGTACCGCCGGTCGGTTTACTACGATCAGCGGATCAAGGCGTACCGGGTTTTCTACGAGCCGGTGCGGGCCGATGTTTATCGCGACCGGGTGGAAGAAGTTGCCCGGGTGGTGTTTAAGGATGGGAAGGTGGCTTCGATCGAGCAGGTGAAGGAGTGAGTTTTTAGGGCGTTAAAAATTAGTAACGAGGGCCGCCGTCAAAAGCGGCCCTTCTCGTTGGGCGGTAGCCGAACGGCGAATGGATTTGGCGGGGCAAGTGTGAGAAGGTGGGGATATGTCGTTTGATTGGATCACGTTTTTGAAACCGTTGGTGTTGCCGGGGCTTTTGGGCCTGGCGTGGAGCGTGTATGCGCTTTGGGGGGTGAGATGGCTCCGGGGAGTGCGGCGCGCGCGGTTGTTTTGAGTGATGGGTTGAAGTAGGGGGCGGACGGGACCGGGAGATCGGACTGGCCAAGGGCGGGGGGCGCGGATGGATTTCGCGGCGATGAACATGCGCCTTTGCCTCGCGGTCGTGCTGGTGGGTGGGTTTGCCGGTCTGGCGTCGGGAGGAGCGTTAAAGGCGGAGGACGCGGCGTCGGGAACGACTGTGGCAACGCCGCCGACATCAGAGGCCGAGATCGCGGCTCAGGTGGAGCGCGTGCGGACGGCGGGGGATTTTCGCAATGTGGAGGTGGCGGAAGAGTGGGAGGACTTTGAGAGCGAGAACGAGAACCTGATCGGCAGCGTGCCGCGGAAGGCGACGAATTTTGAGAAGGCGATCGCGAAGGCGAAGGCGCTGTCCGGGGCGGTCGATCCGAAGGCCGTGAAGGCGGCGCGGGCGAAGGTGCCGGAGGCGGACGATGTGGCGGCTTACCGCGGTCTGGCGTTGCGTGAGGCGGCGGCAGGGAATCCGGACGCGGCGTTTTGTTATCTGGTGTATGCTCATGAGGCCGATCCGAAGAACGCGGATGTGCTGAGCGATCTCGCGGGCGCTCTGGCGATGCTGGGCTACGCGAACGAGGCGCTGGCGATTTTGGACGAGCTGGCGAAACGCGGGGCGGTGATCACGCCACCCATGGGGCTGAGCTCGGAGGATGTGCTGGAGTACACGCGGGGATACGCGCTGCTGCGACTAGGCGAGCAGGCAGAGGCGCGGAAGAAACTGGAGACGGTGCGGGACCGGCAGCCGTTGTTGTCGGAAGCGCCGAAGCTGTTGTCGCTGCTCGATGCGCATGAGGACAAAGACCCTCGGAAGAATTTTCTTCTAGGCGTATGGCGTGGGCGGGCGAAGGTGGCGGTAGCTGCGGATGTGGATGCGAAGAAGCCGGAGCCGGATGCGTTCACCGAAGATGAGGAGCGTGAGAACGATATTGTCGCGATCGATGTGCGCAGCTGGTTGGATCTGGGGAAGGGCAAGGTGGGTGTGCTGCCGAATGTGCCGTACGCGGCGAATGCGAAGCAGGCGAACGGGCTCGTGAAGAAATTCGAAGAGTTGGATGAGTCGGAGGAAAAGAACCACACGGCGATCCTGCAGAAGCGAAATGCGATCAAGCCGCGGAAGTACGTGCACACCGACACGAGTCTGGACGAGACTTGGGGCTACCGGATGGAAACGCTGGTGCGCGCGATGGATTATCGTGATCCGAAACTGCGAGCGTTGAACCAGCGGATGTTTGATGTGGATCGAGAGATCAAAAAGGCGTGGGACGCTATCAAGAAGGAGCGGGATGATCGCGCGGATGCAGCCATCAAAGCGCTGTATAAAAGTAATCCTAACGCCGGCCCACGCGAGATCGGCGAAGCCATGCGTCCGGCATACGATGCGGCGTTGGGGCAGTCGCGCGGGCTCATCCAGAAACTCGATAAAGCAGTCCGTGATCGTTTCGCGGAGTGGCACTTGCTGGTGACGGCGCTGGGGGGCGAAGTGGGCGATGCGAAATGGCGGGAATATATCCGGGGCAGTATTGAAGCAGAACGGACGGCGGCATTTCTCATGGTGATCCATCGCGTAGACCGGCATGCGCGCATGGGCGCGGTGCCGTTTCTGGAAATGGAGCCAACTAGCGGGCCGGGCTCGAAGGAGGAGCAGGGGATGGGCAACTGCGATGGGAACCAGAGCGTGGGGATCAGTGTAAACAGCTTGGGAGCGGGTGAAGTGTTACCCTTCGATCTGGGCGTGGAGGCGACTTGCGAAGGCTTGTCGCTGGAGGCGGGCGTCTCGGTGCTGCCAGGGTTGCAGATCTCGGGGGAGATCGGCGTGGACAAGAAGGGCGGTTACTCGGTGTTCGTGGGGCCGAAGATCGATGCGACAGTCAAAGGCACGGGTGTGGCCATCAAGCAGGGATTTACGGTCTCGGGTTCTCGCGGCAAAGGAGTCACGGACTTCGGTGCTAAGATAGAAACCAAGGCGAGCGTGTCCGTGGGCGCGGTGAGCCGGTCGACGAAGATCGGCGACCAGTCGATGTCGTTCCTGCCTGCTCCGCGCGGAGGTCCGCCGGTGGATCTGGTGCCGATTGGGACGAAGTGAGCGGGGCGGCGGGGCCAGCTCGCAATGACCAATGACCCGGTGGCGTTTTGGGCGCAACGCGGGATTGAGGGAGTCGCGGGGTGAGGGCACCCCGCCTACAGCGGAATTGGAAGCGCGCGGGGACGTCAGGCTCCACCTTGGAGGGTCAGCCGCCGGTGCGGTAGTTTTTAGATTTCAGGGTCTCGGCGATGACGGCGAGGATGTCGTTGCGGCCGTCTCCGGTTTTTGAGGACGTGACGATGATGCCGGGGAGTTCGTCGGGCCACCACGGGGTGATCTCTTTTTTGAATAGCTCGATGTTGGCCTGGGCTTTTACGGCGGACTGTTTGTCGGCTTTGGTGAAGACGAGGACGAAAGGCGTGCCGGTGCTGCCAAGCCATTCGAGGAACTGGAGGTCGATTCGCTGGGGCGGGAGATTCGAGTCGATGAGGACGAAAACGCAGAGGAGGTTTTCGCGGTTATCGAGGTAGTCGGCGACGGATTCGTTGAAGTCGGCGCGCTGGTCCTTGGTGACTTTTGCGAAGCCGTAGCCGGGGAGATCGACGAGGTGCCAGGCGTTATTGATGACGAAGAAATTGAGGAGCTTGGTCTTGCCGGGGAGGTCGGAGACTTTTGCGAGATCTTTCTTACGCGTGAGGGCGTTGATGAGGGATGATTTGCCGACGTTGGATCGGCCGATGAAGGCGAAGTCGGGGCGGAGGGATTGCGGGCACGAGGCGAGGTCGGGCGAGCTGCGATCAAATTCGACCTTGATGATTTTCATGCGGCCAGCTGAGTGGCAGCTCTGATGGGAGAGCGCAAGGGAGGGAATCATGGGGAATTCCACGATGGTGCCGCTCTGACAAGCCGATGATTGTGGGCGGAACACGCCGTGGCCGCACAGGCTGCCTCTCAAGTGCCGGACAAAGGATCTCATTAACACCAGGACTCCCTTCGCCTAGGATGTCGGCCCGGTCTATGCGGCCCAACCCCAGTCCCTGCCGCACCGTTTCACTCACGCCGTTTTCACCCTTTCCATGCAAAGCCTCTCGCTTGCCACCGCTGCGTGGCGTTTCCGCGATTGCTCGACCAAAAGCTGGCTGACGGCCTCCGTCCCTGGCTGCGTCCACACCGACCTGCTCGCTGCGGGAAAAATTCCCGATCCGTTCTGGGGCGTTAACGAAACCGGCCTTCAATGGATCGAGGAGCGCGACTGGGAATATAAAACCACGTTCACTGTTTCCGCCGCTCTGCTCGCAGAGGAAACCGTAGAGCTGATCGCCGACGGCCTCGACACCGTTGCCACCGTCACGCTTAACGGCGAAGAAATCGCCCGCACGGAAAACATGTTCATCAGCTTCCGCTGGGATGTGAAATCGCTCCTGCGCGTTGGCAAAAACGAACTCGTCGTCCGCTTCGGCAGCGCGATGGCATACATCCGTTCTCATCGCACCGACCACGCGCCGCGTGAGATCAATGACCCCGTCGGCGGCTGCACCCGCATCCGCAAACAACAATGCCAGTTCGGCTGGGACTGGGGCCCGCGCTTCGTCACCGCCGGCATCTGGCGCGACATCCGCCTCGAAGCCTGGAGCGCCAACCGTCTCGAAAGCGTCCGCGTTTCACAGACCCACGCTACCGACGGCTCTGTTACTCTTGCGCTCGCGCCCGAACTCACCCGCGCCGATACGAAGGCAACGACGCGCTGGAAGCTCGCCCTCGGTGAAGTCACCGTCGCCAGCGGCACCGGAACAGTCATCGTGGTAAAGAATCCGCAGCTCTGGTGGCCGTCAGGGCAGGGCGAACAACCGCTTTACCGCCTCGAAGTAACCGTCGCCGCCGCCGACGGCTCGCCGATCGGCCACTGGCAAAAACGCATCGGCCTGCGCACCATCGCGCTCGACCGTCACAAAGATCAGTGGGGCGAATCCTTCCAGTTTCTCGTCAACGGCCGCGCGATCTTCGCCAAAGGCGCGAACTGGATTCCCGCACATACCTTCGTCACCACGCTCGACCGCGAACGCTACGCGCGCGATCTCCGCGCCGCTGTCGCCGCCAACATGAACATGGTCCGCGTGTGGGGCGGCGGCATTTACGAGAGCGAGGATTTTTACGATCTCTGCGACGAACTCGGCCTGCTCGTCTGGCAGGACTTCATGTTCGGCTGCACGATGTATCCCGGCGACGACACCTTCGTCGCGAGTGTCGAAGCTGAAGCCGTTTCCAATATCAAACGTCTCCGCCACCGCGCCTCGCTCGCGCTCTGGTGCGGTAACAACGAGGTCTGGGCCATCAACTGCCACGACCTAGTGAAGCCCGAGTTCGCCGCCTATCGCCGCGCTTACGACCGCGTTTTCCACGAAGCGCTCCCGCCCATCGTCGCCGATCACGACGGCGCCACGCCCTACTGGCCCGCGTCTCCGTGGCGTGGTGACACCGCTGCCGATCACCCGTCTGGCGAGATCCGCGGCGACACGCATTACTGGGATGTCTGGCACGCGCGCCACGCTGTGAAGGATTACGAGAAGTGGAGTTTCCGCTTCGTTTCCGAATTCGGCATGCAGAGCTACAGCTCGCCCGCGACCAACGCCACCTTCTGCCCGCCCGACGACAATAACGTCTTCGGTCCGGTCATGGAGAATCACCAGAAGAACCGCGCCGGAAACCAGATCATCCTCGATTACGTTTCTCGCCGCTACCGCTTCCCAAAGGGCCAGGACGAGCTGATCTACCTCTCGCAGCTCAACCAGGCCTACTGCATGCAGACCGGCGTCGAACACTACCGCCGCCTCATGCCGCGGTGCATGGGTGCGCTGTATTGGCAGCTTAACGACTGCTGGCCGGTCGCTTCGTGGAGCTCGATCGAGTTCACCGGCCGCTGGAAAGCACTCCAGTATCTCTCTCGTCGCTTCTTCGCTCCCGCCCTCGTCAGCGCGCACATCCCCGGCGACGAAGGCGCGATCATCGGCAACTACCGCACGAGCACCGTCCGTGAAGTTCACCTACACACATCGTACGATGCGCCCGTCGCCGTGACCGGCGTGCTCCGCTGGAACGTGTTTCACCTTGACGGTCGCAGCCTACTTCAGGGCAAGAAAACCGTCGCGCTCACGCCCGGCGAAAGTGCGAAACAGCAGACTCTCGATCTCGAAACGCTGCTGGAGAAACACAGCCGCGATTCCCTCTACGTCCGCTTCGCTCTCGAAGTTAGCGGCAAGACCGTCAGCGAAGACACCGCCTTCCTCACACCGCCGCGTTTCCTCGCGCTGCCCAAGGCGAAGAAAACCGCCGCAGTGATCAAAATAACCTCGCCGAAAAGCGCCGAACTCACGTTCAAGTCGCCGGTCTTCCAGCACCGCTTCGCGTTCGACTTCGCGGGCGTCGATTTTCATGCGACGGATAACTTCTTCGAACTCTATCCCAACGAGTCGAAACGCGTGACGGTGACGTTCGATAAACCCGTCACGCTCGCCCGCCTGAAAAAAACACTCGCCCACCATTCGCTGGCCGACACGTACTGACCGGTCCGTCCTTCGCCCCTTCGGCCTTTATCCCTCCAGCCCGCTTTGCCCCATGTTCAAGTTCCTCGGCTCCTCGAATCGCAAACTCAACCAAGACTACGTCATCGCCTCCGCTGACAAAGTCCCGCTCTCGCAAAAACTCGGTTACGGCTTGGGTACGTTTTTCGACATGTGGGGGCACTGGCTTTACCCGACCATCGCATTCCAGATTTTCGGTCTCTACCTGCACGTCCCACAGTGGCAAATCGGCGTGGCTATTCTGCTGAACCGCATCTTCGACGCATTCTCGGATGTGTTGTTTGGCTGGCTCTCGGATAACACGCGCACGCGAATGGGGCGCCGTCGGCCATACATGCTTGTGGGCAGTCTCCTGGCGGGCGTTGGCCTGCCGTTTTTGGTAGCGATCGATCCAAGCTGGAGTCCAAGCACCGGCTTCTGGTTCATGATCGTTTCTTCGGCGGTCTACCTGCCGATCGTGAGCTGCTTCAACATGCCGTTCCAGAGTCTCGGTAACGAACTCACGCCGGATTATCACGAACGTACGAAGGTCTTCGCATTCAAAAATGCGGTGCAAAAAATCCCTGAGCTGGGCCTGTTTTTCTTCGGTCAGTTTTTTTCCATGGCAGTCTGGGTAGGCGCGGACAGCAGCAACGTGTTTGATCGCGTCAAACAGCTCTTCACGACCACCGCGGCCTGGCGTACTTCGCCGGATGGCGCTTCGCCCAACATGCTGATCGGCGCGCAGGTTTATCTTTCGATCTGCGGTCTTATCATGATTGCCGCCGGTTTGCTCTCCGTCTTGCTCGTGCGCGAACGGTATTATGGAAAGCTCGTAGCCGCCAAGCAGGAGAAAATTTCCATCAAGGAAACGCTCTGGCAGACGCTCAAATGCGCGCCCTTCCGTATCCAGCTTTCGATGCAGCTGGCCTACAACATCGGGCTAAGTATGGTCGGCACGCTCGGTCTCGCAGTGACGATTTATTATGTGTGCGCAGGTAATAAATCCGTCGGAAATCTTTGGAATTTCTGGATGGGCGTGTCCGGAATGGCCTTCGGGTTTCTCGGCATTCCCGTGTTTGCGTTCATCGCTCGTCAGCTCGGGAAGCGCCATGCGATGATGGCTGTGCTGGGCACTGCGGTCCTCATCTTTGTCGCGACGTGGTGGTTGTACACCCCGCACATCGTCTGGCTCCAGGTGTTTGCCTCAGGATTGATCGCATTTACCGGCGCGGGTTTTTGGATGATCTCAGGATCGATCGGCGCTGACGTCATGGACTATGACGAACTCGAAAACGGCCGCCGTCGCGAGGGCTCGTTTGTCGCGTGCGGGTCATGGATCAATAAAGTCGGCATGGCGATCGGTGCAGCCGTTTCCTTTTTCATCCTGGAATGGGTCGGCTTCGACTCCAACGTCGCGATTCAGAGCGCAAGTACTCTGCTCACTATTCGTGTGTTGCTGGCGGCGATTCCCATCATCGGTCTGGTGATCGCGATGATTGCGCTGGCCAGATTCCCGCTCTCGCAGGAGCGCATGGCGGACATCCGCATCCAGCTCGAGGCGCGTCGCGGCAAGGTCTGACGCTCGCCACTGATTGCCGGTTGCCTGCCCGTGAACCGCCGCGCAACTTGCGCGCGTACCCGGCATGAAACCCCAAGTCCTGCTCGTTTTCCTCACGCGCTTCGAAGAAAGCACCGCGATGCTCAAGGGCATCGCGCAGTACGAACGATCGCACCGCCCCTGGGCAGCCTTCCTCGATGATGAGGCCCGCGCGGAGCATGATCCGCAGTGGCTGCGCAGCAAAAAATGGCACGGCGTCATCAGCCGCCACACTACGCCCGCGCTCTTGCAAAGTTGTGCCGAGCTGAAGATCCCGCTCGTTGATCTCAACGACACGCCGCTCAACCCCGGCGTCCCGAAAATCCGCCCGGACAACACCGGTATCGGCCATCAGGGCGCCGAGCATTTCATGGAGCGCGGCTTCCGAAACTTCGGTTTCTGCGGTTTCTCTACCGATGCCTGGGCCTGCGAACGCCGCGACGGTTTTGTGGAAGCGCTTCGTCTCGGTGGACATGGCTGTGAAGTATTCGATGTCGAATACCCGGGAGATCTCACACCGTTCTGGGATGCGAAGCAGACCACTGCGCTCGCTGCCTGGCTTCGCCGGCTTCCCAAGCCCGCCGGGATCATGGCCTGCGTTGATATGCGCGCGCTTCAAGTCATCGCCGCCGCGCAGACCGCAGGACTGCTTGTACCTGAAGAGATCTCCGTCATCGGCGCTAACAACGACACTATCCGCTGCGAGCTCGCTTACCCGCCGCTCTCCAGTGTCGCGCCGAATGCGTTTCAGTCCGGTTATCATGCGGCCGAAACGCTCGCGTTGCTCATGAGCGGAGGGAAGAAGGACGTCGTGATGGATCGTCGCATCGAGCCGCTCGGCGTCGTGACGCGCCAATCGAGCGACATCCTCGCGATTGACGACAAGAACGTGGCCGCTGCGCTCAGCTACATTCGCGAACACGCCTGCCACGGCATCAGCGTCGAGGAAGTGCTCAAACATGCGTACGCATCTCGCAGCCAGCTGGAGAAAAAATTCCGCCGACACTTGGGTCGTTCACCGCAGGCGGAGATCCGCCGCGTACAGGTAGCGAAAATCCGTCAGCTGCTCTTCGAGACCGATTTCCCTCTGAAGAAGATCGCCGAGCTCACCGGCTTCGAGCATGTGGAGTACATGTGCGTCGTCTTCAAGCGCATCACCGGCGAAGCCCCGGGAAGTTACCGCAAGAAAGTTCAGACGAAGAGTGGGAACTAAGTTTGCAGCGGCTTTGCTTTTTTCACGCGGCGTGAGATTTTCCCCTCGTAAACGCGCTGAGCGAGACGGTTTCAGCTCTATGATTTGAGTACGGCAACCAATCTTAATTGCGGTGCAAGTGAACTCATTCACATTGTCATGTGCCGACGTTATATTCGCCACACTGCCACGTCCTGACTCTGTCTGCGGAGTGGCATGATCCTCCCCGGGATCTGATCTCACACCCCCTAACCCAAACATCCCTATGAAACGCCCCGTCGCGCGGGCTGGCGCTTTGAGCGTCACTTCTGCGCTATGCCTTGCATTCTCGCCATACCTTGCGGCGCAGACTGCTCCGGCGGCTCCAGCCGCCTCTACCGATACCCCTGCTGTTGAAGAAGAGACGATCATCTTGTCTCCGTTCACTGTTGAAGCTGCGGAGGACAAAGACTCCTACAAAGCAAGCAGCACGCTTGCCGGTACCCGAGTGCGGACGGATCTCCGCGACATTGCATCTTCCATCAGTGTCGTTACGTCCAAGTTTCTTCAGGATACTGGAGCGACCAATCAACAAAGCCTGCTGGTCTTTACCACCAACACGGAAGTGGGCGGCATCCAAGGTAACTTCGGCGGTCTGGGCGGAGGCAACGGCCTTAAAGAAAACTCGGCTCTATTGAAACCGAATCAAAACACGCGTGTTCGCGGTTTGGACTCGGCTGACAACACCCGTGACTATTTCCAAACTGATATCCCGTGGGATTCTTACATCGTTGATCGAGTCGATATGCAGCGCGGCCCGAACTCGATTCTCTTCGGCGTGGGTAGTCCTGCTGGTATCGTGAACACGCAGACGATCACTCCCAATATGCGGAAGAACGAGGGGAAGGTCGAAAACCGTATCGGTAGTTTCGGCAGCGTCCGTTACTCTTTGGATGTCGGACATGTATTGGTGAAAGATCAGCTGGCGATCCGAGTCGCAGCGCTTGATGACGACACGAAGTACCGCCAAGATCCTGCGTACAATCACGACAGGCGCATCTTTGGCGTAGTCCGGTTCGACCCTAAGCTCTTCGGTGATTCGGCGCACACCTCCATCAAAGCCAATTTTGAAAAAGGAAAGGTGGATGCTAACCGCCCTCGCACAATGGCGCCGATCGATCAGATCACGCCGTATTTCGCGACGTCTTCTTCAAATCCATTGGATCCGACTCAGCCCGCGATCAATCGTCAGGCTTACGATGCGTGGCAGTTTCAATCAACTGCTCTAACAAATGGAGCAAACGGCAATGCGAACATGGGATGGATCGGTGGCGCTGCGGTTTGGAATCCTTGGATGAATGCGACCATGGCCCGTTTAGGCAGCGCTGATCCAGTATTCTGGTACAACGCCAACTCTGGGGCTCCGTTTTTGGTGCAACAATCCAACATGAGCACGCGCTGGGCGCTCAGCAATACCGGCAGCATTGATGGCGGTATAGATGGATTTCCCTTTGCTCATCAAGTGAGCATCAACGGATATAACACTTATACGAAAAATGCCGAAATACGGGCGAACGCCCTCGGCTTGACCAATCCGTATCCCGGTGCTCAAAAAAATTATTACAAGGATAAGAGCCTTACCGATACCTCGATCTTTGATTTCTACAACTACTTGATCGACGGTCCTAACAAGTACGAAAAAGAGGGTTGGACATCCTACAATTTGGATGTGTCACAGACTTTCTTCAATGGGCGTCTGGGCTTTCAGGCCGTTTGGGACAAGCAGTCCTACGATAGCAAGCAGGCCATGAATTTGTCCGACACGCCGTTCATCTCGATTGATAATAATCTCAATCTAATCGACGGCCCTGCAGCCTATGGGATGTCTATTCCGAATCCAAACGTAGGTCGTGCTTATGTCGGAAGTTCTGGCCACTATGGTAACAATGAGAGTTTCTCTGAGCGCGAAAATTTCCGCCTCACAGGATTCGCCGAAGTCCGCGCTTCTGATTACATGGAGAAATCCTGGCTGAGCGATCTTCTTGGCCGGCATGTCTTTAATGTCGTTGGTTCTCGTGATACCAAAAATGCTGAATCTCGCAATTTTCTGCGTTACGCTACGGATGCCAACTGGGCATTGATGAATAATGAAACCGCGAACATCTCCCAGGGCTTCCGCCAAGTTGATTGGATTTCTTACCTGAGCGATAATCTGAGCGGTCGCTCTTCAGCGGCCGGTGCGGGCATAAGCAACATCAACGCACGCCAATCGCCCAGCGGGCAGACCATCGTTAAGTACTACGATTCTCATTGGAAGCGTCCCACTAATCCAGCCGATCCAGGATATGTGAATCCAGCCACACCGTGGAGAAATCCCTTCTACACGAATTTGGCTAACCCACCTGAGTCCTATGAGTCTGAGAATCCAGCCAACTATGTCGGTTGGACCAATACTGCCGTAAATATTCTGAATGCAGACAATGGTGACATCAATCAGCTCTACACAGACGGCACCAAGCTGAAGACTGTAATCGATTCCAAAGGCTTTACGTGGCAGGGCTATCTCTGGGATGGAATGGTTGTCCCAACCTACGGCTATCGCACAGACAAAGTTAAGTCTTACAGCGCGAACGCGCCAGCCAACTCGGTTACTGGCGTGGCATCGATGAATTATGAGATCCTCACAGCCCCATCTGATGTGAGCGAAGGTACAAGCCGCAGTTGGGGTGTGGTTGTCCATACGCCCAAGTTCATCAAAAAAAACCTGCCATGGGACTCCGACATCAGTCTCACCTATAACAAATCGGAAAACTTCCGTGCCGAAAACCGCGTTGATTACCAAGGTAACCGTATTGATAATGCTCGTGGTGAAACCGAAGAGTACGGCGTCGTCTTGAGCACACTTGATAACCGTGTGTCGCTGAAGGTCGTCAAATACGAGACCACGGTTAAGGATGCCAATCTCTCGGGTGATCCCCAGGTTTCGACCTTGGGCAGCAATACCTACTGGCTCTATCTCGCAGAAGCGTGGGGTGCGGCTTCTGCCACGGCCAACATGATTGGTTTGACCGGTAACGATACCTCTGGCGGCGCATGGTATTGGGATTGGGCAAATCAACCCGTGAGCAATGGCGGCGCGAACACGGCCTATGGTGCGATGCCACGTGACCCTGCCGGTGCATCGATCGATGCTGCTGAAATCGCGGCATCACTCGCGTGGATCAATAGCATGCAGCCTCAGTCGTTCTACGATGCCTATGGTATCAATGTGAACGTCGCTAACCTAAAGTCATCAGCGGCCTCCGGTAATTGGAGCGCTCCCTATTCGAGTTACATTGGCGGTGGCTGGAGCCCTTCCAGCGGTCCAGGCGGCGTTCAAGCAGCGGGTGCAGGTAAGATCCGCGGCATGTATCCCGTCGGCACCATCGACAACGTTTCCGAGGGCTATGAACTCGAACTCACCGCTCGTCCCACCAACAACTGGAACGTGACCTTCAATGCATCGAAGACGACGGCCAGCCGTACGAATCTGAGCAAAGCCTTGTCGACATTCATCGAAAGCACGCATCAGCGCCTGGCTGGTCCTGCGGGCGATCTCCGCACGTGGTGGGCCGGTGACACCACCGGAACATTCCGGAATAACTACAATAACAACGTCTATGCTGCTTACATCTTCCAGCTTGAGCAGGATGGTCAGTCCGCATCTGAAGTTCGTCCATGGGCATTCAATGTGGTCACGAATTACAACTTCAGCCGCAGCTTCCTGAAGGGCGTGAATGTCGGTGGTGGTTATCGCTGGCAGGATGGTGCCATCCTTGGCTACCGCCTGACCAAGGCTCCTACGCCAACCGATCCCAACAACGTTAAACTAGATGTGAACCAGCCGATCTACGGAGACTCTGAAGCGCACGCCGATCTTTGGATTGGTTACGAGCGTCAGCTCAGCCCTAAGATCAAATGGCGCATCCAGGGTAACATTCGGAATGTTGGCGAAGATGTGGGACTGACCCCGATCAGTGTTCAGCCTGACGGTTCCCCGGCAGCTCAACGCATTCAGGAAGGTATGACTTGGCAGATCACCAATACGTTCTCCTTCTGATCGTTTGCTTAAATTACCAACGCGGCGCGCTTCCCTCCTCGTTTGAGCGCGTCGCGGGGGTGTTATCGGTAGATCGCAGGCAGTCCGCGGGTACGGACGCTTGCATGAAGACAAGGCGACTGAGGGGTCGCCTTGTCTTTTTTTTGCCCACATGGCGCGTGCGTTCTCATCGTCGGACTGCGTCGCTACCCGGCCTATACTTGAACTTCTAATGGATTAACCGAGTCATGTCCTCCGTGCCGCGCCGCCTGTCTTTCGTCCTGCTGATCCTCACTGCCGCTCTCGCCGGGCTCGCTTCACGTTCGCTGGCGGCCGCCGCGCCGGTGACCTTTCAATTCACGCTGCCGGAGGATGCGCGTAATCCCTTCAGCCGCGATCTCTGGGCCGAGGTGATCACGCCGTCGAGCCGCACGCTTCTGTTGCCCGTTTATTTCGCGGGCGATGCAACATTTGCGGTGCGTGTACGTGCGGAGGAAAGAGGTGCATACGCTCTTGGGAAAGTGACTGAGCGGATCGAGGGGAATGTCCAAGAGCTGCGGACTAATGCGTTCGGCTACGCGAGGCAGGAGGTGAAAGATGTTCAGATGCGGGCCTCGGTGAGGATCGATCCTTCCGACAAGCAGCACTTTATCTTGTCCGATGGACGTGAATACGCGCCGGTCGGTGCCAATCTCGCCTGGGCACCGGGCGGGCAGCTGGATTTTTATCGGAAGGCGTTCGCTGATTTTCAAAAGCACGGCCTCAACTGGACGCGGGTGTGGATGTGTCATTGGGGCGGTCTTAATCTCGACTGGCTTTCGGATAATGCGGGCAAGTCGCCGCCTCCCGGCATTCTCGATCTGCGCGTGGCGGCGGAGTGGGACCGGCTGCTCGAGCACGCGGAAGAGCGCGGCGTGTACGTGCAGCTCGTGCTCCAGCACCACGGCCAGTACACGACGGGCGCGAATCCCAACTGGGCGCAGAATCCGTGGAATGCCGCCAATGGCGGTTTCCTGAAAACGCCCGGCGAGTTTTTCACGTCGCCAGTCGCGCGCGGGATCACGCAGCTCAAGTACCGCTACATCGTCGCCCGCTGGGGCTACTCACCGGCGATTCTGGCGTGGGAACTTTTTAATGAAGTTCACTGGGTTGACGCGCTGTCCAAAGACAACGACGTCGCGGCTGTCGCCGCGTGGCACTCCGAGATGGCGACGTACATCCGCTCTCTCGATGTCTATGGGCACTTGATCACGACGAGCACGGAGGAGCTGCACAGCCCGATCTATGCGGCGATGGATTATTACCAGCCGCACCTCTATGCGCCCGACATGATTGCGTCGCCGCAGCGTTTCGATGTGAAGCCCGCTCAACTGGACCGGCCGGTGTTTTATGGGGAGGTGGGCGAGGATCACATGCGTGTGTCTGAACGCGTGAAAAAATCCGGGCTGCTCATCGTGCCGCCGGTCTGGGCGGGGCTGATGGGCGATGCGCGCTACGCGGCGCAGCCGTGGCTGGGCGCCGAGTTGATCGCGGCGAAACGCCTCGGCGAACTCGGGGCGGTTGCGCGGTTTGTCGCCGCGATAAATGCGAAGCCGCGCGGCCCGCTCGTGAGTTTTTCACCGAGGATCGAGAGTGCGCGTCGGCAGCCGCTCGTACTCACGCCGGGGCAGCACTGGCAGCGTCGCCCGGCGGCGGTGATCAACATTCCGACGGATGGTCGCTACACTTCGGATGTCGCGGAACTGCCACATTTCATCGTCGGTGCCCCGGACAGTGTCGCGGATGGGTTTCCGCCGAAGGTGACGTTTCGGATCGAAGTGCCGCGCGATATCACTGCCCGGCTCGTGTTGGCCGATGGCGGCGTGAAGGGCGCGGCGGCGCGGGTGAGCGTCGATGGCTTGATCGTCGCGGAGCAACGTTGGGAAACGCTCGCGCTTCCGCCCGGGGAAAAAGCGGCGAAGCGTCCGCGAGAAATCGCTTTGCCGATCACCGCTGGCAAGCGCGAGATCGTCATCGAAAATACCGGCGGTCTCGACTGGGTGGAGTTTGGATCACTCGATTTCGGCCTAACCGTACCGCTGGTCTCGGCAGTGGGAAAACGCACGGATGATTTCGCCGCGCTCTGGCTTTGGAGACACGACGGAGTCTTTGCGGAGAAGACTCCCGCGCCGGTGAAGGATGCCACGCTGATTCTTGACGACGTGGCCGCCGGGACTTGGCGAATCACGTGGTGGGATTCGCTCAAGGGGATTCCTGCCGCGCCGCAGACGATCTCGCATCCGGGCGGTGTGTTGCGCCTGACCGTGCCGCCGATCTCGCGGCACTTGGCGCTCATGCTAGAGCGCTGAGCTCATCCGCGCTCGAGTTATGCACGAGGTTCGCGAGCTTCTGGCATTTTTCCAGTCGGTGAACGGACGTCTGTCGCACATGTCGGGGCAGCATCATTATTTTTCTCAAGGGCCGCTCGCGTTGTCGGGTCTGTGCTTCAGACTAGGCATTCGCTTTTCACCCATTGAATGGCGTGGCGAACGAGGTCGGCGCCTTTGGCAAGGCGCAGTTTGATTTTCAGATGCTCGCGGTACGAATCGATGGTCTTCACGCTCAGGTTGAGTTTCGCGGCGATCTGCCGGGTGCTGTAGCCGTTGCCGATGTGGCCGAGGACTTCGATTTCCCGGTCACTCAGGCTGTCGATGGAGAAAGTCAGCTCGTCGCTCTTGTTGCTCACGAAACGGTGAAGCATGCGCTCTTTCATTTTTTCGCTGAGGTAGAGATCGCCTTCGAGCACGCGACGGACGGCGGTGATGAGCGTTTCGTGTGCTTGATCTTTCATGACGTAACCGCGGGCGCCGGCGCGAAGGGCGCGTTCGGCGTAGAGGTTTTCGTCATGCATCGAGAGCACGAGCACCTTCAGATCGGGAGCGAGGGAGTGGAGATTTTTGATGAGCTCGATGCCGCTGGTGGTCTTGAGGGAGATGTCGATGATCGCGAGTTCGGGGCTGAGCTTGGGGATCAGTTCGATGGCTTTGGGGGCGGACTCGGATTCTCCGCAGACTACGTAGCCGCCTTGTTGAGTGAGCAGCGCGGAAATCCCGGCGCGGGTGACGGGATGATCGTCCACGATAAAAATCCGGCGGGCGTTGGCTGCCTGCCGCGTGTTGGAAGGCGATGAGAGAAAGGGCGAAGCGGTTTCGAGAGATTTCATGAGAGAAGGGTGAAGCGTTTAGGAGGTGATGATGTATCCCTTCGCAGACTGGATGCCGTGAACGGTGCATTATGCGTAACTCGTTGGTGGATAATTTATTTCAAGGGATGGGGCCGGTTGATGGGATTCAGGGTCAGCGCAAATTGCGCCGGTGCTTGGTGGGAGTGATGGCAATATGCACTCAATATGAGCGCAGAGTTTTACCGGTTGCCCCCCAAGGTCTGGGCCTGATGGGCGTGTCGGCAGATGTGCGGTAAGTTTGGGCGTGCCGCGTTTTCCGTTTTTCAAACCACTGGTGTCTTCGCTGCGCGCAGTCGATGGGAAGGTCATCGACTGGATGCGGCGTCACGGCGTGCCGATGCTTCAGATAGCGCTAGCGGTGATCTTTGTCTGGTTCGGTGCGCTCAAAACGTTTGGGGCGAGCCCGGCTGACGATATTGTACGCCGAACGGTGTATTGGTTTTCGCCCGACGTGTTTGTGCCGCTGCTGGGTATTTGGGAGATGGTGATTGGCGTGTGCCTGCTTTTCCGACCGCTGTTGCGGGTGGGATTGCTGCTCTTATTTTTGCAGCTCCCCGGGACGTTTCTGCCGTTGATCGTGCTCCCCAAAGTATGTTTCACGCAGTTTCCTTTCGGTCTGACGATGGAGGGGCAGTACATCGTGAAAAACCTTCTGATCATTGGTGCCGCGCTGGTCGTGGGAGGCTCGATGCATGCGTTGAAAATGCGGCCCGAGCCGACCGTTTCTGGCAGGCCGCCTAGGGGCGGCGCCTGATGTTAACGTCGCGCATCCGCCGGGTGGCGGGGCGAAACGATTGCCGTTAAAGTGAGGCGTTAGTCTCTGCTTCACTTATGCAAATTTCGAAAATCTGGAAGGGGCACTCTTATCCGCTCGGCGCCACCTGGCGTGGAGATGGCGTTAACTTCGCGTTGTTTTCGGAGAATGCGACGGGCGTGGAGCTTTGCCTGTACGATGCGGATAATCCGTCCCTGGAAGTTACTCGCGTGCGGCTTACCGAGCGGACCGATTGCGTGTGGCATGTATTTCTACCCGAGGTGCGACCGGGACAGCTTTATGGCTATCGCGTCGAAGGACCGTATGAGCCGGGCAAGGGGCATCGGTTTAATCCTGCGAAGCTACTGCTCGATCCCTACGCGAAGGCGATCTCAGGGAAAGTGGAGTGGCGGGATGAAATTTTTGGCTACGTCATCGGCCATGCGGAGAAGGATCTGTCGAAGGATGATCGCGACACGGGCGCGCTGATGCCGAAGTCGGTCGTGATCGACACGGCGTTTACGTGGGATGACGACCACCGCCCGAGGCGGCCGCTTCACGAGACGGTGATTTATGAAGTACACGTGAAAGGGTTTTCCCAATTATGGGAGGAAGTCCCGGAGCAGTTGCGCGGTACGTACGCGGGCCTGGGGTGTCCGCAGGCGATCAGCTATTTCAAGAGGCTCGGCGTGACCGCGATCGAGGTGCTGCCGGTGCATCATCACATCACGAGCAAGCATCTCATCGACAAGGGACTCGTCGATTACTGGGGCTACAACACGATCGGCTTCTTCGCTCCGGAATCCAAATACAGCAGCAGCGGCGATCTCGGCGGGCAGGTGGCGGAGTTTAAGACGATGGTGAAAAGCCTGCACAAGGCGGGCTTCGAGGTGATTCTGGACGTCGTCTATAACCACACTGTCGAGGGCAATCATCTCGGGCCGACGCTCTCATTTCGCGGGATCGATAATGCTGCGTACTACCGCCTCGTTCATGACGACAAGCGGTACTACATGGATTACACGGGCACGGGAAACACGCTGAACATCCCGCACCCGCGCATGCTCCAGCTGCTCATGGACAGTCTGCGCTACTGGGTCACCGAGATGCATGTGGATGGGTTTCGTTTCGATCTGGCGGCTACACTCGCGCGTGAACTTCACGAAGTGAGCAAGCTGTCGTCGTTCTTCGACGTGATTCATCAAGACCCGATCATCTCTCAAGTGAAGCTGATCGCCGAACCGTGGGACGTCGGCGAGGGCGGTTATCAGGTGGGGAATTTCCCCGCGCTCTGGGCCGAGTGGAATGGGCGCTACCGGGATACGCTGCGCGGTTACTGGAAGGGCGATAGCGGATTAACGCGCGATTTCGCTTACCGGCTTTGCGGCAGTTCCGATCTTTACGAGAGCAGCAGCAAAACGCCTTCGGCCAGCATCAACTTCGTCACCTCGCACGACGGTTACTCGCTGCGTGATCTCGTTTCGTTCAGCGAAAAACACAATCAAGCCAACGGCGAAGACAACAAGGACGGGGACAACAACAACCATGCCTGGAACTGGGGGCATGAAGGCCTCGATGCACCGGAGGACATTTTGAAAGTCCGCCGCCGGCTCCAGCGCAACTTCCTCGCGACGCTGTTTCTTTCTCAGGGCGTGCCTATGCTGCGTGGAGGAGATGAATACGGGGCCACGCAGCAGGGAAACAACAACGCCTACTGCCAGGACAACGAGATCAGCTGGCTCGACTGGAAGCGCGACGAGCACGCGAAAAAGCTGTTCAACTACACGAGCACGTTGATCCAGCTGCGGCATGAGCACCCGATCTTTCGCCAGCCGAGCTTTTTCCAAGGACGCGATCTGCGGGGAGAGGGCGTGAAAGACATCACCTGGGTGAATGCCGCGGGCGTGGAGATGGACGATGCTTCGTGGGCAGCGGAGTTCGCGAAAGTTCTTGGCGTGATGCTCAATGGCGACTCGCTCGTGGTGCGGGATTTTTTCGGCAATCCGATCAAGGACGATACCTTCCTGATGTTCTTCAACGCGCACCATGAGGACTTCGCGATCTGTCTTCCGGGAAAGCCGGGCGTCGAGTGGCGGCTTCTTCTGAACACTGCGGATGAGGCGGGATTCTTGCAGGAGCCGACCTCATGCAAGGCGGGCCAGGAATTCACGATGATGGCGCGGTCGCTTTGTCTATTTGAACAGTCGGCCGGTTCAGACGATGAAGCGCGACAGGTGGTTTCCCGCTCGGAGAACGAAAAGAAGACTGGTCCGCGAAAGCAGCGGTAGACGGCGGAAAGCCCCCGGACTGAATCAGCCCATCAGGAGAGATTCTCCGCCATCGATGAAGACTTCAGTGCCGGTGATGTGACTGGACGCGTCGGAAGCGAGAAACCAGATGAGCTGGGCGACCTGGCCTGCGGTTCCCGGCTGGCCCTCGGTCAGCGGAACGGTGCCTTTGGGGTATGAGGCGTCGATTTTGATGTGATCGAGATCCTTGTGCGTCACACTGTCGTCGATACGCGTGGAGATGGAGCCGGGGCAGATGACGTTTACACGGATGCGGTGCTGGGCGAGCTCGATAGCGGCTTTTTTGGCGAAGGCGGCCTGGCCGGCTTTGGAAACAGCGTAAGCGGCGGTGCCGGGATTGCTGAAGATACGGGTGCCGTTGACCGAAGAGACGATGATGACGGAGCCGCCGCTGACTTTGAGGAGCGGGAGAGAAGGCTTTAACGTGACGAAGGTGCCGGTTAAATTAACGGTCATGGTCTTGGTCCATTCCTCGACGGATATTTCGTCGATAGGAGCCCAGAGACCGTTGATGCCGGCGTTGGCGACGACGATATCGAGCTTCTGCCAAGTGGAGTGAATGGCGGCAACGGCGGCATCGATTTCGGAGGGCTTGGAAACATCGCCGATTACCGGAAGCACTTCACCGCCGCCGTGGCGGATTTCGGCGCAAATGCTATCGGAGTCTTCACGGTTTCGGGTGAGCGGTGCCACGCGCGCTCCGGCGAAGGCGAGGAGTTTTGCCGTGGCGCGGCCAATGCCGGAACCCGCTCCGGTGACGAAGGCCACTTTTCCGACGAGAGTGTCTTTGTAGATTTGCATGGGATTCAGTGCTGCCGTGATGATGACGTTGTGTGGACTGTGGTCAGGGTTTCAGCGGGCTGACTTCTTCGGGAGTTTGCGGAGGGTTTTTCGCAACCTTGATAACCAAGGCTGCTCCGAGCGCGAAGAAGACGAGGACGGCCAAGATGATCGTCATATTCACGCGGGTCGTTTTCTTTTTCACGTCCACGCCCGCGTGAATGTCGGTGCTTTTTTCGGGAGTCAGGGAGTGTGCCATGCCGTGACGGTTTGCTTGCGGCGGGCCAAGTGACGCGCGGTGCAGAGTTGCACGGGGGAAATCAGCGGATGGCGCGTGACGATCAGTGAGGTCCGGAGGCAAAGTGCATTTCGCTGAGGCAAACAGTCTGGCAAAACGCGGTTCTTTTCCGGCTGGGCAAGTGAAGGCGTTCACTCGTGAGAGTGAATGCGCGGGCAGCCTGCGTACTGGCATTCCCGATGCGAAGGCGGTCACTCATGACACGTCTCAATCCTCACAAACGGATAGCGGGTTTGCTGGTGCCGGTCTTCGCACTTCGCCACGCGAAGGACTTTGGCGTGGGTGACACGCTCGCCATGAAGGAAGCGATCCAATTTTGCGCGCAGCAGGGATTCGCGCTGCTGCAATTTTTGCCGATCCACGAAACGGTGGGAGATCACAGTCCGTACAACGCCATCAGTTCGCGTGCGCTATCGCCGGCGTTCGTGGCGTTGACCGAGCAGGATGTGCCTGGGCTGAGCGCAGAGATGATCCGGACGGCGGCTCCAGAGTCGTGGCTTGAGAAGCTGCGCGAGAGCACGGTGCGCCATAATTCCGTTTTCCCTCTGAAAATCCATATCCTGCTCGCGGCGCATCATGTGTTTCGGGCAGGCGAGGCATCGGACGAGGAGCTGGCGGAGTACAGCCAGTTTCAGAGGGACAACGCATCTTGGTTACCGGCTTACTCGTTGTTTCGTGTTTTGATTCGTGAATACGAGGGTAACCCGAACTGGACCGAGTGGCGTCCGGAGCATCAATCGTTGAGCGGTGCGAATGCCTGGCTGGCGCGGCATCCGGATCGTGCGCGGATCGATCATGCGCGGGAGGGTTTTGAATTTATCCAGTGGGTGGCTTGGCGGCAGTGGCGGGCGGTGAAGGCGTATGCGGAGGAGAATGGCGTTTTCCTCATGGGGGAAATGTCGTTTGGCGTCGGTCGTTGTAGCGTGGATGTGTGGGCGCAGCCGGAGCTTTTCGACTTGGAGTGGAACGTCGGGTCGGCGCCGATCGGGACGCAGGATGCCAACAAGGATTCCGAGCGCTGGGGGCAGAACTGGGGATTGCCCGCTTATCGTTGGGAGAATCACCGGTCATCGAACTTCGAGTGGTTGCGTGGGCGGATCGCCAGCGAGAAACAGTTTTTCCATGCGTGCCGCGTGGATCATCTGCGCGGGTATTTTCGCGCCTATATGTTTCCTTGGCCGGGCGGTGCGAAGCACGCGGAGTTTGCGAAGTACACGGAGGAGGAGGTGAAGCAACGCACGGGAGGGCGCGTGCCGCGCTACGTGCCCGGGCCGGATGGCGACGCGGCAGGTGCGAAGATGAATGAGCTGCAGGGACGGGAGATCATCTCGGTCATCCAGCGGGAGGCAGGCGACATGCACCTCGTCGCGGAAATTCTGGGTGAGCCTGCGGATTACATGAAGCGCACACTTGAAGCGCTTTCGCTGGCGAATCTGACGTTCCCGCATTTCGACCGCAGGGCTGATCGTTCGCTGCCGCCTATCGAATCGTTGCGGAAACTGAGTCTCGTGGCTTTTGCGAACCACGATCAGGCCCCACTCGCGGCGCAATACCTAGGGATGATCACGAGAGCTAAAAAAGATCCCGAGGGAAATGCGGCGGTTGATCTGAAGAACCTGCTCGAACTGGTCGGGTGGACGGAGGCAGCGCCGGATACCTTGAATGAGGCTTTGCTGGAGGCGTTGATGCGCACGCTGTTTCGCACGCCATGTCATCTTGCGGTGGTGATGAGCAGCGATCTGCTCGGCATCGCGCAACGGTTCAATCTACCCGGGAGCTATGGTGCCGATACGTGGTGCGAGCGTCTTGAGCTGCCGCTGAGTGAATATGTGCGGCATCCGGTTTACGCGAAGCGCGTACACGCGGTGGCGCGATTGATCGCTGAATGCGGGCGTGCGACCAACAGCCCTGAAACAAAACGAGACGTCATCCTCCTGACGGAAACCGCACTCGCCGGTGATCGGTGAGACAGGTTTGAAACGAATGGCGCGGGACGACGTTTGCGACCCGCGCCAGAGGCGGTGGACGATCAACTGTCTTCGAGCTTCACGTTGCGCGCTTGGAGGAAGGGGACGAGTTCCTCGATGCCGAAGTCGGCGAGGATTTTGCCGTTCCAGTC